>NZ_CP076408.1:172500-592500 GCF_018861275.1 Bacillus sp. JNUCC-22 | reverse complement strand
GCTCGTTGCGGGACTTAACCCAACATCTCACGACACGAGCTGACGACAACCATGCACCACCTGTCACTCTGCCCCCGAAGGGGACGTCCTATCTCTAGGATTGTCAGAGGATGTCAAGACCTGGTAAGGTTCTTCGCGTTGCTTCGAATTAAACCACATGCTCCACCGCTTGTGCGGGCCCCCGTCAATTCCTTTGAGTTTCAGTCTTGCGACCGTACTCCCCAGGCGGAGTGCTTAATGCGTTAGCTGCAGCACTAAGGGGCGGAAACCCCCTAACACTTAGCACTCATCGTTTACGGCGTGGACTACCAGGGTATCTAATCCTGTTCGCTCCCCACGCTTTCGCTCCTCAGCGTCAGTTACAGACCAGAGAGTCGCCTTCGCCACTGGTGTTCCTCCACATCTCTACGCATTTCACCGCTACACGTGGAATTCCACTCTCCTCTTCTGCACTCAAGTTCCCCAGTTTCCAATGACCCTCCCCGGTTGAGCCGGGGGCTTTCACATCAGACTTAAGAAACCGCCTGCGAGCCCTTTACGCCCAATAATTCCGGACAACGCTTGCCACCTACGTATTACCGCGGCTGCTGGCACGTAGTTAGCCGTGGCTTTCTGGTTAGGTACCGTCAAGGTGCCGCCCTATTTGAACGGCACTTGTTCTTCCCTAACAACAGAGCTTTACGATCCGAAAACCTTCATCACTCACGCGGCGTTGCTCCGTCAGACTTTCGTCCATTGCGGAAGATTCCCTACTGCTGCCTCCCGTAGGAGTCTGGGCCGTGTCTCAGTCCCAGTGTGGCCGATCACCCTCTCAGGTCGGCTACGCATCGTCGCCTTGGTGAGCCGTTACCTCACCAACTAGCTAATGCGCCGCGGGTCCATCTGTAAGTGGTAGCCGAAGCCACCTTTTATGTCTGAACCATGCGGTTCAGACAACCATCCGGTATTAGCCCCGGTTTCCCGGAGTTATCCCAGTCTTACAGGCAGGTTACCCACGTGTTACTCACCCGTCCGCCGCTAACATCAGGGAGCAAGCTCCCATCTGTCCGCTCGACTTGCATGTATTAGGCACGCCGCCAGCGTTCGTCCTGAGCCAGGATCAAACTCTCCGATAAAGTAGTTTGACTGACTACGCACATCGCTGTGCGATTTATTTAAAACTTTGAATTAACAGGTACGTTTTGTCTTGTTTAGTTTTCAAAGATCATTATAATGGAGCGGGTGATGAGAATCGAACTCACGACATCAGCTTGGAAGGCTGAGGTTTTACCACTAAACTACACCCGCGTTTGAATTGGCGCGCCCGAGAGGAGTCGAACCCCTAACCTTTTGATCCGTAGTCAAACGCTCTATCCAATTGAGCTACGGGCGCTTATCAGGCGACTTAACTATCATACTACCAATCAGTTATGATGTCAAGTGTTTTTTTATTTCTTTTCGAAGTCTTTTTCTCGACCTCGTTTATTATACACGCTTTTGAGAATTTGTAAAGTCTTTTTTTAAAAGATCATTTTCTCATTTGTCGTTATCGCTTTGTTCATCAGCGACGTTTAATAATATACCATGCACTTTAAATTAGGTCAACACTTTTACGAAACTTTTTTCTCACTTATTATTCCCTTCTATATAATAAATAAAAAAGCAGGATTCCTAGGAACCCCGCGTCTATCCAGATTACCCGCTCACCTTGGCTTCTGCGCTATTACGATCTGTTTTTTCATAAGTACGGAAGTTTTGTTCAAGCTGTTCGAGCGACAGACCTTTCGTTTCCGGAAGGAACCTTTTCACAAATATAACGGACGCTATCCCTAACAGGACAAAAATGAAGAAGGTTGCAGACAATCCGATGTTTGCGAGCAGGACCGGAAAAGTGAAACCAACAAGGAAGTTCACGATCCAGAGGCAGAAGACAGTGACCCCCATACCAAGTCCCCGCAATCGAAGCGGGAATATCTCCGACAGCATCAGCCAGGTCACCGGAGAGACAGCCCCCTGCTGAAACGCAAGGAAAGTGACTGTTAATGAAAGAACCACATAAGGAAGAGCAGGCGATCCTTTCAGCACGACAGACAGAACTCCGATCAAAAGCAGCACCGCAGTCGTTCCGATCAGCCCCGTCATCAGCATCGGGCGGCGGCCGACTTTGCCGAGAAGCCATATTCCTACAAAAGTCGCGAGCACCGAAATCACACCGTTAGCGATATTGCCGATTAATGCGGCTTTTGTCTCGAAACCGGCATCTTTTAAAATTTGAGTTCCATAATACATAATTGAATTCACGCCGGTGAGCTGCTGCACTACCGCAATTCCGATCCCGATAAACACAATGCGGCGCACCCACGGAACGGCAAGATCCTTAAAGGTCGCCTGCTCCATCTCAGCTTCCTTATGAAAGGCAGATTCAATCTCAGCGAGCTCAGACTTTGCTTTCTCTTCATTCCTTATTCGCCGGAGAACAAGCAGAGCATCTTCTTTTCTTCCTTTAGAAACCAGCCAGCGCGGACTTTCAGGAACTTTCAGCATACCGAAAAACAAGAATACCGCCGGAAGGGCCGCGATAACGAGCATATAACGCCAAGCGTGAGAGGTATCACCAAGCACATTGCCGATGATAGCATTACACGTGAAGGCAAGCAGCTGGCCCGTTACAATCATCAATTCATTTTGGGTAACCATTCTCCCTCGGCTTTCCGCCGGCGACATTTCAGCCAAATATGCCGGAACGGTTACGGATGCTCCCCCGACGGCAAGCCCCAGCAGAAAACGGGAGATGATCATAACCGATACGTTAGGCGCCAGTGTACATCCAAGCGTCGCTGCAAAGAACAAAACGGCAAGGATAAGGATATTTTTACGTCTGCCGTTATAGTCCGACAATCTCCCTCCGAAAACTGCGCCGATCGCAGCACCCAAGAGCAGGGAGCTCGCCACCATCCCTTCAGTCAAAGCGGTAAGATTAAGCTGGTCAGCTTCCGCCATGAACGGCAGCGCCCCATTAATTACACCTGTATCGTAGCCGAAAAGTAGACCCCCGAACGTCGATACTAAAATGATGGTTCTCAAAAATGAATGCTGGCTGCTATTTTTATTCATCTTCAAATCCTCCTAGTTTTTACATAGAGATAATATCGGAATATTCAGTTATCAATATTTGCACCTATAACGTCTGCATACAAGTTCTGACCGTCCAAAACAGTTATATAAGAAGAAAATAATCTGAAAGCGTTATCATTTATAGTGATTATCCGCTCTCCCCTCTCGTCAAATTGTTATTTTATAGTTACTTTATAGTGAAGTTATAATGATATTATTGGCATTTATGTTATTATCATAATTTTAAAAGCGCTTTCAGTCAATAAATATTTCAGAAAATTTTATAACTTATCTTTATATTACCTACATGTAATCAATTTATGTTTTTAATCAACTCATTTTCACTATATGATCAATAGTTAATCTCTTTTTGATAAATAATTGATTAAATCTCGAAAACCCCCAATCAGCAGTTGGGGGTTTTTGATTTATTCTTCGTTTATTGTAACGATCGTTCTTCCTCTCGCTTCTCCTTTTAAAAGAGCAGGAAGCGTATCCGGCAGCTCTTCAAGTGTAATTTCCTTTTGAATAAAGGCCTCCAGATCTGCAGGCTTGAAGTCATCAGCTAAACGCTGCCATGTTTTCTTTCTTGTCTCCATCGGACAGAATACGGAATCGATTCCCAAGAGACTGACGCCGCGCAATATAAACGGAAAGACTGTAGCCGGGAGTTTCGTTCCCGCTGTCAGTCCGCTCACAGCAACTGATCCGCCGTACTGAATCTGGCTGAGAACTGAAGCAAGCGGCTCACCTCCGACCGGATCGACGGCCGCTGCCCATTTTTGTTTTTGCATTGGTTTTAACGTGCCGTTATACACTTCGTCACGGTGAATGACCGTCTTTGCTCCGAGGCTCTTCAAATAGCCGCTTTCGTCTTCTTTTCCCGTACTGGCCTCGACCTCGTAACCTAAGGTTGAAAGAATGGAGACAGCAAAGCTTCCGACGCCGCCTGTCGCTCCTGTCACCAGCACCTTCCCTTTTTCAGGAGCGGCATGGTTTTCTTCAAGACGCTGGACGGACAATGCGGCAGTGAAGCCGGCGGTTCCGATCGTCATGGCTTCTTTAAGTGTCAGACCTTCAGGCAGCGGCACGATCCAATCTGCCGGAATGCGGGCCATCCCGCTATAACCGCCAAAGCGGGAAACACCTATGCCGTAGCTTGTCGCAATGACCCTATCCCCCTCTTTGAAACGGGCGTCATCTGAGGAAACGACAATTCCTGCTAAATCAATTCCCGGCACGAAAGGATACGACGTTACGATCTTGCCGTCAGGAATGGCAGCCAAGCTGTCTTTATAATTCACCCCTGAGTAGCAAACCTTAATCAGCACTTCACCCTCGGGAAGGTCCTGAACCGCCAGCTCCCGTACGCTGACTGAAAACCGGTCTTCACGTTGATCGACTACTAACGCTTTAAATTGATCTGTCATCACTACGTCTCCTTAAAATGAATTGAATGGCTTTGGAAAAGCATAAAATAAGTTTGATTTGTTTTCAAATGTCCTGCCCCGTGTAGTATGATCAAAAGTAAAAACAGCGAAAGAGTGGTTACGCATCATGTCTGATAAACAAAACAAAGATAACAAAAACAACAACAGCAGCAATCATCCATTACCGGACATTATTCATACCGCCGTTTTCAAGGCGCCGATACAAGTTGTCTGGGATACGGTCTCCACTGCGGACGGCCTGTCTCTCTGGTTTATGCCGAATGATTTCACACCTCAAGAAGACAGTGAGTTTCAGCTGGAATCTCCGTTCGGTCCGTCTCCGTGCAAGCTGCTGGATATTGAAGCGCCGTACCGCCTTTCTTTTTCGTGGGATACGGAAGGCTGGATCGTTTCTTTTGTCTTAAAGGAAACGGAAAGCGGAGATACGGAATTCACTCTCATTCACGGCGGATGGAAAGAGCCGGAAGCCGTCATCAATAAAGTCCATCGGAAAAGCTCCGAGATTCACAGTACGATGGATCAAGGATGGAACGGGCTTGTCAACACGAAACTTCGCGGGGCTGTTGAGGCTTAACACAGAAGGACGGACACGCTTTCCGTCCTTTTTTTGATGCCGATACATAAAAACTGACTTTGCAAAGACACTAACAGAAGAACCGAAAACTTCTTTCAGGGGGCGCTGTTTATGTATTATTACAAAGAAGAGCTGATCAATATCATTAAACCGGACAAGCCGGACCCGGCCGCGGCCAAGGTGCTTCAGGAAATTTTAGGCGGGCACTACGGAGAAATGCGGACGATGATGCAATACTTTTTCCAAAGCTCTAATTTCAGAGGAAAAGAAAAACAGTTCCGTGACCTGCTTCGCGGTGTATTTTTAGAAGAGATCGCACACGTTGAGCTTGTCCAGCATACGATTAATGCGCTGCTCGACGAAAGCGGCGCTGAGGGCCCCGGAAATCAGGCAGCAGATCAGGCGCCGCTTGACGAAGCAGTTAAACACGCCAATCCGCACCATTTTATCATCGGAGCGCAAAGTTCTCTTCCTGTAGACGCCGGCGGCAATCCATGGAACGGGTCTTGGGTATACAACCACGGGAATCTGATTTCCGATTTATTGGACAATGTCGTGCTGGAATCAACCGGCGTGCTGCAAAAGACACGCATTTATGAAATGAGTTCAAATCAGACGTTCAGAGAAACACTCGGTTTTCTGATCGTCCGTGACAACGCCCATCAAAATGCATTTACAAAAGCGTTGGAAACACTGGGTGTCGAATGGGGCAAATTATTTCCCGTGCCGAATTATGATATTGAAAAATACCCGGAATGCCGGAAATTCGTTGAGATGGGTTATCATAATACCCAATTTAATTTCAGACTGGATCCGACACGGATCGGAGAAATTCTGCAGGGAACGACGCCGAGCCGAAACGGCGGAGACTTAAGTGTGTCCGAGCCTCCTAAAGGTTTCCCCGTGCCGGAACTTCCTGAACTTCCGAATGAGCACAGCCCCGGACTGAAAGATATGAACTTGTAACAAAAAACGCCTGTTTCGGGCGTTTTTTGTTTTTCTGAATATGAGGTTTGAATGTGTTTAAAACGGGGAATATAAGCCGGGAGATCTTGCCATACGGCCGTTATTATAATGTGAGCACATTGCTGTACATACTTCGTTTCGAAAGTTGTCCTAATTTTCCAGCCGGCCGGCTGGGTATGTTTGAATGATAATGGGAATTATGTAAAGAGAACAATGTCTTTTCTAAGGAGGCAGCGAATGTCTAAGCAAGGAAACTTCCAGAAAACTATGTCACTTTTTGATCTTATTTTAATCGGCATGGGAGCCATATTCGGTTCGGCATGGCTGTTTGCCGTCAGCAACGTCGCCTCTAAAGCGGGCCCATCAGGCGTTTTTTCCTGGCTGATCGGCGGGGGAATCATCTTATTGATCGGCTTGGTTTATGCGGAACTGGGCGCCGCGCTGCCGCGGACCGGGGGAATTATCCGGTATCCCGTATATTCACACGGACACCTGGTCGGATATTTAATTTCCTTTGTCACCATTGTGGCATACACGAGCCTTATTTCTATAGAAGTCACGGCAGTCCGCCAATACGTGGCGTATTGGTTTCCCGGTTTGACCGTAAAAGGCTCCGATTCTCCGACAATTGCCGGGTGGATATTGCAATTTGCGCTGCTCTGCCTGTTCTTCCTCCTCAATTACTGGAGTGTCAAAACCTTTGCGAAAGCAAACTTCATTATTTCGATTTTTAAATATGTCGTACCGATTACGGTAATTGTGGTACTGATTTTTCATTTTCACCCGGGCAATATGACCGTTCACGGATTCGCGCCTTTTGGCTTCACCGGAATTCAGGCCGCGATTTCCACAGGCGGCGTCATGTTTGCATACCTTGGGCTGCATCCGATTGTGGCTGTCGCGAGTGAAGTGCAGAATCCGAAGCGGAACATTCCGATCGCATTGATTGTCTGTATTATCGTGTCTACTATTATTTACACCGTGCTGCAGCTCACTTTTATCGGGGCGATCCCGGCGGATACCCTGAAGCACGGATGGCCGGCTATCGGGACTGAATTCTCCCTTCCGTTCAAAGATATCGCCGTTTTACTCGGTTTGGGGTGGCTGGCGACATTGGTCATTTTAGATGCGATTTTATCACCGGGCGGTAACGGAAATATCTTTATGAATACGACTTCACGTCTCGTCTATGCCTGGGCCAGAAACGGAACATTATTCAGCATTTTTTCTAAAGTCAATAAAGAAACCGGGACACCGCGTGCCTCCCTTTGGCTTTCGTTCGGTCTGGCTGTTTTTTGGACGCTTCCGTTCCCTTCTTGGAACGCTCTTGTCAACGTATGCTCCGTCGCATTGATTCTGTCTTATGCGATTGCGCCGATTTCTTCTGCGGCGCTGAGAGTCAACGCGAAGAATATTAACAGACCGTTTTATTTAAAAGGGATGAGCATCATCGGGCCGCTGTCGTTTATTTTTACCTCTTATATTGTATATTGGTCCGGATGGCGCACCGTATCCTGGCTTCTCGGTTCTCAAATTGTCATGTTTCTGATCTATCTCTGTTTCAGTAAATATGCTCCCAAAGATGATGTCAGCATACGGCAGCAGCTGAAATCAGCATGGTGGATCGTCGGCTTTTATGTCATGATGCTGATTTTCTCCTATCTCGGCTCGTTCGGCCACGGATTGGGCATTATCAGCAATCCGCTTGACCTGATTCTGATCGCCATCGGTTCGCTCGGTATTTATTACTGGGCAAAATATACGGGACTGCCGAAGGCTATGATCGACAGTGATAAATGACGAATGCCGGAAAGAAGTATGGTCTTCTTTCCGGTATTTTTATTTTAAGGGATGACAAAAAAGAGAACATGCGATAAAATGAATGACAGTCATTCATAAAAGGAGGAACCCCTCTATTGGCAAAACAAAGCTCGGGAAAATACGAAAAGATCCTGCAAGCCGCGATTGAAGTCATTTCTGAAAAAGGATTAGACAAAGCATCCATTTCAGAAATCGTCAAAAAAGCCGGAACGGCCCAAGGTACGTTTTACTTATATTTTTCTTCTAAAAACGCACTGATATCCGCGATTGCAGAAAACCTGCTCGACACTACGCTGGACAGAATAAAAGGGAAAACGGACGGTTCTGAAGATTTTTGGACGTTGCTGGACATTTTGGTAGATGAGACATTTCACATCACCCGGCTTCATAAAGATATTATCGTTCTCTGTTATTCCGGTCTTGCCATCGATCATTCAATGGAGAAATGGGAAGCCATTTATCAGCCTTATTATTCCTGGCTGGAAGGCGTGATCAATACGGCCATTGAACAGGGTGAGGTCCACAGCGGCATTCATGTCAGATGGACGGCCAGAACGATTATCAACGTTGTCGAGAACGCGGCTGAACGGTTTTATATCGGCTGTGAACAGGATGTCGATCTCGAAGTATATAAAAAAGAAATATTCAGCTTTCTCAAAAGAAGCTTGCAGAAATGATTGGCAGAGACCGATCATTTTTGACCGCCGTAAAAATGACTGACATTCATTCATAACTGAGGTGACTGTATCATGTATTGGCTGCTTGTATTGATAGCCGGACTGTTAGAAGTAGTTTGGGCGTCCGCCCTGAAGCATGCGGATTCGCTCTTTGATTGGATTGGTATTTTCCTTCTGATTGCCGTCAGCTTTCTGATGCTGATCCGCTCTTATAAAAAAATTCCGATGGCTGCCGCATATACCGTTTTTGTCGGAATAGGCACCGTCGGCACATATGTAACGGGCGTCATTTTAGGCGAATCGTTTTCAATCGGGCAAATATTCTTTTTGGCTTTGCTGTTGTCCGGCATTTTAGGAATGAAGGTATTTACGAAAGAAACTGAAACAAGGGGTGAACATTAATGGCATGGCTGCTGTTATTTATTGCCGGAGCGGAGGAAGTTGTAGCGGCCGTTGCCATGAAACATATTGACGGTTTTAAAAAAAAGTGGCCGCTGATTGTCATGGTAACAGGCTTTATGCTTTCATTCTTTTGCCTTTCCGGAGCGATGCAGGTTCTTCCCACAGGTGTCGCGTATGCGGCTTGGACCGGCATGGGAAGCATCGGCGTTTCGGCCGTGGGCATACTTTGGTTTAAAGAAAAATTCAACCTGTCACAATTGGTGTCTCTGGGGCTTATCCTCATCGGTGTCATCGGCTTAAAACTGACAGCGTGACGGCCTGAGACAGCTTTTTAAATAAAAAACAAAGGACCCTAAGCGGGCCCTTTGTTTTTTTATGCTGTTTTGATCTGTTCTGCTTTTCCCGCTCCGACTCCGAAAATAAAGATCAGAACGGAGACTGCGATCAGCATGAATAACGGAACCGTCCAGCCGTGCGTGATGTCATGCAGCAAACCGAATACGAGCGGCCCGAACGCGGCAAGCAGGTATCCGAATGACTGGGCCATGCCGGAAAGCGCCGCGGCTTCATGAACATGCCGGGTCCGCAGGCTGAAGAACATCATCGCCAAGCTGAACGCACATCCTCCCGCAATTCCGATCAAAATGACCCATAGCGGAGTGAGAGCCGGGCTTCCGAAAAGAACGCCGGCAATGCCGATAAGGAAAAATAAAGCTGTCAGTCCGGCGAGCGCGCGCTGATTTTTCATTTTAGCGGCAGCGATCGGCACGATAAAAGTAATCGGCAGGACTGAGAATTGCATTAATGAAAGCATCCATCCCGCCTTACTTGAGCTGAGACCATTCTGCTGAAGAATTTCCGGCAGCCAAGCAATGACGGTGTAAAAAATAAGGGATTGCAGCCCCATGAACATCGTCACCTTCCAAGCTAGCGGAGACCGCAGCAGACTGCTTTTCTTCTCTCCGTTTGTCCCAGTCGTGCGGACGGGCAGTTCGCGTCCTCGCATTTGCGGAATCCACATGACAAACGCAATGAAAGAAAGGATAGCCCAGCAGCCGAGCGCGCCTTTCCAGCCTAACCCCGCTGAAGAGGCGATCGGCACGCTGATGCCGGATGCAATCGCGCCGCACAGATTCATAGAAACCGAGTAGACGCCGGTCATGATGCCTAAATTTCCAGGAAACTTATGTTTAATGAGACTCGGCAGCAGGACGTTGCATACGGCGATCGACAATCCCAACAGGATCGTTCCGAAAAAGAGAGTGCCGATTCCGGCGATGGAGCGCAGCAGAGTTCCGGCTGTCAGGACAATTAATGATGACAGTAACACAATCTCGGTCCCGAAGCGCCGCGACAATAAAGGAACAAACGGCGACAGACATGCAAAGGCCAAAAGCGGCACTGTCGTAATGGTGCCGGCAGCCGCATTGGTCATGCCGAGGCTGTCCCGAATTGAGGAAACGAGCGGCCCGACCGATGTCAGAGGCGCTCTGAGGTTGGCCCCTATCAATATGACTCCGATGACCAGCAATATCAGTTTTTTACGCTGACTTGCTTGCAGAATTTGATGTTCGTCTTTAATTTTCATGTTCATCCTCCATGTGTATTGTATCTTTAAATACTGTGATGTATTGGTTGACGGCCTCCATGGCCTGATCCGGCTTCTGTCCGATAATCGCGGCGGCAAGCTGGGTGTGGATCCGTATAGCAGGGGTGATTTCCAACAGGTTATGGACTGACGCACAAAGCGCCTCCGTCATATGCTCGTAAAGATCAGAAAGCATGTTGTTATGGGCCGCCTGTACAATGGTTTTGTGCAGTTTAATGTCAGCCTCGGCATATCGTTTTCGATCTTCATTTTGCAAGGCCGCTTCACATTCATCCAAGCACACCTTCAGTGCTTTCAGGTCTTCGTCATTACGCCTTTCCGCCGCCAATCGCGCAGCTTCTCTTTCGAGTGCGTATCTGACTTCTAATGTTTCAAGCAAATTTGATTTTTTAATATGGCGGTAAAATGCCGCGCCGAGAACACTGGATGAGCTGACATACGTACCGCTCCCCTGCCTTGTCTGAAGCAGGCCGGCATGTACGAGCGCCCGAATGGCCTCACGCAATGTGTTTCGGCTCACATCAAATTGCTTCATTAAATCCAGCTCAGGGGGAATGCGCGTCCCGACCGGCCATTTATCCGATTGAATTAACGATTCAATTTGCGTCACCACTTGTTCTACGAGCGACAGTCTGCTTGTTTTGGATATCTCCATCAAAACACCTCTGAAATTTGTAGGATGATTCTATCATTGGGTAATATAACATAAAAGAAGCGAAGATGTAAATCAGCGGCACAAAAAAAGAGTGAGTTTTTCTCTCACTCTTCGGCGCTTTTATGAACGTTTTATATTGACTGAGGTCACGACAAACTTGTCATGACGGTGGCGGGAAAATGAATATTCAAAGGGAGTGCCGTTGTCCAAAAAGCCTACATGCTCGACTTCAAGTATCGGGTCATCCGGCCGGCAGCCGAGATATTGCTGATCCATATCATCCGACTTGCACGCTCTGATTTTTCTGTGTGAGCCTGCGATTTTGAGCTGGAGTTCCCGCGTAATATGATCGTAGATGGAATGGTTGAGCACCTCATCATTAATGCCGGGTATAAGGCTCGCCGGCATGTACGTTTTTTCAAGAACGTACGGTTCGCCTTCAACAATTCTGAGCCTCACTACATAATAGACGGGAGTCTTTTCATCGATGGCCAAATGTGCGGCGACATCTTGAGACGGAAACTGCACTTCAAACCGGATGACCTTGCTCTTGATATTTTTTCCTTTTAACAAATTGCTCAAGCCGAGAATTTCGTTGCTGACTACGTGAACGTGCTCATCCTGCATGGCTGATTGAATGATAAACGTGCCGTGCCCTCTTTTTCTGAAAAGCATCCCTTCAGCCGCAAGTGTATCAAGCGCCCGCTTCATTGTCATCCGGCTGCACCCGAACTCCGCAGCGAGCGTCTTTTCATCCGGGATCGGCTGATCTATGTCATATACACTGCTTTTAATCCTCTTTCTCATTTCGTTGGCGATTTTTTCGTACTTATTCATCGGTTTCCTCCGGCTGTATAATGTTTGATCTGTATAGACTCCTTACGGTTATCATAAATTTTTTTCCCTGCTTCATCAATGACGTTACAGCCGCCGATATTGAAATTGAAAGGATTTCCTCGAATTTTCTATGGAATCTCCCTCACTATTATGGTAGAATTTTTTGCAGTAACGGACACAACCGAATATTGCATACATTGTATAACCTCAATGATATGGTTTGAGGGTGTCTACCAGGAACCGTAAAATCCTGATTACAAAAATTGTCCCGTACACTTTTTGTAATCAGGATTTTTTATTTTCTAAAAAATAAAAAAAGGAGTATCTGTACATGAATTTCAAAGTATTTCTGCTTGCAGCATCTACCATCGCAGTCGGATTGGTTGAATTAATTGTGGGCGGTATTCTTCCGCAAATCGCTTCCGACTTAGATATATCCATCGTCAGCGCGGGGCAGCTGATCAGCGTGTTTGCGCTCGGTTACGCGGTATCCGGCCCGCTGCTTTTGGCGGTGACGGCAAAGGCTGAACGAAAGCGGCTTTATTTAATCGCACTGTTTATTTTCTTCCTAAGTAATCTGGTGGCTTATTTCAGTCCCAATTTCGCCGTACTTATGGTGTCACGGGTGCTCGCTTCCATGAGCACAGGGCTGATTGTCGTCCTTTCTTTAACGATTGCTCCTAAAATCGTGGCGCCTGAATACAGAGCGCGGGCGATCGGCATCATTTTCATGGGGTTCAGCTCCGCAATCGCTTTAGGCGTGCCTGTCGGCATTATCATCAGCAATGCCTTCGGATGGCGCGTTCTGTTCTTGGGAATCGGCGTATTATCTCTCGTTTCCATGCTGATTATCAGCGTCTTTTTTGAAAAAATACCTGCTGAAAAAATGATTCCGTTTCGTGAGCAGATCAAGACGATCGGGACCGCCAAAATTGCCAGCGCACATCTTGTCACCTTGTTTACATTGGCGGGGCATTACACACTCTATGCCTACTTTGCGCCTTTTTTGGAAAGAACGCTTCATTTGAGTTCCGTTTGGGTCAGTGTATGCTACTTTTTGTTCGGTCTGTCAGCGGTATGCGGCGGCCCGTTCGGAGGCTGGCTGTATGACCGTTTAGGAGCATTTAAAAGCATCATGCTTGTGACCGTTTCTTTCGCTCTGATCCTGTTTATTCTTCCGCTGACAACGGTTTCTTTAATCATTTTCCTGCCTGCGATGGTGATCTGGGGATTGCTCAGCTGGAGCCTTGCGCCGGCGCAGCAAAGCTATTTAATCAAAATTGCGCCTGAGTCTTCCGATATTCAGCAAAGCTTCAACACGTCCGCTTTGCAGATCGGCATCGCGCTCGGGTCAGCCATCGGCGGCGGCGTGATCGGACAAACCGGTTCTGTCACAGCAACAGCCTGGTGCGGCGGTTTGATTGTCATTATCGCTGTCGCGTTAGCTGTATTCTCTTTAACGAGACCCGCTTTGAAAAGAAAATCCGCATAAATGTGAGACCGCAAAAAAGCCAAAGGAGTTCCTTCGGCTTTTGCGGTCTTTTTATTTTGCGGCAGCAAGCTCGTCTTCTGTCACCCATTTATGATTGGTTACTTTTTGGCCGCCGTCAGTCGGTGTATAGTCGACCATATACACGGTTGTCTTTTTGGCTGAATCAATAACGGCTTCGGCGCCCTTCATGCCTTTCATATGGGATGCCTCGATCACGGCCTTGTCACCCGGTTTTAACGTTTTATCACCGGCGCCCTTCAGCTCTTCCTGAATGACCCATTTATGATCTTCGACGCGCTTTCCTCCCGTTTCCGGAGTGTACGACACACTGTAAACCGTTGTATCATAAGCACCTTTTACGGTTCCTTGCGCATTTTTCATGCCTTTCATATGAGAAGCTAAAATCATGACATCACTGCCGACCTTATAAGTCGGATTTTCGGCCTTCTTTAAACCTTTCGGCACCTCGGATGAACCCGAGTGATTCATGTCTTCGTGAGAGTGCGTTTCTTTGTCTTTCGCTTTTTCGCTTCCTCCTGAAGATTGGCTGTTGCATCCGGCAAGCGCCAGAACGGGGATCAGGAGAAACATGCTGAATAAAAATAGTCTCGCTTTCATTTCAAGAACTCCTTTGCCTTTTTGATTTTTCACTTTCCCTTTCGTTTCTTCAGTAAAACAAAAAGATGGCCTGTCATTTCTCCTAATTCTTCAAATCTCTCTTTATTGCCTTTCATCAGGTGAAATTGTTCACAAAATGTACACATTAATGGAGATGCAGTATAATTCATTTATCAGATAATAGGGGGAACTCATCATGAAAACGAAGGTTTTTGCGGTGGTATTGGGCGCTGTTTTAATGATTGCGGGGTTGGTTTTGGCAGAGGTTTCGCTTTATATGGAATACATCACAATGCTCGGAGCTATGATTTTTTCTTCTATATTTATGTCAGAGCCGAAAAGAAAATTTCGCGTCATCAAAGGGGTCTGACTTTTCTATTACCGCCGTCTTCTCAGGACGGCGGTTTTGTTTTGCATGTCACTCAGTCTATCCGCACAGCCGTTTCTTCTGTGCCGTCCTGATATAAAACGAAATGCGGGGCTGTTTGTGCTTTATCACCTGCAAATTCAATTTCAAGCGGCAGCGCCCTGACAAAATAACGGGTTTCCGTCATTGGGAATAATTCGAATGGAGTCTGCCCGTCTATTGTAAGATACAATCGGTTTTCTTTTACCGCCACCGATGCATGTGTGTCATCCTGAAATGAGTAATTGCCGGTAAATCTGCTGTAAATCGCAGGATCGATATCTGCTTTTTTCTGATCTGCCGGACGTTTCGGAATCACGTATGGCTGATCAAATAAGATGTTTACAGCCGCGGCAATTACAGCTTGTTCAAATTGATACGATTGTTCCATATTGCTGAGATAAATCAATGTTTTATTCTGGTCAATATACCGGATCATCAGAGTTGAATAGCCCGGCCAGCCTCCGTCGTGACTGATAACCTTCCCTTTTTGGGGGCTGTTTTGAATCATCCAGCCAAATCCGTATCCGAATTGCTCTTCTTCATTCCAATAGCCCGGTGTAAACGCTTGATCTTTAGACTCTTTGCCGATGATTTCTTCCGTATAAAGAGCCTGATCAAACAGATATAAATCTCTAATAGCGGAGTTAACGGTTCCGTCACCTTGAATTCCGTCAAGAAAGACGACATAATCAGTTTCCTCAAGTTCATCCGGCAGCACATATTCTCTGGAATGAACATCATACACATAGCCATATGCATAGTTCGGAATGTTTTCTTTACTCAGCCTTCTGTTATAAATCCGCGTATCGTGCATACGAAGCGGATGAAATACGGCTTGTTTCATAAATTCAGCAAAACTCATGCCTGATACAATTTCTATAATAACCGCTAACACCACATACCCCGTATTACTGTAAAGCCACTCCTTGCCCGGCGGGAAATAAGCATCCGGCTTATGCTGCTTGAGCATATTGATCACATCTTGATTAACGGCAATTCTGTCCCGGTCCCAATGTGTTAAGAACAACTCCATATAGTCCGGCAATCCTGACGTATGATGGAGTAAATGCCGAATGGTAATGCCCGGATAAGGAAAATCAGGAAGCCACCGCTCTATCATATCGTCATAACGCAGCTTCCCTTGCTGCTCTAAAATGATAACGCCCAAAGCTGTAAACGGCTTAGATACTGAGGCCAATTCAAAGACCGATTGGTCATTCAGCATCCTCTTTGTTTTCAGTTCTGCAGCGCCGAATGAACCCTGGTATAAGATGCGGCCGTTTTCCGCTGCCAATACAGCGCCGTTTATTTCATGTCTTTCGTCTAAAGTGCTGAAAAGCTGTTCAAACGCTTGTTTTTTCTTTTCGTTCATTTCACGAACCTCCATATACAAGCTGATTTACCCTTTTATACGAACGGCCGCTTTAGAAGTTTCAATATTTTCCCTTTCCGGAACACCAGTCAGTATACTGCCGTTCAGGCAGCCGCGGAGGTTTGATGAATGTCTTTTATTCACACAATACTGTGCAGGCTTCGAATTCAACATGCTTCTCGTCTTTATTTGCACCGGCAATTTCCATAGTCGAAAACATCGCGCAGACGACGGCTTTGTATTCGTTCATGACGGTTTGAATTTCAATCAGGAACCGTTCGGATGAAGCCGCGTATTCCGTTACGTACTCTTTCATTTTGCCGATAATATCATCTGCCTGACGGCTGAAGCCGGCCGCCTCCAAGTCACTCTCAAACTGGTTTTTGTTGATCATATGAATATGCATTTTTTAAAGGCTCCTTTCAGCAGCATTTTGTGGTTATATCTACTGTAAAGGACAGACTTGGATAAACTTTTAATAAAATATGAACAAAATATGAATTGGCTCATCGGCCTGACCGGCGGGCTTTCGGCTGTGCTCCGTTTCATTTGGACTACATGAAATAATGACTTCTTTACTCTGTTAAAAACAGCTCATATATGATCTAATACCAGTAAAATGTTTAGGAGGCGGCCTATGTCAGCAGCAGGAAATCGGCAAAAATTTTGGGTCATGGCGATGCTTATAGCGGTCTTCACCGTGTTCGTTTTCTCTTTTTCTGAGAATCATTCACAAAAGAACTGGCACACAGCGGTTGACCAGGCGTCAGTGAATGTCTTCGGCCAGCAGATCTTTGAAAAAGACCGTCTGGCAAAAACACTCGACGCACGTGAGGCAGAATCTCTTTTGACTCTTGTGAAACTTGCAAATGCAGAACATCACATCATCTAAAAGCCATTATAAAAAGCCTGTTTCCCTTTGACAGAGGAAACAGGCTTTTTTCCATGTATTATTGAGCATGTTTTTGTTCAATAAACCGGTCGATCCGGGCGAGAACATCCTTCATGTCCGTACATTCTTTAAAGCTTTCATTAATGGCTTGAATGCCTTGTTTGTATTTTCCGTTATGCAGCACTTCTTCCGCGGCAAGCTTTACCTTTTCAGCGCTTACTTCATCTTTTTGCACTGTATAGCCTGCATCCAATTCAGTCAGGCGGCGCGCAACCATCGGCTGGTCTTTATCGTGCGGGATGACGACCAGCGGCACTTGATAATGAATGCCTTCATTTACACTGTTCATTCCGCCATGCGTGACAAACACGTCGGCCTGCTCCAGCACTTCAAGCTGCGGCACGTACGGGGCGATGATAAAGTTTTCCGGCGCCTGTTTGATTTTCGACAGATCGGCTTTTTCCCCGGCGGCAATGACTACTTTTCCTTCAAAATCTGAGAACGCTTCTATGCACAGATTGAAAAACGCTTCCGTGTCCCCGAGCACCGTTCCCATTGAGATATAAATGACTTTTTCATTCTTTAGTGAGTCAATCGGGAAGTCGACGCGCCCTTTTCTCTTCGGAAAACTCGGACCGATAAATAAATACTCATCTCCGAATGTCTCACTTTCGGGCTGAAAATATCTGCTTGTATAGACGACGTTCAATTCACCTGTGTTGTTCATAAATTGAACCATGCTGTCAGGGGCGACACCGTATTTGTCTTTCATCTCGGCCAACAGCTCTTCACATTCCCTGTCCGGCTGAAACGGCACGCCCGATTCCGGGTGGAGCGGCAGTATTTTCAGACGGTCTTCATTGAACAGGAAGGATGCTGAAGAAGAGATGCCGGGAATGTTGAGATAATCCCGCACCAGCTCTCCCGCACCGAATTTATCATAATAGACGGCGTCGAATTGAATGTCCTCTGCCAGCCGCTGCACAATATGTAAAATCTCCAGTGACGTTTTGATATGAACCTTTAAAAATGCAAGTATGCCGGACGGACTGCCGGGATCAATAGGTGTCATTCTGAGCAGATCGCTGTGAAGATGAACTTTCGCCCCTACTCCTTCCAGTCTGCTTTTGTATTTTTCCGTTGAGATATAATGAACGTGATCGCCCCGTTCGCTGAAGGCCTTTGTCATACCCAATGTCGGGTTTACGTGTCCTTCTGCGGGAAAATTGATCATCAGAATATGTTTCGCCATTTTTCAATCTCCTTTGCCTTTTTTGCGTCTCTTCCATATCCATCATAAATGACGCGGAAAAAATCATGCAAGGAACATCCGTCAGGTCTTTATGACGGTTCGATGACATCGGCAAAAAAAAGACAAGGCATTTCGCCTTGTCTATCGTGATGATTCGTCTGTTTCTTCCGCTCTCAGCACGCCTTTCAGATGTTCTTCATCATGCTTGAGATGCTCCGTCATATATTGCACGGCTTTTGTTTTGTCGCCCTTTTTTATTTCTTCAAAGACTTTCCGGTGCTCATGCAGAATAACCTCCGCACGTTCATCGCCTTTAAAATTAAGAACTCTGCAAAAATGAATCAGCACATTGACATGCTCAAGCAGCATGGCCAGCCGGCTGTTGCGGCTGAAATCCACAAGGAGCCGATGAAACGACTCGTTTAAGGAAATAATCTCAGTCTCTTTGACGCCTTTATTGATGGCTTCTTCCGTCTCCCGCAGCTGTTTTTCAATGAGGTCAATTTCACTCTCAGCCGCTTCATCAATAACCAGTTCGACCGCCAGTGATTCAAGTGACATTCTGATTTTATAAATCTCTTCAACATCCTTAACGGACAACGAATAAATGACAAAGCCGTTTCGATCGTCTGCCGTCAGAAGCCCGTCCTTTTCAAGGAGCCGCATGGCTTCTCTGACCGGCGACCGGCTGACTCCGAAATCCTTGGCCAGCTGAGTCTCATTCAGCCGTTCACCCGGTTTAAAAATCCCCTCAAATATCATTTTTTTCAATTGGGAATAAAATTGCAGATAATACGGGATTGGCTTATCTAATTTAAAATTATCCATCTTTCCTACCTCTTCATACAATTTAGGCCTTATTGTTACCAAGATCATATAACAGTTTATCTATGGAAGCAACATTCCCGAGCTTGTCAGCATATCGGAGGTGGCGTAATATGGAATTATGATGAACGACGGTCGACGGTCTGCCGTAAACCGAAAACAATTCATTCAGAGGTGACGGAAACATGAAAACATACAAGATTGCCAGCATACCGGGGGACGGTGTGGGGAAAGAAACAGTCCCTCAAGCGGAGCGGGTGTTGAACGCGATCGCCGAATTACATGGAGGCATTGCCTTTGAGTTCACTTCTTTTCCGTGGAGCTGCGAGTATTATTTGGAGCACGGGACTATGATGCCGGATGATGGATTAGAAAGGTTACAGCACTTTGATGCTTTGTTTTTGGGAGCGGTGGGGAATCAAAAACTCGTCCCCGATCATGTTTCGCTGTGGGGGCTGCTCATCAAGATACGCCGGGAATTTGAACAGGTGATTAATGTGCGGCCGGCGAAGCTCCTGCCGGGAATCACTTCCCCCCTCGTTAACCCGAAAGATTTTGATCTGATAGTCGTCCGCGAAAACAGTGAGGGCGAGTACAGCTCTGTCGGCGGCAGAATCTATCAGGGTGAGGACGAAATCGCCATACAAAACGCGGTCTTTTCCCGCCGGGGTACGGAAAGAGTGATGCGGTATGCTTTCGAACTGGCGGAAAGTCGGCGGAAACACGTCACAAGCGCGACGAAATCAAACGGTATTGTTCACTCGATGCCGTTCTGGGATGACATCTTTAAAGAGGTCAGCCGTGAGTACGCCGGGATTGAGACGGATTCCCAGCACATCGATGCACTGGCGGCCTTCTTTGTCACGCAGCCGGAACGCTTCGATGTCATTGTCGCTTCGAATCTGTTCGGAGATGTGCTGACAGATATCGGCGCGGCGATTATGGGAAGCATCGGAATCGCTCCCGCAGCCAACATCAATGTAAACGGCAAATATCCTTCCATGTTTGAGCCTGTTCACGGCTCCGCCCCGGATATTGTCGGAAAAGGAATTGCCAATCCTATAGGCCAAATATGGACGGCGAAATTAATGCTCGATTCATTCGGAGAAGAGGAACTGGGCCATCTCCTCTTACAATCTATTGAAACGGTCACAAACAGCGGCATTCTGACTCCTGATGTCGGCGGAAAACATTCAACGGAAGATGTCACTTCCGCTATTATTTCTCAAATAAAAAAATAACATTTTATGAGGAGAGAGAAGATGGATTCTTTTCGTGAACAATTTGAAAAGCATGTGACCCATGATTCAATTGAGGTAAATGGCATCCGCCTTCATTACGTCTTTACGGGAAAGGAGGATGCTCCCCCCGTCATTCTCCTGCACGGCTTTCCGCAAAGCTGGGTGACGTGGCGTTATGTGATTCCGACGCTTGCCGCTTCTCATAGAGTCATCGCGGTTGATCTGAGGGGCTACGGCGATTCTGAAAAGCCGAGCGGCATAAACGGCTATGATAACAAAACGATGGCAAGCGATATACAAGGTCTGATGCGCCGCCTGCATATACAAAAAGCGTTAATTGCCGGGCATGACAGAGGCGCAAGGGTAGCAAGGCGGCTCGCTTTAGATGCGCCGGAACTGGCGGCAGGCCTTGTGCTCATTGACATTATGCCGACTGAATACGTCTATGATTCTCTGACGGCAGCTGAAGCGGCAAAAAAATACTGGCACTGGACATTTCAGGTCGTTCCCCATCTGCCGGAAGAATTAATACAAGGAAAAGAAGAGGAATATCTTAGATTTTTATTAAGCAGAGGCGACGGGCTTTTTGACCTGCTGACATCAGACGGCGCCTGGGAACGGTACTTAGCTGCCTGGAAGCAGCCCGGCGCTGTTCAAGCTGCGCTTAATGACTACAGAGCCGCTTATCAAATTGATTTGCCGAGATATCGTTCAGAAAAGGAATCACAGAAAAAACTGGATGTTCCCACGCTTTTGCTGTGGGGAGAAAAAGGGAACTTAGCCGGTCTTCCCGTGCTTGGCACATGGAGAGAATCAATTCGTGAAGTCAGCGGATATGAGATAAAAGGCTGCGGCCATTACGTCCCCGAGGAAAAACCGACAGAAGCTGCCCGCAGGATTATCGATTTTTCAAAAACGGTTTTTTAAGGGGCGCGCCACACCGAGACAGGCAGACTTTTAAAACCTGGCCTAATGATTTACCTTCTCTATCACAGGCCGGATCATTCATAAGTGAAATGGTTCTGAACCAGTCCCTCTCTTTTACCTACTTGCTGCCTTAATCAAAATAAACGGGTTCGTCCGGATGTTTGAGATACGCAAACATCTTTTCAATCTGACTTTCTGTATTGCGGGCTTCAGATAGCGGCGGCAGTTCCTTTTCCGCAAAAAAGCCGGCGGCGCTTGTTTCTGTTCCCTCCCTGATCCGGCCGCCGATGATCTCGCATTTGATAAACACTTTGTAAACGTGGGCGGCGGACGGCGGATGGGAATGGCATTTCTTATCCATTACAGCTAACAGTTTAACGGGCTTTACGTCGATTCCCGACTCCTCTTTTACTTCTTTGACAGCGGTCTCGCCCGGTGAAATCCCGATATCAGCCCATCCTCCCGGCAGCGCCCATCTGCCGTCGCTTTTCTCTCTTACCATTAATATGCTCTGATCTTTAAAAACTGCCGCTCTGATATCAACTTTCGGAGTGGGATAGCCCGTGTCACCGGCGAATACGTCTTTGATGACCCTTTTATCGATGCCGGTATGATGCGCCATGATATCCACGCTTATTTTTCTTATTTCTTCAAATCTCTCAATATCATATATGTCTTTGGAATAAGCCAGCCCCGCTTGCGCCGCGGATTGAAGCTGTTTTGCCCATTCAAGCCATTTTGGCTCCATTTTTTCACCGCCCGTTATGTTAATTGACGAAACCCTGAGGGTCCGAGTATTGCACCTTGAGAGTACCGGTGCCCATGATCCGTTTCTGCTCCTTGTTTTCTGTGTATGACGGAGCGAATCCTGCCGGAAAAACAGAAAAAAGCCATTCATTTGCTGAATGGCTTTTTTTCATTTTCTATTTTTCTTTCATGACGAGAACGACGCCTGAAACAATAAGAGCCGCCCCGATCCAGAAGGTTCCTCCGATCGTCTCTCCCAGCAGCAGCCAGCCGAGCAAAGTCCCGGAAAGCGGCTGAAAGAAGAAAAACAGACCGCCGCTTGCCGCATTCAGTAATTGCAATCCGCGATTCCAAAGCATGAACGCGCAGGCGGTTGAGATCACACCCAGATATAAAAGTCCGCCCCATATCTCAGGCCGGGCAAGCTGAGACAAAGGAATCTCCCGAAGCGGGCCCGCTGTAAACGGGGTCAGGATGACAAATGCGACGCAAATGGAATACGTTGTGACGACAAGCGGTGAGTAATGGCCGGGAACCCGTTTCATCAGCACGGACATCAAAGCCCATGTCAGCGCCGCAGCCAGAAGCGAGAGACCGCCGAGCTGGCTCGACATATTGAGATCTCCGTTCCCCACAATGAGCAATACTCCGATCGTCGCCAGCCCTGTCGATATTCCTTTTTTCAGCGTTAACCGTTCTTTCAAAATCAGCCGGGCAAATACAACCATAAATGCGGGAGTGGATGCCGTAATAATCGCACCCATCTGCGCGGTTGATAATTTCGTGCCGATTTCCTGCGTGACGATCGAAATCGTGTTGCCGATCAATCCGATCGCAGCAATCAGTAATAGATCACGTTTATGAACTTTCCAGGATTGGCGTGTAAACAAACTGAGAATCAAAAGCGAAAGTAGCGCCACCGCATATCTCAGCCATACCAGTTCAAGCGGCGGAATAACCGCTACAACAACTTTAACGACGACATACATACCGCCCCAGATACTGGCGGCCAATGCCAAATAAATCGAACCAAACAATGTATTTTTCAATTTGATGCACCCTCCGTTATCATATTAGGTCACGTCATATGCCCTAACGGAGAGAAGCGCAGTCACTTTTCTCCATTAAGGGCGGAGAAGAGCTGCCGGTACATCATGTTCAAATAAGGGCGCTAGAAACATATCGTTTTTCACCTCAATTGCAATCTGATTTTTCTCATTATACAAGGTTTGTTAGAAGACGTAAATGAACGGCGGCATCGGCTTTATGGATTGCGGACTTGCAGCTGGATTCTTGTGATCTGATTGTCAAACCCGTCCGCCACAACCTCATCAAGCATATATTCTTCATATGCATAATCGCCCATTTCCAGTCCATACTCTTCAATAAACTGCATGATGCCGCGGTAAGCCGCTTCCGCTTCATCCCCTATTTGGTACCCGACGGCATAAAGCCCTTTCGGCTTGATATGGAAATCTTTATTCTCTATGTCTTCTTCTGTCTTCATATAAAAATGAGTGTAGTTGTAGAATTCTTTTTTCAGAATCTGCTCCCGCGCAAACAGTCCGCCGACCGGGTGCCCCTGATCGAGTTCATGTACCCGCATATAGCGGATCAATTCGGAAATGGCGGCAGTGTATTGCCGTTCTGTCAAATGGAGTACGGGGCGTCCTATCATAAGTGTCTCTTCATCTAATCGCTGCAATGAGACGGAGGAAAAGTCTGTCTCCAAGGCTTGTTCGGTCAGCTTCACCTTTGTCTGAATCATTCTTTGCAGATGCTCCAGCTTTTTGATTTTGCTTTCGATTTCTGAAGATTTCTCTTTTAAAAGCGTGATGATACCCTCAGGGGTTTTGTCTGTTAAGAGCGGTTTAATCTGCTTTAAGGGCACGCCGACCTCCTTAAACAGACCGATGACCTGGAACAGTTCGAATTGATGATAGGAATAGTATCTGTATCCGTTCGCTTTTTTGATTTCCGGAGAAAGCAGGCCGATCTCGTCATAATGGAACAGGGTCTGTTTTTTTACGTGGCACAGTTTTGCAAATTCACCCGTTGTGAAGTATTTTCTGACGTCTTCGCTCATAATGCCTCCTTGACTATACGGTAACCATATCCTTTATGATGATCATTGTATCCGAGAGAAGGCTGATTCACAAATGGCTTACGCAATGAAAGCTTTACCGTCTCAGAAAAAGCGGAAGAGGAGTATCAAGTATGACGATTGAAATCAGAGCAGTCACGGAAGAAAACCGTGCTGATATACTGGCGCTTCATGTAAGGGAAAGCCAGATTTCATTTATTGAAACCGCGGAAGAGTGCTTACAAGATGCTGAGGATTGCCGGCATTATCAGCCGGCCGGTCTTTATATTAACGGGGAATTGGTCGGCTTTGCCATGTACGGATGGTTTCCGGAATATGATGAGGAAAATGAAAACGGCAGAGTGTGGCTTGACCGTTTTTTTATTGATGAACGTTATCAGGGACGGGGATTGGGCAAGCTGTTGCTTGATGCCCTAATCCGTCATCTCACTCAAATATATGATTGCAGACGGATTTATTTAAGCCTGTTTGAAGATAACGTCCACGCATTGCGGCTTTATCAAAAATTCGGCTTCTTATTCAATGGAGAGCTGGACTCAAACGGGGAAAAAGTGATGGTGAAAGAGCTGTAAACCCTCTGTATAAAAGCGATTCGGCTTCTTGCCAATACCTTAAATTTGAGGTAACATAAAGATATTAGACGACGGTCGACGGACTACGGTCGATTATTAAAACCTGGTACAGCGGAGCGGAACATGGTGATCAGGCATCTAAATGGAGGAGAAGATTGTGCTTATTATACTCGTTATGTTTCTTCTCGGGATTATTCTCGGGTTTATCGGCGCCGGGGGAGCCGGTTTTGTCATTGCACTTTTAACTATACTGTTTCACGTACCGATTCATACGGCTTTAGGCACCTCCCTTGCCGGAATGGCTTTCACAAGTTTGTCGGGGGCATTCAGCCACTACCGTGAAGGCAATATTCAGATGAAGATCGGTCTCATCGTCGGCGTTTTTGCGGCATTCGGTTCGTTTTTCGGGGCAAGGCTTACTTCCCTTATCCCCGCAGATTTGCTGCATTACTTGACGGCGGGCATGCTGTTTTTATCTGCTCTGCTTATTTTAGTCCGGTTATTTATTGTAAAAGAAACACAAGAAGATTCGGGACAGCAAAGCAATCTGAACATATGGGTGAAAGCCGTTGTACTCGGTGTCATCGCAGGAATCTTGTCCGGAACGTTCGGGATCGGCTCTGCCCCTTTCATCCAAATCGGCTTAATGATTCTTTTGCGCTTATCCATCCGCCAGTCGGTCGGCACCACCATGCTTGTCATTATCCCGCTTGCGGTCGGCGGAGGACTCGGTTATGTGACGGAAGGATTTGTCGATTATATGCTGTTGGTCAAAGTGCTGATCGGAACGATGTGCGGCGCATATGTCGGAGCGAAATTCACCAACCTCGTGCCGAAAGTCATTCTGAAATCAGCCATCTTTTTAACACCGGCCATCGCCGGTCTCATGCTTTTATTTTAAACTGAAACGGGAGGCGGCCGCCTCCCGTTTTGTTCTGTTCTTCATCTGTTTTCGAAGAGCTTTTTCAGCTTTGCTTCCGTTTCGGTATGATCTACCGGTGTATACACACTGCAGCGCAGATCACTGTTGCCCTGAACCTGAAATGAAGTCAGGTTAAAGACCATTTTTCCCGCCTTCGCGTGGCGGAACTCAATTAATACTTCGGGTGCCGAGCTGACTTCGCTCTCATTCCACAGCGTATGAAATTCCGAATACGTTTTCTCCATTTCTTCTATAAACTGAGAATACCACGTATCAGCTACATACTGGCCGTAATACGTTCTGAAAATGGCGATGAATCCTTTCACAAAGTGCTCCCAGTTCACGGCTAAACTTCTTAATTCTTTTCTGGAAAACAATAGCTCTATGAGATTCCGCTTTTCAGGAGGAATTTGTTCAAAATCTAAAAACACGTGCGCCGCAGCCTGGTTCCACCCTACGATATGACACCGCCTGTCCGAGATAATGGTGGGACAATAACGGAGCTCCTGCAGGATTTTTGAAAGGGACGGGCTGATAACCGCTTCTTCCTCCGCAGCAAACGGCTGCTTCACGCCCTCCTCAATGGCAAGCGCGTATAAATAATTTCTCTCATCTTTGTTCAGCTGCAGCGCATCGGAAACGGCGTCCAATACGGCTGCGGACACTTTAATGTCTCTGCCCTGCTCCAGCCACGTATACCACGTGGTGCTTACGCCGGCTAATTGCGCGACCTCTTCTCTTCGGAGTCCGGGCGTTCTTCTCCGTGTACCCATCGGCAGCCCGGCCATCTGCGGAGAAATTTTGGCCCGCTGCGTTTTTAAAAACTCTGAGAGCGCCTGCAATCTTCCTTCTGGTATCATACCGAATCTCTCCTCTCTTACCCTGGTATTCATTATACTAGGATAATCAACAACTTGTAATAGGATAATTGCGAGTTACAATAAATACATACCGAAGGAGGAATGACCATGAAAAGAGTTGTGATCACCGGAATGGGAGTGATTTCACCTCTCGGCAATGATGTGCATACATTTTGGAAACACCTGACGGAAGGAAAATCGGGAATCTCTTTCATCGATTCGTTTGATGTCTCCGGCTCAAAGACAAAAATAGCCGGTACCGTCCGTGATTTTGACGCAGAAGAAAGATGGGGCAGAAAAGAAGCGAGACGGCTTGACCGTTTCAGCCAGTTTGCTTTAGCGGCAGCGGAACAGGCGCTTGAAAGCTCCGGGATTCAGCTCGATCAGATTGACCGTGAACGCCTCGGCGTGTACGTCGGCTCGGGAATCGGCGGCATCACGACTTTGATTGATAATGTTCATACTTTAAATGAACGAGGAGCGCGAAAAGTGAGCCCGAGCCTTGTCCCCATGATGATCTCAAATGCGGCCGCCGCTCAAATCAGCATCAGATTAGGCGCGCTCGGCCCCTCACTTTCTCCCGTCACCGCGTGTTCCATCGGCAATACGTCGATCGGGGAAGCATTCAACGCCATTCGGAATGATGACGCAGATATCATGTTTGCCGGGGGAGCGGAAGCGGCGATTACGAATTTGTCATTAGCCAGCTTCGGCAATGCCCACGCGCTGTCAGCGAGAAACGAAGACCCCGCCGCGGCAAGCCGGCCGTTTGACGCGGATCGCGATGGATTTGTCATGAGTGAAGGCGCGGGCATCTTAGTATTGGAATCATTGGATAGCGCAATCGGCAGAAATGCCCCGATCCTTTGTGAGGTGCTCGGCTACGGTGCGAGCTCTGACGCCTATCATATGGTGGCCTCCCATCCGGAAGGAACGGGCGCATACCTGGCGATGAAAAACGCTTTGAAAAAGGCGAACGTTTCAGCGGAAGACATTGATGTCGTAAGCGCTCATGCGACAAGCACAAAAGCCGGAGATCTTTCTGAAACATTGGCCATCAAGACATTATTCGGGGAGCTTGCGTATGATATTCCGGTTACGGCCAACAAATCAATGCTCGGCCACATGCTTGGCGCGGCAGGCGGCGTTGAAGCCATCGCTCTGACAGAAAGCCTGAGACACGGCATCATCCCGCCGACGATCAATCTGCAGCACCCTGATTCGGCATGTGATTTGGACTATGTAGCAGACGGGCCCCGCCATCAATCGTTAACGATCGGCCTTTCCAACTCATTCGGCTTTGGCGGGCATAATTCGGCGATCGTGCTGAAGAAATATGAATAACGGGTATCAAAAAAAGGAGTGAATCATTTCACTCCTTTTTTGCTTTCTCCGGTTTTGTTGTTAAGGCGAAAAAAGCGATGGAACCGATAACGGATGTCGTGAACATAATTGCCCCCATCGGGACGGCCGTCGCTTCATTCATCCCCACAAGCGGCGACACGATGGAACCGAGAAGAAGCGGAAGCATGCCAAGCAGTGCGCTTGCGCTTCCCGCGCGGTGTCCCTGCTTTTCCATCGCCAATGTAAAGGTGCTTGTCAGCGTCATGCCGATCGTAATCATATAAATAAAAATTGAAATCACCAGTGCCGCCAGCGGTCCGTGAATGATCGTCATGACGAGCAGAACGGCAGTCGCCGTCATCGCTGTAATCACGCCGATTCTCAACAGGCTTTTTTCGTGAATGATTCCGCCGAAACGCCCGATGATAAAGCTTCCGGTAATGATCGCCAGACCGTTTATGCCGAATAAAACACTGAATACCTGAGGCGATACTCCGTAAATATCCTGATACACGAAAGGCGTTCCGGAGACATACGCAAAGCTCCCGCCGTGAATAAAACCGACCGTCAGCGCATAACCGATAAATGACCGATCCTTCAGCAGGCTTCCCATTGTCCGCACGGAATTTCCGATGGAGCTCGGAATCCGCTTGTCCGGCGGCAGGGTTTCTGTCAGCTTGAGCGCAATGATAAGAACAAGCAAAAACCCGATAAAGGTTAAAAAGAGAAAAATCGTATGCCATGATGCAAACGGAAGCAGTAAAATCGCGCCTCCCGTCATCGGCGCCACCATCGGCGCGACGGCGGTAATGACCATCAGCAGCGAGAAAAATTTAGAAAGCTCTCTTCCCGAAAACACATCTCTGACGATTGCACGGGATAAAACGAGTCCTGCCGAAGCGGTGAACCCTTGAAGAAAACGGGCAATCACTAATGTAGTAATGTTCGGTGCAAGCGCGCAAAACAGAGAAAACAAAGCAAATAAAAAAATACATAGTAATAACGGTTTTCTTCTTCCCTTCGCGTCACTTAACGGGCCGACAACAACCTGTCCGATTGTCAGTCCGATCAGACATGCGGTTAAACTGAGCTGGACAAGCGATGCGCGGGCGCTTAAATCTTCAGCGATTTCAGGGAAACTCGGCAGATACATATCTATATTGAGCGGCCCCAGTATCGCAAGCATTCCGAGAAGAAAAGCCAGCGCAAGCCGCTCCTTACCGGTCGGATTATGCAACATATCGTTCCCACCTTTCCTTTGTCAATCTCTCAAAACATTTGTATATTGTATCATAATTTTTTCTTTATTTTTAAAAGTTTTCAAAGGGCATAAAAAAACCAAGGGCTGTAACAGCCCTTGGGTCTGGGTCACGCGGTAAAAGGTTTTACGCGTGTTTTTCTTTAAATGCTTTTGCGTATTGATCAGCCGCTATAATGGCATCCGCCACGTCGTCAGCCGTAACGTCAAAAGCAGCATGAATTGTTTCTTCTTCAATCGTCGCGGCTTCTGCCACTTTCATAATGTCCTCTTTAGATGCGTCTTTCAATTTGATGTCTTCAAGTGTGACAGGCAGCCCCAAGCTGATATAAAACGCGATATACCGCTCAATTTCCTCAAGCGAACGTTTTTCCAGCGCCAATTGAACGAGCGTGCCGAATGCCACTTTTTCACCGTGGGTCAAGTGATGGATTTCACCTTCAAGCGCGGTAAATCCGTTATGAATGGCATGTGCCGCAGCTAAGCCGCCGCTTTCAAATCCCAGTCCGCTCAGAAGTGTATTGGCTTCAACCACCGCTTCCAATGCGGGCGTAACGGCTTTCGCTTTCACAGACTCATAAGCGAGACGGCCGTATTTGAATAATACCGCTTCACATTTTTCCGCGATAGCCTCTCCGGCGATTGTCGGAATTCCGCCTGCCATCGTTTTACCGCCATTGGCGATGACACTGCGCGCCTCTATCCACGTCGCCATCGCATCGGCAATCCCTGATGCTAAAAAGCGCGGCGGAGCTTCCGCGACGATTTTCGTATCGACCAGAACCAGGTCAGGATTCTTATGATAGAAACGATAGTTTTCGAACGCGCCTTGTTCAGAATACACGACAGACAGCCCGCTTGTCGGAGCGTCAGTTGAAGCGGCCGTCGGCACGATAACGGTATAGCCGTTTATTTCATCTGATACGGCTTTGGCCGTATCAAGCGTTTTACCGCCGCCGACTCCGATGACAATAGTCGCGCCTGCTTTTTCTGCGATGCCGGCAATTCTTTTCATTTCTTCCTGCGAGGCTTCGCCGTTGAAAACCGCCTCTTCAGAAGAGATATTGCTTTTCTTTAATTCAGCCGTCACCTTGTGGCCCGCGATATCCCATACGGTTTTGTCCGCGATGACGACGGCTTTTTCACCAACGCCCTCCAGATGTCCGCCGATCGTTTTAATGGCGTTTTTTCCCTGCACGTATTTGGCCGGACTGATAAAAATTCGTTCCAATGTCATCATCCCTTCTTCGTTGTCTCTCATTACATTTCTCTTATTGATAGAGCAGAAATGAAAACTCTTCTGATATAATTCCTCGTTTTAAATTGATTTAAACCTCATATACACTGCAGAAAAATCAATTTTCACGGCATTGACAAGATGTGAAGGTGTCTATATAATCTTCGATATTGAAGCTGATCATTCTTTACTGAATGAACAAACGAGATTGTGAATGATTCGTCTTAAAAATTATTTAGTTCTGCTGGATAATTTTTGAGGCGTTTTTGTTTTTTATATATTTTTGACTGCGGAGGAGGTTTGCACATGAAGAACATTTGCAAGGATATACTGATGATTATGGCCGGAGCCTTTCTTATTGCGGCGTCCGTGGAATTTTTCGTCATCCCGAATCATTTAGGGGACGGCAGCACCGTGGGAATCGCTCTCGTGTTATATTATCTTTTCCATATACCTGCAAGTATTACGACTCTGGTTGTAAATTTGATTTTTATCGGGCTGGCTTATAAATTTTTAACGAAAAAAACGATTTTATACACGATACTCGGTACGGGAATGACTTCTGTTTTTCTCAGCATCGTCAGCTTTATTCCGTTCGGCGTGCACGATATGGTGCTCGGGATTGTATTCGGCGCTCTGCTGATGGGAGCGGGGCTGGCATTGATCTTTATCGCTGACGGATCTACCGGCGGGACCACGCTTTTGGCGTATTTATTAAATTACACAAAGGGCTTTAACATCTCGAAAAGCATGTTTTATATGGATTGTGTCATCATTTTTGCATCCGTTTTAGCGATCGGCATCAATCATATGCTGTATACGTTTATATTCGTATATCTGTGCGCCAAAATCGTCGATATTGTCATTGAGGGTTTCCATAATAAAAAAGCTCTCACCATTATGTCTGACCAATACGAAGAAATCGCCAAAGCCATCACCTCCGAGTACGGCAACGCGGCGACGATTTTTTACGGATACGGGTATTACGGCAGCAAAGACAAGCGCATTATCTATGTTGTCATTAAAAAGAACGAATTGCTGAAAATCAAAAAACATGTTCAAAAAATTGATCCGAAATCATTTATCGTTATTCATGAAGTAAAAGAAGCTGTCGGAGGGCAATTCGGGTTTACAAACCTGCCCGCCGCCGGAAATGAAAAATAACCGCCTGCAGTGTATAGCTGCAGGCTTTTTTTATTCGGCTCTTCCCCGCTCAAAGGTTTTTACATCTTTCAATCGAAGTAGTAAATGAAACCTTTTTTGATGGAGGAACATAAAAAATGAATATCAAAACTGACAGGCTCGTAATTCGGACATTTGAACCGGAAGATTGGCAGGATGTCTATGCGTACACCTCAAATCCGAATGTCATGAAATATATACCAGAGGGTGTCTTTACCGAAGATGATGCCAGGAAATTCGTTACTGAAAACAGCGGTGAACATGCCGGGAAGTTTCCCGTTTTATTGAAGGATGAAAAAACGGTCATTGGCCACATTGCTTTTTTTCAGTATTTTGGCGATCATACGTATGAAATCGGCTGGGTGTTTCACCCGGAATACCAGGGCAAAGGATATGCTTCAGAGGCGGCGCGCGCCGTGCTGGCATTCGGGTTTAACAAGATGAAATTACACCGGATCATTGCGACATGTCAGCCGGAAAACATGGCTTCGCACCGGGTGATGGAAAAGATCGGGATGAGACGGGAAGGCTTTTTCAAAAAATGCATCCCCCATGATAATGAATGGTGGGACGAATATTATTATGCCGTTTTAGAAGAAGAATGGGAAGTCTCCAATCTGGAATAAAAAGGCTTATACCCTTTGCTTTTACAGATAAGTGTGTGCTACACTGTTTGTAACAAATACGAAGGGATGATGGGTGGACAATGATTAACTAATCTTATTTTGACCGTTTGAAATCAAATATTTCAAATCAGAAAAAATAGGATTAGTCTGCCCATTTTCTATACGATACGAAAGCTATGTAAAAATAGCTTATTTGATCATGCACAGGTACGGCTAATCCTTCCAAATCAATTGGGAGGATTTTTTTGGTCCTCCCTTTAAAGCGAGGGATTGACATATGAAAGAAATGTTAAAAATAAGCGGCATCAGTTATGAAATCAACAGTGTTCCCCTTTTTGAACAGATCAGCGCGAGCGTTCAGCAAGGTGACATCATCGGCGTTATCGGTAAAAACGGCGCCGGCAAATCGTTATTGCTGCAATTGATCTGCAATCAAAAAGCGCCGTCACAAGGACAGATCCAGATGATGCAAGATGTGAACATATATATGGTGGAACAAGAAACGGAAGCTTATGATTCCGGCCATCCGGAGCCTGCGGAGGCAGCCTTGTTGGAAAAGTGGAACGTGCCCGCACGCGCCTTTTCGAAATTAAGCGGCGGAGAAAAATTGAAAGCCCGTCTTGCCAAAGGTTTCTCCTCCTCAAGCAGCCTTTTGTTATTAGATGAGCCGACGAACCACCTCGATCAGCACAGTTTAGAAATACTGCTAAATCAGATCAAGAATTACAAAGGCACCATTATTTTTGTTTCGCATGATCGTGCTTTTATAGATGCAGCGGCGACAAAAATCTGGGCCATCGAAGGAAAGAAACTCATTGAACATAAAGGGAATTATTCAAGCTATATGGAGGTCCGCAAACAGAGAAGACTGACACAGCAGCGCGAATATGAGAATCAGCAGAATATGGTCAAAAGGATTGAAGCTCAAATGAACGAGCTGAGCGCCTGGTCAAAAAAAGCCCACGCCCAATCAACGAAAATAGAAGGGTTTAAAGAATACCATCGCGTAAAAGCAAAACGCACGGACGCCCAGATTAAATCAAAGCAGAAGCGCCTTGAGAAAGAGCTTGAAAAAGCGAAAGCAGAACCGGTTGAAGCGGAGTATGAAGTCCGTTTTTCCATTGAACACCGCAAAAAAGCGGGAAAGCGTTTTTTAGAAGTAAGGGATGCCGCAAAGTCATATGACGGCCGAACGCTTTTCAAAAACGTGAATTTCACTGTGATGCACGGTGAAAAGATCGCGATTACAGGCCCGAACGGCAGCGGGAAAACAACATTATTGAAGGTCATCCTCGGTCAGGAAAAAGCACAGGACGGCAGCATATGGATTTCTCCGTCTGCAAACGTCGGATATTTAACCCAGGAAGTATTCGACCTCCCGCTTGATAAAACCCCCGAACAGCTTTTTTACAAAGAAACGTTCGAAGCAAGGGGAAATGTTCAATCCCTCATGAAGCATTTAGGATTTACCGCAGCGCAATGGACGGAACCCATCGGCAAGATGAGCATGGGAGAGCGGGTCAAATGCAAACTGATGGCGTTTATTCTGGAGGAGAAAGATGTGCTGATTCTGGATGAGCCGACAAACCACCTTGATCTGCCGTCACGCGAGCAGCTTGAAGACACTTTGGCCCGATACGACGGAACGCTCATCATCGTATCTCATGATCGTTACTTTGTCGAAAAGACGACGGACATCCGGCTTGATATCTCAAACGGCAGCGTCCGAAAACAATGGAAAGAATCTCCCTCCGTCAGGGACGATGCTGAAGAACTGCGATTGAAGCTTGAAACCGAACGGCAGGAAGTCCTCGGAAAACTCAGCTTCATGACTCCGGCTGATAAACAATATCGTGAGCTTGATCAAAAATTCAAAGAGCTGACGGAAGAAATAAAGAAATTGAAATGAATGAAAAACCCGTGATTGTCACGGGTTTTGTTTTGGAAAGCTCACGTATCATGAAGAATAATTTCAAACTGATTTGTACAACCTACGTTCAGATTAATTATGAGCATGGTTCAGGGGGGCGAAGAATGGCCAAACGCATTGGAATTACGGGAAACATTATGGCTGATCAATCCGGCCCTTTCCCGGGTTATAATCGGGCATATGTCAATAATGATTATATTCAGTCTGTTTCTGAGGCCGGCGGTGTGCCGTTTATATTGCCGGTGATTCAAGAGACGGCGCTTTTAAAGGAACAGGTCTCTCATGTTGACGGGATCATTCTGTCCGGCGGTCAGGATATAGACCCGCTGTTTTACGGCGAAGAACCTTTACAGGCTTTAAGAAAGACCTTTCCTGATCGGGACGCCTACGAGAAGGAGCTGATTCTCACGGCGGTTGCTTTAGAAAAGCCGATTCTGGCCATCTGCCGGGGGATGCATATGTTAAACGTCACTTACGGGGGAACTTTATATCAAGACCTGACACACGCTTCGTTTGCTGACATTAAGCATGATCAAGAAAAAGATCCGCCGTTAAAAACCCATCATGTTTCTTTTGAAAAAGGGACACGTCTCCATACCTTGTTTGGCGATTCAGCGCGGGTGAATTCATTCCATCACCAGATCATAAAAGAGACGGCGCCTTCGTTTAAAGTGGCGGCTTATGCGAAAGACGGGGCCATTGAAGCGATTGAACGGACGGGTGAATTATTTGTCGTCGGCGTGCAATGGCATCCCGAAATGCTGACAAAAAAACATGAAGACATGAAAAAGCTTTTTTCTCATTTCATGGATGCGGTCAGCACATAAAAAAAAGCAGATCAAAACGATCTGCTTTTTCATTTTATTCTTCCGGTTTCTCCGGTGTTTTGCCTTGTGTCAGCTTATGGCCTTCGATATCCACGTTCGGAATGATTTTATCCAGCCACTTCGGCAAGTACCAGGCCGCATGTCCCATCAGCTTCATGACACTCGGAATAATGGTCATTCTTACAATGAACGCATCAAAAAGCACACCGAAGGTCATTGCCAAGCCCATGGATTTGATCGTAGCTTCTCCCGCAAAGATGAATCCCGCAAAGACGAAAATCATGATCAGTCCCGCCGCTGTTACGACAGGTCCGCTATGTTTCAATCCGGCATGAATGGCTTGTACCGGATTTTTTGTTTTGACATATTCTTCTCTCATTCTGCTGACAAGGAATACTTGATAATCCATCGCCAGCCCGAAAAGAATACCGATCGCCAAAATAGGCAGGAAGGCGAGAATCGGGCCTTTTTCCGGAATGCTCAGCAAGCCGGTGAAATGTCCATCCTGCAGGACGAATACCGATAACCCGAGTGTTGCGGTCATTGTCAGCAAAAAGCCGACAACGGCGGCAAGCGGCACGAGAAGCGAGCGGAAAACAACGGTCAGCAATACAAACGCAAACCCGACAATGAGAATGGCGAATTCCGGGATCGCATCGTTTAACCGGTCTGAAATATCAATGTTCACCGCGGTTGACCCGGTGACGAGCAGGCGGATGCCGTTTTTGTCTGATCGTTTCCGTATATCCTGCACTAACTCTTTCGTTGCCTTATCATTCGGCCCGGTTTCAGGCACTGCCGTAATAATGGCATAGTCCCCTTTTTCGTTCGGCATGGCAGGGCTGACGCTCGCCACATTGTGCAAGTCCTTCATTTCTTTCACGGCGCCTTGAAAAGCTTCACTTTTGTTCCCCTTGACCCCTTTTGCATCGGCAACAATTGTCAGCTTGCCGTTAAAGCCTTCTCCGAATCCTTTAGACAACAGATCATAGGCGCGGCGATCCGGGCTGTCTTTCGCTTTCATTCCCGCATCAGGCAGCCCCAGCTCTAAATGCATGGCCGGCAGACTGATGACGGCTAAAAGAATAATGCTGAAAATGCTTAACAGAATAGGCTTTTTTGTAACGAAGCGCCCCCAGGCATTCGTGCCGGCGCTTTTCTTTTCTTTCTTCTTGTATGATTTCGGAATCATCCGTTTTCCCGCGATTGACAACACCGCAGGCACCAGCGTTACTGATGCCAATACAGCCATCAGCACACTGAGTGCCGCAGTCAATCCCATGGCAGACATGAACGGAATGCCGACAACAGTCAATCCGCAAAGCGCGACGATCACGGTCAGTCCCGCAAAAACGACGGCGCTGCCTGCCGTTCCCGCGGCTTTCGCGATCGATTCATTTTTTTGTACACCTTCGCCCAAAAACTGACGATGCTTCGTAAAGATAAACAGCGCATAATCAATTCCGACGGCCAGTCCGATCATTCCGGATAATGAGAGACTGACCGAGGCTATCGTAAAGAACTGTGTCCCAATTAACGTCAGCGCGACGCTTACACCTAACCCGATCAGAGCCGTGACAATCGGCAGCCCCGCGATGACTAATGAACCAAAAGTAATGGCCAGAACGACGAATGCCAGCACAACGCCGACAATTTCAGATACACCGCCGATTTCAACACCGGCCCCCGGCACATCGCCGCTGAGCTCCGTCTGCAGACCCTTGTCTCCTGCGGCGGACAGACTGTGTTTAATATGTGAAACAGACGCATCCGTAATGTCATCCGCCGCTTTTTTGTACGTAATATCGGCATATGCCACAGATCCGTCTTTAGAAATGGTTCCTGTCTCAAAAGGACTTGCAATCGAAGCGACTGAATGATCTGTTTTGATCTTCTTTAATGTCTCTTCAACCGCTTGTTTCTCCGGTTTTGACGTCAATTTCTTCCCGTCTTCAGCTCCGAAAATAACCCGTATGCTTCCTTTATCGGGACCCTTTAAAAATTCTTTTTGAATGATATCCATCGCCTTTTCAGAAGGTGTGTCGGGAATTGACATATCCTCAGAAAAAGCAGGTTTTAACGAGATGGCGATCACAATCGAAGCGATCAGTATCACGAGCCACGCACTGATCATTTTTAATCGGTTGCGGGCAGACCATCCACCTAATTTATATAAAAAACCAGACATCGAATACTCCTCTCCAATCATTACTTTCTGCCTAATTGTAGTTCACATTCACATAAAAAAAACGTACATAGGGGCATGTACGTTTGGGCAGTTTTTCATTATATATTCAGTTTCAGAATGCCTTTTTGCATGGCAATGGTGACGGCTTCCGTCCGCGAATCAGCGCCTAATTTGTTATAAATCGATGTTAATCTCGCTTTTACCGTCCGCTCTGAGATTCCTAAATCGAAGGCGATCGCTTTGCTTTTATGTCCTTGCGCAACGGCTTGCAGAACTATGATTTCCTTGTCCGTCAGCTGTGTTTCATTGGCATTTGCCCGTTCCATTTTCAGTTCCCGGAAACGCCGCAAGATGTCCGGCTGCAGAAGCACTTCTCCCCTGACCGCCGCATCCATCGTATGAAATAAGGTTTCTGAGCTTGTGTCTTTCAGCAGATAACCGTTCGCGCCTGATTCAATGCCTTCTATCATCAGATGATCTTCATTATAGGTCGTCAAAATAATGATCGGCACATCAGAATGCTCTTTTATCTGTTTAATGGCTTCCAGCCCGCTCATTTCCGGCATGTACAGATCCATGAGAATGACATCGGGCTTTAGTTCCTCTGCGAGGCGGACGGCGGTTTTCCCGTTTTCCGCCTCTCCCGTTATGGTGTAATGGTCATTTGTTTCTATCAAAAGCTTCAGACCTTCTCTGACGACAAGATGGTCATCTGCTATTAACACTTTATACATGTTCCGCCTCTCCTTGAATTGGTATGATGATCTCAATTTGAGTTCCCGCTGATTTGGCGCTTGTTATACGGCAAGTGCCGTTCATCATATTGACGCGTTCTTGTATCCCAAGCAGCCCGTAATGTCCGCTTTTTCTCATTTCTGTTCCGGCATCAAAGCCTTTCCCGTCATCTTTGACGGTTATGCGGATCTGTCCCTCTTCTTCCTGAACGGATACCCAGACTTTCTTTGCTTCTGCATGCTTGGCGGCGTTTGTCAGGCCTTCTCCGATCATGTAATGGCAATTCTCCGCCGTATGAACGTCAAGCACATGATGCACGCTGTAATCTAAAAAACAAGACAGCCCGGAGGCTTCTGTAAAATGGTTGATTTGTTCAGTGATGCTTTCTTTTAAGAACCCGATCTTTTCTGATGTGCTGCGAAGGTTGTCAATGGCCGAGCGCGCATCAGCCAATGTGCCCTTCACTCTGTCCATTGACTGGCTGATGATGTCTTTCGCTCTGTCAGTGTTACCCTTTGAAAGATGAACATGCACCGCTTCAAGCTGCATATGCAAGCTGACCAATCCTTGAGCAAGCGTATCGTGCAAGTCTCTCGCCATCCGCTGCCTTTCATTCTGAAGCGTCAGCTGTTTCACTTGCCGGTGAGCGAGCTCTAATTTTTCAAGCGTCATCTGTGTTTTTATTTTTTCATCAACTTGCGCGAAAAATGTGGCCGCATACGTGATAATCACGATCATGATGGGAGCGGCGATAACGATGAAACGTAGCAGATGATGCGGATGCTCCTGGTGCAGGGCTGTTATGGACATTAAAATGAAAAGATAGAGTATGAGCAGCGTTTTTCCCTTATCCGCCATTCCGATAATCTGCCCGATTAAAAAGGCATAGAGACCGACGACAACCGCGATATAGCCGCCGGTCATCAAGTTAGCCGATGTATATATGATAAATCCCTGTATGATGAAATAAAAAAACGTTTTTTTCTTCACCCAGCGATGGGAATGCCAGTGCAGCACGGTAAAAATGACGATCAATATTGTGAATAACAGCAGCAAAAAAACCGTCCAGCTTTCATAAATGTACTGCAAAGAGACTGATGCGGCATATACCATAAAAATAAACGCCAGACCGGGCACCCGAAGCGCAAGCATATGCAATGAACGTCTGTCACGGGAGACATAGTCTTCTTGATGTTTTGTACCAAACAATCTCTGTCCACTTCCTTTTAGCCGACCGGCCTCACGAGGTTTTATTCTATTTGTCATCATACCATAAGTGCCTGCTTCTCACCTTCCCCTTCTTTCCTGCATGACGGGCGAAAGAAAAAACAGCCTGCGGGTTTGTTCGCAAGCTGCTTTTGTTCATATCTTTTTTATGACCTTTCCCGGGTTTCCGGCCATGACGGAATTTGGCGGGACGTCTTTCGTAACGACTGTACCGGCCGCAATGACGGAGTTTTCGCCGATGGTGACGCCTGCTAAAATGACACAGCTTCCTCCGATCCATACATTGCTGCCGATCGTAATCGGAATGCCGTAACCGCTTTTATTTCTTCCTTCCGGCTGCAGAGAATGCCCGGCTGTATAGATCCCGACATTCGGCCCTATCATACAGTTATCGCCTATCCGCACGTCAGCCATGTCTAAAATGGTGCAATTATAGCCGGCATAAAAATGATCGCCGACATGAATATTGGTTCCGATATCACAATGAAAGTTATGCTCAATGCTCGGTTTCTCTCCCGCCGTCCCGAACAGTTCTCTGATGATCGCTTCTTTTGTTTCAAACGCTTCCGGATCGGCGTCGTTTAATTCCCGGACAAGCCTATGCGCCCGGATGTTTTTCTTCCTCAGCTCTTCCGTTCCGCGTTCATAATAGATTTTGTTATCAGAACTCATGTGTCGAGCCTCCATTCTCAGCAAGGATATTCTATTTATTCTCCGTTTGAAAACAATTTTAAACCGTCTTGACTGATTCGGGAAGTATATTTTAAACTACTTTTAATAAGTCTTTTAAAAAGTGATTAATAAAGGAGTGCGGAATCATGGCGAATACCATTAATAATACATCCATTGTAAAAAAAACGAATGAAGAAACCATCATTGAAGCGCTGCTGAAAACGGATGCGGCCACCATTTCCTTTCTCTCTCAACAAACAGGGCTCAGCGCCGCCACGTGCGGAAACATTTTACATGAATTAAAAGAACGCGGCGAAGTCATGGAAATGGAACCGAGCGCCTCAACAGGCGGAAGAAAAGCAAGGCAGTTTACGTTAAATGCGGACAGTCATTTGGTACTCGGCATATCCGTTAAAACAGAAGGCGGCGTCCATTCGATTGACGTCGCGCTGGCAGATTGGCACGGTGACTATGTTGAAAAAGACAGCTGCTTTTATGATGTCATCAATTATGACGTCATCGAACGGCTTACTGACGAATGGATAAGGCGGTTTCCCAATATAAAGGCGATCGGCATGGGGGTTCAGGGTGTGGTCAGCCACGGGGTGATCGGCATTTGTGACACTGAGGAGCTGTGTGATATCCCGATGCAGGAAAGACTTGAAGCCAGATATTCTGTCAAAGTCAATGTAGAAAACGAGATGCATTACGCTTTGTACGGATTTTATCGCGATCAGCAATATACCGTCCCGAAAACCATCGCCATGGCCGCATTTGTCAAAGACAATCCTCCGGGAGCGCGCTTCGTTATAGACGGGCGCTTAGTCAAAGGCAATACACAATTCGCCGGAGAAATTTCTTATATTCCATTTGAATCGACACGCAAGCAGCAGCTTGAAAAGCTCTATTCACCGGATTCTTTTCCGGAACTGGCTGTTAAGATGACAAGCGCCATGATTTCAATCATCAATCCGCAGGCCATTGCGTTTATCGGAGAATTATCAAAAGGGTTGGATATGGAACAGGTTTATGAAGCATGCTCCGCTTTTGTCCCGAAAGAACACATGCCCGAGCTGATTCTCATAGATGACATCCAGCCCTATTATCAAAAAGGATTGATTGCCATCACCTTAAAATCTCTGCGTTTTCCGCTTCATTTGGCAGAGAGGGAACTGATTTCATGAGTAAACAGGGCATTCAAAAATGGAAACTTTCCCTTTTTATTATTTTTTCGCTGCCCGGACTTGCTTTCTCATCCTGGATTTCCCGCACGCCTGAAGTCAGAGAAACGCTGAAAGCCTCGACGTCAATGATGGGGTTGATTATTTTCGGGCTTGCATGCGGCTCATTGATCGGCCTGTTAAGCGCCAGCCGGATCATCTCGCGGAAAGGCACCAGATTCGTTGCTTTGATCAGCGTTCTGATTGTCATTATCGGGATATTCGTCATCAGCGCAGGTGTTTTTGCCGCTTTCAAAAGCATCGTATTTGCCGGACTGATCATCTTCGGGCTCGGCTACGGACTTGCGGAAGTGGCCCTTAATGTAGATGGTTCCGCCCTTGAACGCGCCGCCGGGAAAACCATGATGCCCGCATTGCACGCATCATTCAGCGCCGGCACATTGCTAGGCGCGGGACTCGCCTCTCTCGCTATTTTATTCAAGGTTCCCGTTCTCGTTCACCTGCTGCTCATTGCCGGAATTGAGTTTATCCTGATTTTTACTTTCTTCCGGTTTCTGCCGGAGGACACCGGAAAAGAAGATGCCGTCTCTAGGCGGCAGGACGTCTCAAGCGAAAAGCCGGTAAACGTCTGGACAGAGCCGCGCACACTGCTGATCGGACTCATCGTGCTCGGAATGGCTTTCGCAGAAGGGTCGGCCAATGACTGGCTTCCGCTCACCATGACGGATGGTTTTCACGTGACGCACGCACAAGGCACGGCGGTTTACGGCGTCTTCCTCACCGCTATGCTGATCGCCCGCATCTTTGGCGGGGCATTTTTGGACCGGTACGGACGCGTGCCCGTTCTTCGTCTCTGCACCGCCATCAGTGTCATCGGACTTTCCCTTGTGATTTTCAGCGGAAACCTCACAGCAGCCGTAATCGGCGTCTTTCTTTGGGGAATCGGCGCCTCCCTCGGCTTCCCGGTCGGCCTTTCCGCAGCCGGCGATGACCCAAAAGGAGCAGTTAAGCGGGTCGGAGCAATCTCCTTCGTCGGCTACTGCGCCTTCTTAGTCGGCCCTCCCGTTCTCGGACTGCTCGGTGAAGAATTCGGCCTTGTTAAAGCACTGATCATCGTACTGATCGGCATCGTGCTCAGCGGTCTCGTCTCCCGCGCGGCAAAACCGCCCGCGCATCAGAAAAACGTTCATGACACCAACAGCCATTCCATGTGAACAAGAGGAAGCGATTGTGCTTCCTCTTTTTTGACTCTCCGCTTTATCTGATAAACAAAATTTGTAAGACTAGACCTCTTTTCTCAGGGGAAATTAATTACGTATTTTTATAAAGGGAGGTTTCAGACGATTATGGAAAAGCGTGAATTAGCGGCTCACGAGTCGCTGGACTTACATGAAATCATTAACTTCAAGACACTTTGTGTCGCGAAATCCAAGCTCATGCAAGGGCTTGTGTTTGATCAGGATCTGAAAACGTTAATGGAAAAAGACGTTCAGCAAGCCTCTCAAGACCTGGCTGATCTGCAGGCGGTTTATGAACGGGCAACGTTTCAGGCTCCCGTTCCTCAAAACCGGCCGACTTCGATCATCAATTGAAAGGAAGGTAAGCATCATTGAATCATGACCATTTAGATCCGATCAATTCATTACATGTCCCTGAACTTGCGGACATGACATTCGCAATGGATTTTCTCATACGCGCCAAAGAAGGCGTCAGAAATACCGCCGTTGCTTTAACAGAAACCGCTTCACCTGATGTAAGAGCTTTGCTTCGCAAACAGCTCATGCAGGGAATCACGATGCATCAGGAGATAACAGACTTGATGGTCAGCAAAAAGTGGTTTCACCCGCATGATCTGAGCGAACAGTATAAATTGGATCAGCTCTCTGCGAAAAATACCCTCATGGTCGGAAATATGAATCTGTTTCCCGTTGAAACGAACAGAAAAGGGATGTTTGACCGCACACCTGATGAACACTAACACTGGAGGTATTACAGCATGAAGGCCGTAACGTATCAAGGAGTGAAAAACGTCGTTGTGAAAGACGTGCCTGATCCGAAGATTGAAAACCACGATGACATGATTATAAAAGTCACAAGTACGGCAATTTGCGGATCAGATTTACATTTAATCCACGGACTCATCCCGAACTTGCAGGAAGACTACATCATCGGGCATGAACCGATGGGCATCGTGGAAGAAACCGGTCCCGGCGTGACGAAAGTCAAAAAAGGCGACCGCGTCATTATTCCTTTTAATATCGCCTGCGGAGAATGCGTTTATTGTAAAAATCACCTGGAAAGCCAATGTGATCAATCAAATGAGAACGGCGATATAGGCGCTTATTTCGGCTATTCAGGAAATGCCGGCGGCTATCCGGGAGGCCAGGCGGAGTATTTGCGCGTTCCATTTGCGAACTTTACTCATTTTAAAGTTCCCGAAACATGCGAAGAACCGGATGAGAAACTGAGTGTTATTTCCGATGCGATGACAACCGGCTTTTGGAGCGTTGACAATGCCGGCGTAAAAGAAGGCGATACAGTTATCGTTCTCGGCTGCGGGCCCGTGGGCCTTTTCGCTCAAAAATTCTGCTGGTTAAAGGGAGCGAAACGCGTAATAGCCGTAGACTATGTCAACTACCGTCTCCAGCATGCGAAACGGACGAATAAAGTGGAAATCGTGAACTTCGAAGACCACGAAAATACGGGCAGCTACCTGAAGGAAATCACCAAAGGCGGCGCCGACGTTGTCATTGACGCCGTCGGCATGGACGGGAAAATGACAGACCTTGAGTTCCTCGCCAGCGGATTAAAACTTCAGGGCGGGGCGATGAGCGCATTGGTCATCGCATCCCAAGCGGTGCGAAAAGGCGGAACGATCCAGATTACGGGCGTGTACGGCGGCAGATACAACGGGTTTCCCCTTGGCGATATCATGCAGCGAAACGTCAATATCCGATCAGGACAAGCTCCCGTCATCCACTATATGCCGTATATGTTTGAATTGGTGTCAACCGGCAAAATTGATCCGGGCGATGTTGTAAGCCATGTCATTCCGCTTAGTGAAGCGAAGCACGGCTATGAGATGTTTGACACGAAAACAGATGATTGCATAAAAGTTGTACTCAAACCTTAAAGAACGGAGGCTACAGAAATGGCCCGCGCCTTACATGAATTACTCGAAATTCAGGAGATGGCTTCTTTTAAGTCACTTTGTCTGACGAAATCTAAAACCATGAAAGCGCTCGTATCCGATCCGCAGCTGAAAGAAATCATGCAGCAGGATGCGGATACATCAACAAGGCAATTGCAGGAATTTGCCTCAATTTTATCTGATGCACAGCATGAATGAGGAGATGAATGACGAATGAATCCGATTATTGAATACTTGACGGGAATGAATGCACTGACAGACCAAATTGTCGCAATGGATTTATTGAATTCGGCAAAAAGCGGTGTCAGAAACTATGCGATGGCGGCGACGGAAGCCGGAACGCCTGAAGTGAAAGCGATCCTCACCCGTCACTTAGAAGAAGCCATCGACATGCATGAGCAAATCTCACGCTATATGATGGAAAAAGGCTGGTATCACCCGTGGAACACAAATGAACAAGTCCGGCTCAATTTGCAAAATATTGATACGGCGCTCCGCCTGCCCGTCCTATAAATCGTTTTGCTGCTGAGACTGCATCCCTGACTCAAGCTTCAGTATTTCAAACTGTGAGCTGCCTTTTACAGCGCCCAGGCGGCTCTCAGTTTTTTTATGCCTTCTTGTATATCGGTTTCAGAAACCCCCGCGAATCCGAGGGAAACTGTTTTTTCAGGGACCTGTTTTTGATAGGTAAGAGACACGGGATAGATTTTGACGCCTTGTTCCTCCGCCTTTTCAATCAGCTCTTTTTCGCTGAAAGGCAGATGAACGTCAAGTAAAATCCGCAGCCCGGAATTTTCTCCGCGAATCCTGACGTATTGTCCCAGCTCGCGCCGCACGGCCTCTAATAATACCGCTCTTTTTTTCCGGTACAGCTTTCTCATTCTGTTAATATGTTTCTGCCACTCTCCGCTTTTGATAAATTGAGCCAGCGTCAGCTGACTGTGGCAGGAGACGGTCTGTTTATATAAAGAAGCGATTTCCCTGCCTTTTTCAATAAGCGGCAAAGGAAGAATCATATAGCTGATGCGCAGCGAAGGAAGCAGAGATTGGGAAAACGTTCCCATATAAATGACACGGTGATGCTGATCAAGCCCCTGCAATGATGGGATCGGCTGGCCGGTGTATCGGAATTCACCGTCATAATCATCTTCTATAATGAACGATTGATGTTCCTTCGCCCATTTCAGCAGCTGAATCCTTCTGTTTACCGGCATAATCGTTCCTAACGTAAATTGATGAGAAGGCGTGACATATACAAGACGCGGCCGCTCTTCATTCAGCTTCCGGATACAGACTCCTTCATCATCGACGGGTATCGGAATGATCTTCATGTGATTGGCTTTAAAAATCTCCCTCGCTCTCGGATAACCCGGATCTTCATATCCGATGGATAGATTTGATTCAAATATTTTGCACAGCATTTGCAAAAGAGCAGGGTTCCCGGCGCCGACTATCACTTGTTCAGGACGGCAATTCACGCCGCGCGACTGATATAAGTACTCCGAAATGAGCGTTCTCAATTCAAGCTCGCCCAAATCATCCCCGGGCCGATACAGCTCATGCCCGTATTGATCTAAGCTTGCAACCATGCTTTTGCGCCATGCCGAAAACGGAAAATGAGCGGCATCCACAGTGCCGTAGTGAAAATCAATCCATTGGCGGTCTTCCTTCGCCTTTGTTTGAACAGGCGAAGCGCCCGGCTTTTTCACATAGACGGCGTCCGAGTCATAATCGGCAAACCATCCGCTTCTCGGCTTACTGACAATATAGCCTTCGGCGGCAAGCTGTTCATAGGCCCGCTCTACAGTCGTCTGACTGACGGAAAGCTGACTTGACAAAAGCCTTTTTGAAGGAAGCTTCAGTCCTTTAGGAAGACGGCCCTGATGCATATTTTCCTTAAAATGCCGATAAAGCTGCTGATAAAGCGGAATATCCAGATCTCTATTTAAAAATGGCGTGATATCCATTTTTGCTCCCTCCAAACTGGCATTCTTCTTTTTATAAAAACTGGCCATTTGTATAAGGCCAATTTCAGTTTATAGTCATTATAAACTTTGAAAATGGGTTTAGAAATATATATTGGAGTGATTGGAATGAATAAAGCCGCAAACGGCTGGATTAACGGATTTATCGGCGTGCTCATTTTCAGCGGCTCGCTTCCGGCGACCCGCTTGGCTGTAGCGGACTTTGACCCGGTATTTCTCACCGTATGCCGCGCCGCGATAGCCGGTATATTGGCAGGCGCTCTGCTCCTCATTTTTCAGGAGAAACGCCCTGCCAAAAGCGACATCATTTCACTAATAACAGTAGCGCTCGGCGTCGTGATCGGTTTCCCGCTGCTTACAGCCTTAGCGCTTCAGCATGTCACATCCGCTCATGCCATTGTCTACATCGGGCTTCTCCCGCTTGCGACGGCGATCTTCGGCGTACTGCGAGGAGGCGAACGGCCCAGGCCGGTCTTTTGGATTTTCTCGGCTGCCGGCAGCATCCTCGTAGCCGGATATGCTCTGCTGCAAGGAGGAGAATCCTCTCCGCTCGGTGATACGTACATGATCGCTTCGATTATCGTGTGCGGTCTCGGTTATGCCGAAGGCGCCCGCCTCTCCCGGCGGCTTGGCAACTGGCAGGTGATCTCTTGGGCACTCGTTTTATCGCTTCCCCTTATGTTCATCCTGTCTTTCTGCTTCATGCCGGACTCATGGTCAAACATCGGCGCGCCCGCACTGCTCAGTCTTGCATATGTCTCAATATTCAGCATGCTGATCGGCTTCGTATTCTGGTATCGCGGACTCGCCCAGGGAGGCATCGCCGCGATCGGGCAGCTGCAGCTTCTGCAGCCTTTCTTCGGACTGTTACTGGCCGCCATGATTCTCCATGAAAAAGCAGGATGGGAACTTGCGGCGGTGAATGTCGGCGTTATCGCTTGCGTGGCGGCCGCCCGGCAGTTCGCAAATCAATCAGAAAAGGCCGAACAATGAACTTGTTCGGCCTTTTCATTATGTTCCGCCCATAGGCAGCAGAAGTCTGTATCTCTTTCACATGATCCGGCTATTTTTCAGGCAGGCTGAACTCCCTTAAACGCACTCATCACCAGATCATGCACATAGGAATCATTCACCTCATCACCTGTAATAAGCAGACGATAGAAAATCGGTCCGTAAATGAGATCGATGCTTACGTCAATATCAAGATTCTCTCTTAATTCACCTTTTTGAATTCCCTTTTCCAGAAGGCCTTTCGCTTGGAGGCGGCGGGGCTGGAAAAATCGAGTGCGATATTCTTCCGCCAATTTTGCATCCAGCTGCCCCGCACCGATTAATTCCTTAATAACGGTTCCTTCCCGGCTCGTCAAAAATCTTGCTAAATTCGTGGCGTGGGTCAATATATCTTGCACTGTTGATCCTGTATCTGGCACAGGCAGTCTGTCCGTAGCGGTCGAAAGAAAGCTGTCCATGATAACGGCAGCCTTGTTTGACCACCATTTATAAATCGTTGCCTTACTTACTTTGGCACGCTCAGCAATTTTATCGACTGTCACCGCGTCAAAGCCATTTTCCAACAATAGATCATAGGCTGCAGAAAGAATCGCCTTATGTGTTCCTTCATCGCGCGGCCGTCCTCGTTTACTCTGCACATGAATCATTCCTTCCCGAATTATAAACGATACGTTCAGTATACTTAACCTGTATAAAAAAAGAAAACAGAAACCTATTTACAAAACTGAACGTTTAGTATATTATTTGCTTATAATAAAACTAAACGTTTAGTTTATAAAATAACTTGAGGGAAGTCTTGATGAAATGCAGACTCCCAAAGCCTCTGCGTAAGGAGATGAATCAGCAAATCATTTATCAAAGCATCATAAAAACCACTTAAAAAGGAGTTCATTCATATGGCTAAAGAAAACAAACAAACAGCAGATCAGGGAATTTCACCTGGTTTAACCCTTCTTCTCGCAACGGCATGCGGTATCATTGTCGCTAATCTTTATTATGCACAGCCCTTGGCAGGATTCATTAGTGCGGCAATCGGGCTTTCTCCAAGCAGCGCAGGATTGATTGTCACACTGACTCAAATCGGATACGTTGCCGGCTTACTGTTTCTCGTCCCTTTGGGAGACATTATCGAAAACAAAAAACTTGTCGTTGTATCGCTCCTTCTAAGCGCAGCCGCTTTGACACTGACAGCATTTGCGAAGCATGGAACACTGTTTTTAGCCGCTGCGTTTTTCATCGGACTGGGATCAATTGCAGCCCAAGTGCTAGTTCCGTTCGCATCATACCTTGCACCGGACGCCGCACGCGGCCGGGTTGTCGGCAATGTGATGAGCGGCCTGCTGCTCGGTATTATGCTTTCCCGTCCGATATCCAGTCTGGTCGCTGATATATGGGGGTGGAATGCCATATTTGCTTTATCCGCCGCGTTAAGTGTTGTCCTGGCAATCGTCTTATCAAAAGTGCTTCCTGCCAGAAAACCAACAGCAACCACAAGCTACACCATCTTACTCGGTTCAATGTGGAAGCTGCTGCGCACGACTCCGGTCTTACGCCGCCGTGCCATTTATCATGCGTTTGTATTTGGAGCTTTCAGCTTGTTCTGGACGACTGTACCTTTATTATTGTCCGGTCCTGCTTTTCATTTTTCTCAAAAGGCAATCGCGCTGTATGCATTAGCGGGCATTGCAGGTGCAGCGGCTGCACCGATAGGCGGCCGTCTGGCTGATCGCGGCCTGACCCGGCTTGCCACCGGAATCGCTCTCGGTGCTGTCATCGTTTCTTTATTACTCCCGCTCATGATTCAAAGCAGCTCCCACGTCGGCATAGCAGTTCTGGTGGCCGCAGCTATCCTGTTGGATATGGGTGTATCTGCCAATCTCGTACTCAGTCAGCGTGCCATTTTTTCGTTGGCACCTGAATTTCGCAGCCGATTAAACGGATTATTTATGGCCATCTTCTTTCTGGGCGGTGCTATAGGATCATCAATCGGAGGATGGGCATACGCCTCAGGCGGGTGGAGTATCACATTATGGATTGGAATCGCTTTTCCGGTCATCGCATTGCTTTATTTCACCACGGAGAAATAAGCCATTCACCAAAAATAAGCCGTCAGGACCAAGCTGACAGCTTTTTTTGATGTATTCTTCTTTACATCCTTCAGAACAAAAAACCCCTGTTTCATGAGTAATTTTGCTTCATACGATTCCATATTCTCACCGTTAAGATCGTAATCAATAGAAACGAAACGATTACTAACACAATACCTGTCATTGACTCACTGAAATTGATAACGACAAAGCTGGTCAATACGATGATAGGAATATTTGAAATCAATACAGTTAACATGTATGCAGAATACTTTAACCCGACTGCAGCGGATAAAAAACAAATCACATCCGTAGGAGCTGCCGGACAAAGCATCCCCACTGCCAAAAACTTATAATTGTACGCTTCCAATAACTCCTTCAAGTCAGGGTATTTATCTTCCAGTAATTGAGTCGTTTTTTCGTTGGCGAATTTTCTTGAAAACAGATAAACCAATGTTTCGCTTATAAACAGGCCGGCCATTGATAATAAAATGCTGACCATCGGATCAAAGCAGATTCCGCCCAAAAACATCAGCGTCATGCCGGGAATAAAAAAGAGAAGCCTGACGACCCACAAAGCCAAAAACAGCAGCATCGCGTATTCCGCATGCCCTGATATAAAGTCCGTTACATCATTCATATCAAATGACAGCAAGTCCAGTTCCTTCAAACAATAAACGCCTAAAAACCATATACATAATAAAATCATTTTATTTTTCAATTTCTCCACTCTCCTCGCTTCCCATCACATCATAAGCAAAGAAAATGAAGAAACAGCCGGTAAAATCCTTAAGGATTCTTAAGTTATTCTAAAAAAAGCTTACGGAACGTTTGTCCCGCAAGCTCTAGTCAATCGGGTGTTCAACAGTAAAACGAAGCCAGCCGCCGCTGTAATCCGCATGGATACGGCCGCTGTGAAGCTCAACAATTCTCTTTGAAATGGCAAGTCCGAGCCCGGTGCCCTGATGACCCGTTCTGGCCTTATCCCCTCTGAAAAACCGTTCAAACAATTGATTGATATCGTCAGCAGGGAGATGTTCGGCCTTGTTTGACACTTGCAAAATTGCTTTTTCATCTTTCAGCTCAAGGTTTATGAACAATTCAGATGGTTTGATGCTGTACTTCAGCGCATTCATAAAAAGATTATCATAAACGCGAACCATCTTTTCTATATCAATACAGACGGGAACATGCTCTTCCGTAATTGATTTTCGGACAGTTAATTGTTCCTTTTCAAACATGGGAATGTACTCTCCGGTGATTTGTTCCAATAGGGCAGACAAGTCTGTTTTGCTGCGGTTCAAAGTAACATCCGGACTCGATAAATGTGTATATTCAAACAGTTCATCTATTAAATATTTCAGCCTTTGCGATTTTGAATAAATCGTTTCAAGGTACTCCTGAAATTGGGCTTTACTGTTGTATTGTTCTTTTTTAAGCAGATCCAAATATCCGATAATTGATGTTAACGGGGTCCTTAAATCGTGAGATACACTTGAGATCAGCTCACTTTTCACTCGTTCTAATTGTCTTTCATGTTCAAATTTATTCTCTAATTCTTCGGACATATAATTGATATGTTGTGCAAGCTGTGTCAATTCATCCCTGCTTTCAGTCCTGATGGTCAAGCCTAAATTTCCATTGGCAATATGGTGAACACTCTCCGTAATGTGTTTCAAATATAATATTTTTTTCCGCACCAATAACAAAAAAACCGCAATAAAGGTCAAAATAGCTGCAGTAAATTGAATCAGTATCCTAAAATTAGCGTTTCCTTGGCTCACATCTGTTAAATAATTTATTTTGTACAGATATGAGATAGATAAAATAACAAGAATCAACACACCAAATGCAACAAGATAACTAATTGCGATCGCGATCAGAAGCCTGACAATCAGCTTATTTCCAAACTTCCTCATATTTTATATCCCGTTCCCCATACCGTTTTGATATAAATCGGATGTTTAGAATCCTCTTCTATCTTGTCTCTGATCTTTGTGATGTGGACCATCACCGTATTGTCCGACTTAAAAAAGTCTTCCTTCCATACCGCCTCATATATTTTTTCAACACTCATGACAATTCCTTTGTTTCTCGAAAGCAGCTCCAGAATATCAAACTCTTTCGGAGTGAGCCTGACTTCTTTCCCCCGCACCCACACCTGCCTTGTATCCGTATTAACGGTCAAATCACCGATTTCAATGACGTTCGCCGTGCTGATCGTATCTGTATTGTATTTTTTATACCTTCTCAGCTGCGATTTCACTCTGGCGATCAATTCCAATGGGTTAAACGGTTTCGTTAAATAATCATCTGCGCCGGAGGCCAGTCCTTGAATTTTATCCATATCCTCCGATTTGGCGGAAAGCATGATGATGGGCAGATTTCGTTCCTGTCTGATCTTCATGCATGCTTCAATCCCATCCATATTGGGCATCATAATATCCAAAATGATCAGGTCAAACTCCTTTTGCTCCAATAATTTTAATGCTTCAGCAGCATCTTCCGCCTTCTGTGTGTCTATTCCTTCATTTTCTAAATAGACAGAGATCAGGTTTCGGATATCTTTGTCATCATCTACGATTAGAATGGTTGTCCCCATATGAATCCTCCCTCTTTTTTTGCGGCAATGAACAGCTGAAAACATAAGCCGGCGGAATATTCCTGAATTCTCTCCTTACTTCTGTTTTCGGAAAGAATTGCTCAATCAATGCCTTCTTATATTGAGTATATTGGAACGTAATGAATTCTCCGTTATCTTTTAAGATTTTAGCCGTATCCGTCAAAATATCAGCAGACACTTTTTTCGGCAGGCTTGCAAAAGGAAGTCCGGAGACGACATAGTCGGCATAAGGAATTCCATGCTCCTTCATATGACTCTCAATATGTTCAGCCGATCCATGTACAATAAATAGGTTCTGTTCCTCTTTATATTTTTCTTGCAGCAAAGCATAAAATTCCTCATTTTGTTCTATCAATAAGATCATCGTCCCGGGCTGCCGTTTTTCAAGCAGCTTTTTTGTAAATACTCCCGTACCCGGCCCGTATTCAACAATGTATTCAGCTTTATGAAAATCAATTTTTCCCATCATCTTCTCAGCAAGAAAACGCGAGCTGGGCAGAACGGCGCCGACAGATCTGGGATTCATAATATATTGAAATAAAAATAACAGACGTTTCAACTTTAATCTCTCCATTTGTTTTGAATTTATAAAACACACTCTACATTCAAAACCTGAAGAAAAAGCGGTGAAAGTTCTTAAGAAATCTTAAGATATAAAAAAGACGGCGGGATTTGCCGTCTTTTTCAGCTGCCGATTCTTTCAGCAGCGGTAAAACCATGTCATAATATGTTAAGAAATAATTGCGCCATAGGCAGGTGAACACATGAAGAAGTATTTATATAAACACCTTTTGTCAGCTCTCGTTTCGTCCGTTTGCTTTTTATTGGTCTTTTATGTGGGTTTAAAAATGACACAGGAAGACACACCGCCGTTGTCTTCTTACCCGTTTTACCTTTTTATTTATCTTTACATAGCAGCCGGATATTTGACGGTCGGCCTTGTTTTAGCTTGTATGACTGATATCTTGAAGAACCGCTGGACATTCAATAAACCGTCTACCATTCTATTGAAACTTATCGTTTACTTACTCATACCGTATGCTATTTTTCATTCTTTCTTCATTTTAATGGCGCCGTTGATTTATGTGCTGTTTGAGTCGTTATTCATCCTGAGAAAAGCTTCATAACCTGAAAAAACATACCGCATGCTGCCGGTATGTTTTTAACATGCTTGTCAGTTGTTCGCAGTGATCCGTTTGATGTTTTCTTCCATCAAGCCGGAAATGAGCTGTTCGTTTGTATGAGGAATCTGTTTGAGCTGTTGTACGACCAGCCCTTGTCTTGCAGCTGAATGATTTTGACTCAGCTTTGCTTTCCCCTCTATTTTGCTGATTTTGATTTTAAAGCCTTTTACCCCTTTGTTCATGCCTGCCAGCAATTTCGCATCGACATCCTCTAATTTGTACGGGCTGTCGGGGCTTTCGTATTTCAATACGAGATCACTCATCGACTGCACGGTTTCTTCCTCATCCAAAAGCTCCGCCTCTCCGTAAACATGAACCGCCACATAATTCCATGTGGGAACAGCCTGATTCGTCTCATACCATTTAGGCGAGATATAACAATGAGGCCCTTGAAAAACGGCTAACACGTTTTGGCCATCAATCTCTTTCCATTGGGGGTTCGGCAATGCAAAATGACCGTATAAGCATTCGTTATCCTTACTCATCATCAATGGCAGGTGGGTTGCATACGGCATGCCTTCCGCCGTTGAAAACAATGCTGCGAAACCATACTCTTTGATGACATCGCACGCTTGAGCTTCACTCAGCTGAAATGGAGCCGGAATATACATACAAAACTCTCCTCTCGAACATGGATTGATAAAGCGCTTTCCGCTATAATAAGATATCACCTGACATTTAAAAAGGTACAGTTAGGAATAAATACACATGTCAGAGGAGGACATCTGATGAAAAATATGATTTTCGCTTTCGAAAGCGACACCCCGAAATACAAACAAATTTACGAGCAATTTAAAACATTGATTGAGCAGGGAAATATTCAGGCAGATGAGCGGCTGCCTTCGATTCGGGAGCTGGCAGATTCCCTGCGGGTAAGCCGTAATACAACGCTGATGGCTTATGATCTTCTTTTAGCGGAGGGATACATTCGCGGAGAAACACGCAAAGGTTATTTTGTAAATGAAGTAGAACCTTCTATATTTCAAAAAGAAAACGATGTTGTTTACGCTGAGAAAACCGAATCAACTCAGCCCGTCCTGATTGATTTTCGCGCCGGAGCCGTCGATCAAAAGCATTTTCCTCTGAAAACATGGAGAAAATTATACAATCAAGTTTTGACATCAGAGAAAAGCTTCCTGTACGGTGAACCGTTCGGCGAGAGAGACCTGCGTGAACAAATTGCCGCTTATCTCTTGGAATCCCGCGGAGTGAAAACAGATGCGGATTCCATTATCATCGGCAGCAGCACGCAGCAGATGCTGATATATCTCAGCCGGATTCTGAAAGAGGATTTTTCGGGAATGATCGTTGAAGACCCGGGATTTGACGGTGCCAGAGCGGCTTTTCAATTTCACGGGCTATCTCTGAAAACGATGCCTGTCTATGAAAACGGAGCTGATTTTTCTCAATTACATGCAATGAAAGAAAAATTAATCTATGTGACCCCATCCCATCACAGCCCTTACGGCGTAAGCATGTCCATTCAGCAGCGCCAAACTCTGATCAATTGGGTGAATCATAGAGAGGGTTATATTCTTGAGGATGATTATGACAGTGAATTCCGTTATACACAGCAGCCGTTTCCCGCTCTTGCTTCCATTCAATCAGACCGGGTGATTTATTTAGGGAATTTCTCAAAATCCTTTCTTCCGGGCATCCGCATAAGCTATATGGTTTTGCCGCAGCGCCTTTTGCACCGGTATAAAGAACGGTTTATTCATTTCGAAAGCACCGCTTCTTCGCTTAACCAGCTGACCATGGCTGAATTGATGAAGGCCGGTGAATGGACCCGCCATATTAAGCGCATGCGCATTGTTTACAGGCGAAAAATGCAGCACTTGATTTCACATGTAAAGCAGCAGTTCGGCGGTCATGTGACGATCATCGGCGACCAGTCGGGTTTGTATATATTGATGAGAGTTCACCTGAACTATACAGAAGAAACATTAATCGAACGCGCTTTTCAGTACGGAGTGAAGGTATATCCTACCGCCGTTTATTTCGTTGCCGAAAAACCCGAACCGCCGATCATAAAGCTGGGTTTCGCCCATCTCGATACGGATCAGATCACACATGGCGTACAGCTTTTGAGAAATGCTTGGCTGTCATGAAAGAAAAAAGACGCCGAACGGCGCCTTTTTTTATTTCGTATTTCTTGTGAATTTCGGCAGTCCAAATATGATGGCGGCGATGCCGCAGATTCCGATTAAAACGGGATAGAAAGAGTATGGCAGGATGCTGACTGGTGAAATATTCCCGAATTTCCCGGCTGATAACAGCTGCGCGCCGTAAGGAATCAATCCTTGAATCATGCACGAAAAGATATCCAGAATACTTGCCGATTTTCTGTTGTCGATGTTGAATTTATCAGCGATATTCTTTGCAATCGGCCCGGCTGCGATAATGGAGATCGTATTATTGGCCGCAGCCAGATTCGTCACGCTGACCAGTCCGGCAATGCCGGCTTCGGCGCCTTTTTTCGAACGGATTCGTTTCGTGATGAACTCCAGTAAAAAGTCGATCCCGCCGTTTTGTTTCATCACGCCGACCATCCCGCCGATCAGCATGGACAGGATGATTAGATCGCTCATTCCGGCAATTCCATCCGTAATCGCCTTAAAATAAGAATCTAACGTCAGGCTGCCGCCCGCCAATCCGATGATTCCCGTCAAAACCAATCCGCCGAATATGACAGCCATCACATTAATACCGATTAACGCAAAAACCAACACGGCGATATAAGGAAGCACCTTAATCCAGCTGTAAGATGCAGTTCCCGTATGGACGGCGTGGCCTGCCGGAATAAAAAATAAGATAATAACAGTCACAATGGCAGCGGGCAAAACAATCAGAAAGTTCGTTTTGAATTTATCCCTCATTTGTGTTTTTTGCGTCCGGACTGACGCGATGGTCGTATCGGAAATAAAAGAAAGATTATCTCCGAACATAGCTCCGCCGACCACAGCCGCCATCGTAATCGCGCCGGAGATTCCAAGCTCCCCGCTCAGACCCGCGCTGATCGGCGCAACCGCCGCAATCGTGCCCATTGATGTTCCCATCGATATAGAAATAAAACAAGCAATGATAAACAGCCCCGGCAGCAAAAACTGCTGCGGAATAACGCTCAAAGCAAGATTGACAGTTGAATGCACCGCTCCCATCGCTTCAGCCGCCGAAGCAAAGGCACCTGCCAATATAAAAATCATTACCATAATGATAATATCAGGATGTCCCGCACCGGAAGCGAACCATTCTATTTTTTGATTGAGCGATTTCTTCCGGTTAAATAACAGCGCAAAAGCTGACGCAATGATCGCGGCAATCAAGATCGGCAATTTATAAAAATCTCCGGTCACCAGACCAGAGCCGACAAAAAGCCCTACGAATAAGACTAAAGGCAATAACGCCCAAGGGTTCTTTTTATTGTTCATCTGGGTAAACCACCTCTTTTCAGCATTAAAGTCGCTAATCACAGTCTAAGCAACATTTCACACTTTAAAAGTCTGCAGTAAAAAAGTCAAGCTGAAAAAAGGATAAGTAATGATTGATAAGATAGAAAAAGCTGTTTTGTTTCCACTCTTTAGAAAATAAAAAAACCAAGGCTCGTTTCCCTTGGTACATTTCATGCGGCCTGGCGCCCGGGACACCTTCTCTTCATTCAGAAATACATTCAGCTTTCAATCTGTTTTTAAGTTTCGCTTCATTTTCAAGGATATCTTCGTAATCCTCAATCTTCCTGTTTAATCGTTTTATGGTTTCATCAATTTCCCTCTGTTTCTCCGTCAGCCTTTTCCTTTCATTTATAAGGATGTTTTTTCGGGGTTCGATCGTATGATCGGCTCCTTCAATAAATAAAGCGGTATATTCAATCAGCGCCTCAATTGACAGCCCGGCACTTCTCATGCATTTTATAAATTGAATCCAATTCACATCATCTTTTTCATAATCGCGGATGCCGCTTTCATCGCGTTTCACCGGAGGAATCAGTCCTATACTTTCATAATACCTAAGCGTTGCGGCTGATAACTCAACCTGCTTTGCAGCCTGCGCAATCTTCATATTCTTACCACCCGTCCTTCATACCTTTCATAAGCGTGCCATTATAGAATATCATTTCATAAAAAAATAAACCAAACTCCTTGACTTAAAGTCCGCTTTAACATTTAAAGTAAAACCGAACAGAGGATTCATCATTTTATCTTGGAAAGGAAGATAACCATGTGTAATAATCATCCGACTCGTGTATTAAGCGCTCCGCATGCAAAAGCTAAATTTGAGCGGACGACGATTGAGAGAAGAGCATTACGGCCGCACGATATCCTGATTGATATTAAGTACAGCGGGATTTGTCACTCAGACATCCACAGCGCATTCGATGAATGGGGCGGCGGAATCTTTCCGATGGTTCCCGGACACGAAATTGCCGGAGTTGTGGAAGCCGTGGGTGAAGAAGTCACCACATTTGCCGTCGGCGACCGTGTGGGTGTCGGCTGTTTTGTAGACTCCTGCGGGGAATGTGAATACTGCCTGAACGGAGACGAACAATATTGCACAAAAGGCGTTGTTCAGACTTATAATAACCCGGACTACGACGGAAACCCTACGTATGGCGGCTACAGCCAGAAAATAGTTGTCACTGACAGATTCGTTGTCCGGATTCCGGATCAGCTGGATTTGGATGCTGCCAGCCCGCTATTGTGCGCGGGCATTACCACCTATTCTCCGCTGAAACACTGGAATGCCGGCCCCGGCAAAAAAGTGGCGATTGTCGGAATGGGCGGGCTCGGACATTTAGCCGTTCAATTCGCGCACGCTTTAGGCGCAGAGGTCACCGTCCTCAGCCGCTCAATGAACAAAAAAGACGAAGCGCTTGAATTTGGAGCCGATCACTACTTTGCAACAAGCGATCCGGATACATTTACTGAGCTGGCCGGACGATTTGATCTTATTTTAAATACAGTATCCGCGAACCTTGACGTAGATGCCTACTTATCCCTGCTTCGCATTGACGGTACATTGGTAAATGTGGGAGCGCCCGCTAAGCCGGACTCATACAGTGTGTTCTCCTTAATCACGGGCCGCCGCAGCATTGCGGGTTCACTCGTCGGCGGTATTCCGCAGACTCAGGAGATGCTTGATTTCGCCGCCGAGCACGGCATTGCTCCTAAAATTGAGGTGATACCGGCCAATCAAGTTGACGAAGCGTACGAACGGGTTCTCCAAAGCGATGTCCGCTACCGTTTCGTCATTGATATTTCAACTTTATAATCGACATAAAAAACATACCAATATCTATTGGTATGTTTTTTTCTGTTCAGATTATTTTTTATTTCAGCAGCCATCCGGGCACCGCTTTTATATAAACCAATTCGCCTATCAATTCAACGATCGTCTGTGTGACGATAACAGCGGCGGCTAATGAGGCCCAAGCATCCGGCAAAGCCAGCGCTAACGGAAGAACTGCGAGAGAATTTCTTGTGCCCGTGCTGAAGATCAATGCTCTTCCTTCACCTGTATCCAGACGGAACGCATATGCGATAAACCGGGAGACAAACGGCATAATGAGCAGGAATAACAGATAGATCGGAATCACACGTATAATGATGCCAGCATCACTGATGACCTTTCCGATTTGTGTGGCGACGACCGCCAGTAAGACCAGAGCCATAAAAGGAACAGGCAGCCAGGCCGTCCACTCTAACATCTTTTCTCCAGCCGGCTTCTTATCAGCCCATAATTGTGTCATCACTGCCGCCAGCAGCGGTCCCGCTATTAAACATAAGAATGCTTCCAGAAACGGCCCCGCATGAACAGCCCCTATCACTTCTTTCCCGATAAACAGCCACAGGTATAACGGAAGCAATACCATCTGAACGGCGAACAAAACCGGCGTGGAAGCCAGTATTAATCTCTCATTTCCTTTGCCGAGCTGAGTAAAGACGATGACGTAATCAATACAAGGTGTAAGCAATACCAAACAAACCCCTGATAATATAGGAGGAGATTGAGGAAAAATGGCGGTTAACACCCATACAACGACAGGTACAGCTAAGAAATTACCGATCAATAAAGCCGCCATAAACTTGAGGTTTGACATGGCTTCCCTCAGCTTCAAGAATGGGATTTGGGCAAACATGGCATACATGAGAACAGCGATAAGCGGTGATATCGTCCATCCCCAGCGAAGTCCTGAATCTTTCCCGGCGATCCCCGCTATTCCGCCGATTACAAGAGTCACACCATATATCCAAATTTGCTGTTTTTCTAATGTCTCTCTGGTTATTTTCATTGGCTGACACCTCTTCTCCGCCCATTATACCTTCTTTTCTGCCGCTCTTGCATTATGGTTCTGCCGGAATTAAAAAACACCAAGGGTCTGTGACACTTGGTGTTTTTGGAACGCGGCGAGAAAAACGGGTTGAAAACCGTTAATCCTTGTAAATAACCCCCAAAAAGTATTTTTGACATACTGTTCCTTATCGAATAAAAGCATTCTCTTTCATTTCCAAAGCATCATCCAGCCATCTCGGGTGCATCGGCAAGAGATGTTCAGGTAATTCATGGATATCAAAATATCTGATTTCCATGGCTTCCTCAGTGGACTTTTTCAAAGTGCCGCCGATGACGTCACATTGAAAACAATTGGTAATAAAATGGCTGACTCTGCCGTCAGGGTATATAAAGGTTTGTGAACTCGGATCAGAATAAACGCCTATCATTTTAGAGACTTTCACCACTAATCCAGTTTCCTCTTCTATTTCTCTTATAATTGCTTGTTCAACTGTTTCACCAGGTTCCACATGTCCTGAAGGAATGCCCCATAAACCATTATCAGCACGCTTCATTAATAAAACGGAACTTGATTCTTTAATTATAATTCCAGCGACTCCGGCTTTCACTTGTTCTGTCCATTGGAAATCCGGTTTTTTCCGTACTTCTGCCTTTATTTCATTATCGAACAAGTCTTTCAGATCGCGGATCACAACATCCGGATTTCTAAAATCATGTTTTGCAGGAAATAAAGTATTTTGTTCAGAAACTAATACGGAAGTTATGCCTATTTGGTTTGCTCCGACAATATCTGTTTCAGGCGTATCCCCAATCATAACGCATCTCTCTTTATCTTCAAAAGACTCGAGTACTTTTTCAAATATTGAAGACGCCGGTTTTCCAATTATAATCGGCTCTTTAGCAGCTGCTGTTTTAACAGCCGCGACTATAGCGCCTGTCGCGGGAGCCGGTCCGTTAGCGGCAGGAAATGTTTTATCCCCGTTTGCAGCGATAAATGAAGCCCCGCAGCGGATGAGGTTTACTGCCTTATGCACATCCTGAAATGTAATATTTTGATCCCATCCAATGACAACAGCCTCCGCCTGATCTTCCGTAAGATCAATATCGGCCTTTTGAATTTCACTTTTAAGTTGGTCATTTCCCAATATATATGCCTTCTTTATTCCTTCGCTGACAAGGTAATCAGCTGTTGCCCACCCCGCAGTAAACACTTCATCAATACTTGCTGAAATCCCCAGTTTATGAAGGCGTTTCACAATCGTTTCTCTTGTAACACAAGGATCATTCGTTAAAAAGCGAATGGCTTTCTTTTCTTCACGGAGTCGTTTTAAAGAGGCCACAGCTCCTGGTAAAGCTTTATCTCCTATATATATCACTCCGTCTAAATCAAATAAAAATACATCATAATTCTCGGAGATCATCATAACACTCCTTAAGCGGTTGTCTCTTGGTTAATAGTTGAGCGATACGCAAAATGATTTGTAGGGCCTTGTCCTTTCCCGATTCCTAAGGGATGTTTAATGGCTGCTGAAATGAATTCCTTTCCAGTTGCCACTGATTCCGGTATGCTGTGCTGCTTTGCCAGCTCTGCAGTTATCACAGCTGAAAACGTACAGCCTGTTCCATGAGTATGCTTTGTATCAAAGCGGGGAGAAACAAATTCCTCGAAGTCCTCGTCAAAGTACAAAATATCACGGGCTTCTCCGTTCAGGTGCCCCCCTTTTACGACAGCACTTTTTGCCCCGTATACCTCCACTATTTCTTTCGCCGCATCACGCATCTGCTGTACAGTCTCGATTGATTTGCCGATGATTGCTTCCGCTTCCGGAATGTTCGGTGTAATAACAGTTGTTTGGGGTATTAATAATTTCTTCAAATGATCAATGGCGTCCTTATGGAGCAGATGATGTCCGCTTTTAGCAATCATAACCGGATCCATCACATACGATTGAATATTTGCGTCTTTTAACTTTTCTGCCAGCAATTCAATAATTCCTATACTTGCAAGCATACCGGTTTTGACAGCATCCGGTTTTATATCATCCATGACACAGTCTATTTGCTGAGATATATTCTGAAGAGACATCTCCTCAAAACTTTTCACACCAAGTGTGTTTTGTGCAACAACTGATGTAATAACTGCCATTCCATATACCTTTTGTTCCTGAAATGTTTTTAAATCCGCGTGAATTCCCGCCCCTCCGGAAGGATCAGTCCCAGCAATCGAAAGCGCTTTATAAATATCCGTCAACTTACACTCCTCCTTCAGGCAGGTTTCACTGCTTTAAAAATGACAAAAGGCGGGTATTCCTTTTCACATTTCCAATTATTAAATTGAAACTCTTTCTCTATGGCTTTTACATGCTCTTGGTCAATATCGTTTAACGTTGGTTCTGATAAAGTTACATTTTCAAAACCTGCATGAGTTAATAGTGTATAATACATTGACTTCGGCCAATGAAAATCATTTAAAATTAAATCTGCTTGCCCGGGAACATGGAGCCATTCATTTCTTTCTTCTCCGTAAGAATATTCTTTCCCCGGTATTCCATTGCGGAAGGTTGAAAATTCAATTCCGGTTGAATCAGGATTCGTATCGAGTATGACAAATGAAGCTCCTGGTTTTAACACACGAAAAATTTCATTTATGATACCTTTGATACGCTGGTCACTATCCGTATTAATAAAAACATAACAGGCCATTGCAGCATCAACTGAGTGATCTGGTAAGAAGGAAAGATTATCGTGTTCAATTAAATGATAGTCCACATGAGGATGTTGTCTTTTTGCCTTTGCTATATCTAACATCTTCCTTGATTCATCGACTGCGATCACATTGCAGCCTATTCTGTCAGCCAGCCTATAAGCTACCTTTCCTGGACCGCATCCGAAATCGAGCACCTTTTTAATCTCCGCTTTATCAAAAGTACGAAAAACAAACTCAAAACCTAACGTTTGTTCTAAAACGTCATTATAAGCATCGAATTTACCAGCAACACTGTCTTCTTTCCATGAAGTTTTCATTGAATTTCCTCCTTTTGCTCAGTTGAGAAATAATGAAACCACTTATTCCTGACGAAAAATTGATATATAGGAAGTAAACTTTGAAATAGAGAATGATCCATATCCCGTTTATATGCAATATGCTGGTATATACTGAAAAGGAAAAGAATCTGTTTCCAGTAATCAGGTAAATCAAGCATTTCAATATCGTTTTTAGTCATAGAAATTTGATCTTTCCTAAGTAATTTTTCGTACTTTAAGACTGTTTCAATGGACGGCCAGTTATTTCCCTCAGGCATTTTCGGAAATTCAAATTCCGGAATATCATGGTGATTTTCAGCTTCTTCAAGCACCGTTTTCGCCCATTCATGATCTGAATCATAAATATGGATTGATCCCGCATTATGAAAATATTCTCCGACTTCTACACGCAGTTCTCTGGCCATTAATTCCTGCATGAAGGTAAATGAGAAAAGATCACTGATCATCCCGCGAAAAGCATCATTTGCACGCATGACAGAAGACATGTATAATTCGCCTTCCCTCACAAAAAACTGCAAACCGATTGTGCAGGAAACATCTATATTTTCTAAAACGAAGAGTTCCGAAGCATCGAATATTTGAATAAATGCCCTTTTTGAATCAATATCTTCTTGTGTCAAAAGATTTTTTATTCTATTCCATTGATTTAGTTTTGCATTTCCGAATTCAAATATTTTAGGCCCGTACGCAGTGCCTGTTAATGTTTTTTTATTCATTGAGTATGAAGGCATTTTTTTATTGTAATAACTGATAAAATCTAAGTCGTTACTCCCCGATAAATACCATAGCACTTCAGCAAAATTAAACACGATATTGGTTTTTCTTGAGGATAAATAAGTGACACGTTCTATTGGATTTTCCAGAGTCAGATGGTAGTTCAATTGTTCTCTGCTTTTTTGTCCGCGCGGTGAATTGAAAAATTCAGGGTTGTGATAGATGTCATACAGCGTTTCCGTATATGCTTCATGAAAAGTTCTCTTTCTCATTGAGATTCCGCCTTATATGCTGCAAAGGTATTTTTAATGTTCTCTAATAAATCATCTGTATCTTTATAGCTGATGTACTCAACATCCGCCACTGCATGTAACCCTTGAATTAAGAAAGCATAATCCTTGTCCTTTTCTAGAAATAGCACGATCTTTTTTTTCAAGGCGGAAGCCCATCCAATTTCTATATGTGTTCCAGGAGAAGCGGGTGATCCGGGAAATGCTGCAAAAAGGTCGCAAGTACTTATTTCATCAAAATCAATTTTAGTGCATTGAAGGGGTGTCATGAAATCTTTCCCCCACCCTTCCCGCTTGTGAGCATTATGAACCAGCCATCCTTCATTCTCAAAAAAGGAAATTAATGATTCCAGCTTTCCCCTCTCATACGTACTCATCAATCCAGTTTTCTCATCTACTAAACTTTTAAAAGGCCCTGCCAGAAAAACTTTTTTAGTCGCCACTTCATATCACCCTTTCAAAATAAATAAAGCCACTTTCCTCTATGGAAAGTGGCTTAAATATAGATAAGATAAAGAATCTCTCTAATTTTTCACTTCCCTACGCTGGTATTAACCAAATCAGGTTCAAAGGGTCAGGACGTATTGTCTCTTCTCAGCTATTAAAGCTCCCCTAGTGACTTTTTATAAATATTTACTTTAATTCTATGCTATTCCATATAAATAGTCAAACAATGACTTTCCCTTCAATATTGCAGCTTACCCACTAGTTTTAAAACCTTCCGGCCTCTTTTTTCCTGCCAACGAATAAGGTGACCACAACACTGGCTAAACTGACCAAAGTCCCCAGTACGGCAGCAAGAATTGTCAAAAAGCCATTGGGGATCAGAAATCCAATCGGAATGAGCCCCGCAAACGTGAGGACGATAAAACATTGATAGACTCCGGATATGATTCTCACAACCAAACTGCCAAAAAAGGACATGACGAATGGAGGAATGAACAAACATAAGATGATTCCGAGTGAGATCAATAAAATCATAGGCTCGTCAAAAGAAATGACACGATCGCCGGGAGACTCTTCAGCAGCCGCGAATACAGCAAATATAGACATTATCAGCGTAAGAAAAACAAGAAAAAACCTTTTCAGCAACGTTATGACTCCTTTTTTTATAAAAACGGGTATCTTTTTTTCAATCACAATAACCATTTTATGTTATCAAATGAAATAATATGAAGTCAAACCGAGTTCTGCACCTGATTTATTGGTTCTTATTTTTTTGATAATTTCCATATAATTGTCCGCAAGCAGCATCTATATCAATGCCAAATTGACTTCTGACGGTCACGTTAATTCCTGCTGACTTTAATTTTTTATAGAAGTTTACAACTTGTTTCTCATTTACTTCTTCAAATCTCATAGGTGAACTAACAGTCGGGTTATATCTAATGATGTTTACATGGAACAAGTTCCCTCTCTTATATCTGCTTCTTAAAAGATTTACTACTTCATTCGCATGATCAATAGAATCATTAACTCCCGGCAGCATAATATAAGCAATATAAACTTTTCTTGAGGTCACACGTATATGCTCATCTAATGTGTCCATTACCTCCAATAACGGGTAGCGTTCATTAATCGGCATTAACTTGCTTCGCTGTTCATTAAAAGGAGAATGTAATGAAAACGTCAGGTTGACCTGCGGATAATCCTGAGTGATTTTTTTAATGCCCGGAATAATACCTATGGTCGAAATAGATAACCTGCGAGGGCTTAAAGCAAACAACTTCGGATTTGTAAGCACATGTAAAGCATCAAAAACTTGTACATTCGCTAATGCTTCTCCCATTCCCATAAAAGAAATACTGTCAATTGAATGTCCTTTTAAGTGAAAGTACAAAATTTGGTCAGTCATTTCATCTGACGTTAAATTGCGTTTTAAACCAATATCTCCTGTTGCACAAAATTTACAGCCAAAATGACAGCCGCACTGCGAGGATATACAAAATGACTCCCAACCGGCTTTATATTTCATATTAACCGTTTCTATTTTTTCGTCTCCTGAAATTTCAAATAAGACTTTTGTAACTTGCTCAGAATGCTGCACTTTTAAAGGAGCAATATTTAAAATTGACTCTCCGAACTCCTCTATTAACAATTTTCTCAAGGATTTAGGAAGAACCGTTATTTCATTGAAATGATTTATTCTCCCTTGGAATACAGCATTTTTGATTTGATTCATTCTAAAATCAGGAAATTTATTTTGCTTCAGGAACTCTTGAATTCTTATATACTTGTTTTTTTGTTGCATGTTTTCTCATCCTTCCATAATACTCTTGTTTGTTTGAGTAAATAGAAGGGAGTGATCATCTAACCTTTTTTTAAAATCAGGCACAAAAAAACACCGACACAATTATCGGTGTTACGCTTAAATAACATCATGCACAAATAAACAAGGACATTATGTCATTGGATTATCGTTTATTTGACATAGAGAAAAAGCACCGATAACTGTTTTTGTATGGTGATTTGGCTTAAAAAAGGACAGACTGCTCCCTTTGTCCGCCAAAATGTTTCCAATTTTTGCATTTTTACCATACAAAATTCCATAAATCGTTATCATCGCTTTCACCTCTTTCTTGTCAATATTAGCAATAATCACCATATCATAAGGTTTCCCTTATGTAAAGCTAAACAAATGCTTACGCCCCCGCTAATGACAGTATTATATAACTTGCTTATTAAGCCTAATCCAAGTACAGAAAGCGCGCTGATCACATTTTTCACTTATCCGCGACGGAACATTTCTTATATAATGGGTGACCGGCAGCTGCCTGCTTGAATCCCAATCTTCCTATAGTGATTTTTTATATTCATGACAGTATGATGATTTGTCACTTCAGCAATCAGATCGTTTATTCGATCCAGATTAATCGGTTTATTTTCTGATAAGCTGCTGAAGCTTTCTCTGATTTCTTCAGGATAGACATTTCCGGCCATGCTTGACAGGCCGTTACACCCGTTACTCAGCATCTTCGGAAATTCAACGTCCCCTGCCGCAAACAAAATAAAGTGATCAGGGAACTCTGTTTGTTTATGACGCAGAACGTCTCCTCCTTCTTTCAGCCCCCTTATCCCGGGATGCCGGCTTATTAAGTCTTTAAGCGCTTTCTCACTCAGATTAAAACCGGTCCGGCCGGGGTTATTATAAAGCACAGCCTCTTTAGAGGTATGACTGAGAAGTTCGTCAACGTAATAAACGGCTTGCTGCTGTGTCGGTCTTATATAAGGAGGAAAACCAATCAGTACAGAATCAATATTGGTTTTCTCGATGTGTTTCATCAGTTTGACGGCATCACTGGTTCTTACGGCTGAAACACCGAACATCAGTTCAACATCTTCAAATTTTCGCTGATGAACATACTCAATGATCTGAAGACGCTCATCTATGCTGAGTGAATGCTGTTCACCAGTCGTGCCGCATATGAGTAACGAATGGATACCGCTGTTTTTCAAATGTTCGACAATAGCATCAAATCCTTCTACATATAAACTTTCATCTTCATGAAAAGGCGTAGGGATAGCAACATTAAAATTTCGCATGAGAATGTCCTCCAAGTACATATTCTTGAATATCTGCAGAGTATCATATAACACTGTCTGACATTTAAAAAGGTACAGTTTCAGATAAATAAACATGTCAGATGTAAAGGCCGACACACAAAAAAAGCAGGCAAAGAGAGCCTGCTTCATCCTCTAGCGATTCATTTCCTGGATGGCTTGACAAATATGAGTAATAAGGCAAACTGAATGTAAAAATTGTGCTAATGAGGTGGGGTTAATGATTTTAGATTTAAAAGGTGAACCGCACATGGATCATCTTGTGGGAATGCTGTATTCTGCCGTTAATGAAAATTACAGCCGCTTAATATCCATTGTGTCAGACATGTCACAGCAGGAGATTGATTATAAAGGACCAAATCAAACATACAATAGTACAGCTCAGCTAATAAGACACTTAGCATATGTTGATCTCAACTGGATATTCAGAATAAAGGGTGAACCGATACCAAAGCAGCTTGAAGAGAAGTATGGACCAATGTTAGATCAGAACAATAAGCTCCCTTTCATTTCCGGTGTTTCATTAGAACAAATTCTCACTGATTATGAAGAAGTATTCAGCATGTTTAAGTCTGTTTGTTATCAGTTAACTGACGATCAGCTGAATCATACAGTAGATTATGAAGCAGAAAAACAAGCAACCATTCAATGGGGAATATGGCATATGGCAGACCATAATAGATATCATCAAGCTCATATTCATCAGCTTCGCAAATGGTTTGAAGAGAAACAGAAACTTGTCGGTTAAAGCCGCTTATTAGGAGGAGCAAGGATAAATTTATTACAAGTTCCCTGCGGATTGCCTATTTTCACTGACTGCCAATCAATTAAAATGTACAGACAAAAAACCACATTTGCTGTTGAAAAGTTGTGGAATAAAGCATCGCATCAACTGCACTATGACAAGCTGAAACGTTAATATTTTGTGTTTCAGCCATTCAATCGCTTTATTTAATGATGCTGTCCAAATACGATTTTTTCTATAGTCTTTGCAGCAGTAAAGTCCTCTGGAATCCTATACTAATCTTCCGCAGCCGCTGCATCGGCCTTTGTCACATGAACCGTACCAAACGGATGGTTAGGAGGAGCATAAATTGAATACAGTTTTAACGGCGTATTACCCGTATTCACAACATTGTGCCAAGTGCCGGCAGGGACAACAATGGCAAAGTCATCATAGACATTTCTTTGGAAAGTTAAATGTTCCTTGCTCTTACCCATTTTAACGATCCCCCGGCCTTGCTCAATCCGTAAGAATTGATCTACGTGAGGATGGATCTCCAAACCGATATCTTCTCCAATACCAAGACTCATCAAAGTAATTTGAAAATGCTTTCCTGTCCATAGGGCCGTACGGAACGTATTGTTTTGTTTTGCGGCTTTATTGATATTCACAACGAATGGTTTTGGTCCATAATCTTTCAAGAGAAGGTTTCTATCTTCGTATGAAGGATCATAGTTATTTGGAAAAGTCCAATAAACAGATCTTCCATCGCTATACATCGGTACATTCACACAATAATAACATTGATGCGAAAAAGGTATATAATACATTTTTCATCCCCGCAATTTTAAATTTTTGTGATATTATCCTATGCTTTTGGTAATGAGAGTGTGCCGCACTAAGGAATTCCCTTGATCAGCCTAAAAGACTTAAGTTAGCAGAAACGTTTTGGCCACAAAATCCGTTTGCATAAAAAATACCAACTGAATATGCGCGGACTAAAATCGTTGCACTGATGGATAATTTAGGCACATGCCCTTATCAAAAACAATCTGGGTGCATATCCTGCTCCTAAAAGTCATTCATAAAGGGAGTTTAGATATGTATTATTATTATTATCCGTATTATGTATATGATTACAGACAGCAGCCTGATTTAAGCCAGGCAAATCATAAAATGCGAAGCCATTTATCTGCGATTCAACAAATTCCAATACACTCATCCTCCTTTCAACAATCAATGGCTGCGGTAGTGAAACACTTGCAGGCTGTCAGCAGAGCACTCGCTCTGGGATGCGGTATGAGTTCAGAATTCAGATTTCTTCCAGACACTTGGGGATTACGAGAACTTCATACTGTACACGCGAAATATCTTACTCCGTTGAGCTATCACGTTTATTCCGCTTTAGGCGCAGCAGAGCTTCTCGCCTCCGGACAAGGCCGGGCTCCTCATTTTCCTCTTATGGTTGGCTGCATGAATTCAATACTTCGTCTATGGTCAAACTTCCCCGCAGCGATAGCAGACCTGCGAAGAGCAGCCGGTCACCAATACGCGTCATCTGTAGACGAGGCGGAAAATCTCCTAAGACCAATGGTTCCAGCCACACAACAGGCATTATCCATCAGTCAATCTGCAGTGAGTCCGGCTATTTGGCAGGCTTCCTTACGTGCCGCGCAGTTAGCTAGGGAGGTACGTCAGAATGTTGCACAATCAATGAGTCAGGGATCTTCTTATTAATTAAGCCAAAAGATTTTTTCGGCTTTACACAGTCACATAACCGGACTTATTCAACACAAAAAAGAGCAGTAAACACGTAAGTTACTGCTCTCCTCTGTCTATCCACCGTTCATTTGTTTTACAATGTATTCAGCATCATTTCCTACACCTTGAAGCAGCGCTGAACCTCGCCTATGCTGCCAAGGCAAACCAATAAAATACAATCCTTCCACAGCTGAAACACCCCGGTGATGTATAATTCGGCCTTCCTTATCCAAAACACCTTCTATTTTCATCCAACAAAGCGGATTCTTAAAACCAGTTGCCCAAATAATATTGTTTACTTCTAATGAAGATGAATCTTTAAAAATCATTTCATTTTGCTTTCCGGCTATGACTCTTTGTTTTAAGATGATCTTCTTCTGTCTTATTGCATGTTTTAATTCATACCCAAATATGGGGTCGCCTTTCTTCTGAATGAACTTGCCTAATATTGATGTATGACTTGCATGTAAAACTCCTAATTTATCAAACCACCAAAAGATGCTTCTTTTTCCAATCCATAAAGGGAAATAAACCGGTTTATTACTGCAAGCCAAATATGTAACTCTTTCTTTGGATAATTCAACAGCTATCTGAGCCCCGCTATTCCCGCCGCCGACTACCAGTACATTCCCAGGCGCCAGTTGTTTTGAATGTTTATATTGTGAAGAATGTAATTGATGAATATGATCGGCTACATCCCTTGATATTGATGGAATGTTAGGGGTATGAAAAGGACCTGCGGCCATCACAAGATTCTTCGTTTGATATTCTTCCCGGTTTGTTTTTATTAAGAAATAGTTCTTTAATTTTTGGACACTTATTACTTCTGTCCGTAATTGGATCGGGATTTCAAATCTTTCAACATATTTTTTCAGATAAGCAGCAATTTCATTTTTTGAAGGGAGTCCATGCTTGTCTCCTTCAAGCTGCATTCCAGGCAAAGAGCTGTACATTCGAGAAGTAAATAAAACCAATGAGTCATACCGGTTGTTCCAGCTTTCTCCCACTTCATGACTTTTATCCAAAATGATAAATTTTTGTTTCGACTTCTTTAGATAATATCCTACTGAGATTCCTGCCTGACCGGCTCCGATTACTATCGTGTCGTACATATGAATCCCCCCCTCCGGTTTTATCTTAATTGTCAGCAGACAAAGTGAGTCCCTATTTCCTTCTTTAATGATGATGATGGTCACGCGGATTCTCAGTTTGGGCCTGACAAAGAATCGTATTGTCGTGATTATGCGCTGCTGTTTCCATTTGAATGGTTACATGTGTAATGCCTTTATCTCCAAGTTCATGTTCAATTTTGCGTAAAATACTTTCACTTTCAGAAATGGTCAGTTGATCGTTAACAACTGCGTGGCAGGAAAGAGCATTCAATCCGCTTGTGATAGACCATATGTGCAAATCATGAATGCTTTGAATTCCTTCTGTCTCTTCAATTGTATGAATGATGTCAGTGACATCGATATTTCCCGGAGTTCCTTCCATTAATACGTGAATGGAGTCTTTCGTCACATGGTAACCGCTTCTCAGAACAAGAATAGCCACAATGACACTGGCCACTGGATCTGCCCAGCTCCACCCGAAGAAGATGATAAGGATCGCAGCCAGTATGGCACCTACAGATCCGAGCATGTCACTTATCACATGTAAGTAAGCCCCTCTTATGTTCAGGTTATTCTTTGTATCTCCGCCGTTCAGCATAATCCAAGCGACCAATATATTTACAGCTAACCCGATGATACTAATCGTCAGCATACCGGTTGTTGCTACCTCCGGCGGATGAGAGAAACGTTTGATTGCTTCATAAATGATATAAAGGGAAATCAATATTAATGCAACACCGTTTATCACAGCTGCGAGAATCTCAAATCGTTTGTAGCCGAATGTCTTATGATGACTTGCCTTTTTTTCGGCCAATTTAAAAGCAATCAGAGCAACCATTAATGAGATTGAGTCACTCAGCATATGGCCTGCATCTGACAAAAGCGCTAAACTATTGGTTAAAAATCCGCCTATCGCTTCTATTATCATATAACCTGTAATCATGATAAAAGAGATCAATAAAACCTTCTTATTGGATCCGCCAGCGTGATTGTGATTGTGACCCATAAAAATCTCCTCCTTATCTCATACACTGTATTTATTATTTCTTTTCTGTTATGAAGCATTCTAACATGGACAAAAAAATAATCATATATGATTATGTGCTCATATATGAATATATAGGTTCTTTACTGAAATGTCAAAATCTTTTCAATGAAAATGTCCAATACTTTATATTGCTCTTGATCAATGATTGCTATGAAGCCGCGGATTACAGTAATTACTTTAGGCGCAGACAATTTAGAAAAATCGCTTCACTTCTATCGAGATGACTTGGGTCTGCCTACAGAAGGAACAGCCGGTACAGATTTGAACGACTTGCAAACGGGACTGAAACTTGCCCTTTGGGACCGCAAAGACATCGCACATGAAACAAACGTTACGTTAACTGCGCCAAGCCCTGCAGAATTTACATAAGGACATAATGTTGGCAGTAAAGCTGAAGTCGATAAAGTCATGGAACAGGCAAAACAGGCAGGAGCAACGATAACTGATCCCGCTCATGATACTTTTTGGGGCGGATACTCCGGTCACTTCCAAGACCCCGATGGACACTTATGGGAAATCGTTTGGAATCCGCACTGGGATGCAATTGAATAACCCAATTTAGCAACAATAAAAACACACCTGAAAGTTCTGGTGTGTTTTTTATTTGTTTCCCAAAACGATCAACCTATTTATACGATGGCGGGATGCTTTGCGGAAAACGGAATACATTTTCGGGATCGTATTTCGCCTTTATTCTTTGAAGCCTTGCAAAGTTTGAGCCATAATATGCTTTTCCGAAGTTCTCGATATTTTGATCCGGAACATTCACATATGAACCTGTTACATATGGTTTCATCAGCTGACGCACTCTTTCAACTGATGCAAGATTCGAAGCTTCTTGTGATTTATTTTCCCAACTGGCCGTCCATTCCGTATAAAATAATGGACGGCGCCAATAGAAGGCTGTTTCACTGCTTGGAACTCTGCTTATCGCGCCTCCCCAATTGATAAAAAAGAAGTTGGTTTCTGTCCCAGTCGCTTTTTCTAAAAATTGTCTCATTACTGCAATAGGTTCTTCCGGCCAAAGATTGAGCGCCCACGCCGAGGAGAATTTAACACTCTGATCAGATCTGCCGGGAATCGGTTCGTCAGGATCTAAGAAATCTATACAATCCGGGTAGTATAGTGTTTTGATTACTGTTTGTGCCGGCGTTCCGGCATTTAATAAAGGTTTTAATAATTGAATCAGCTCCGGTTTTGAACCGAGGAACAATCCTTCCGCATGGCACAAACCATTTACTTTGCTGTAAATCTCAAGGTAGCATCCTAATCGTTCGTCTGTAAACGGCGCCCATTTTTGCCACGCTTTAAATACCGTTTCTAACTGTTCCCACGGCCAAATGATATTAAAGACGGTTGCGGTTTTAGGGGCACGGTGAACTTTGAATGTATATTGGGTGTTATATCCGAAATTGCCTCCCCCGCCGCCTCTGGAAGCCCACAGTAAATCTTCATTGCGGGATTGATTTGCTTGAATAATCCTGCCTTTGGCATCTACCATTTTCAGTGCGAGAAGGTTATCGCTTATCAGGCCGATCGATCGGGAAAGCACTCCAAATCCGCCTCCCATTGTGATTCCTCCGATTCCGACGGTTGGACTGTCTCCGAACGGGGCCATAAAACCTTCCCGAGCTAAACCTTTTACAAGCGGGCCGACGTGAATGCCGGTTTGAACGGTTGCTACCGCGTTTTTTTCATCTAAGAAAACTTTATTCATGTCACTCACATCAATAACAATCCCATCACTTACCGTGGAAAGATTTTTATCCAGAGCATGGCGGCCGCTTCTGACACGCATAGGCACATTCTTCTCACGAGCCCATTTAATAGCATTACTTACATCGTATGAATTTTGGGCAAAAACAAAGACAAGCGGACAGACATCAACATAAGGGTTCCAATTCTTAACCGCCTGTGTATAGCCGGGGTCCCCTTTGAAGATGACGCGTCCTGTTAACTGTGCTGATCCCATCTATTTCACTCCCAATAAGCATTTGATTCCGATACCAGTATATGCAGGAATTGGACAAATTCTTAGACAGATGTTCTGCAAACTTAAAAATAGATACATATACGCGAAAATGATATAAAAACAAAAAAAAAGACAAGAGCGGCAAGCTGCCGAAACTCTTGTCTCTCCTGCCTTTTTTATCATGATAGGCACTTACATTTATTGGCGTTATATCCCGACTTAACTATGGAAGTCCATAGAAAATTATGTTTGCCCTGCCATGCGTGGTTCTGCTGAGACACCGGCTGAGCAATCTTTCTGCTTGATCCCCCGACAAAGAATCTTATTCTTTATCGTTTTTGCACCCCTGTACGGTTAAAATCAATACACATTGAATCTTATCTTTTACATGATGAAAAGATCTTATTTTTTCTTCTTGTGCTTACGTTTGCAATCATGTTTTTTCTCTTTCTTATGACGTTTTTTACATTTCGCTTTGGCTGCTAATTTTGCCGCTTCTACCTTTGCTTCTGCTGCTGCTTTTGCTGCTTCTGCTGCTCTGGCTCTTGCTTCTTCCGCCCTTGCTATTGCTTCTTCCGCTCTGGCTCTCGCTTCTGCTTCTCTTGCTGCTTCCGCTCTTGCTGCGTCGTCCGCCATATCAAAATCATGGCCAAGGTCACAGGCTTCGTTGTATGGCTTTTTCTTCTGAACGTACTGTTGATCTTCACCTTCGTTATAATACATTACGCCACTCCTTCTCTCATTTTTTAATCTCTACATACTATGTATAGAAATAACTGCAGCTTGGACTGGTATTATGATGAACCGGCACATTTTAGGGCAATTTTCATTTATCGATACAACAGATTCTGGATGCTTGATGAAACTTAAATGTTTATGATAAGCAGCGTAAAAAGGGAGACTACGAAAAAAGGATGCTGCGCGCTGCAACATCCTTCTGTACCAACTTTTTGTGTTTTTGACTTTTAGTTTGCTTGCTGTGTTTGTTTTACTGGTTCTTTGCTAAAAAGTCCGACAATGTTCAACAAAATAATTGCAGCAGCTATGATTAAACGAGTCGTACTGACTTCTTGGTTAGTAAACAATTTATAGCCATATATTGACCCCAATGCTGCTATACAAAAAATATTGAACCATTTACTCCAACGCAATTAGAAAACTCCTTATAAAATGATTACATTTCAAAACAATGTATTATAATATTAACAAAATTTTTCAATAATTTACCTTAAATCATTCTTAATTGGTTTTCCTGATCATTTTCTCTAATCGTCTTCGATCTTTCGGATTTTTGATCATTTTTTTGTTACAGGCTAGACCCAGACATCATTTTCAGCTGTTTGATCAGTTATTTCCTGCCCGGTATTCACAACACCTTTAGGTTCTACAAGCAAAATGTTACACTCTGATTCTGCATAAGGTTTATGTTCAACATTTTTCGGAATGACAAACATTTCACCTTCATTTAATGTTACTTCTCCATCACGAAATTCAATGATTAAATTACCCTTAATGACAATGAAGACTTCATCTGTTTCGTCATGCTTATGCCAAACAAAATCCCCTTGTACCTTAACAAGTTTAAATTGATAATCATTCATTTCAGCGATTACTTTTGGAAACCATTGATCTTGGAACGCAGCTAATTTCTCTTGAAAATTAATCGGTTTATATTCCATTCTTTCCCCTTCCCGTGTAAAACTCAATCATTTAACTAGTCCCAAATTAAAGGCCTGTCAACCTCAGCAGTTCTGAGATAGTCTAAAAGCTGACCGGTATGTACGGACTCATGGTAAGCGATTCTTAATAACATGTCTCCTAGTTCGCGAATATATCCAACATCAGACCTGTCAATCTTTATATTTGTTAAATCTGTTTCGTTTAACGATTTGATGAATGTCAAAAACTCGGCCCGATACGGTTTTGCAAATTCTAATTCTTCGCTTACAGTGGTAAACATTTTTGATTCATAAGGATTAATAGTTTCCTCTGAAAACTCACTCATATTTTTCATTAAAATTTGATGATAAAGAAATTCTGCTTCTAATATGTGTCTTATCATTTCTTTACACGACATGGCTTCGGAATCCGGGCGCCAGTCCATTTTTTCCTCAGGTATAGCTGTCCATAACTTGATGCTTCGCCGTCTCACCTCTTCAAAATGTAAAACGATAAGGTCAATCGTATTCAAATATTTTTCCCCCTTTTATTTTTATAACCTATTCTCCTTCTTTCCAGGAATACCTTCATGAGCTGCCTCAAAAAATTAAAGATATATTCCTTTCGCCTCTAAATAAATAGTCCCATCCACATCATTGACAGACGCGGTGTTAAAAATGGTGAGAAACAACTCGCTAGATTGATAAATCGAACAATTTTAAGATAAAGAGATATTCATTCATCCATACAATAGACTCTGGCTGAACATATACTGAATGATAGTTTTCATCAGAAAGGAGAAATCAGCTTTGGCAAAATATCGGATCATGACCTTTGACGGGGGCGGAACCTTAGGTGCTTTAAGTTTACAGCTATTGAACAGACTGGCTGAAGAAAATCCAGAATTAATAAGTCGAACCCACGTATTTGCGGGAAATTCAATCGGTTCATTTACTGCCCTTGCATTAGCAAGCGGAAGATCTCCGAGGGAAACACTTCAGTATTTTAAGGATGAAATCCTGCCCGCATTCAGCACGTCCCGGCCGGGCGGACCTGTTTTCAATCAACAATTACCATATTCCGGTTTTATTAAAGCGGTACGAAACTTTTTCCCGCCAGGCCTTCGCCTTAAAGATCTAAGAAAACGAATTGTTGTCCCTTCATTCAAATTATACTCCCCGGCACTGGATCGTTGGACGCCCGTATTATTTCACAACTTTCCCGGCTCTCCCTATTTAAATGAGAAAGTGAGTGATGTCATACTGCGGAGCAGCGGTGCTCCCGCGACGCAGCGCGCCTATCAAAACTACGTGGACGGATATGTAGTGGCAACGAACCCCAGTACGGCCAGTATCGCGTTTGCGGTTGGTAAAGCCAACGTGCCACTGGATCAAATTGCGGCACTATCCATCGGTACAGGTGAAGCCCCGACTCGGTTAAGAAGAGATACGAGGGGATGGGGAATGGTGAGTGCGGATAACATACGTCCCGAAAATCTGAAGAACCTTCCTCCAAATTGGGGAGTCCTTTTGGACAGGTCGCCTAATGAACCATTACTGCCATTTCTTCAGATGATCTCCGGCGGAAATGGCTACTATGAATCTATGGTCAGCGCGAATCTGCTGGGAGATCGCTTTTTCCGGTTAGATCCGCGGATTCCTAACTTCTCCAAAACAGACCCTTCCGTGGTTCCCGCTGTCATTGAAATTGCGAACAAAACCAACTTACAGCCTGTGAATACATTTATAGAGAAAAACTGGAACGACAGCCATTAACTAAGTTAGAAGTTTATAATAATTCAATGAACAAAAAATACCAAGGGACTCAACACCCTTGGTATTATTAATGCGGCCGAGAGGGTTTGGACCTTTACGGGGTGTTTATACGCTGGGCATTCGATAAAGTGAAAGCTTAGCTTATTACCACCCGGCATTTCAAGCACTGAAGTTAAGCATTACATCCAACAATCGGGCCATTTAATTGAATAGGACTACTCAGTAGTCGCTTCCCATTACGTAAGAAAAGCGACTTTTTAGATTTGATTTTCAAGTTCCTTGACAAATTTTGAAAAGACCATTGACTATTCAGTTGAACTGTATTAAGTTTAACTATATAGTCAGACTGAATAGAGGATGAGGATATGAAACATAAATTATTACCGCTGTCTGAAACCATGCATTATATTTTATTAGCTCTGCGGGAGCCGCTTCATGGCTATGCTGCCATGCAGAAGATCGAAAAGATGAGTAACGGAACTGTTATTTTAGCAGCCGGCACATTATACGGCGCGATTGAAAACTTGAATAAGCATGGCTGGATTGAACCTGTTGGAGAATCGGGCCGGAGAAAAGTTTATATGATAACTGCGGAAGGAAGCGCCATTTTGAAAATGGAACAAAACAGATTACTTCATATTTTATCCCTGTACGAAGGAAGTGAATCGAATGAAGAAATTTAAGATGTTTTTTGATATTGAAAAAGAGGAGCAATGGCTGAACGAGCACCTACAAAAAGGCTATCACTGTACAAATATCAGCGGATTAGGAATATACACTTTCAAAAAAACCGACAAAAAATATGTAATGCGACTGGATTATCAAGATTATTTATCAAAGAAAAAGTTCAAAGACTACAAAGAGATCTATGAAGACTTCGGCTGGAGTTATATAAACAGCCCATGGCTTAGCGGAACTCGATATTGGCAAAAAGAAGATGATGATCAAAATGAAATCTTCTCGGATCGCCAATCAAAGAGTAATTATTATAAAAGACTAATGAGTTTTTCATCTTGTTTTGGTTTACTGTGCTTGTTTTATTCTTATTTGATTTACAAGGATTCAGGTTTATATTTAACTGAAGGTCTGTGGAGTATGGAAAGCGCAATGTTTTGGAAAGCATTTTTATTTGAAACTCCATTTGCCCTTTTGAGGTCGCTTCCCGCCCTTATGGCTGTTCTATTTGGCTGCAGTTTCTATAAAGCGTATCGAAAGTATTCAATGTTAAAAGAACAATAACGCGGGGAAGTTACATTCAAAGAAGTAACTCGAGGATCATGTATTTGCCGAAGCCGGGCGCTTTAACGGAAAAAAAGCGCCCTGAATTTGCTGATAAATCAGACGGCTTATTTTGTTAATAATACATACTTATTTACAATGGCTTGAGCGAGACAAGCTGATGAATCAACAAAGGTAAGTCCGCTGCTTTTTTGATCCGTGACCATATTTAAATCCGTACATGCAATGATAACCGTATCAACCTTTTCTGCTAAGTCACGGTGTAATTCATCATATAATGTACGAGCCTCATCGATTTGACCTTGTTTAATTTTTTCTATTATTTGATCGACATAGATTTGCCAACTATCTTGATGTAAAAAATCATAACTTTCTCTGTTTAACGCTTCTTGAAATATTCCAGATTGAACCGTAGGAACGGTGGCTAAAAGAGCTGCTTTTTTGGAGCCTTTAGGTGTTTTTTTTATGGTTTCATCAACCATGTTTAGTAAAGGGACTGAAAGCGATTTTTTTATTTGGTTAAAATAGATATGTGCGGTATTACATGGGATGGCAATAAAATCAACACCCGTTTTTTCAAGCTTTACAGCCCCCTCAATAATTGCCTTTTCCATGTCCGTATGATTGAGAGGTTTATTCATATAGAAAGGAGTCGGACAAGAATAAATCATCATATGAGGGAAATCCATGTCATGTATTGCTCCATATATTTTTTGGCACTCGTCTACTACCTTATCTACAAATGGCCCAGTAGATTTTGGCCCCATTCCTGCCAGTATTCCAATCATAATTGTCCTCCTCTGTAAAAATGTGTACGAATACGATCACGATGAGTTATTCTTGTGTTTCGCATCTGAATCTGCTCTCATTTCTTTTTGGCTGTCTTCTCCTATTTTATCATTTCATTAATCGAATTATCATATCTAATTCCGCCGCACGCAGAAGAATGGCAGATACATTAAGGTTATGAAAGCTTGTTTTCATTACACTCTCTATCTTCCACTTTCATCATTTCTATATGTTTTCATGAATTATGGTTAAAAATCGGTGATTAAATTGTGCCCATATAGATTAGTAAAGTGTCATTGATGTCAAGTCATGAACTCCTAAAGGAGATTTAATAACTCATTTTCAACGAAAAACTGATCTCTGTTAATTAGTCGAGATTCCAAGATATACACGGACCAATTGAATTGATCTTTCCTTTTTTGGGAATCCCACAGGTTCCCTCTTGTTTTGATGTTGTTTTTTTAAAAAAAGTTATTGACACCATTAAATGACCATGTTATCATTAAAAATTTGATATCTCACTCCATATGTGATAACCTTAAGTTAAGTTCCCATATATGGAGGTGGATTATATGTTTCAAATTGGCGATAACATTGTTTATCCAATGCACGGAGCAGGTACAATTGAAGCCATAGAAGAAAAACAATTCTTAGAGGAAAAACAACAGTATTATGTCATAAGAATGTCAATCAGTAATATGACAGTTATGATTCCAACGCGTAAAATATTGAGTTCAAATATACGGCCAGTTACTGATATACGTGCATTAAAACACATTATACACATTTTTCAGCATGGAGAATCAGATAGGTTACTGCCGTGGAAGCAAAGGTATATAGTAAACACGAACAAAATAAAAACGGGTGAAATACAAGAAGGCGCTGAAGTTGTACGTGATTTAATGCGAATGAAGAAAGAAAAAGCACTTAATTCAAGCGAAAAAAAAATGTTGGATGATGCATATGAATTTTTGATTAGTGAACTGGAAGTCATTAAAGGAATCACTGAAAAACAAATAAAAAGTTTCTGCTAAGGTTAATTTTAAATAATGTTTTGCATTCCAAAAAGCACCCGCGAGTTTTCGGAATATTACGATTAAAATATTTCAAAGACGTTTAACTTCTTCAACTTACTTTTAGAACATTAACCTCTTTTATTATTCCTACAATCTAATCTGTTTTTATTATTAAAAATTTCTTCAACGAACATTTGATGTTTTATCAAAAAACTCGATGAAATAGTCACTTGATTTTTGTAATCCTGATTCACACTGGCACGGACATGGAGCCGTAAGGATGGAAGAGAGGCAGGGCTTTCATTGTTTTAGGTCTAAGTGATTATTTCCAGAAGAAAAAACAACCACTCTCCTCTTTATCTTTAAGAATTTCTTACATCTGCTCCCACAGTGAATAGCAGTTGTTTATCTTCTTTTCATAAAAGAGATATGCGAAATGTAACAAAGAATAACATACAGTTATATTGAGAACATAAAAACAAATCATTTATATATATTCCACATATCGTCAATCCGGTATGTTATACTGTAAACAATCCTTTGAGGTTTTAAACCTTTTTCTTACCTTGTAGCAACTGTCCCTACTCGAACGTTGAGTAGGGTTTTTTTATTCACTATGATACAGAGAACATAAAAAAACAGGCCCTATATAAAGAGCCTGTTTGTATAAACGATTGAAGATTAAGCAGTTTTTTGAACGTTAGCAGCTTGAGCTCCGCGAGCACCTTGCTCAACGTCAAACGTTACTTTTTGACCTTCGTCTAAAGATTTGAATCCGTCACTTTGGATTGCAGAAAAGTGTACGAATACATCGTCTCCATTTTCACGTTCGATAAATCCAAAACCTTTTTCTGCATTAAACCATTTAACTGTACCTTGTTCCATTTTTGTTGCCTCCTAGTGTGTTACACATTGTATTACTATCCTTGCCCAAAGTATCATCAAGACGAAAAGTCGATATTCATACTATCCTTTACACGAACAAAAATAATTCTCCTTTATCATATCACGAAACGGAAATAACTGCAAATTAATAATGTGTTCATTCATGTTTTATTTGTTAAACCTGTCGATACCAGTGCAAAATAAGATGCCTATTAATAGCTATGGTTTGAAAACACCGTGAAAATGAATCACGAGTGCCTTCAAACCCAGTACTTCATATTGATTGTTAAAGATTTCTTTAAAAAGCTCAGCTGTTTCTTGTTCAAGTACAAGATATTCTTGGCTGTTCACTGGTATAGCTTTGTTTCTGCAGATGTTTCCAAACGATCACTCAGGTATACCTCTATTTTAACGGTATTAACTTGTCATGTTTGTTCCTCAAACAATCAAAGTTTACGGTCTAAATAAACCGATTCACATTGGGGAGCATGGAGAGAGTTTGGCCCGATAAAGAGCTGGGTATAATCTTCATACACCTTTTGTATTCCGGCTGGTTCTGCTAATAAAGATTTAATCGGCCTGGAAAAAAGTATCTCATTTCCAATAATTTCACAAACAAATGGGAAAGATACTTATCATCTATGGTGTATGACGCTGTGACTTCAAAGACAAACGTTTTCGATACATAGAAGAACATCAGGGAAGGGGAAATTTTTAAAAAATGAATGAACAAAACCTAAGGACTTTGAGAAAACTGGTTACACCCTATGAAAAGTCCGATTTACAAAAAAGTATATGTCAAATCATTAACACATTGGTGCCATTTTTCCTGCTATGGTATTTGGCATATAAGAGCTTGTCCATTTCTTATTTCCTTACATCAGCGATTTCTGTCGTTGCGGCAGGTTTTTTAGTAAGAACCTTCATCATCTTTCATGATTGCTGCCACTATTCCTTTTTTAAGAACCGAAAGGCGAATCGAATCCTTGGAACAATAACAGGAATTCTGACTCTGCATCCGTTTGATCATTGGGCACACGATCATTCTGTCCATCATGCGACAAGCAGCAACCTGGACAAACGCGGTACGGGCGATATTTGGGTACTGACTGTTGAGGAATATAAAGAAGCCTCAACTAAGACAAAATAATGTACCGTTTGTACAGAAATCCGTTTGTTATGTTTATTATCGGACCGATTTACGTCTTCGGGATTACCAATCGTTTTAATCGTAAAGGAGCAAAACGCAAAGAACGGATGAATACATATGTAACAAACCTGGGGATCGTCGCTTTGGCAGCACTTTTATGTTGGGCTATCGGCTGGCAAACCTTTCTGCTGGTCCAGACGCCAATTTTTATGATATCGGGATCCCTTGGAATTTGGATGTTTTATATTCAGCATACGTTTGAGGATTCATATTTCGAAGAAGATGAGCATTGGGAATATGTAAAAGCAGCCGTTGAAGGAAGCTCTTTTTATAAGCTTCCAAAAGTCATGCAATGGTTAACAGGCAATATCGGTTTCCATCATGTTCATCATTTAAGCCCAAGAGTCCCAAACTATAAGCTTGAAATCGTGCATAACAACACTGAACCATTGCAAAACGTTCCGACCATCACACTGGCAACAAGTATTAAGTCGTTAAAGTTCCGCCTATGGGATGAAGAAGGCAAAAAATTTGTTGGTTTTACCCACTTTAAAAAAACTTCTAAAAGCCAGGTATCAGCTCGGCTAAGAACGGATTAAATAAACGCCCATAATCGATGATAATGGGCAGTGTATCTTGCATAATAAAAGTGCAGACTCGCGCAAAGATTTTGTGCAGAGGTCAGCACTTTTTTAATGCCACATGCACTTACAACAAAAAAATACCAAAGGTGTCAAAACCCTTGGTATCATTGAGATGCGCCCGAGAGGACTTGAACCCACGGGTTATTCACCCGCTGGGCCCTCAATAAAGTGATTCTTTATTATGAATTACAAAAGCCTATAATATCAGCATTTGTTTATTTTGATTATGAATGTTTACTTCGATTTATTTTTATTTGGGAGTAAAAATGGAGTAGGTTTTCATTTCAAGACAGTTAATGTCTTGTTACTGGTGACATGTCTATTAGAGTAACCGCCTAATTGAAATGGCTAGTTCTCCATGTTTTATAATGAACTCTGGCTTGATGAAGTTTTTCTATGATTTGTTCTAGCTTTTTATCTTTCCATTTCTTAATCAGCAGAACTCGCGGTTTGTAACACCTTAATATTGCCTTTCAAAATCCTTTGCATAAACGATCTTAACTTTTTGACTGTTTTCTTTGTATTCCCCTTAAAATTGAATAATCACTTTCCCTTTTGGCCGTCCATTTGCGACTAGTTCTAGCGCTTCATTTACGTTGTCTATGGTAAATTGTATTGGATGAATTGCTGGAGCAATGTTGTTTTCTTCAATGATTTTGGTAATCTCTTTAAGTTGTGCGCCGTCAGAACGAACGAAGATAAAATGGTATTCCACGTTTTGTTTCTTGGCTTTGCGATCATACTTTGCGCCAACAAGGGAAAATAGCATTTGTTTCCACAATGGAAAATTCCGGTCTTTTCCGAAGCGTTTATTTGGTCCTGTACGGAGAGAGAGCAATCTTCCGCCCGGTTTGATGATACTCAATTCACTGTCAAATTCTTTAGGTCCCAGTGTATCAATCACATAATCCACATTTGACAACAAGTCAACATAGTTTTCTGTTGAATAATCCAAATATTGATCTGCACCCATTTCCAAAATGCGTTCGCGCGCTTCTGAGCTGCCGCTAACAATGACATTTAGGCCCATTGCCTTTGCGATTGGTACAGCCATCTGACCAAAGCTGCCTGATCCACCTGGAATGAAGACAGATTTACCTGACTGTGCCTCAAGTTCTTCATGCAGACCTTGATACGCTGTGAGTCCAGCCAGTGGTGCAGCAGCGGCTTCCACGTAAGACAAATTTTTTGGCATGGGTGCAATTGCGGCAGCATCAATTGCGGCATATTCCGCAAAAGCGCCAATTTTTTCGAGGGGGAGACGTGTATAGATGGCATCTCCTACGTGAAATTCTGCCACATTTTTTCCGACTTTTTCGATAACTCCTGTCAATTCATTACCAAGCGTTAATGGGAATTCATAATCTTGAATCAGTTTCACGCTGCCTGTAATAATTAACATTTCGAGTGGATTGACTGCCGCAGCTTTGACCTTTACCAAGACTTCATTGTCATCGATTTCTGGAATTGGAATGTCATTGATTTGGGCATAGAGATCTTTTGAATACTTGGTGATCTGAGCTGCTTTCATAAGTTTTTTCATTTTTTTATCAGCATCCTCTATCATATTACGTTTATTAGGTTTTTACCTTTTTATATAATCGTTTAGGTGGAGGGGAATCTTTCTTTTAACGAAGTCTGACTTCCAATTTTATGATTAACCCTCCACCTAAACAGCAGTCATTTTTAGAACGATCATTCTCAAATAATTAAATTTTATAGACCGATACTGTGAATAAATGTTTCTCATCTTCCTAGTGTTATTGATGTAGAGCATCGTTATATAGGTTTAATAACTTGAAATATTACATCTCTAGAATCGGATAGATTTGATCTCTTAATTGAAATTCATAGTTTCCGTCTACAACTCCTACTACTTGATTACTATCATAAAGCTCCATCATAAAACTCGCCACTTGCTCAACTGTGTGGTACATCGGGATATTTGCTTTGTAATCATATTCTTTCGTATCAGATGCAGTTTTCATGAATTCTGTTTCCGTGATTGCTGGCGCTAAAACTTTCACCTTCATTTTCGCACCTTTGCGTTCAAGTTCTTTTGCAAGGCCTTCTGTAAATGCACTGACAAAGTATTTAGATGCAGAATAAGTAATACTGCCAACAGCAATTGCATATCCGAGTGCTGATGATACGTTAATTAACTGAGTTCCCTCTACATCCGAATAATCACGTACAAATAGTGTAGAAAGAATCGTTAAGGATTCTACGTTTACACGTAGCATGGTTTCCACTTTATCTAAATTCTGATCCGTGACAGAAGAAGATTCACCAAGCCCGGCATTATTAATCCAAGTCTCAATTTGATATTCCTTTAAATTGTCATACAGTGTGTATGCCTGAGCTGTGACAGATAAGTCACTTGTACGAATAATAACATCCAAATCAGGATTAATATTCTGAATGGTTGATTTAAGCTCTTCTAATTTATCTAATCTTCTAGCTACAATAATTAAGTTTTTGCCGCGAGCAGCAAATTCCAATGCTGTCTCATATCCTATACCTGAGCTTGCTCCTGTAATAACTGTGTACTTCATATTATTCTCTCCTCGAAAACAAATTTTCTAATTAGTTAATCCATATAACAAAATAGATTCAGTCTAGTGTCGACAAAGTCAAATCAATAATGTTTTCTAATTTTTCCTTATCATTTGTCGTTTTTGCTAATACTCGTATCCCTACGAGTGAATTATGAATAAATTGAGAAAGCCCTTTAATGTCATGGTGTTTAGAAATTTCTCCTTGTTTTTGACCATGTTTTAGCAGATCAAATAATAATGCTTCCGCATTTATAAAAATCTCTGTGATTTTCTTAGCTACTTCTTCATCTATTAGGGATAATTCAACAGCTGCATTAACAGCTAAACATCCTTTTGGCTGATCTTCTTTTGGGTAAATAACCATTTCAAATAATTTTCGTATAGCCAGCTTAACCGTTAATTCTGTTTTCACTTCATTCTTCATTCTTACTTCCATTACTTCTACATAGTGACTTAAGGCTCGCATAAATAAAGTATGTTTGTCGCCAAATGTATCATAGATACTTCTGCGGTGAACGCCCATATGGTCCACCAAGTCTTGCATGGATGTTTTTTCATACCCCTGTTCCCAGAACAGGTCCATTGCTTTTCTTAATGCTTTTTTTTCATCAAATTCTTTATTTCTAGCCATGTTATCCCTCCTTCATTCTTAAATAATTAAAGAACGATCATTCTCATTTGAGTAGCAAAACAGTTAGATCTGACGTATTTCAAGTATATCAAATTTAAGAACGATCAGTAAAGAATTTAGAATTAAATCATGTGTTTTATATGCTATGCATGGCTACTACCTGAATTTTAACGAATATCGCTCCTTTTTATTTTTCATCAAATCATTTCTTTAATGTCATTGACGGCAGGTCATAAAGCATACTGGTGTGTTTTCGAAAATACCCCTCATTTCAGTAAAGTTCCCCGCTGGAATATTCACACTTTGGACACGAAATAGGAACTGTAGAAGAGTTTCCCGGATTTTCAAACTAAAGTGTATTAAACAATACGGAGGATTACACTGGGTAACACAGTCAAATAAAAAAAACTCTAACTAATCCACAAAGGTTGCTAGTCAGAGCTTTTTTGTGTTTTTAGATCTGAATCACTAAGCACCTACTCTGTCATCAGCAACGTGAAAAGGAGCTTTGATAACAGGGACATTATTTGTTAAAACCACTCCTGCGATGCTGCCCAATAAAATGACTGTAAACAAAGTCAGGCTGATCTTCATTAATAATCTCCCCTTTTTTTTATTTTTTCGTCTCGCTTCAATCTCAGTCGATAATACTCATTGGAACGTGATAAATCCCCTTTTTCATAAAAATAATCAGCTGCTCTGATTGCAAAATTTTCAATGTCTCCGTACATTCTTAGAAGGAAAATACCATTAGCGATGACACTAATGGTACCCTTTGTTTCTACTCAATTATTCAGCTTCTCCAACAACAGTAAAGCGTTCATTTATATGTTTTGGATTTTCAATTTCATCCAATACTGCAATTGCATAGTCTGCATAGCTGATATAACTTTCGCCTTTCGAATTCACAAGAAGATGATCTTTTCCTGACTGATAAAATCCAGTTCTTTTCCCGTCTGGGTCAAATACCGCTGAAGGACTGATAAATGTCCAGTTAATACCAGAAGTTTCCTTTAGTTCTTGCAAGTTACGACCTTGCCCTTTGGCTGTCGGAATAAAAATCTCCGGGAAATCAGGTGTATCCATTACACTGACAGTTTTATTTTCGTCTACATAAAGACTCCCTGCTCCACCTACAATTACGGCTCTTGTATCCGTTCCTTTTAATGCCCTAATTAATGCCCGGCCAGCATCTACATGTGCCTGTTCTTCTCCTAATGGAGCACCGAAGGCATTAACTGCTACATCTAACTTTTTTAGATCATCCGATGTAAGATCAATTATATTTTTTTCAATGACTGCAATCTTTTCCTCTTTAAGTTTTGCAGCATCTCTTACAATTGCAGTTACTTCATGTCCCCTGCTTACCGCTTCTTTCAAGATAAGACTTCCAGCTTTTCCGGTTGCACCAATGATTCCAATTTTCAATTTAAAGTCCTCCTAATCATTCAAAATTTTAAATGTAACCATATTGATTACATGTAATAATTTTAGTTACACCTTTTCTATTTGTCAATACTTTTATCATCTTGTTAATTGAGCATATTAGAGTAAAAGAACTTGTAATACATTCAGTTACAAGTGTACTATAAAGAGTGTAAAGTAATGAGGATGGTGAAGAAATCATGTCTATTAGCAGCCGTTTTGCTGTAGGAATTCATATATTGGCTCTTATTGAAATAAATGAAGACGGAATTAGCACTTCTGAATTTTTAGCTGGAAGTGTAAATACAAATCCCGCCTTCATAAGAAAAATTGTGGGGATGCTGAAAAAAGCAGGTTTAGTAAAAGTTCGGCCAGGTATTGCAGGAGCTGAATTAGCGAAGGATTTAACTGAAATCACCTTACTTGATGTTTATAGAGCAGTTAATGTTGTTCAAGATAAAGAATTGTTTAGTATACATGAAAATCCCAATCCTCAATGTCCTGTAGGCCGGAACATTCAAAGTACAATTGGTCCAATATTTGAAATCGCCCAATCTGCCTTGGAAAAAGCTCTTGGGCATATCACAATTGAGGATGTGGTAAAGGATATTATTGAAAAAGAAAAATTGACCAATAATTATTAAATGATTTCACAGAAAATCTTTTATCAGACTGGGGATAAAAAAATGGCTTTTCATGAACAAAAAAAGAGCAGACATAAAGTCTGCTCCTTTTGATGAAAGATTTAGATTACGGTAAGGGATATAAATATGCTCATGATACAGAGGAAAAATTAACGACAATGCAGACGATGCCAGATTCTTTAATAGGGCGTTGAGTATTACTATCCAACAACTCAAGGTTCAGAAGCTAAGTTCAAACAAAGACTTGAGGAAATCTCGGATTGGTATAAAAGAAACCGCAAATCTTAGTTTGAACGAATATGTTCTGTATATAAAAATAATGAGGTATGGGGTGAATTGATAATGAATTATGATGGAATAAAAGATTACTGCCTAACCTTTCCAAACTCTTATGAAGACCATCCTTTTGGAGATGGTTGGACTGCAATTCGTCACAAAGGGAATAAGAAAATATTTGCACTTATCTTCACTCGCGACGAACACTTATGTGTCAACCTTAAATGCGAACCTGAAAGGGCTGATTTTCTACGTGGTCTTTTTGAAGAAATCAAGCCCGGATACCATATGAACAAGGAGCATTGGAATACTCTTACCTTAGATGAGGGACTCCCAGAGCACCAAATCCATGACATGGTAAAGTACAGCTTTGAACTGACAAAACCAAAAAGCAAAAAGGAAACATAACATCGAAGGATAGAACGCTCATTATAGATATTCATCCGGTGCAATGGTACAGAGGAATATGCAAAAAACTTCAAGGCAGCAATTTTTAAATTTGTATTTATGAGATGTTTTCGTTATTGTGAGTCCTTTGTTTCTTGAAATAGGTTGAACAAATAAAAAAGAGCAGACTCAAAGTCCACTCAATTCATTAAGATGATTGCTCATTTCATCCAGACACCTATAAAAATTGAAAGGTGACGATGATATGCCGCAAAGGTCATTTAGCGTTTAATTAATACTGATAACTCACCTTCAAACACTTTTTCCTCTTTCTGATTATAGGTAGATAACAATACAGTAAGTATCCCCGTCTGGCTTTTATTTGGTTTTTTATCAATAACCTTAACAATAGTGTTCAGTTTATCATTAGGGTAAACGGGTGCTAGGAATTTTATATTATTCATTCCTGTCCCAGCAATAATATCGTCTTCATGACACCCTTCTTCAATCCAAAGCTTAAAAGTAATAGATAACGTTTGTATTCCAGAAGCAATAATTCCATTAAACCTGCCCATTTTTGCTTTTTCTTCATTTAAATGCATATACTGTGGGTCATACACTTCTGCAAAATTCATTATATTCTCTTTTGTTAATTCAAAAGATTTAGTTTGAAAAACCTGCCCGATAGTAAATTCATCCAATTTCATAAATAAATCTCCTAGAATCTAAACTTTATTATTAAATCTACGTAGCATTTTAACATACTGGCTCTCACACAACAACTTAATGGTAAAACAATTGTTCCCCTATCAGGAATGAACAAGCACATTGTTTTTGTTTCCTTGCCTTTAACCTCTTTATAATCAGGTGTTTTCTTATAAAGACCAAGGCGGACGCCATCACCATCACCCGGCATATGTGCCATTTCCTATTTCCTCATAAGAATCTCCAAGCTTCTCATAATAAGAATAAGCAGTAAGCTTGCGAGAACTTTCTTCTGGCTGATAAAACGCAAGTTGAATATATTTCCCGTCATCATATACACGAATTATAGCGTTATCTCTTTTGTGCTCATCTGAATCTGCTCGCATTTCTTTTCTGACTTTCTTCTCCTGCTTCATCACTTCATTAATCATTATCATATTTACTGCCGCCGCACGCAGTCAGCAGAAGGATGAAGGTGACTGACAAATCATACGACCTGCTATAAGTAAGTGGACAGTAACAGATGAATTTTTATAAACAAAAAATACCAAGGGTGTCAAAACCCTTGGTATCATTGATGCGGCCGAAAGGACTTGAACCTCCACGGGTTATTCCACCCGCTGGGCCCGCCATCTATATTCATAAAACTATTGCTCAGATGTCAGCATGTTAAGTAAATTACGAATTTCCTTGTTATAACTTTTAATTTCTTCTTCATTACAACCGGTTTTATCAAATACTGCATTAGGTATCATTGTGACTTTTTCTTTAAACTCATTCCCTTCAGTTGTTAACGTAATAATTACACTTCGTTCATCCTCTTTTGAACGCTCTCTTATAATAAGACCTCGCTCCTCAAGTCGTTTTAAAACTGGAGTTAATGTTCCGGAGTCTAGATATAATTCTTCGCCTAAACCTTTAACAGATATTTTTTCCTTCTCCCATAAAACAAGAAGAACCAAATACTGTGATTAGCGTACAAGTTCTCGTTTTCTTCTTTGGACCCCATATAGAAAATAAAAAGCCAGCTCTCCTTCGGGAGAAGAACTGGCATAACAAAGCTTCTTGCTTCTTATTTTGCTGTATTGCTCGGACCTTTTAATTTCTCTTCGTTCTTGCGTCAACGTTTTATTATTAGGACACAACCAATAAAATAATGACGATCGAGAATAGCAACGCTGCTTTTGCAAAGCAGTAAGCCCTCCAGAATATAAAAGAGCTGCAGTCATTGCTGCTCGGATAATCCCAGCTTATTCTGAGTCTGTATTTCGAGTAGCCGGTCAATTAAATGGATGTTTTTTTCATTCCTTTTCTGTTTGTTCCATTTTCCACCACAGTGAATCTTTTGGATTTTCAACAGCTTCTTGAAACTCAGCTTTAGAAGCAACTGTTGGGTAAGAACCTTTTAAAGATTTACCTGAAGTATCTTTAAATAAGGTTAACACAACTATTAAGCCAATTAAACTAACTGCTAATAAATAGAAACCCGGCGCCAAATTGTTTCTTGTCACATGGGTTAACCAAGAAGCAACTAAAGGTGTTGTTCCACCAAAAATAGAAACTGATAAGTTGAATGTCCAGGATAATGTACGATATCTAATGTCCGTATGGAACAACGTAGGTAAAGATCCTGGCATAGTACCTTCGTATACAGATAATACAATACCTAACATTAAAAGTCCTATAAATAAGAATGTTATATTCCCCATATTAAGAAATTGAAAAGAGATAATCGAAAATACAATTCCTAATACTAATCCAATTGTTATAACTTTTTTATTTCCTAATTTATCTCCCAATTTACCAAAAGTTAAAGCGAACGGTACCATAATAATCAATACAATTGCTGTAACCGGTGTACTTATATTATCACTTATACCAAGGTTCTCATCTAAATAAGAAGGCATATAACCTAACAATAGGTAATTGGTTATATTGAAAAATGCCACAAATACGATACATAAAAAGATATCTTTTTTATATGTTTTAATGACTTCTAATAAACCTGGTTGTTGTTCTTGGCTTTCAGAGATGTCATTTTCAAAAATTGGTGATTCATCTAAATGACTTCTCAAATATAAACCAAATAATCCTATTGGAATACTTAAGAAGAAAGGAATTCTCCATCCCCAACTATTCATTTGAACATCAGATAAAGTCCAGAAAAGTACTGTAACTAAAACAGAAGCTACTATATAACCAGATAATGTGCCGATTTCTAAACCGCTGCCTAACCTTATACGCTTATTATCTGGAGAAGATTCTGCGATATATACCATTGCACCAGCGTACTCTCCACCCACAGAAAAACCTTGCAGAATACGAGCTAAGAGTAATAATACAGGGGCCCATACACCAATCTGTTCATAGGTAGGAAGCACACCAATTATTAAAGTAGATAAAGCCATCATTAAAATAGTAATTGTTAATACTATTTTCCGACCAAATTTATCACCCATTTTACCAAAAATAATTCCGCCTACCGGTCTAAGTAAGAAGGCAATTGCAAATGTAGCAAAAGTAAATATTAACTTTAATTCATCGTTTTGAACTGGACTGAAAAAGTTTTTACTAATAATAACTGCCAAATAAGAATATAAAGCAAAATCAAACCATTCCATCGCGTTTCCTATCCCTGTAGCAAACACGCTTTTCTTCGCTTTTTGAATGTCTACAACGTTAATTTTTTTCTTGTTAAACTTCATTTAATAATATCGACTCCTTGATTATCAAATCCACATTATACAAGTGTATAAACGGTCCAAGCATGCAGTCCCAGAATGTATAGCGTAATGCTTCTCTAAAAGTCTGGGGGTTTCTGTTTCACCTGATGGAGAGCTAACGGCATAGTGGATGATTGGTTCAACTGTACCTTAAAAGACTAGACTAATATCCATATCAGCGCCAAATAACATTGTAAACCAGGAAAGAAGGATGAAATTCAGTTTTTTCGCTGGTTTCCTTAACTTATTTTTGCCGATTGGACTAAAAATAATACAAAAAGCAACAAAAAGAGAAACATCCAACAAATAATACCAGCCAAAGCGGTTAGTGATATATCCTTGGGCTGTGGTTGGTATTTTCTGCAGACTATTTGGAGAAATGATTCCCCTTCATACAGATCTATTGTGAATATTATCACAATCAAAAAAAACTTTTATTTCTTCAAAGTATCCTAAACCTTTATTTTAGTTCTTCCATTACGTCTTCCAATATGTTTATTATAAGATTGATGTCGTTCCTAAGAATTATTTACTGATTCTATCTTTATTACCCCACAATCAGGTGAAACAAAACACTATAAACGTATCATATCTTTTTAAAATCTGACAAGCTCAACAGGGTGATAGAAACCCGGCTAAAGCCCAGCTAGTCAATGGATAGAAGAAATTTTTTTGTTCTTCCCAAGGAATAACCGTCTGCGTTTAATCCAGCCCAATTAGAAAGAAAAAGAGCAGGAGTAATCCTGCTCTTTCATTCAAAACTTTAATTTGTATGAAGAATTTTGTATACCTTTTCGACTTTCTTTACCTATTAATCAGTATACAGACTACAACAGAAATAAGTAGCACCAGGTATGAAATAATGGATGCATTTAAACAGGCCAATCACCGACAATTGAATTTAGGAAAAAGCGTTAAATTCTCTCTTATGATGTTGTTACGTATTGTTGACGGTAAAATTATTGAACATAGATCTCATGTGGATGTGCATGATATTCTCCGTCAGCTTGGCGTTAATTAACAGTAAAAAGTTGAAATAGTGAGAGACCAGGTGAATAACTTGGTCTCTTTTTTTATAATTAAGTCCTCGCTCTATGCCCTCCTGCATTCAGTCGATGTAACTTTGAAATAAAGTTTAATTAACATCTATCACAAATCCTTATTTTCACAACACATCATTTATTTCAGCTTCCCTCGCGAATACCGGATCAATGCTCAGCTTTAAGATAGTTAACCAATTTCTCCGCACTGTTCTTAACATCTTCTTTTGAAAGGTGAAGTGTCCCATATTGTGTAAAGGCAGGAAGAAAACGCATTCCTATATAGTTAGCAGTGACTTGAAACGGTCTGATAAGCTCGCTGAGCGTGATATTATATTCTCCGCCTGCTTGATAATCAGATTCCTGTGCGCCTAAAGAGATCGCTAAGAGCAGTTCTTTTCCATGCAATTTAGTACCTCCAGTTCCATAAGCCCAGCCATGTGTTAACACATCATCTTCCCATTGTTTGAGTAACGCGGGACTGCTGTACCAATACATTGGGAACTGAAAAACGATACGCTCATGATCTAACAGGAGCTGCTGCTCTTTTTCTACATCAATGATAAAATTAGGGTATTCACCGTACAGGTCATGAACCGTAATGTCATTCTCTTGCTTTAAACGATTCATCCAGGTTTTGTTGACAACAGACGTTTCCAAATTAGGGTGTATAACGATAACTAATGTTTTCATTTGACTGTTATCCTTTCTTCGCCGATTAGTTATTATTGCTTTTGTGATAAGGATTTGATTCTAATTTTAAAATTACAACTTATTTACACCTATTTTATCCTTTTTCATGAATTCAGGGCAACTATTGGACACCGATTACATTTATAGCCAAAAAAAGGCTTAACCTTTTAAAAAAGATTAAGCCTTTTCAGTACCCTTATGCCCCTACCCTATTATCTCGTGTCTAAATTCTAATAGCTGATCATATAACAAGGCATCTTTGTTTTCCTCCATGCTTGTAATACTTTCTCTACTTTTGCAAATTGGAGCTTGAGGCATTAGTAACTATCTATAAATAATGAAAATATTTGTGCGACGTCTACTGCAGATGACTTACTCCAGGTAAGTGGGCAGTTTGTGGATAGTAGATCATTTAAAAATAAGCACAAAAAAATACCAAAGGTGGTTAAACCCTTGGTATCATTGAGATGCGGCCGAGAGGACTTGAACCTCCACGGGTTATTCACCCGCTGGGCCCTCAACATAGTAAATCCGTATCACTGATTATGAAAGCTTGTTTTCATTACATTTCCTATTTTCATTTTCCATCATTTATATACGTTTATATGAATTATGGTTAAAAAATGGTGAGCCTAAGCGAAACAAAAAGGTGCGCTCTAACTGAGTGCACCTCTTGTTTTTATGAATTGTATATTTCTCTGTTTAGATTTACAATATCTTCATGAGATAATTCAGCTGAAAGCTTCTCTATTACCTTATCCCGTAGGAGTGGGGCTTTTTCTTTATCTGCCTTTTTGAGCGCTTCCATTAGTTCCTCTTTTGTTAGTTCTGTGCAGTATGCAGGAGTTCCTGGTTGTTGTCTCCACGAATCACTTAAAGAGCCACTATCCACTGCATCAAAGCCTAGTTCGTTTGCCACGTCCATGATTACTTGTTTATGTGCTTGGTCATTACCGGCAATTGCATAGGAAATGCGACTACTAGCACCTTTGGGGGCTCCTTTATTTTCCAATGTATAAGCTAATTGGTTGTTGAAAGCTTTAATGACAGGTCTGCCTAATTGATTTGAAACCCATACACTTTCAACCATCCCGTTCTCAATTTCTTCAATCTTATTGTCTCTAAAAGGATAATAATTTGAAGTGTCTACAACGATTACTTCCTCTCCAACTTTATCTACAATGTTACGAATGCTCGGCATTACAACAGAAGGGAGAGATATTATAAGAACATCAATATTTGTTATTACATCTTCTAAATTCACAGGTGTTGCATCAAGCTCTCTTCCTTTTAAATGTTCAATTCCTCGGGTTTCTGCAATTTTGACATTATGTCCATTCTCAACTAATTTTTTAGAAATATTTGTCCCTATTACTCCTGCACCTATAATTCCAAATCTCATTATTGTTCCTCCTAAAGAATTTGTATATAAAAGAATATTTCGCTTAAAGTTACACAATTATGTTTACCAAATCGCAAACATATACCCATTAGATATGAAAAACGTATGTGTATTGAATATTTCCTTTACATATACTAGAATAAAACCATTTCTCATCTTTTTAAAGTAGGCAATTTAAATTGCCATAGTACATTTTTTTGTACATAACAGCAGAAAGCAGGTGAAAAGATGTCTAGAATATGTAAGGATGGATTTGACAAAGAATGTATAAAGGAACAAAGAGAAGTATATGGTATTGCCTATGCCCAAAACATGCTTTCTGGGCGTTGGAAGTACTTAATTCTTTGGTTTTTAAAAACAAAAGAACGTCGTTATAGCGAAATTAAAGCTTTTTTAGGGGACATTTCACAAGGCTCTCTAACAAAACAGTTGAGGGAACTAGAAACAGATGGATTAATTAAGCGAGAGGTTTTTCCTGAGGTACCTCCACGAGTTGAATATTCATTAACAACTAAAGGGCGCGAATTTATCCCAATAATTGATTTGATGGAGAACTTTGGCAAAAAATTCGGGGAAAAACCTGAGTAAAATAATAAGTAGAAAGTAAATAACCTATTTATTCACAAAAAGGAATTATACCTATAGCTCATCGGGATAATTCCTTTCTTTTGTTAAGAGGCCTTCTATGATTACAGCACTAAATCCTAAGCAGGAGACAGCGTTAGCTTACAACTTGTTCATTTTAAATTTAGGTCCAATCTGTCTATTTTAATACAGAGGAATCGGGTTTTTTATTGAATAATTCTAAATATTATAAATCTTCATTTTCCGAGGTTCCCCCACATACTTCGTGTTTTTCGATTATATTTATCCTCTTTTAAAAAACCTTTATATAATTTAGACCTCTTTCCTATTGTACAAAAAAATGTACTACGGCAATTTAAATTGCCCTCTTCATAAATTAGAGTGATGACTTTATCATATTGTATACCAAGTTTCATTATTTTTTTACAAATAACGCCAATCCATCTTAATCAGCTTGAATCTAATATGTAAGAAAGGAAGAATGTCAATATGAATAATACAATTGAATTACTTTGTAATCATACTTCCATTCGGTCTTTTACAGATCAACCTCTCACAAAGGAGCAACGAGAAGCAATCTTTAAGGCAGCCAATCAAACTTCATCTTTCAGCCTTCTCCAAGCTGTTTCTATCATTAGAATTACAGATCCGCATCTTCGAAAAAAAGTGATGGAGCTTTCTGCGAATCAGCCTTATATTGAAGAGGCAGCAGAGTTTTGGATTTTTTGTGCTGATTTTAACCGAAATCATCAAATTGCTCCCGATGTAGATCTCGAATATATTGAATACCTATTAATAGGTACATTTGATGCTGGGCTCATGGCTCAAAATGCTTTAACTGCAGCCGAATCAATGGGACTCGGTGGTGTATATATCGGTGGAATAAGACTTAATATTACAGAATTAACTGAGGTATTACATTTACCAAAACATGTGGTTCCTTTAGTAGGGCTATGCATAGGTCATCCTGCTGAAGAGAAACCTGGACTAAAACCACGTTTGCCTCAATCAATGGTCATGTTTGATAATCAGTATCAGGCACTAGATGATGAAAAATTAGCAACTTATGATCAACAGATGCGTGAGTACTACCGAGATCGTCCTGTTAAAGCGCCTTTCACAGTGAAAAAAGTAAAGGGATGGAAAGATCATATTGAAGACCATCTCGAAAGAAGCAAACTCCCCTTCATGCTTGAGTATTTAAATAAACAGGGATTTGCTAAAAAATAAATTTTCCCAAGAGGGAATTTCGGCATTCCATCCAAATAAAAGAGGAAGAGTTTTGACGCTCTTCCTCTTTATGCACCAACTCGATCTGCGGCAATTTTGAAACCATCATTTGAAGCACTGTCCACACCTGCAAAGTGAGCAAACGTTAAAATGCTACTCAACACCATTACTCCCAATAGAATTCGGCTGATCTTCATTAATAATCTCCCCTCTTTTTATTTTTCGTCTAGCCTCAATACTCATGCGATAAAATTCATTCGAAAGTTTTAATTCCCCTGCTTGATAAAAATAATCACCTATTTCAGTTGCAAAATTCTCCATGTCGGCAAACATTTTTCTGTCAGCAAGATAAAAAAATGCTTCATTAATTAATTCATATTCACCATTTGAAAAATAAAGTCCTTCTAAAATTTTAAATTTTGCGATGTATTCTTTATCATTCTTATTCTCAGCTTCGTTTCGTCCTTTAATGAAATAATTATAAGCTATCTATATCAAAATTATGGTTTTTAGCATAAACGTGAGCCATAGCAAATAAAGCTTTTGTCAAAAAACTATGTTCAGATTTTTCAAAATATTTATCAACCATCCTAAATGGATAGCAGCATTATTATAATCCTTTAACTCTTCATAACAAATCCCAATATTCATATAAGACATACCAATCAGATGAGGAATTTTAGTGTATTCTGCAATTTCCAATGCATTCAAAAATTGTTGCAACGCTCTTTCAAATTCCCTGCTACTATAAACTGACAGCGCAATGTTTGAACAGCGTATTCATCGAACTTCTGAAATATTTTTAAAGCACGATTAGCATAATTCATCAAAAAGTAAGTCTGTTTCATATAATAATAAACGTACGAAACTTTGAAGAAAAACTCAGCTTTTTCTATTTCATCTTCCACTTCAGAAAGTTTTGTTTCAGCAATCCTATAAGCACTTATTGCCGTTGTTAATTCTTTACGTCTGAATTCGTACATACCTGTAAAAAAGAAATAGTAATACTCAAGCATTCCCGTTAATTGCCCCTGCTCTTCCATTTCTTTTATTGTCTCATATGCACTATCTAAATCATCAATCCTTTTTGATTCCATATAACTCAACATGATCTCGTGTCAGAATTCAAGCAATTGATAGTATAACAAAGCATCTTGATTTTCTTCCATATTCACTAATTCTTTTTCTACTTCTTTTCTTATATGCTCAGCCTGCTCAACTTGATCATTTTTAATAAGAGTATACCAATCATTCAATTTTTGAGTGACTAGGTCGTACGGAATTTTCCTATTTTCATCCAATATAATTCGGTGCAAGCAAATTCCTCCAATGCAAAAAGGTACGAATAGTCTATTGAAGAAATTATTCTTTTCGTCTTTATTGCGGTTATTGTAAGGCTTTTGTGTCTTGACACGTGATCCATAAATAAAAAAAAACAAAACACGCTAGAAAATGTTCTAACGTGTAAAGATTACTTCATTGTTTACTAAAACTGATTCTTTTGAGGAACGTGTTCGACCGATTACCTCGGGTCAATGCAAATACTTGATGGCCGTTTTGTATTAATTTAGGAAGAAGGGACCGACCAATTACTCCAGTCCCCCCAGCAACAATGATCTTCATGCTATACCTTATTTACCTGCTAATCTTGAAGCAGCTTCTTCAACTTCTTTATTTGCTTTTTGTAAAACATCCTCCGGACTTAGTAAAGCTGTTCCTTGCACTCGGATAATTTGATAATCCTCAATACCGAGGAAATTGAACATTGATTTCAAATATTTATTAGAGTATTCAACTTCTTCATACCAGTCATCATTTGTATAAATTGATCCGCTGGCTTGTATGACAAGCATTCTTCGTCCATCTTTAAGCAGACCTACTGACCCAGTGTCAGTATATTTAAATGTTTCGCGTGCGATCATGATATTGTCCATATAGTCTTTTAATTTTGATGGAATATTGAAATTATGCAAAGGCAAAACGATGACATACGTTTTTGCACTTTTGAATTGTTTCAATACTTCTGTCATGCGTTCTGTTACTTTTTGTTCATCGCTTGTCAGTTCTTCGCCCTTTCCAGCCTTATCCCATGCGCTTAAAACTGTTTTATCAACCATAGGCACTTCATCACTATACAAGTTAATCTGCTCAAGCTCTTCACTCTCAGGAATTAATTCTTTGTAAGTTTCCAAAAAGTGTTTCATTACCCGTAAACTATATGACAACGTATCATCTACTTTTGGATGTGCATTAATGAAAAGTGTTTTGCTCATTTAAAACTCTCCTTTTATTTTATATTAAAGATTAATTTAATCGACGATCAATTCGGTCTTTAATATAAACCCTGCAGTTTATTTTGTCAAACGGAACAAATCATATACTAAAGAAGGGTTTTATGATTGACTATCACCAAAAATACTCCTAAGATACAATGTGATAACCCTTAAAATCAAAAGCAGGTGAGTTTATATGCAGTACAGTGTTGGGGTTGAATATGCTTTACATTGTCTGGTTTATTTAATAGATGTTCCCTCCAAGGAAAGTGTCGGGATTCGGGACCTTGCAGAGTTCCAAGGACTTTCAGAAACATTTCTTTCAAAAGTTTTCGGTAAATTATCTAAAGCTGGTATTGTAAATTCTGTCCCCGGTGTAAAGGGAGGATACAGGTTAGCAAAATCCCCAGAAGATATTTCCTTTTGGGATGTAATAGAGGCTGTTGAAGGACCAAAACCCATTTTTCAATGTAAAAATATTGTAAGCAATGGTCTGCTTTATCGAGACAAATGCAACTCCTGTGAATCCAGCAATTCTTCTTGTACAATTAACTTGGTAATGCTTGAAGCAGAAGAACAGATGCGTAATTATCTTCGTAATAAAACGCTCGCATGGTTAAATAAAGAATTGGACGTAGTATTGCCTAAAAAAACAAGGACAGATACTCGGGAATACTTCATAAAAAAAAGCTCTGACTAAATTAATTAGTCAGAGCTTTTTTGTGCTATTACAAGTCATATTATGTTTTTTCGTTTTCCATCTCGACGTTTGAATTTGTAAAAACAATGCCGTACCTATTGGTGCTTCTCTTGCATAAGAAAGCGCAAATGTTATACTCATATTCGAGACTACATCAATCGTCGATTTATATGGTCCCTTATAAAAAAGAATAACAATCTTCTTATTTTACAGACGAGAGGACTTGAACCTCCACGGGTTACTCACCCGCTGGGCCATCAACATAGTGAAAACGTATCATGTATTACATAAACCTTATAAATAAAGCATTCTTTATCTACATTTCCACTTGTTTTCTTCTTTTTTTATGAATTTTGGGCAAAAATTAGGCATTACTTTTTTTAAAAAAATCACTGAAAATATTAGCTTTAAATTTGTAATTCCAACTAAGATCTAAGAAACCACTAACAAAAGAAGTAAGGTGGTCTCGCCCAATAGGTGCGATAGTTTTTTCTTTTGGTAGTATCTTGACTTGTCCGATTTTGAGTAAAAAAGAGTACGTATTAATCTTGAATAGCACAAAAAACACTACCCTTTTCGTTACTTTAGAGAAAGGATAGTGTTTTTTGGTTTTGCGGGTATCGGAAAATCTTTGCTAGTAGCAGTACCTCAATAAAAGATCGCAAATTCCACTTACCTAGCTATATCAAGGCTTACTTGTCTGATTTGGGATGTATGGGGTACAAAAGTTGAGTTACAAACATTATTATCCAAAAGAATGTTTACTGTAATTATTTTACATGGTATTATTTGTATCATGCATACGAAATATGTATGTATAATAAATGAAATTAAAAGGAGTGCTTGATCGTGAATCTTAAGTCCATTTTCAAAGGAGTAACATCGACTCTGATAGCTGGTGTAATTGTTGGAACTTGTACTATACCTGCTTTTGCGGAGTCGACTACAAGTGTATCGTCGAAAAATTATGCAGTTACAAGTGGAGTATTCAAAGCTCTAGACAGGGAGGTTTCAGAAGGCTCTGTTGATCAATCAAGCTGGAGTCGGGAGTTCGAATTAGATGAGAATGACGGAGCACAAGTAAACTTCTGGATTTCAAATAACGGAAGCAATGACATAAAAATATCAATTGACGGAAAAGTCTCAAGAACCATCGCACCAGGCAAGCAAGGCAACATTTCTGCCGAGGTTAAAAATGGTTGGTTTGGTTGGACATACAATTACACATTTACAGCTTCACCAACGGCTCAAGGTGGTAGTGTTAAGATGAAATATAAAATTGCTCAAAGAAATAATTAACGAATTACGGAAAGGTAATCACTCATTACCTTTCCGTAATTTCATTTTTTTTAGTTTTTTAAAAGATTTCTTACTTTCTATACTTTGGAAATAAATTCACTCCAGGTTTTTCAACTTCTCTTTTTCTAGAAATAAAAGGTTTTTGTATTAAATCCTATATGATGCAAATCAAACCGATTAGTAATTACTTTTCTCCAATTTTCTTCTCCTGCTTTTCCTGCTCTTTTCCCCTCAACCTTACGAGTATTATCATGTCCTATATTTAAGGGTTATACAGCGCTCGTTATCATTATTTACACCTTTTTTGATGTTTTTTCATATTTTCTGGACAGTAAATGGGAGTAAAGAGACCTTGACCACTCACCAAGATAAGTAAAATAAAAAACGAAGGGCATCAAACTAGATGACTTACTATAAGTAAGTGGGCAGTAACAGATGAATTTCTATAAACAAAAAATACCAAGAGTGTCTAAACCCTTGGTATCATTGATGCGGCCGAGAGGACTTGAACCTCCACGGGTTATTCACCCACTAGGCCCTCAACCTAGCGCGTCTGCCATTCCGCCACGACCGCGTGCTATGAAGCTGTCTTTCCACTAAGCATATAAGCTAGTGATGATGATCAGCACTTTGAAAAGAAAGTGCGGGTGAAGGGACTCGAACCCCCACGTCGTAAGACACTAGATCCTAAGTCTAGCGCGTCTGCCAATTCCGCCACACCCGCGTGACAAGTGGTGAGCCATGAAGGACTCGAACCTTCGACCCTCTGATTAAAAGTCAGATGCTCTACCAACTGAGCTAATGGCTCGCTCTAAAAGTGATTCAAAAATTTTAAATAAAATGGCTGGGCTAGCTGGATTCGAACCAACGCATGACGGAGTCAAAGTCCGTTGCCTTACCGCTTGGCTATAGCCCAACGAAGGTAAATGGTGACCCGTACGGGATTCGAACCCGTGTTACCGCCGTGAAAGGGCGGTGTCTTAACCGCTTGACCAACGGGCCGTCTGGTTGAGAACTTATCTGGCGGAGAAGGAGGGATTTGAACCCTCGCGCCGCTTACGCGACCTACACCCTTAGCAGGGGCGCCTCTTCAGCCACTTGAGTACTTCTCCATATGGCTCCACAGGCAGGATTCGAACCTGCGACCGATCGGTTAACAGCCGATAGCTCTACCACTGAGCTACTGTGGAATAATCAGACTTTCTTTATTATAAATGATGCGACATATTGTGTCAAGAAGCAACATTTATTTTTTTAAGAAAGTGTCGTTGTCTCTCAACGACTTTTATAATTTAACATAGAACATTAAAATGAGTCAAGCCTTTTTAAAAAATTCTTTTGATTTTTCCTCTGCACTTTCCGCAGGCATATCTTTCCGGATTCATTGCCCGCTTCTTTATATACTGTTGGCCGCAGGCCGCGCATCTATACATATATGTTTTCTTTTGTGTCTTTTTGGTTTGCAGCGGCGTGCAGAATCTCGGCGCTCCGACTTTCTGAAGCAGGTCTCTGAAATCTTTGTCTCTGTGCTTGTACCCTTTTCCTTCAAGGTGAAGATGGTAATGACACAGCTCGTGTTTAATGATTCCTTCCAGCTCGCTCTGCCCGTGTTCGAGAAGATATTTTCGGTTTAATTCGATGTTATGGGAAGACAGCATGTACCGGCCGCCTGTCGTTTTCAGCCGGTCATTGAAAAAGGCCCGGTGACGGAACGGCTTTCCGAAATCTTGTGCAGAGATGTCTTCCGTCAGCTTTTGAAGTTGTTCGTTATCCATAAGTGCACCCCGCTTTAAAAACATTGAACGGGACAATTCACCGTTCGCATACAATGAGTTAAAACCGACCTCTAACTAAAAGCTGAGGAGGAATGAGCCATGCCGAATTGGCTGATGAAACAAATGCAAAAAGCGTTTTTAGAAAAGGACAATTACCAAATCAAACTGCTGAATCAGTGCTGGTATTTCTACAGAAAAAAACACTGCTCGTAAGCAGTGCTTTTATTTTACCATAGACAGCGACACTCTGCCTTTTTGCACGTCCACCCCTTCGACCCATACGGTGACGATGTCTCCGACCGATACGACGTCGAGAGGATGTTTGACGAATTGATTGCTCAGTTTTGAAATGTGCACAAGCCCGTCCTGCTTGACGCCGATATCGACGAAAGCGCCGAAGTCTACAACGTTGCGGACGGTGCCCTGCAATTCCATTCCTTCCTTTAAATCCTCAAGCTGCAGAACGTCTTTTTTCAGCAAAGGCTTCGGCACTTCGTCACGAGGATCGCGCTCCGGCCTTGTCAGCTGCCCGCAAATATCCGCAAGCGTAATTTCCCCTATACCGAGCTCTTCAGCCGTTTCAGACAGCGGCAGTGCGCTGATTTTCTCTTTTACGTGCGCGCTTCCGATCTGATCCGCAGTGAGCTGCAGTTTTTTGAGCAGCGCCTTTGTCTCTTTATAGCTTTCCGGGTGTATCCCGGTGCGGTCGAGCGGCTCCCGTCCTCCGGGCACTCTCAAAAAGCCGATGCACTGTTCATATGTTTTTGCGCCGAGACGCGGGATTTCTTTCAGCTCTTTGCGACTTGTAAATTTTCCGAGCTCTTCCCTTTTTTTAACGATATTACCGGCAACGGTTTTGGATAACCCGGCTACATATTGAAGCAGCGCGGCTGATGCTGTATTGACATTCACCCCGACTTGGTTGACGACGGTCTCTACGACAAAACGGAGTGATTCATTTAAATGCTTTTGGCTGACATCATGCTGGTATTGCCCGACGCCGACGGATTTAGGATCAATTTTAACAAGCTCGGCCAGCGGGTCCTGCAACCTCCGCGCGATGGAGACGGCGCTGCGCTCTTCGACCTGAAAATCCGGAAACTCCTCACGGGCGATTTCTGACGCGGAATACACGCTTGCTCCGGCCTCGTTGACGATGACATAATAAATGTCCCGCTCTGTTTCTTTTAACACATCAACGACGAATTGCTCTGTCTCTCGTGATGCCGTGCCGTTTCCGATCGCCACAACCTCGACTTCGTACCGGTCCAGCAATTGTTTGATTTTTTTTCGGGCTTCCGCTATCTTTTTTACGGGAGCGTGCGGATAAATGACGTCGATTTTCAGCACTTTTCCCGTCTCATCAACAACTGCCAGTTTGCACCCCGTACGGAAGGCCGGATCGACGCCGAGCACAACTTTCCCCTTCATCGGCGGCTGCAGCAGGAGCTTACGCAGGTTTTCAGCGAAAATATGAATCGCCTGCGTGTCTGCTTTTTCTGAAAGCTCTTTGCGGATATCGCGCTCAATAGCCGGCTGGATCAGGCGCTTGTAACTGTCCTCAATGGCCTCTTTCAGCGTTTCTTTCACAGGTGTTTCACGGTGTTTGATAATTTGCTTTTCTAAATAAGCTTTTATCTGATCGGCGGGCGGTTCGATCGCAATCTTTAAAATGCCTTCTTTTTCACCGCGCTTCATCGCAAGCACTCTGTGAGGAACGACCTTTTGGATCGGCTCTTCGTACTCGTAGTACATTTCATAGACGTTTTTCTCGTCATCTGCGGCTGACTTGCCTGCCGCGGAAGTGAGAATTCCTTTTTTATACGTTTCCTGGCGGATCCACTTTCTGAAATGAGGATCATCCGAGATTTGTTCGGCTATGATGTGCTTCGCGCCTTCAATGGCTTCCTCTCTTGAAGCGACTTCTTTTTCTGCACTGATATATTGATCAGCGATGTCGTGAAGGCGGTTTTCTTTCGGGAGAGACAGAATATAGTCCGCAAGCGGTTCAAGGCCTTTGCTTTTGGCGACGGTGGCTTTTGTTTTCCGTTTTTGTTTGAAGGGACGGTATAAATCCTCGACTTCCTGAAGCTTGACCGCTTGTTCGATTTTTTGCTTCAGCCCTTCCGTCAGCTTGTCCTGCTCAGAGATCAATCTGATGACTTCTTCTTTCCGCTGCGTCAGGTTTTGTATGTATTGCCACCGCTCGGAGATTGCCTGAATCTGCACCTCGTCCATTGAGCCGGTCTGCTCTTTTCGGTACCGCGCAATAAACGGGACGGTATTGCCGTCTTCCAGCAGGCGGATGACACTTTCGACATGTTTTTGGGATAACGCTGTTTCTTCAGCAATTTGTTTTTTCAAAAGGGCTAACGTTTCCATATCACAAAAGCCTCCATCTCTTCATTCTTTCTCTAGTGTATCAAAAAACGGCGGAACATAAAAAAAGCAGCCTTACGATAAAAGCTGCCCTAGAATATAGGTCAAATCATCACGTCTGGATGTTGTGTACGGATGAAGTGATTTTGATATATCTTCTATTGAGTGTCCCTGCTTTAAGCAGGTGCGGATATGCGGAACCTCAAGCCCATCCGTGTAGATGATGAACCTCGCCCCTTTTTCGTATGATGACGTATACGTTTTGTATCTTTGCGGTTTGCCTGAGAGGTAACCCGAAATCGGCAGCGGATGAAAGACTTCGCCTGATGGGGAGTGCAGGAAGAAACGGACGTTGCCGATCGAGCAATATGTCAATTCCCTTTTGATGAAATTGATTTTTAAGATGGAGGCAGTCGCCCCTCTTTTGTTTTTCATCGCTTGATTGCAGCGCTCAATGATGCTTTCCACATCCTCATCCGCATACGTTTCCACGATGTCTTTAATGGCTGACGAGGATTCGTTGGCAAGAGATCCGCTGCCGAGACCGTCTGCTACCGCGCAAACTAATTCTTCTTCATTCGCCTTCATAAAAAAGCTGTCGCCGCATATGGACTTGCCTTCTTTATTTAATTGGTATACAAGAGTTTGAACATGTTCATTTTCTTCAACCTGAATCATTACATTAGCTCCATGGAGGGATCTCCAATCAAGGCCTCTCTCAGTTTTTTGACCGCTTTCCGCTGCAGGCGCGAGACGTGCATTTGAGATATTCCGAGAATGTCCCCTGTTTCTTTTTGGCTTTTATTTTGCACAAATGTTAGATCGATAATCTGTTTTTCGCGGTCGGACAGCACATGAAGCACGCTTTTGATCATCATCTGCTGGTTGACGCGTTCGTATCCTTCCTCCTGCGAACCGACGATATCTAAAATCGTGACGGTGCTTCCGTCCGCATCCGCTTCGATGCTGTGATCGACAGACAGCGCCTGATAGCTTTTTCCCATCTCCATCGTTTCAAGCACTTCCTCTTCTGACACATCGAGAAAGGCTGCGATTTCTTCGACTTTCGGCGACCGCTGCGTCTCTGTCGTCAGCTGATCCACCGCCATTTTAATGCGCGGCCCGAGTTCTTTAATCCGTCTCGGGACGTGTACACTCCATGTTTTATCTCTGAGGAAGCGTTTGATCTCGCCGATGATGGTCGGAATCGCAAATGCTTCAAAGGATTTGCCGACCTCGGGATCATACCGTTTAATGGCTCCGAGAAGTCCGATCATCCCGACCTGGCGGAGGTCTTCATGAAAGCTTTTTCCTTTTGAATATTTCTTTGCCAGCATTTCGACGAGATTGGTATACACCTCGACGAGTGTTTCCTGGGCTTCTTTATTATCATGTGTTTGAAAGTCGCGTATGAGCCGATCAACTTCATCTTTAGTTAGTTTCGTAGTTTTTGATGGTTGTGCCATGATCAACTCGCTCCCCATTTAAATACTTTGTCATCGCCACGGTTACGCCAGAGTTGCTTTGAACTTTGACTTCATCCATGAGCGTTTCCATTAAATACAGACCGAGCCCTCCTTCTGACAATTGATCGACTGTGTGTGAAGGTGTGTACGGCCCGAGATCCTGCTGCTTCTGATCAAAATCAAAGCTGTCTCCCTGATCGGCGACAATGACCTCCAGCCGATCCTCAAACACACCGAACCGCACGGATACTTCTCCCTTATTTTCATCTTTGTATGCATGCTGGACAGCGTTTGTACAAGCTTCGCTGACAGCGATTTTTAAATCTTCAATGTCATCATAGGTATAGCCCATTCTGCTTGCGACCCCTGATAACGTAAGCCTGACGATTCCTACATATTCCGGTTCGGCCGGAATTTTCATCTCTATATAATCAACTGATGTACTCATTGCACGCCACCTTCTGACTTTGCCGAAATGTCGATGATGTCCTTAAGCCCCGTAATTTCAAACAGACGGACGAGCCGGTCGGAAAGATTCTCAAGCTTGAGAGAGCCGCCTTCCTTGCTCACCGTTTTAAACACGCCTACAAAAACGCCTAAACCCGTACTGTCCATATAATTTACATCTTTTAAGCAGATTCTCATGTCCTTCCCCTCGTTTGCCAGGGGCATCAGCTTTTCACGAACCACCGGAGCTGAGTATACATCGATTTCTCCAGCGATATTGATTTGTATATCTGAAAGATTCTCCTTCATATCTACCGTTAAATTCATCGTATCACCTCTGAAAGTTATCCTTACTCGTGCTAATGGCTTTTTACCCGTGCTGCTGTTTTTTTAAACCTTTCTTTTCAAAACAATTAACGTAAAATCGTCATGAAGCTGAAAGTCCTGGAGTCTCAGCAGGCTGTCGTAAATGTTTTTGACCATATCCTGCGCGGAGCAGTCCATATGTTCTTCCAGCATGCGCTGAATGTCGCTGCGTTCTAAGAAACCGTTTTCGGTACGGCATTCGGTGACGCCGTCAGAAAAAAGAACGATCATGTCTCCTTCGTCCATGTGCTGTTCATATTGGCTGTAATCAAAATCCTGAGAAATTCCCAGCACCAATCCTTTTGCCTCCAGATCATAAAACTTTTTTTCTTTTTCAGAGTAGTAGAAGCCCGGTTCATGCCCCGCAGAGGCATATGTAAATTGGTGATTTTTCGTATTGTAGTTTGCGTAAAACATGGTGATAAACATGCTTGAGTCCACGTTCTGTTCTACAACGCGGTTAAGATTTTTCAGCACTTGGGAGGGGTGAATGCCGATCTCCGGAAGAGAGTCCATGGCATACTTGATCATCGACATGCACAATGCGGCGGGTATTCCTTTTCCGATGACATCGGCTATCGCGATGTTAATCGATTCCTTGTCTTTGACAAAGTGATAATAATCCCCGCTCATCTGTTTGGCGGGGACGCTGATCGCCCCGATATCCAGATCTTCTTCTTCAGGAATTTTTGTGCCAAGCAGCGTCTGCTGAACATTTGCGGCAATTTCAATTTCTGAACGAAGCTCCTGCTGGATATCTCTCAGACTTTGATGTTCCTGATAAGCCATCCCGTAGCCAATCATGACTTCTATTAAAAAATCCAGCGAATGAAAAACATCTTCCGGCAGATCCGGATACAGTTCCTTTACTACTTTTCGGTGGATACTGATAATCTCCTCCGGAGGAACCTGATGTTCAATCGTTTTTCGGCTGAATTTTTGGGCTTGATATAAAGATGTTTCTGTTAATTCGGCTATATATCGGCTAAGCAGCTGATGATACCGCTGCTCTATAACCTCCCTGAAATCCACGTTCTAACCTCCTACCGAAGCCATTTCACGGCTTGAATCTCTGTTCCTTCCTCTGCAACAGATTGCAGGCTGAATTCGTCCATCAGCCTTTTGACGCCCGGAAGTCCCGCTCCCAGTCCGCCTGACGTTGAAAAGCCGTCTTCCATCACTTTACGGATGTCGGGGATTCCGGGTCCTTTGTCTTCTGCTATAATTTTAAGGCCTTTTTTCCCTCTGTCGTTTACTTGTTCTATGCTGACCTGGCCTTTGCCTGCATATAAGTAAATGTTTCTGGCCAATTCTGAGATAGCCGTCGTGATTCTGGCCTGGTCCACCGTACCGAAGCCTAATTCCTTCGCAACGTTGCGGCCAAGCTGTCTGGCGGCTACGATATCCCATTCTGTCATGATTTTCACACAGGATTGGTCGTTCATCGCTATTCCCCCAATTCCCGCTTCAATGTCTCAAGCCCTTGCTCTAAATCGAGCGCCGTTTCAATTTCCTCAAGTGAGATTCCGAGTTCAATCAATGTGACCGCCACAGCCGGCTGAATTCCCGTCAATACGACCTTTGCGCCCATCAATTTAGACATGGTGATGACATCGCCGAGCACTTTCGCGATAAATGAATCGATCATGTCAACGGATGTCAGGTCAATGACGACCCCGTTTGCGCCGGTTTCATAGATTTTGTTCAGCAGATCTTCTTGAAAATGCAAAGCTGTCTGGTCGTCAAGTTCCCATTGGATGGATACCAATAAGCAGTTATACAGTTTCAGGATCGGGATTTTTGGATGTCTCACAATGTTATTCCCCCAATGAAACGATTTTTCGATTTGTCATTTCAAGCGCTGTTTGAATTCCTTTTTGAAGGGTATTCTTCGTAATAACCTGCGACAAATCAATTCCCAGATTAACGATCGTCTGCGCGATTTCCGGACGGATTCCGACGAGCAGGCATTTCGCGCCGACAAGCCGCACCGCTTCCGATGCCTGAATAATATGGTGCGCCACCATCGTATCAACGACCGGCACGCCCGTGATATCAATTAATACAACCTGTGAACGGTGCTTTACGACGCCGTTTAACAGATTTTCCATAATATGCTTTGCACGCTCCGTATCAATCGTCCCGACAAGCGGCATGACCGTTACATGCTCAAATACCGGGATCAGCGGAGCCGACAATTCCTGAAGCGCGATTTTTTGCAAAGTAACCGTTTTTTCCCAGGAGATAGAATACTGATTTAAGATTTCCGTGTTGATCGGATTGAAAAAGCTGTCTATTTCCAAAATCAAATCTGCTCTGTCCTGATCGGCCATATTAAGGTCGACCATCGTTTCGTAAAGCAGTTTCCAAAACTCTGACAGGGTGGCTGAAAGAAGTTTCAGTGACAGGCCGAGCTGAACGGCGCGCAGTGCGAGTTCACTGATCTGCTCTTCCGTAGCCTCGTCATTTTTAGTCGATAATAAAAGAATGTCTATATAGTCTTTACAAATATTTTCACATATGTGATTCGTAAGCTGATAGTCTTCCTGATTGCCTACTTCTTTTAGTTTGGCTGTCCAAGTATCAAGCAGTTCATCATGCTGATCAATGATGAACTGATACACTTTCTGATTCGACATGGGTTTCACTGACCTCCCGACACAAAACAACAAATTTTGTTTGATTATCTCTTTATTATAGCGCTTATGTTTTTCGAAAACAAAAAAAGTTGCTCTATATGAGCAACCAAAATATGACTAAAAATCAATGAGTGCCAAACTGATTTGCAGGGCTTCATCAACCTTATCCATCATTTCATCATCCAGATGAGTTATTTTATCCGTTAATCTTTGCTTGTCAATCGTCCGAATTTGCTCCAGCAAAATAACGGAATCTCTTTCAAAACCGTAGCGTTTTGCATCAATTTCGACGTGGGTTGGTAATTTCGCTTTCTGTATTTGGGCTGTTATGGCTGCAACAATAGCAGTCGGGCTAAAGCGATTTCCGATATCATTTTGGATCACTAAAACCGGGCGTACGCCGCCTTGCTCTGAGCCAACAACAGGAGATAAATCAGCAAAATAAACATCGCCGCGCTTTACAATCAAAATGATTATCCTCCGCTGACTAAGCGCTCAACGGTCGTTTCTGCTTCGCACTCAGCATAGTGAGCCTCAGAAGAGATATTCAAGTTGATTTTCGCCATTTCCATATACCCGCGTCTCATCAAATCACGGTTATGGCGAGTTGTCCGTTCGCTGACATACGCTCTCACTGCTTGTGATATCAGTTCGTTTCTGCTTCGTTTCTCCCGCATCGCTACACCATCCAATTCAGCTACTAAGTTTTCAGGCAAGCTGATTTTCATTTCGGTTCTTGCGCTGGATTCAGACAAAAAACATACACCTCCACCAAACTTACGGATACGACCAATACATCCATCCAGACATAATGATACCATTATTCAAACGTCAAGCAAAGCTGTTTTATAAATTCTCTTTTTCCGGATGGCGGCTACTTGCTTGTATTATCTTGCAGTAAAGGATTTCTTACTTCCATTATACTCTCATTTTCCAAAAACATACGGGGAACGCGGGAACTAATGGTACAAGGGACCTCGTAATTAATCGTCCCAAGCCGCCCGGCGATTTCATCCATCGTGATCGTTTCTTCCTTCTGGCTGCCGATCAGGGTGACTTTGGTGCCCGGCGGATAAGATTGATCTAATTCGACCATCAATTGATCCATGCAGATTCTTCCCGCGATATTCATCCGTTTGCCGCCGATCAGCACAGACGTGCCGCTCAGCTTGCGGAGCCACCCGTCCGCATAGCCGATGGGAACCGTTCCGATCCATTGATCCTTCTCTGCCGTATATGTTGCGCCGTAGCTGACGCTTTCCCCTTTGCGGATCTTTTTCACATGGGATAAAACAGAGTGCAGCGCAAAAGCCGGCTTTAATTGAAACGGAATTTCGCTTTGGATGTCAGCAGAAGGACGAAGCCCGTACATACTGATGCCGAAACGAACCGCGTTAAAGAAGCCCTTTTTAAGACGAAGTCCGGCAGCGCTGTTCGCGCAGTGCACCATCAATTCTTTTAAAGGGAGCGGAGCGATCAATGTTTTAAAGCGGTCAAACTGGAAGAGGAAATAATCTCTGTTTTTCTCATCCGCGGTAGCAAAGTGGGTGAATACGCCTTTACAGACTAAACCGGGATTTTGGCTGAGGATTTTTAACACGCTTTGGATTTCTTCCTCCGTTTTGACTCCGAGTCTGTTCATGCCGGTGTCGACTTTCAGATGAAACGGCACTGTTTCACTTCCGAGGTGGCGCGCAGCTTCCTGAAGCCATTCAACAGAATACCCCGTGAGTGTTACGTCATACTCGGCAGCTGCTTGTACATATTCGGGCGGCACGGCGCCAAGCACGAGAATCGGCGCTGTAATGCCCCGTTTTCTCAATGAAATCGCTTCATCCAGTATGGCTACGGCAAGACAAGAGGCACCCGCTTCAAGCGCGGCTTTCCCAACTTCCAAATCTCCGTGGCCGTAAGCGTTCGCCTTTACAACCGCCATGAGATGGACGTTTTGCCCGATGTGTTTTTTCATATGCGTGACATTTTCTTTAATCGCGGACAGGTTGATTTCCGCCCACGTTTCTCTGTAAAAGGATGCTGTGTTCATTCGATACACTTCCTAGCATTATTTTCAATTCATATTGTTATTATCATACTAAAATTATTCTGCAAAGTGAAATGGAATCAAAAAAGAGACCGACAGCGGCGGCCTCTTTTTTGACGTTATTTTGACGACTGTCCCTGCATGCTTTTGGCGGCGGCCACCATTTCATCTTTTGTAAGATCCTGTGATGACAGAAGATAATCCACTCCGTCATATGTCCACGTTAAAGACGTATCAGATAATGCCGCAACCGTGAAGCCGAGATTAACCGGTTCGCCTTTCAGCGTGACGGCAGAGGCGGCTTTTGCGATATGGGCTTTTTCTTGAATAAGGGTGAATGATTTTTCTCCGCCGTAAGTCATGACGATCCGTTTGCCGTCCGCCGTTGAAATATCTTTCTCTTCAAGCTTTTTGACTCCGGCCGGCACTTGAAGCGGTGTTTTGACCGCAAATGAATCAGACGGCTTGGCGCTTGTGGCGACGTCCATCTGGGAAAGCGTCATATTTTTCTTCTCGTCAAAAGAGTCTTTATCAAACGGCTTGTTGAATTCAAAGCTTTTGAATTCGACTTTTACCATCACTTTCCGGTCTGTATCCATGACTTTGACGAGCGACGGGCTCATGTCCTTTTTGTTGAAAGTGATTTCCTGAGTCGGCAGCATTTTGTTGTGCTGATAGTTTGTTTTTGTTTCAAACGTGTACTTTTTATCTTTGGCGGAATAGACGGCGTCTTTGTCATGCTGCACGTCCTTTACAAGTGACTCAAACAAATATACTTGGCTGCTGTTATTCGGCCAGTCGCTTTGGAATCTGAAGCTCTTATTTAACGACGGCGTGAGGACAAAGACTCCGTTGGCGTTCCGTAAAATGACTTGGTTTTGGTCTTTTTTCGGATTTTCCAGATAGACCCGGTACAGGGAAGGTTTTTTATGCCAGATTTCCACATTGTATACTTGCGGATCACTCCCCGTTTCAATGGTCATTTTGGCTTTCGCTTTGTACGAGGTGTATTCTTTCGCCTTCTTATCTAAACCGTTCACGATATCTTCCTGTGATTTTTGGCCGCAGGCCGAAAGAATAAGGACGGCAAGCAGTCCCGTTAAAAGCAAAACAAAGCTTTTTCTCACCTTTTTTCAACCCCTTCTTCTCAATTGATGTAAAGGGAAGAAATCGCTTGTTTGACTTTAACGGTACGCCCTGAACGGACGGACGCGTACCATAAAAGCCTCAAACAACTTGTCTCCCTTAATGCACTATCAAATATATGAAGGGGTCCCGGCTAATATGCAGACTAGCGTGACAACCTTTCAATCACGACCTGTGCCGCGGCGTATTCTTTTGTATGGGTAATGGAGACGTGAACCGCCGCGCCGTCAAGCTTGGCGCAGGCCAGCACAGGCTTTCCCGCTTTGTCGTTTCCGGTTTCAATATCCTGAAAGCTGAGCTCTTTGCCGATACCTGTGCCGTATGCTTTCGAAAAGGCTTCTTTTGCCGCAAATCTCCCCGCGAGAAATTCAATTTTCCTTTTGTCCGACAGCAATGTAAAACGGGCGTATTCAGCCTCCGTCAATATTCTTTGCGGAAACCTAGCCTGCCGGCTGAGCATGTTTTCAATTCTGTGCAGTTCAACGATGTCGATTCCGATTCCGAAAATCATGTGAATTCCTCCTAAAAGTCCGTACTAAAAAACGGTTTATGTCATAAACGTGTTACTATATATGTAACAAATCAGATGCAAAGGGGCTTGCGATGTTTATACGAACGGAAAATTTCCAGACTTTTATCAGACGTTATCCGGCCGTCAGCTGTATCTTGGCGCTGCAGGCGTTCTTGTGGCTGTTTTTCAGTATGCCGCTTCATTCCGTCATGATGTGGTCAGATGCTGTGACAGGCTATAATTACGGCGTTTCCTCGGGAGAATGGTGGCGGCTGGTGACACCGATGTTTTTACACGCGAATTTCACTCACCTTTTGTTTAACTCCATGTCTCTCTTTTTATTCGCGCCCCCGCTTGAGCAGATGCTCGGAAAAGTCCGTTTTCTGATTGTGTACATCGCATCGGGCATCATCGGCAATATCGGCACGTATCTTGCCGAACCGCTTGATTATGTGCATGTCGGCGCATCCGGCGCGATCTTCGGACTTTTCGGCGTGTATGTGTTTTTGACTGTTTTCCGCAAGGAGCTGATCGGCCGGGATCAGTCGAAAATGATTATGACCCTGCTTATCATCGCGGTGCTGTCGACGTTTATCAACTCTAATATTAACATTATGGCGCATTTGTTCGGACTGGCAGGCGGATTTTTGCTTTCCTTTTTATGCGTGCAGCAAAAAAAGCGGCGGTATTAACCGTCCGCTTTTTCATATGAATACCAGCGCCCGATGCGTTCGGCATCTTCCTCGCTGACATCCTTCAGCATGACATGTTCCATGTGGTGAGCTGATTTCACTGCGGTAGCCACAGATGCGAGCCGCCTTCTTTTTTGCAGAAAGGAGCGGCTGACTTCAAACATCTGCATTCTTCTTCTCAGCATAATCGTGGTCGTCTTCCCGACCAGCCTCGTGGTGATCTGAAGCCTGCCGCCGTTTATGCACCATGACGCTGTCCTAAACGAGGCATATCCAAGCACCAGTTCGACGGGAAGCACCAGGAGCGATGCATATCCCCACGGTTTAAACAGAATACAAAGCGGGATGATCACGAAAACCGAGAAGATTATGGATCGGAATAAATACCGGCGCAGCGCCCTTTTCGGCAAATGATTCCGGTTTTCTTCCAGCACGTAATCCGGTGTGAAACCGTTCAGCATCACTCCGAGCTTTGATTTGCGGATGATCGGAAACAGAATCGTCTGTGCTCCTTCTTTCTCATTCCCCGCACTGCCGGCGCTGACAATCGCAACCGTCGCGTATCCGAATAATTGCCTGATCACATTTTCTTTCATTTTAATGGCTTGGATTTTACGGAGCGGGATTGTCACTTGATGTTTTTCAATAATTCCTCTGGTAATGACCAATTCGTGTTCCTTTTTTTCTATCTTAAAGTTGGCATGCTTGATCATCATACCGGCGATGCTTAACAGCCAGGCGATGAACAATCCTATGAAAATGATCACGGCGTATATACCGATGCTCGCATGCTTGAGAAAAGAAAACCTGTCATAGAGCCAGTCCATCGGAAGTACTTCATCAATCTGAGAAAAGAGGGCGAATACCGCTGAGATGATGACACCGATTCCCCCGGATGTTGAGGCGGCCATAAGCAGCTCACCTACAGACAGTCGGTAAACGGATTGCACATCTTCCCCGCGCATCGGCTCCTGCTCCGCTGCGGTCTCCCCTCGTTCTTCTTGCTCCGCTTTTTGCTGAAAAACAGCCGCTCTGATCCGTTCCGCCTCTTCCACAGTAATGGCGGATAAGACAGCCTCGGCGTTTTTCCCGTCGCCGGCCGTTTCGATTTGAAGCTTAACAAGCTTAAAAAGCTGCTGAATGATGCCGGCACTCGTATTCATTGATTGAATCCGGTCAATGGAGATGTATCTCTTTTTCGTAAAAAACAAGCCTTCTTCAATTCTGAATTCTCCGTCCTCAATCCGGTATGTAAATTTTCTCCACTCGATCACACTTGCCGTAATCAGCCAGATAAGCAGGACGGCGAGCGCAATGCCTCCGTAAAAGCGGATGAAGTGGTTGGAATTAACAATATAGACGAGAAAAAATGGCAGAATAATGTTTTTAATGGTTTCGATAATAATATGGAATAAGTTCAAAATCACGGCCGCCGGGTGCAGACGTTTCGGCTCAGACATCATCTTCCGTCACCCTTGCCAGACGGGAAATGGAATCCCTCAGCCGGTCAGCTTCCTCCATATCAAGCGCCGGAATGGAATGAACGGTTGCCGCCGTGGAGATTTTGACTGAGGCCAGACGGTACCTTCTGAGGAGCGGGCCTTGTGAAGTATCTACGTGCTGCACCCTCACCATCGGCACAATCACCCGTTTGACAATAAAAATGCCGGATTGAATATCAATTTCATTTTCATGGACTTCATAGCGCCAGATCCTGTGCCTGATTTTCGGTATGGCATAGACGGATATCACTGAACCGAATATCCAAATGATGCCGAGGACTCCGGTGATCCAATACGGCCAATGGATGAAATGGCTTAAAACAGCTGCTGCTATAACGGCCAGAAGACAGAAGGCGGACAGGATGATTTCCTGAAGACGCCAGACTTTTAAGCCGCTTGGACTGATTCGATTTTTTGGCTGTGCTCTCAACATACCTACCTCCCATTTTTTATCATACATACAAATACGGCTGATTTGCAAAAAAGATTCACTTTCCGGCATATCAAAAAAAGCGGACCCCGTAAAAGGGTCCGCTTCCTGTGTTTTAGTATGATTTTTTCTGGCGTCTGTCACCTGAAGAACGGCGGTCGCTTGAGCGTTTTTTATCGTAGGAAGAACGGTTGTTGTTTTTCCCTTTGCCGCCGCGGTAGCCGCCGCCTTGGCCGTCTCTGCGCTTAGAAGTACGCTGGTTTTTATAGCGTTTGCTGACCATCGGCGCTTCATCAGTGAGGCGTACAGGCGTGCTGTCCGGCTCTTTTGTCGCCATTTTAATGGCTGCAGCCACAACTGTCACTGCATCATGATCTTCTAACAATTCCGCAGCTGCCGTCATGTAGAAGTTCAGGTTGTTTTCGCTGATCGCCGTGCGCAGACGGTCAACCGTCACCTGCTGCTGTCCTTCTAATGCTTCGTCAAGCGTCGGCTCTTTCATACGGTCCATTTTGCGTTTTGTCGTTTGTTCAATCGCGCGAAGCATGCTTTTCTCACGCGGTGTGATAAACGTCATCGCCATACCCGTTTTTCCTGCACGGCCCGTTCTTCCGATACGGTGAACGTAGCTTTCAGGATCTTGAGGCACGTCAAAGTTGTAAACGTGGGTAACGCCTGAGATATCAAGTCCGCGGGCGGCAACGTCAGTCGCTACAAGCACTTCGATCGCACCTTCTTTAAATTTACGAAGCGCAACCATACGTTTCGCCTGCGTTAAGTCGCCGTGAATTCCTTCAGCCGCATATCCGCGAAGGTTCAGGGCTTCAGCAAGCTCATCGACACGGCGTTTCGTACGTCCGAATACGATCGCAAGTTCCGGAGACTGAATGTCAAGAAGACGAGTCAGGGTATCGAATTTTTTGCGCTCCTGCACTTCCAAGTAGAACTGCTGAATGTTGGACACAGTCATTTCTTTCGCTTTTACTTTTACGTGTTCCGGCTCAGTCATGAAACGCTCTGCGATCCGTTTGATCGGCGCAGGCATTGTTGCTGAGAATAAGAGCGTTTGGTGCTCGCTCGGCACGTTTGAGAGAATGGATTCAATATCATCAATGAATCCCATGTTCAGCATTTCATCAGCCTCATCCATAACAACCGTATTCACGTTGTTTAAACGGATCGTGCGGCGGTTGATATGGTCAAGAAGACGCCCCGGCGTACCTACGATGATATGCGGGTTTTTCTTTAATGCGCGGATCTGACGTCCGATATCCTGTCCGCCATAAATAGGCAGTACTTTCGCACGCTTATCTTGTCCGATTTTATATAACTCTTCAGATACTTGAATGGCTAATTCACGGGTTGGCGCGATTACGATTGCTTGAATATTAGGAGACTCGGGGTTCATTTTTTCAACAAGGGGTATACCAAACGCAGCTGTTTTACCTGTACCTGTTTGCGCTTGTCCGATGACGTCTTTATTTGAAAGTCCGAGCGGAATCGTTTGTGCCTGAATCGGCGTTGCTTCTTCAAATCCCATACGATTAATTGCCTTCATGAGATCAGAACTTAATTGAAAATCTTGAAACGTTATAGTCAAATTATTCAAACTCCTTCTAATTGCTGTTTCAGTAATGTCGTGATTTACCACTAAAAACTGTCCTTTCATTCAAAAGACAGGATCGTACGTATACAAAGCCCGAATTACTTTACGTTTAATCTTACCATTACAGTATGTGTTTTTCAATAAGGCGAGATGGTCAGGCGGCCGGAAGCGGCCTGACCGGATTCTTCCCGCGAATGATGCCGGCCCCCGCACCGTGCGGGTTTTCCCAGCCGGCGGGATTTCTTTTTCATACGGACAGAATTATTTCACCCTGAATTAGTTTCTTCATTTTTGATAATTTTATAATGCTGATCGGTATTTTTTCAGTTCTTCTCTAATAAATCTTTAACGATTTCTTCGAGCTTCATACCTCTTGATGCTTTAAACAGCAGGAGATCGCCGGAAGCGGCACTTTTCTGTATCGCGTGAAGCAGTTCTTTTTTGTCAAGATAATGGCTGACGCGCCCTTCTTCAAAATGCCGGCGCGCTCCGTCAGCGATGAATGCGCCGAGTGTGCCGTAAGTAAATACATGATCGATTTCCGCCGGATTGATCGCGGCCCCGCATTCTTCGTGGAATGCTTTTTCATTATCCCCGAGTTCAAGCATATCACCGAGCACGAGCATTTTCTTCCGATAGCCTTTCATCGTTTCGATTAATTCGACCGCCGCTTTCATTGACGTCGGGCTCGCATTATACGCGTCGTTTACGATCGAGATGCCGTTTTCCGTTTTGACCAGTTCCAATCTCATCCCCGTCACCTTCAGGCGGCTCAGTCCCAGAGCGGCATTTTCCGGCGTAATGCCGAAATAGATGCCGGCGGCGTATGCAGCCATGGCATTCATCACATTATGTCTGCCGAGAACCGGAATAAAGAAAGAACGGTCGATTCCGTCGATATTGAAGTACGTGCCTTCTTCCGCCTGTTTTATTTCTTTCAGGCGGAGATCATTGTCCGCGCCTGCGCCGTATGTCGTTGTCCGGCAAGTGTACGTCTTTTCGCGAAGCAGCGGCTCATCCCCGAAATAAAACAGAACGCCGTCTTCCCGAAGTCCGTTTATAATTTCAAGTTTCGCCTCCGCAATTCCTTCTCTTGAGCCTAAATCCTGCATATGGGATTCGCCGATATTGGTAATGACGGCCGCTTCCGGTTCAGCAAGACGGCTCAGAAAATCAATTTCGCCTCTCGCGCTCATTCCCATTTCTAAAACGGCGATTTCTGTATCTTCAGGCATGGCAAGCACGGTCAGCGGCAGGCCGATATGATTGTTGAAATTGCCGGCGGTTTTGTGAACGCGGTACTGCGTGCCGAGAACGGCGTGAAGCATGTCTTTCGTTGTCGTTTTTCCGTTGCTCCCGGTCACCCCGATAACCCTTGTGCCGAGCTCTTTCAAATAAGCTTTTGCCAATGTTTGCAGCGCCTCCAGCGTGTCATCGACCAGGATGACAGCACGCTCTTCCGGCGGATTCGGTTCAGAGCGGTCCCACAATACCGCGGAAACGCCTTTTTCGAATGCTTGCGGCACAAAGGTGTGGCCGTTAAAATGCTCGCCTTTTAAAGGAATGAACAGCTGATTTTTTTCCAAAGTCCGCGTATCGGTTGCGGCGCCCTCAATCATTGTTTGTTCAAATTCGGGATTTGTCAGTGTGCCTTTGACCATGTCTGCGATTCGTTTTACAGTTCGCTTTATCAAAGGTGGCACCTCGCTTTCTGAAAATGTTGTCTGTTACGGGAAAAGACACTGCCCCTTCAGGCAGTGTCCGTCTTCATTAAAATGTATGTTTAATCAGCTGTTTTTCGGCATGGCGTTCTTTTGCCAGCTCAACCAGCTGTTCGATCAGATCACTGTAATCTACGCCTGCTTCTTTCCAAAGCAGCGGGAACATGCTGAATGGCGTAAAGCCCGGCATTGTGTTCACTTCGTTAATGAGCACTTGACCGTCATTGGTCAGGAAGAAATCGGCGCGGACAAGGCCTGATCCGTCAATCGCTTTGAAGGCTTTAATCGCCATTTCGCTGATTTCCGCATATTGTTCATCCGTCACTTGCGCGGGAATCATTAAATCCGTGTCGCCGTCTTCATATTTCGCTTTGTAATCGTAAAAGTCGGTTTTCGGCGCGATTTCACCGACGGCGGAGCATTTCGGTTCGTCATTTCCGAGTACGCCGATTTCGATTTCTCTGCCGGCGATTCCTTCTTCCACCACAATTTTCCGGTCATACTCAAAAGCCAGTTCGAAGGCTTTTTCAAGCTCTTCACGGTTTCGGCATTTGCTGATTCCGACGCTTGATCCGAGGTTCGCCGGTTTGACGAAGCACGGATATCCCAGTTCTTCTTCAACCTGCTGTAAGCAGCTGTCCGGCGTCTGTTTCCAGTCCTTTTTTAAGAAAGCGGCGTACTTCGCCTGCGGAAGCCCCGCTTGAGCGAACAAATGCTTCATGATGACTTTATCCATGCCGGCTGATGATGCAAGCACCCCGTTGCCGACATAAGGAACGTTCAGCAATTCCAGCAGACCCTGAATGGTGCCGTCTTCACCGTTCGGTCCGTGGAGAAGCGGAAATACGACATCGATCGGCGCCTTTTCGTCAGGCGACGCTTCAGGAAACATTTCCCGGTTCAATGCTGATAGAGCGAAACTTTCACCGTTTTGTTCCAGCTGAAGCATTTTCACGTTGGAAACCGGCTCAGTCAGCAGCGGGCCTCTTTGCCATTCTCCTTTTTCAGTGATGTAAATCGGATGTATATCAAACTTCTCAGTATTAAGCGCTTTTGTTACAGCTAATGCTGTCTGCAGCGATACATTGTGTTCGGCTGACTTTCCGCCGTACACCAATCCTAGACTTGTTTTCAATGGATATTCCCCCCACAACAATTCATCTTTACTATCTTATCACTTTCCTCAGAAAATGATCTAATTATTTTTGGGCATTCTGAATATGAAAGCATTTGTATGTAATTCCTTTTTATTTTATATTAAAATGGCATGGAAAAGGAGATGTGTCATATGAAAAAAATCAGTACAACAGAACAATTTAATGAACTTATTCAATCCGACAAGGAAATCATCGTGAAATTTTTCGCTGACTGGTGCCCTGACTGCACGCGCATGAATATGTTCATCGGCGATATTTTGGAAGAATATAATCAAAATGATTGGTATGAATTGAACAGAGACGAGCTCCCTGAGCTTGCCGACAAATATCAGGTAATGGGCATACCGAGCCTCCTGATCTTTAAAAACGGCGAAAAGAAAGCGCATCTTCACAGCGCAAACGCGAAAACGCCCGAAGAAGTCACAGAGTTTTTATCACAGCATATTTAATTCGTTTCACGATCTTTGTTTATGACTTCAGGCTCTACATGAACATGGACATGAGTCACATCATGTTCATGTTTTATTGCATATTCGACCTCATCGGCTACTTCATGGCCTTCTTTCACAGACAGCCCCGGATCTACCGTAATGACCATTTCCACATGAACCGTGCTCCCTAAATACCTTGCTTTCACATCCTTCAGCCTGCTGACCTCTTTTATTTCTTTCACTGTGTGTTTATACGGCTCCAAATCTTTCAGATCAAACCCGTCCGTTAATGAGTGGGAAGCATCTTTGAAGATGTCCCATGCCGTCTTACAGATGATAATTCCGATCAGAAAAGCAATGACCGGATCAATCCACGGCAGATGAAGCCGGGCCGTTAAGACGCCTATAAACGCCCCAATACTGACATAGGCGTCAGAACGGCTGTCTTTCGCCGCCGCATGAAGCGCAGAACTTTTAACCCGATCCGCAAGACGGCTGTTATATACATACATGCCGTACATGACAATCGCGCTTCCGAGCGCCGTCCATGCCGCAATGAAGCTCGGCTCGGCCTCCGTTCCGCTGACAATCGCCTTTGCTCCTCCGATCAGCACTTCAATACCGACCGCCATCATAATAAAAGACGCAATTAATGAAGAAATTGTTTCAGCCCGATAATGTCCGTAGGCATGATCACTGTCCGCGGGGCGCTGGGAAATCCGGAGCCCGATCAGCACAGCCAGTGATGCGACAATATCCGTGGCATTATTTAACCCGTCCGCTCTGAGCGCTTCGGAATGATAAATAAGACCGATTACCAGTTTGACGGCGGCAAGGATGAGGTACGCGGCGATATTAAGAATCGCGCCTTTTTCGCCCCGTTTTAAGTTTGCCGTTTGATCATTCATGTAAGGACTCCTCCATTCTCATTCATAGTATGGATGGAAAAGCGGAAAAATAGCAGCTTTGATCTGACCAAATGCAATATTCGACAGCATTATTCCCCGGGAAACTATTTGTCGAAAAATTGGCGGTGTTTTTCCTTTACATATGAATATGTCCATTGTATACTTTCATTAACTGATAATGATTCTCAATATCAATTGATTAGGAGGGTAATCATGAGGTCTTCTCCTCAGCTCAGATCATCAGTTGAAGGACGAAAAAAACATCTGATCCATTTGCTGATCAATAACGGAATATACAAAAAGTCGGAACGGCATTTATATGAATTATCGCTCGGAGAATTAGAAAGCGAATACAAATATGTAAGGAAGGTGCGGGCTCATGGCGAAACGTAAAATAAAAACATACGAACAGCTGATAAAAGAAAACAAGGCGGCCATTATGAATAATCAAAAGCTGATGAATGTGATCTATGACAGAATTGACCGCAAGCATCAAAAACTGCTCCGGCACAACAGCCATACATAAAAAGAGCCTTTTTCAGGCTCTTTTTTTTATTGCTCAAAGGCTTCCGCCGCTAATTTGCCGATGACCGCATCGTCCATCGGCGGATTGTGAAGGCCGGCCCGGGCATCCCGATAATACCGCTGAAGCGGATTATTTCGCTCCAGGCTTTTTGCGCCGGTGATTCTCATTGCTTTGTCAACAACAGAAAGGACGGCATTTGTCACAATATGTTTTGTCGCGCCGAGCTCGCTTTTGATGAAAGGGCGGCGTTTCGGATCATCATACATTTGCGCCGCCGTGAAGAGAAACTGTCTCGCTTTTAACAATTCAAGCTCCATTTCCCCGACACGCTGCTGAACGGCCGGCACGTCTTTAATCGGTCCGTTCAGGCTGTTCGGCGAATATTCAGATGCAAACCGGACGGCATAGTCCCTTGCCGCTTGAGCGATGCCCAGATAAGCAGCGGGAATGTGAAGCAGCCAGCCATTCACTTTCGCCGCTCTCGGCCCGCTGATAAGCTCCACAAGCCGCTCGTCACTGACCGTGACATGATCTAAAAGGAGATCATGGCTTCCGGTCGCCTTCATGGCAATCATATCCCATGTTTCTTCGACTGAAACGCCTGCCTGATCTTTATGAATGAGAAAAACACCGGTCGTTTGTTTTTCTTCAATCCATGCCGTCACAAGCATATAATCCAAAGTCAGTGAAAGGGTTGTAAAGGTTTTTCGGCCGTTCAGCACCCATTTTCCGTCTTTTTTGACAGCGGAAGTGCCGGGTCTTCCTCCCCTCGTCGGACTGCCGGTCTGCCGTTCCGTCGCTGCCCTGTTCAGGACGGCTCCCTTTTTCACCTCTTTTGTGATAAATGAAAAGACACCTTCATCCCAGCTGTTTCCTTCTCCGAGCTCACCCATGACGGATAAATGCCAGCCGATTCCGAGAGCGACGGCCGCGTCTCCCCGCGCCAGCCGTTCCTGAAACAGCACCATCTCATAAACGGAAATGCCTGCACCGCCGAAGGCCTCAGGTACCGTTAACGCCGTATATCCCGCGTCGCGCAGTCTTTGAATTTTCTCCGCGGGAAAACGGCCCGCCTCATCATCAAGCGCGGCTGTTTTTTGAAATTCGTCTGCAAGCAGGCCGATTTTTTCCATCCATTCCCGCTGCCGTTCATTCTGTATCCATAAAGACACTGGAATCCCCCCATTATAATTCCGATAAAGTTAATAAGTATTATAGAGATTCAAGTCTCGTTTCGCAACTGTAAGGCTGTACAAAAAAACACGCTATTCCATAGAATAGCGCGTTCAGACTGCTTCCGGGCCGCGGTCCTGCTTGAGCCCGAGATAAATCAGCATATATGTGAGATAACCCATCGTCATCACAAGCCCGCCAAAGAAAAAGCTTGAAAAAATCGGCTCTTCAAACGCGGTAACCGCCGCAAGCACGATCCAGCTTGCATACAGGTAGATGATGAAATAACGGAATCCCGTCTTCATTTTATATAAGAGAAACAGCCCCACTGTAGAAAACAAACCCAGCGCAAGCCTGAAATAAACAAGATGTTCGAATTGAAACATGAATGACACAAAGGAAAAACCAAGCAATAACACAATCGGTAATGCGGTAATAAAATTTCTCAAGTGAGCACCTCCGTCATTACCTTTATTATAAATCAAAATAGCATAAATTATTGATTTATCGTGATCTTTTTCACAAAAATGTCATTCCTTTACTTTATACCCGAACATCGCGTTTGCAAAAGCTCCACCAAGCGACGGCTAAGAAGAATACGATATGGATAATGATAATGCCTGCGGAAAATAACGGCGTCATTCCCGCAAACAGCGGCTTCGCCCCGCTCATATATTGCGTCAGGTCAGTATTTGCGAACAGCAGAAAACTTCCCCATTTGTTTTGGAAGAGCGACATAATCGTCACGAGTGATTTTGCGCCGTACAGCACGATAAATGACAAAATGACGGCCGTTGCGCTGTTTCGGAATACAGAAGAACACAACAAGCCAAAGCATGCCATCGCAAACGCCTCGACCCAGTTCGTGCCGATTACTTTCAGGGTGTTCATAAGAAGCGTCCCTGATTCAGATGTCACCGACACGCCGAAGAAAGCCATACCGAACAGCAGAGACAGAATATAGTACGCCGCATACAGGTACAAGCTGACCAAAAATACGGTAATGAGTTTAGATACAAAAATCCGCTCCCGCTTTACCGGGCGGATTAACAAAAATTTGATCGTTTTCTTATCAAATTCAGCGGAAATGATCGTTGCCGCGATCACGATCGTTAATGCCTCAAGCAGAATATTCAGCCCGGGCGCGTACGCCATATAGCCGATGAAATTCTCATCCGTTCCGGAACTGATGACAAGCCGTTTAATGACAAGCGCCATAATAAATTGGAGAACGGCCATCAGAATCAGCGCCACTAATGAGACTTTTCGGTTAAAGAGTTTCATATGCTCATTCGCTGTCAATTTAAACATTCGTCTCCCCCTCCTCTTGAAGCGCCGTCGTCACTTTCATGAATTCATCCTCCAGCGATTCCGCATACGGCATGATGGAATACACGAGAAAGTCTTGTCCGACGAGCGCACGGTTTAATGCCGGGATGTCCTTCTTCGCTACGGTGACGGTAATGCCCCCGCCGTTTTTCTCCGGAGCAAATTGCTGTTGGGACAGCCATTCGAATGCTTCGTCAGCCGGCTGAATGTCGAGGACGGCTTTTTCTTCTTTTTCCTCAGCGCCGCGCAGAACAACCTCTGTTTTGATCTCACCTTTTTGAATGATGATAACACGGTCGCAAAGGTCCTCCACTTCACGCAATAAATGCGTCGCAAAAAGGATGCTCGTCCCTTCAAGCTCCGCGAGTTCCTTTAAGTGATCGCGGAAATCCTTCATTCCGCCGGGATCAAGCCCGTTTGTCGGTTCATCTAAAATGAGCAGATTCGGACGGTGAAGAATGGCCTGAGCAATCCCGAGACGCTGACGCATACCAAGGGAATACGTTTTAACTTTGTCATGAACGGCATTGGTGAGCCCGACCCGTTCGATGACTTCCTGAAGCCTGTCCTCTTTGATGTTTTTGTGCATGTTGGCAAAGTGCTTCAGATTTTCCCACCCCGTCAGGTACGGGTAGAATTCAGGATTTTCCACGATCGCTCCGACGGATTCAAGCGCTTTTTCGAAATCAGCATCGTGCTGAAAGCCGTTAATTGTAATCGTGCCGCTGTTTTTCTTTAAAAGACCGACGATGATTCGGATAAGTGTGGTTTTTCCCGACCCGTTCGGACCGAGCAAACCGATGATCTCGCCCTGCCTGACATCCATGCTGATGTTTTTTAAAATATGCTTTTTGCCTATTGTTTTGTCAAGGCCTTCAATATGTAAAATCGGCTCAGTCATACAGCCTTCCTCCTTTTTCACAAAAAATAAACAGTGCCCGTACAAAGGCACTGTCTGCATTATAACATTAGTCATATATTCGTGAAGAGCCGGAGCCGACGTTATGTCTTATCCGGGACCGGTCCGTTTTTTTCCTTCTCTTCATTATTGACGACATCCAGAATATCAAGCAGGAACACAAAAATCGGAATTCCGATAATCAAGCCCCAAATGCCGAAGAAATGTTCCGAGAAAATCAGAACTGTAAAGGTAAAAAAGATCGGCAGTTCCGTTTTCGCTGACATCAGTTTCGGATTAAGGAAGTACGTCTCAATCGCATGGATGACGAAAATGACCAGCACGATGTAGATGACATACGCAGCGCCGCCCGTCGTATACGCGATGATGCTGAGCGGAATGAGCGAAATCACCACACCCGCCACGGGAATGAGCCCGAGGAAAAAGACCATGATTGACAGGCCGAACAGCTGCGGAAAATGCAGAATCGCCAATGCGATCAAGGTGAGGATACAGTTCACCAGCGCGATAATAAATTGGGCTTCAAGCACTTTGCCGAATGTTCTCGCAAACTTGCTGCCGAAATAAGCAAGTTCGTAGTAAAAAACAGACAGCTTGCTGTGCTGAAATTTTTTCATAAACTCCGTGAGCCGCTTTTTCTCGAACAGGAAAAACATGCTGAGAATCAGTGACATCACGACCTGCAAACCGAAAGTGCTGATATCGGCCAAGTATGTATACAGTACATTAAAACCTTCTTTTACATAGGAACCGATATTGATATCGCCGAACACGCTCGATATCTCATCATAAAACGGAATGACATCGGGATGATACGCGATGTGCTTGATCTGCTTAATCAGCTGTTCAATCTGCTTGGCAACAATCGGGTAAAAGACAAAGCCTCCGACAGTCGCCCCGACAGCCAGCGCAATATATAAAACGGTGATGACCACCCTCTGGCTGATCCGGAAAAAATGGTTCAACACGTGCCGGATGACAGTCTCCAGCCGATCCATCAGAAAAGTAAAAATAAACGTAAGCAAAATCAAATTAATCATACTTCGGAATACAACTAACACCCCAGTCAAAACAAGAAAAACGGAAAAACGTCTGACACCCGGATGCTGAAAAAATTTAAAAATAGCCGCCATTTATACACTCCTGCTAGGACAAAAAGCCCTTAGATTTCATCTTTCACTCTCTAATTGTAAATTATATAACAAAATGACGCTAAGGTCTTTGTCCACCTCCTAATAAATTTAAACAAATTTATCTTTTTTACTCATGGCGGCCGAAAAAAAGAACGGCATGCCCGATGCATGCCGTTCCTTTCCTTTTATACCGCCGTTTTCATTTCTTTAACGGCCTGTGTGCTTTTCGCTTCGTCAAACTCATTTTCGCTCTTGGCTACGATGATGGTGGCGATTCCGTTTCCGATCAGGTTGACGATCGCCCTTCCTTCACTCATAAAGCGGTCGACGCCGAGGAGCAGCGCCAGCCCCTCCAGCGGAATAACCTGAAGCGCCGATAAAGTGGAGGCGAGCACGATAAATCCGCTTCCGGTTACGCCCGCCGCGCCTTTTGATGTCAGCATCAGCACGAGAATGATCGTAACCTGCTGGCCGATGGTAAGGTCAACGCCGAACACCTGCGCCAGAAAAACCGTCGCCATGGACAGATAAATCGAGGTGCCGTCCAGGTTAAAAGAATATCCCGTCGGAATGACAAGGCCGACGACCGATTTGGAACAGCCGTAGCGCTCCATTTTATCCATCATCCGCGGAAGAACGGACTCAGAAGAGCTTGTGCCGAGAACGATGAGCAGTTCATCTTTAATAAAACGGAGATAGTTCCACAAGCTGAAACCGAATAGTTTGCAAATGATATTCAAAGCGACAAATACAAACAGGAACATCGTAACGTATACAGACAGCATCAGACTCGCCAGCGGCTTGATGGAATCAAGGCCGAAGTGTCCGATCGTATAGGCCATGGCCCCGAATGCGCCGATCGGCGCCGCGCGCATGATGTAGCCGATGATTTTGAAAAAAACATGCGACAGTTTATCAAAGAAATCAATAATGCTTTTGCCTCTTTCACCGAGCGCCGCCAGGCCGACACCGAATAAAACAGAAAAGAATAAGACCTGAAGAATGTCGCCTTTTGCGAAAGCGTCAACCATATTTGACGGAACGATGTGAGTGATAAATTCAATCCAGTCAATCCCCTGTCCCCCGTTTTGCGTGTACTGAGAGACATCCCCTTTTTCAAGCTTGCTGTAATCAAGCCCCTCACCGGGTTTCATGATATTGACGACCAGAAGTCCGATAATAAGGGCGATGGTTGTCACGACTTCAAAATAAATAAATGCTTTTCCCCCGACTTTGCCGACTTTTTTCATGTCTCCCATCTTGGCGATGCCAAGCACGATCGTCAGGAATATGATCGGTGCGATAATCATTTTTACCGCATTGATAAATGTATCGCCGAGCGGCTTCATCTGCTTCCCGGCCTCAGGCCATACGAGTCCGACAATGACGCCGATGATCACCGCCGTGATGACCTGCACCGTAAGATTTTTGAAAATTTTCATCCCTACTCCCCCTTGCCTCTCGCTGCGTCTACACGAAAATGATAGCGTTTTCAAGCGAAGGGGGGAAGCTTATGATCATAACGGACATTTTGGTCTTTTTGGTCTCGGCTAGCGGACGAATTTGTAGCGGTTAACCGGCCGGCCCACTCCCCCGTATTGAATGTCGAGCTTAATCTGGCCGTCTTTCTCAAGAAAATCAAGATAACGCCGCGCTGTCACCCTGGCGATTCCGAGCGCTTTGGCGGCTTCTTCAGCTGAAAGCGGCTCCGTCTGCTGTTTCATATAGGTCAAAATTTCATTCATCGTAAAATGATTTAACCCCTTCGGCAGATCCCGGGACGGATTTTGCGGAATTTTAAGCAGCATGTCAAGCTGCTCTTGCGACATGGTGTCATGCTCTTCAATTTTCCGTTTATATTGTTTATAGTTTTCGAGCGCCTGTCTCATCCGCTCCAGCTTAAACGGCTTCAAAATATAGTCGGCCGCACCGTTTTGCAGCATAAGCTGGATTGTTTCTCTGTCTTTTGCGGCCGAGACGATGATGACGTCTACTTCGAGCTTTTGTTTTCTGATTTCCTGGAGCGTTTTAATTCCGTCTTTTTTCGGCATGTATACGTCTAATACCACGAGCCCGGGCCGCAGATCTTTTATAAGCCTGATTCCCTCGTCTCCGTCAGCGGCTGTGGCGATGACGCTGAACCCTGAAACACCGGTGATAAATTCTTTATTCACCTCCTGCACCATCGGATCATCTTCAATAAGCAGCACCTTGATGTCCATCGAATGATTCCTCCCCCTTCATCGGAAATAAAATAGAAAATGCCGTTCCCTGTCCCTGCCGTGTGTCGACTTCAATAACGCCCATCCCTTTGTCGACGATTTGTTTGACGAGGTACAAGCCGTATCCCGTTCCTCCCGTTTTATTGACGGTAAACCCTTTGTCATAAAGGCGCGGGATGTGCTGATCGGAAATCCCGCTTCCGTTGTCTTCTATTAATATAGCAAGCACTTCATCATTTTGCTCGATACTGATGTCAATATGTTTGTCCTCCGTGTCCGCTGTTTCGAATGCGCCGAACGCATTTTCAATTAAATTGCCGAGCAGGACGACAATGTCATGCTGGTCGACATGCTCCGGAAATGCCGAGAAACTGCTGTTTTCATCAATTTTCACAGAAATGCCAAGCTCTTTTCCTCTTTTGATTTTGCTTAACAGCAGTCCCGCCGCAGCGTCATTCTGAATGGCCTGATGAAGAAAATCGGTGACGCTTTCTTGTTCTGATGATTCCTTAAAAGCAAGCTGGAGCGCTTTTTCTGATTTTCCGAGCTGAATCAGTCCCGCGATGGTGTGAAGCTTGTTCATATGTTCATGATTTTGGACTCTGAGCGCATCGACAAAATTTTTCACACCTGTCAGTTCTTCCGCCATTTTCGCCGCTTCCGTCCTGTCCTGAAAAATGGCGACGGCTCCGATGACCTTCTTTTTCATGACGATCGGAATTCTGCTGCTCATGATCACCTTTCCGCTAACTTGGATTTCTTCATTATATACGGCTCGGTTCCGCTCGACGATTTCAGGGAGGCGGGAATCTTTTAACACGTCCCAGATCAGCCTGCCGTCTGTTTCTTGTCTGACATTGAATATCTGCTTCGCTTTTTCATTAAAAATGGTGATGTGATGCTGATTATCGATCGCGATGACGCCCTCATTCATTGAATGAAACGTAGCGGTCCGTTCCTCATACATTCTCACGATCTCATGGGGCTCCAGCCAAAACATTTGTTTTTTGATGTGGCGGGCCAGCAAAAAGGAGCCGGCCAGTCCGAACCCGAGCGCCAGCAGAACGATAAACAGTATTTCATGTTTCAGCTGAAGAAGAATTTCACCGAATCCGGGCAGCGTTTTACCGGCCAGAACGACGCCGATCTGATTCAAATCCCGGTCTTTGATGGGATAAAAAGCGCGGACGGCGGTGCCGATTTCTCCCTTTGCTTCGGAAAAATAAATGTGCTCGGCGAACGCCGCGGCTTCGTCCTCACCCCTTGAACGCTTTCCGATCATTGTGCTGACGGGATGTGAATAGCGGATATGATCCATATCCATGACGACGATGTAGTCCGCTTCATTGATGATCCTTATTTCTTCGACCGCATGGCGCACGTCTTCCCTTTGTTTTTTCTGCTCGAGGGCGCGTTTGACATCGGTCATCTCAGATACCGTCCGCGCGGTATTCATCAGCCGTTTTTTCAGCTCGCGCTCCTCTGTATGCTGAATATTGCCGATCAGCACGATGCCGACGATCAAAAAGGTAAAAAGCACGACGATATACGAAAGTATGGTGATTTTCCAGCGGATGGTGAGCTTTTTTTTCGTCATTGGCCTCTTCCTTTCCGTCTCTTTACGAAAACGGCCCGCCCGATTATGCTTGTTATAGAAAATGGCGGAGGGGGTTTTCGATGAAAAGCTTGCTGACTTGTCTCAGCCTGATGGTACTCGGTATCGGAACCGCTTTATTCATCGGCTTTCATGATCGTTTCTCAACGGAAGAACCGTATTATGATGACGAACAGGAAGGCCTGAAAGATCAAATCGTTTTCAAATTCAGCCATGTCGTTGCTGAAAACACGCCAAAAGGGCGGGCGGCGAATAAGTTTGCCGACCTTGTCTATCAAAAGTCCGGCGGCACCATTAAAGTAGAGGTGTTTCCAAACGGGAGCCTCTATTCGGATAATGAAGAAATAAACGCCCTCCAAAACGGGGACGTGCAATTCATCGCTCCCTCCACCTCAAAGCTCGGATCACTGTCTCCCGAATGGGGTGTTTTGGATCTGCCGTACGCGTTTACAAACTATAAAGCCGTGCAAGAAGGCCTCAACGGCAAAATTGGCACACGCCTGTTCGCTTCATTAGAAAAGCATCATTTGAAAGGACTGGCGTACTGGACGAACGGGTTTAAGCAGCTTACGTCAAATAAAGGACCGATCTTCACTCCGGACGATTTGAAAGGACAGGCGCTCAGGATCATGCCGAGCAGCGTGATCGAAGACCAGTACCGCCTGCTCGGCGCGCGCCCGCGGCAGGATTCCTTTAATTCCACGTTTCAGCTCTTGGAAAGCAATCTTGTAGACGGAGAAGAAAATACGATTTCAAATATCTATTCTAAAAAATTTTATAATGTTCAACATTATTTGACAATCAGCAATCACGGGTACCTCGGTTATGCCGTGATGACCGACGAGCATTTCTGGAATTCGCAGACAGAAAAAACGAGAACCATCTTAACGGAGGCGATGAGAGAAACGACGGAGTGGAACGAAGCCTCCGCTGAGAAAATGAATAAAGACCAGCTTGAAGAGATAAAGAAGAATTCATCCATTCATATTCATGTGCTGAGCAAAGCGGAAAAGAACACATGGATGAAACGCCTCGACCCGATTTACGGACAATATGAACAGGTGATCGGCCGCGGGCTTGTGCAGGATTTGTTATCCTTGCGCCGCGAGCCTTAGCAGGACCAATACGCCCATCTCCGTTTCATCCCTTTTCCCGCCGGGGAAGTAAATAGGGACAGAGCAAAAAAAGGAGATGGAGACATGTTTACACATACGAAAAAACTGCAGCATCCGGCTAAACCGGATCGTCCTGACCCGCTGTTCGCAAAAAAGATGCAGGAAATTTTAGGGGGACAATACGGGGAAATATCCGTCGCCATGCAATATTTGTTCCAAGGATGGAATACACGGGGTAATGAAAAATATAAGGATCTTCTGATGGATACCGCGACGGAAGAAATCGGCCATGTCGAAATGATCGCGACGATGATTGCGAGACTGTTAGAAGACGCCCCGCTGGCAGAGCAGGAAAAAGCGGCTGATGATCCGGTCATCGGGTCCATTTTAGGCGGCATGAATCCGCATCATGCAATTGTGTCAGGACTCGGCGCAATGCCGGAGAGCAGCACGGGCGTTCCGTGGAGCGCAGGCTATATCGTCGCAAGCGGAAACCTTCTGGCAGACTTCCGCGCCAATCTGAACGCCGAATCACAAGGAAGGCTTCAAGTCGCACGCCTGTATGAAATGACCGATGATAAAGGCGTGAAAGATATGCTCAGCTTTTTATTGGCCCGCGATACCATGCATCAAAACCAATGGCTTGCGGCCATTAAAGAATTAGAAGAACAGGAAGGTCCGATCGTTCCTTCCACATTCCCGAAGGCTCTGGAAAAACAGTCATTCTCCCATAAGCTTATTCATTTCTCAGATGGAGCAGAAAGCGCTGAACAAAATTGGCTGAAGGAAACAGCGCCGGACGGAGAACCATTTGAATACGAAAAGGAACCGAAAGCGCACGGCGAAATAGCTAAGCTGGATCCCGTCCCGCCGTATGTCCACAACACGCTTCCCGGCCGCGGGTAAAGACACAAGCCCAAAACAAACTGTTTTGGGCTTTCATTATGCCTTCTGAACCGTCCAGTCCGGTTCGTACCGGATGTCCGGGTGATGCAGCAGCTCATGAATGAAAGGTTCATCCTCTTCGTACAGCATCACTTCTATTGAAAGAATCGCAGCCTTCTGCTCGTTTTCTTCGTATATACGGTCATGTTCGTTCTCCATAAAATCATCATAAGCCTGTCTGTTCTCCCAAAGCTGATGATCTCTGCGATGAACAGGCCGTCTGCGTTTTTCCGCCAGCCGCCGGCCTGTTTGACGAAGCCATTTACACATGATAATGCTCCCCACCTTGACTGTGCTTGCGCAAATGCTTCAGCGTTTGCAGCGTCTGTTTCACATACAATCTTTTTGATCAGCATGACCGTTCCTCTGTGATGACTGTTTTCGCATACGTATGCTCAACACAGAGATTCACGGTTCTGACGTATGAGCGGGTGCGGTGAATCGTGCCTTTCGGGATGAGCAGGCTGTCATTTGCTTTGAGCACTGCGGTTTCTTTGTCCTTAAAATCAATCAGCAGCTCCCCTTCCAGAACGATGAACCATTCATCTGAGTCAGGGTGATGGTGCCAGTCATATTCTCCCGTAAACACTGCGAGGCGCACACAGTGGTCATTGATCTCCGCGATTGAAAAATTGTCGTGTTTTTCTTTGACTTTATTGGCGATAGCGAGCAAATTCAGCATGTCAGACACGAGTGAAAAACCCCTTTTTCATTTTATTGTATCGCAACGGCGGCTCAGATCAAGATTTTCCCAAAATAAAAAGCGATCCAGCTGATGCGCCGGATCGCTTTTGATCTGCAGATTGTCTGCCTTTTATGCTTTTATTAGCTGCTTCGTCTGTTTCCGCCTTTTTGGCCGATTTCCTTATAAAAATCTTTGTCATGATTTTTACTAGTGGCTTCTCCGCCTTTTTGGCCGATTTCTTGATAGAAATCCTTGTCATGGTTATTGCTTGTTGCTTCTCCGCCTTTTTCACCGATTTCCTGATAGAATTCTTTGTCGTGATTTTTGCTTGTTGCTTCTCCGCCTTTTTCACCGATTTCCTGATAGAATTCTTTGTCGTGATTTTTGCTTGTTGCTTCTCCGCCTTTTTGACCAATTTCCTGATAGAATTCTTTGTCATGGTTATTGCTTGTCGCTTCTCCGCCTTTTTTACCTGCTTCTTCTCTGCTCATTTTGTTATTATCTTGTGCCATTTTTGAATTCCTCCTTTAATTGGTGTTGGTTGTTGGTTTCCCGATTTCAGAACTGCTAAACAAAGAAAACACATTGAATGTGTTTTCGGGTGGTTTTTATCATTCTGTATCGTCCAGGCGTTTTAAAATCCGGCGTTTTTTATAAAGCATGGTGCCTGTTTCCGCGATGCTTTCTAAAGCTGAACGGTTGGCGGACGCGCCGAAGATGATGCCCGCGACCGGAACCATTTGCAGCAGTTTTTTCGCGGCGAACGTATCGCGGTAGCTGTAAACGACTTCCCGCCAGCCTTGGATTTGCGAGGCGACGCGCTGATAGGCGCGGTCGTTTTGATCATATTGCCGTAAATCTTGCAGGATCGCTTTTTTTCCGATGACGTCACTGGATGCAAGCTGGAGCAATTTGACGATAAACACGCGTTCTTTTTTGTCTTTCGGATCAAAGCCGTAAGCAACCGCGATATCCTGCAGCGTCTTTAAGGACAGGCCGAGCATCGCCGGAATGTCTGCCGCCAGCGTGAATACGCCGCCGACTCCCGTTGCGGCTCCCTGCACCGTCGCGGCCTTTACACTTGTACGCGCTATGGCTTCTGCGATTTCGTCCATGACGGCAAGCGGCGCATTGCGGATGTCGTGAAGCGTTTGACATGTACCGTGCGGCAGCCGTTTTTGAAACTTTTTCATGATGCGCTTTTCTGATGTAAGGTACTGTCCGCCTGACTGAATAAACGTTCCCGTTTCATCGAGAATGAGTCCGATTTTCCTCTGAATAAATTGCGGTGTCAGCTTGTCCAAAAGCTGAAACGGCAAGCGGGTGAATGTTTGCCAGAACATCACCCTCTGCTGCGCCTTTTCCCATTTTTGAATGTCTCTCAATTGTCTTTCCAGGTCTGTCCGCTCTTCTGTCACCCGTCCTGCACGTCCTTTCTGATTTCTTTGTTCATAGTATACCTTTATGGCGTTTTCTTTTTACACCCGGCCGGATTTTTTATCCGGAAAACATTCCATTGTTTAATTTTCTTCAAATTCTCTATATTGTATAATTTTGAATAATACGATTGAAGGAGAATGTTGAATGCAATGGATTTATTTAAGTTTAGCGATCATTTTTGAAGTATTGGGTACGGTCAGCATGAAATTATCAAATGGATTTACAAAACTTGTCCCAAGTATTTTATTGTTATTGTTTTATATCGGCAGCCTTTGTTTTCTTACTTTGACTTTGAAATATATAAGTGTCTCCATCGCATATGCGGTCTGGTCCGGAATGGGGATCGTGCTGATTTCCGTGATCGGAATTTTTTTCTTTCATGAACAGTTCTCTGTCATAAAAGCTGTCTCTGTTCTTCTGATCATCATCGGTGTTGTTTCCTTAAACTTTATTTCTGAAAGTGAAACGTCATCAAACGGCATCAACGTTCATACGGACAGAAACAGATGATGAAAGGGTTAAAGGTTCTCTTCCTCATTACAGATATTGGATTTATCGTTTATTGGATTGTTACTTTTTTTGAGTGGATTCCAAAAAACATGGTGTTTAAAGATTATGATAACGCCATGATCATGGCCTGGAACTGGTCATTCTTTCCCTTAGATATTTTCATTTCGATAACCGGGCTGTACAGCTTGTTTCTTTATAAACGGAAACATGCGTTATGGCGCTCTTTCGCATTAATATCACTTGTGCTGACCTTTTGTTCAGGCCTGCAAGCGATTGCCTTTTGGGTATTTATCGGTGATTTTGATCTTATGTGGTGGGCATTCAATCTGTACTTGCTTCTTTATCCTTTATATTTTATTCAGAAATTGCTGGTCTCTCGTAAAAATAGCTGTCATTCTTTTTGATGAGGCGGTTTTCTTTTTCTTCAGGCGGGAAACACTTTTCATAAAGGAGTGATAGACATGCCTTGGTCTATGAAGGATTATCCGCAATCATTGAAGAATCTCGAGGAACCTGTGAAGAAAAAAGCGATCGAAATCGCGAATGCGATGGTAGATGAGGGTTATGAAGAAGGACGGGCCATTCCCATTGCGACAAGTCAGGCGAAAGAGTGGAAAAAAAACGCTTCTAAGGAAGAAATCGATCAGCTGATGAAACACGATGATGAAACGAAACGCGGAAATTGAATCGGAATAAAGGAAAAACCCCGCTCTCAAGAGAACGAGGTTTTTCTGATTATAAACCGTAATAATAAGATAGCGTGGTGACTGAAACGTAGCCTGTCGCTCCTGCATACGTGACTTTCAGCCATTTATTAGAATTGGTGTAGTGGCCTTGAACATATTCTCCGGTTACCCAAGAACCAGTAATTTTTTTACCGCTTGAGAATGTTGTGATCGTTGAACAGCTGACCTTAGAGCATGAGCGCATATTAGCACCGTAAATACCGACTGTGCCCCCGCTGGCTAAAATGGAAACGTCCGGTTCAGCTTTAGGTTTGAAAGCTGCTGCTGATGCAGAGCCGCCAAAAGCGAATAAAGAAACAGCAAAAATCATGGCTAAAGAAATGATCGACAAACGACGTACCAAGAAAATTCCCCCTCTTTTATCATATGGCCGGAAAGCTTTCCTGACGTTATTATACTTTTTCGCCCGGGAGACTGAAATAAGTCTAATGCTCCAACTTCTTTTCTTCGCAAGTGACCATGCCGATTCTTTTTTTGATAGATAACAGCGGTTTATTAGACTGGAATCACTGAAATATCGTTGATTCAAACGTTTATTCAGAGCGGCCGGAGTTTTTCCGGAGGTCATTTGAATGGTACAGAAAGGTTTTATCTTCCAATGGAAAGAAACATTATTATTCTATTTACCCGGGAAAACGGAGGAAATACAGCGTCTTTTTCTCAAATCAGTTGGGCGGACAGAAAGTTGTGAAGTTATATAGGCAAGTGTCCTCTTTTCACCTTTTTAAAAGAACGCTCCACGCATCCGCGCTTGATCCGACGCGGAAACACGCTTTGCGAACGGCATCGCTTCTTTCCCGGAACGATGCCGTTTTCATTTTCGGACCTTTCTTCGGCGGGATACATATCATAGATAAAACAGGGCATCAATGTGCCGGTTTATTGAACATAAAGAACTTGACATCTTATAATAGCGGATTTATGATGTAGATAAAATAATTTGCATCTAGGAAACTTTTTGTTATTTAGCTAAAAATCTATCGGAATTTAGGTGAGACATAATGAGCAAAGACATCTCAGCACAATCACTGCAAGCAAAAGCCGTGCAGGATGCACTTGACGGCAAAAGCAAGGGATTCAAGCGGCTTCTGCCTTTTTTAGGCCCCGCCTTTATCGCGGCGATTGCCTACATTGATCCGGGAAACTTCGCTACGAATATCTCAGCTGGTTCGAAGTATGGGTATATGCTGCTGTGGGTCATCCTCTTTTCAAACTTGATGGCTTTTTTAATTCAAGTTCTTTCCGCGAAGCTCGGCATTGCCACGGGTAAAAACCTTCCGGAAATCGCCAGAGACCGGTATCCGAAATGGGTATCAGCCGGGCTGTGGATACAGGGTGAACTGGTGATTATGGCAACTGATCTGGCAGAATTTATCGGGGCGGCGCTCGGACTCAACCTGCTGTTCGGCATACCGATGGTTGAAGCGGCCATTATCGCGGCGATCGGATCATTCGCGATTTTAGAGCTGCAGCGCCGGGGTTACCGGGCGCTGGAAGCGGGCATTGCCGGACTTCTGTTCGTCGTGGTGATCGCCTTCGCTCTGCAAACCTTCTTTGCCAAACCTGACGCCGCCTCCGTTCTCGAGGGGCTGTTTATCCCGAAAATTGACGGAATGGACAGTGTGCTCTTGGCAACCGGGATACTCGGCGCAACCGTGATGCCGCATGCCATTTACTTACATTCCGCACTGACACAGCGCCGTGTCGTCGGAAAAACGGATAGTGAGCGGAAAAAGATTTTTAGATTCGAGACGATTGACATTCTCATCGCGATGGTGATCGCCGGGGCGATTAACGCAAGCATGCTCATCGTCGCTGCCGCGCTTTTCTTCAAGAACGGGCTGTATGTAGAAGATTTAGACGTGGCTTATCAGCAATTCGGCCACTATATCGGACCGGCTTCAGCCATTCTCTTCGGGATCGGGCTGCTGGCCGCAGGGCTTTCAAGCTCTTCTGTCGGCACATTGTCAGGCGATATTATCATGCAGGGCTTCATCCGTTACCGTATCCCGCTTTATTTGCGGCGTTTCATTACCATCATTCCGCCGATGATCATCATTATCTCGGGGGTCAACGCCACAGAAGCGCTCGTATGGAGCCAGGTCGTTCTTTCATTCGGCATCTCCTTTGCGCTCGTGCCGCTGATTATGTTTACAAGCAACAAACGCCTGATGGGCGCCCTGACGAACCGAAAATGGGTGACGGCTCTCGCCTGGCTGATTGCGGTTTTGGTGATCGCGCTTAATCTGTTTGTGATCTACGATTCATTCCGTTAGAAAAAACCGGCCATTGCGGCCGTTTTTTCTTTTGATGCCGGGTGCCGTTCGTATCTTTTTCCGGGCGTTTTTGGTATGATAGAAGAAAAATCGGAGTTTTGCTTATGTCAGTATTTATCCTTTTTTATCTGTGGATTGTGCCGATTGTCATCGGCATCTTCTGTTCTCTTTTTGCTTATCGGACAACGGGTAAGAAACGTCTGATTCCCGGCTTTTTGATGATCGCATTAAGCATCGTTTCCTTAATCACGGGGCTTTGGATCGGCGGGGTGAACTATCATGTGTTCATCGGGGGCATGTTTTTATTCGGTACGTTATTGGCCGGCTCCGCCTTCCCGTTTTTCTTCGCTCTTTCACGCAAACGAAAATAAACAGGCATGCCGCCTGTTTATTTTTATTCATTAACCCTAAATTATAAACCGCTCCGATAATGTGATTCCGCCTCAATCAGCCTGTACATGTGTTATATAGGCTCCAGCCCATGTCCCATCTCATCGAAACTGCATCCAAAATGAATCCTGCTAAAGAAGATTTTGAATTATAAGAAAAATACTGTATTAAAATCCTATTTACCCCAAAAATACCTATTGATAGAATGGTATCTGAGAGGGGAAAATGTTCAAAGCGGATCATATCGGTCCCGCCTAAATACATAGTCTTTCATTTCTCTCTACACTACATTTCTAAAGGAGGATTTCCCATTAGACACGCAGCTAAAGGCATTCTGTTTGCCGCATCTTTAGCCCTTGTAACTACTGCTTTTGTCCCCGCATCCTTAGCTAAAGAAAATCATAATAATACTGCCAATGCCACTGGAACGACCAAATCATTTTTTTATCAGACTGATACGCAATTTTCCTACGGACTTAAAGCACAAAGCGATGCGTCTGTGTCAAAACCAGTCAAAGATGTAATCAGAGAAGTGCTGAAAAATAAAACAAAATTATTCAATCTTGTTGAAAAATTAGCAGGAAAGAAAATAAGAAATGAACTCGAATCCGTTTTCAATGAACACATAGAACCGGTTTTAAAGAAAATGCTGAACGAGTATGTCGCCTTAAGTTGGACTGATGTGGAAAAGAATCTTTATCTTTCACTTAAAAAGTCCGGACTTTCTGACAGCCAGGCTAAAAACCTCGCTCAATTGACAACTTTAGCAATGAAAGCATTTTAAAATCATTCATAAATGATCGCCAGGAAAATACGTATGAAGTAATGCAAAGTGCTGTTAGATTCACTCTAATAGCACTTTTTCATTGGAGATGTCACATGACTGTCTTTTTTACTGTTCTGCTCACTTTCTTATGCTGCCTTGTGATTTCATCTCTTATTTTTATGATTCTATTAAAAAAAGAGATCGTGGATACACCGCCCAACCGCTTAGCTCATGCAGCATTCATCGTACTTATTGGATTCTCCCTGTTCTTGGCTATAACTGTACCCAGCCTAGTTATGTATTTTGCAGCTATAACTGTAAATCATTTTTTCGGAGAATATATCATCTATGGTTCACTTTCAGACTTATACATATTTTCTGTCGTCGTAAGTATCTTAGCTTTAGTTTATATACTTATCCTTACAGCAATTGTAAAAGGAATGACTCATGTTTTGACATTGCCTGCTTGGTCAGCCTATATCCTTGAATTCATTTTTGCATGGGCTGCTGTTTACTTCTCAATCCAATACGTTTCCAATCATATCATTGAGAACATATCTATATTTCAAGGTGGAGAAATTCTTCTTTCATTGTTCATCACTTTCTTATTTTCGGGATTGGATATCCTTTTCACTAATTTGGATAAGATCACAAAAGAGAAATTAGGCTAAGGGGGTAACAAATATGAGAATAATGACATATATTTCCTATTTTTCTATTTCTTTAGTTTTGCAGGTGGTATGGCTGCTATTAATAAAAAGAACCTCTAATATATTTCTGATAGATATGATTACGGTGTCCTTCTTATTCACCCTCTTTATGTTCATCTTAGATCAAATGTTCAAAAAAAAGCGGACAAATTAGGGATTGTTTTTTAATAATCCTCGGGCTTCTCTTTCGTTTTGAAATGATTCCGGATCACACGAGCTCCAGCACTGTATCAAGCCAAATATATGACTTTGCGAGCTCAGCGGCCGCAGGCGCGAGCGCATTGTAAATGACGCTGCCTTCTCTTGTATCAATATCCGCAGAAATACGGGACAGCATACGATCCATAATCTCCTCAAACGTTTGATCTTCAAACATCCTCGCCAAGCATCTCCTCGATCTCCACAGTGCCCTCGTCTGTCTCTACGATAAAAGAAACTATGAACCTATTACCTGATTTATCAATCTCAAAATCAGTGACTGAAGAAATTCGATCATCATAAATTAAAGCTTCTTCGATCAGTCTCGGGATCTCCATTTTTTTATATGCGTCTGTTGTCTCGTTGTCAGAAAAAACCTCTTGAAGCTCATTTCCAATGTCATGACTGAAAATAGAATAGGAATACCGCTCTGTATACAGGGCCATATAAACAAATTGCTTAATTCCTCAAGCCCTGCGATCAGCTCGTTAGTAATTCGCCCATTTTCAAAGTCAATTCTATATGTGCGCGATATCTCTATTACTTCACTGTCATCTTCAATATCATCAAATTCAATTTCTGGGGAAAGGTTCAAGAAAAAATCACTCCTATAACGTCCTCCATTTATTGATTGAATGAACCATAATAAAAACCGCTCTAAAGAGCGGTTTTAAAATATAAGAAGTAATCATTCTAAGAAGAAATCGAAAGGGATTTATTTACTGCTTTTTGAGCATGGATTAAAGTCGTATCAAATAATGGCACCTCTGAATCCTCTACCTTTACTAATAGTCCAATTTCAGTGCATCCAAGAATGATTCCTTCTGCTCCTCTATCCACCAAATTATTTATGATCTTCTTATAAATGTTTTTGGAAGACTGTTTAATTTCACCCAGACACAGTTCTAGATAAATAATATTATTTATCAATTCTCTTTCATCATCATCAGGAACAATGACATTAATATCATGAGACGCAATACGTGATTTATAAAAATCTTGTTCCATCGTATATTTAGTACCTAGCAATCCTACTGAGCGAATGTCTTGTCTAATAATTTGTTCTGCAGTTGCATCGGCAATATGCAAAATAGGTATAGTGATCATTTCTTGGATATATCCAAGAACTTTATGCATAGTATTTGTACATATTACAATAAAATCTGCACCTGCTTTTTCTAATGATCTTGCAACTTGACCTAAAGCTTCACCTGCTTTATCCCAAGCTCCTATGGATTGATAATGTTCAATTTCCTTAAAATCAACACTGTATAAAAGGCATTTTGCCGAGTGAAGCCCTCCTAACTTCTTTTTTATTTCTTCATTGATAATTCGATAATACTCAGCTGAAGATTCCCAACTCATTCCGCCAATAAGACCAATAGTTTTCATAACCCACCTCGGATAAAATTTTCAAAATATTATAGTTATTTTAAGGCATAGATTAGGCCTTTACAATTATTTATTTTTTCAGGATTACTATCATTAAATTTTATCGAGAATAAAAAATGATTGCCCGCCTTTTAAGGAGACAACCATCACACGTTCACCAGTATTCAACGCTTCTTCTTCACCGACCCGCAGACGCTTTGGAACAATAATCAAATCAGAGGGTATTATTAATTTGTCTTTTTCATTAAACCTTATTTCAATAGGTGAAACGGAAACCACTTCAGCCGGCATAATATCCACCGGCGACTCAGAGCCAACAGCACCGACAGCCAGATGTTTAATTGCTTCGCTTAACCTCATGATGAAGCCCCGTCCGGAATTGTTTTTTTCTCAACCACATCAATTGTCATCGTGTGGGAGCTGCCTTTGAATTCGTGCTTGTCGGAATCAATCCAATATGTTTTCTTTACGCCCACTTCCGGAATAGAAATATACACCGGAAGCCCGCTCTGCAAATCAGGAATACCAATTGCTTGAATACTCTTTAATTCCTTTTTCACACCTTCTTTCTGTGATTGGAGTACGTTCGCTCGCTGCTGAAGCTGCGCCTGATTAATATTATCCGAGACAGTTTCCACATACTGCAGAACCCCGTATTTATTAATTCCTGAATTATCTTTTGCAGTGGCAGTGTACGTCTTATTGTCTTTCTGGCGCCGGAGTTTGACCTTCGTAGCTGTCTCATTAATTGAGGTGCTATACTGAAATCCTGTGATGTTTACGCCCGTCTCTAATACCCAAACTTCCGACGGGTCAGGCCAAGCCCTGAGACAAAGCTTACCCTTTGAAGCATATAACTGATAATTATGACCGGTCTGTTTTTTTGTTTGCTTCAATGCCTTTAATATCATGTCATAAAGGCTTGTATCATCTTTAAAGACCAATGATTTAATAGTATAGGCTGTTTTTGCAATGGACCCGGCAGGAATCTGAAAATCTCGGGCCAACCGTTTTACTATTTGATCAGGGGGATCAGGGATTTTTTGTTAAAAACTTTTGAACATGAAACTCAAAAAAATAAATAGCACGATTATCGTCACAACAATAAAGGCTTCTCTTGTGAAGTTTTTATCATCTTCTTTTTGCTGTTTCTTTCTCTTAATCTCTTCTCTATATTTTCTTTGAACCTCTTTCTTTTTTTCATCCATTATCTAAACTCCTCTGAGTCCTTTTTCTTTTTATCACTTGCACCCCTCCTTTCAGTTATTGCAATTTTATCGTGCGACACATAAGTACACCAGTGAAAAAAGCCTTGACTATAAAGCCTTCTCGCACAGCTGAGACTTTAAAAGATGAATTTAATTTAACGGATAAAAAACAGCCCGATACTTCCGGAATGAATAACAATTGTTTGACTGCTTGCATTCTGTTTCCTCCTTAAAGTAATAGAGCGGGCATTAAATACATATCCTCATGCTGAATGCCAGAAGCGGCGGCTCGTCGTCGATGACGACCGGCTCATTTGAGTTAAGCGCTTCATGAGAATGATTCCGCCTTCTTATTTTTTCTTAAACAACAAACCGATTCAAAACCAATATAAAATATTTAATTATTTAGAATGTTTGCGTAAGTTTTGCATAACAAAAATTTAAAAAGAGTGAGGAGAGAAACATATGATAATCAGAAGCGCAGAACACTATGATGTAAAACAATTGCGATTTAATGTATTTATATATCGTGGATTTTTATAAAAGACCTAAGCCACCGATTGAAAAGATACATCATTTGATTGAAATGTTATTTGAGAAGAACAGGGGTATTCAATTCGTTGCTGAACAAGATGGGAAACTTATTGGCTTTGCAACATTATATTTTAGTTTTACGACGAAAGCAGATAAAATCGTGATAGAAAAAGCAAGAGGTACAAGAGCAGCCAAAGAACTGTTTAAAAGATGCGAAACATTTACAAAAGAAAACGGGTATGCGCATATGTCGTGGATAATTGCATCTGATAATTACCATGCACAAAAATTCTATGAAAAGATGGGTGGCTCCCTTGGAAATTGGCTGACCTATTCCATATAACCCGGGATGACCTTATTGAAGTAAAAACTAAAATAAAAAGCCGGGCTTTTACTATGGCTTATCTGGGTAAATAACTAAAAAATAAACAGGCATGCTGCCTGTTTATTTTTATTTTTTAAAACAGCCGTTTTAAGCTTTTCTTGAGTGACGGCATTTCGATTTTTTGGTTTTCAAAGAAGTTTTTCAGCATGTATTTGCTGAAGCCCTTCGCTTGACCGTAAGTGATTTTTCCCGGAAGCGGCGGCTCGTCGCCGATGACGGCGTCGATGACGACCGGCTCATTTGAGTTGAGCGCTTCATGAAAAGCGGGAGCCAATTCCTCGTGTTTCGTCACTTTGATCCCTTTTGCCCCGCAGCTTTCTGCAAAAGCGGCGTAATCCATATTTTGCAGCTGGGTGACGTAGTCAATGTTGCCTTTGACCCGCTGTTCATATTCAATCATGCCTAAATTTTCGTTGTTTAATATGAGAACCGTAATCGGCAGTTTATATTTAACAGCTGTCGGCAGATCCTGCATCACCATTGAAAATCCGCCGTCTCCGCAAATGGCGATGGACTGCCGCTCAGGTTCGGCAAGGCTTGCGGCAATCGCTCCCGGAAGCCCGCATCCCATCGTGGCGAGCCAGCTTGAGACGATAAAGTCCTGCTTCTTCATTTTAAAATGGCGGGCCATCCACACCGTAACCGTTCCGACATCCACTGACAGGACGGCGTCTTCTGCGGCCGCATCCTGAAGCCGGGCAATGACCTGCTGCGGCTTGAGCGGATGAGTCGCTTCGGTTTCATCCTTTTCGATTTCCTTCCACCAATGCTTCATGTGCTCGGTGCAGGCGTCCAAAAATCTTCTGTCTTCTTTATATTCAATGTATTCCGTCAGCTCTTTCAGCCCCAGAGCCGCATCACTGACGATTCCCGCATTGACGGGATAGCGCTTGCCGATTTTCGCCGGATCCGAATCAAGCTGAATGGCGGGCGTATCATCCGGGAGATAATCCCTGTATGGGAACGATGTGCCGAGCATGATCAGCAGATCGCATTCCTCCATTGCTTCGTAGGCGGGCTTTGTGCCGATTTGCCCGAGATTCCCGAGAAAGTGGGGATGGCTGTCAGGCACGACGCCTTTTGCCGGAAGGGTAATGACAATCGGAGCGGCCGCTTTATCGGCGAATGCGAGCAGCTCCTCTTTTGCTGATTTTAACCCTTGGCCGGCGAGAATGACCGGTTTTTTTGCGTTGTTAATATATTGCGCGCATGTCACGAGATGTTCTTTTTTCGGCTCTATATCAGCTTTGAGGTATATCGGCGATGTGTAAACCGGCTCCCGTTTGATTTTTTGCGCGAATAAATCATCAGAAACAGTTAAAACGGCAACGCCTTTTTTGCTGTAAGCCGTGCGGATCGCCTGATTCAGAAGATCGGGCAGCGCTTCTGCCGTATGTACTTGCTGGTTGAATACCGCCACGTCCTCAAACATTTGCTCTAATTTGATTTCCTGAAAGCTGTCACGGCCGATTTCATCGGAAGCCACCTGTCCCGCAATCGCCAGCACCGGAACGCCGTCCGCTTTGGCGTCGTATAAACCGTTCAGCAGATGAACGGCCCCCGGTCCTGCGATTGAAAGGCAGACACCGATCTGGCCGGTCAGTTTTGCCTCAGCCGCGGCTGCCAGGGCTGCGACTTCTTCGTGCCGGGTTTGGATGAATGTCAGGTTATTCCGTTCATGTCTCAGTTCTTCGATAAATTCATTAATGCTGTCTCCGGGAATGCCGTATATATGACCGACTCCCCATTGTTCAAGCAGCTCCGTCATTACGTGTCCTGCTGTTTTACTTGGCATACTGCATCCTCCTTTTACCTGTATTCATCCCCTTTTTCATACAGGTTGAAACACGAGCTATATTCTCAGCTTTTTTCTTAGCAGATCAAGGATGGATAACAGATTTCGGTCTTTAAGGACTGCCTTTTGATTTGCCGCCCCATTGAGTCCGTCTTTTATTTGCCGTTTTCTGTTCGGCACCATGAACAGCGGCAGCCGGTTTGGGGAAAACCAGCGTAAAGCGGCGGTTTCCGATCCGTTCATCAGCGGTGTTCCTCCGGTAATGGCTCCGATGAAAACGTGCTGTGTATCTTCAAATGCCGGCCTTTCATACTCACCGGATTTTTGCAGGATGGTCACGTTATACCCGGTTTCTTCGAAGGCCTCTCTGACGGCTGCGGCTTCAGGTGTTTCACCTTCTTCAATCCTGCCCCCGGGCAAATCCCATAGTGGAACGTCTTTTCGTTTTACGAGCAATATGTCCCGCCCGTCATTTTGTATGATGACAAAAGCGCCTTGTGCCATGTCGTCCTCCTTTACAAAAAAGACCGCGGCATTTTAGCCTGCGGTCTTTGCCGTTACTTTTTAAAATGATACGGCAGGGTGGCGACGATTATGTCCTTCTTCCAAAACAGCCGGACGCGGAGCAAGAAGGCTGATTGGTTGTGAAGGATGGTCTGCCAGCGTTTTTTCGTGATGAATTGCGGAAACAGCACCATCACGGAGAACTGTTCTTTTTTCGCTTTCTGTTCGACCGTTTCTAAAAACTTATCAAACGGATGAACCAGACTGCGGTATGAGGAATGCAGGGTGACGAGGCGGACGCCGTTATGAAGTTCTTCCCAGCGCTTTTCTACCTTTTTTTCGTTTTCTCTGTCAAAGGAAACATGAACCGCAATGACCTGATCTGATAATGATTTCGCATACTGAATCGATTTTTGGACGACGGTGGTGACACCGGCGACAGGCACGATGACGACGGTTCCCCTGATTTCCTCAGGCTGCTGATCAACGACCCGCAGCTGTTCGCCGACCGCGGTGTAGTGATTTTTAATGACGAAAAACAGCATGACGACAGCAGGCATGAATAACAGCACCGGCCAGACAAGATTGAACTTCGTCGCGAATAAAATGCACAGCACCATAAATGAAATGGCGGCGCCGCATGAGTTAATTAGCATTTTTACCGCCCAGCCCTTCGGCTTCTGCCTGATCCACTTGATGCACATTCCCGTCTGCGACAGCGTAAACGGAATGAACACGCCGACGGCATAAAGCGGAATTAAATGTTCCGTGCGGCCGCCGAATAAAAGAATGAGCAGGATGGACGCGATACCGAGAAAGATGATGCCGTTTGAAAAGCCTAACCGGTCGCCGCGGACCGTAAACATTCTCGGCATATACTGATCGCGCGCTAAATTAAACGCCAGCTGCGGAAATGCGGAAAAGCCCGTATTCGCCGCAAGCACGAGAATCAATGATGTAACGCCTTGAATGAAATAATACACCGTATGGCGGCCGAAGGTTTCCGCGGCGATTTGTGAAATAACGGTCTCGTTAGGCTTCGGACCCGTGCCGTAGCCGTACGCCAGCACCGTAATCCCCGTAAATAAGATCGCCAGCAGAATCCCCATCATGGCCAAAGTGCGGGCCGCGTTTTTTGCCGGAGGATTTTTAAAGGCCGGGATCGCGTTTGAAATGGCTTCAACACCGGTCAGTGCCGAACAGCCCGAAGAAAAGGCCTTCAGCAATAAAAACAGCGTGATGCCCGCCACAGGTGTGCCGATCGGCGTGTGTTCGGCCGGATGAACCTGGCCCGTCATGAGCTTAAACAGCCCGACGACGATCAAAAGGACAAGCGCCGCCACAAACAGATAGACGGGATACGCCAAAATGGACGCCGACTCTGACAGCCCTCTCAAATTTAAAATCATAATCAGAATCACAAGCAAAACAGCAATGAGCAAATGATACGGGTGCAGGGCCGGAAATGCCGATGTAATCGCGTCAGTTCCGGCAGAAATGCTTACCGCCACCGTCAGAATATAATCAACAAGCAATGAGCCGCCCGCAATCAGGCCGGGCTTCTCACCAAGATTTTCTTTAGAAACCATATAAGCGCCTCCGCCTTGCGGATAAGCGTAAATAATCTGTCTGTAGGACAGAATCAAAGCAAGCAGCAAAATGAGAACACCCGCTGCGATCGGAATGGAATACCAAAACGCGGCCGCGCTTACCGCAGCCAAAATGATCAGAATCTGTTCCGTTCCGTAAGCAACTGATGACAGCGCGTCTGAAGAAAGCATGGCGAGCGCCTTGAGTTTCGTGAGTTTCTGCTCTCCGGCCGCCTGTGATTTCAGCGGTTTCCCAATCAAAAATCTTTTGATTGAATGGTACATTTTTTGTCTTCCCCTTTTTTTCATTTTCCGTTTGATTTACAAACCCTTACTGCTATGATGTCTCTGAATAACGATTGCATGCCATATTTCGGCACAGCAAAAAGACACAGAGGCAAACGGATGCCCCTGCGCCATAATCGTGCACAGGTTTCATTCATCTCCTCTCATGAACGCTTACGAGGTTAGCTGTCGGATTCGGGCTGATGAGAGTTGGCCCTACCTGAAAAAGGATTCACCCCAAGCGGCATTACGCGCCGCAAATTGGTTCCCCCGCTCTGATTACAGATTAAGCGATATAGATTATAAAAGAGATCATACTCCCGTCCCGTTCAGTTGTAAAGGGGCTTTTATGCTGTTTCAAAAATAAAAAAATCACCGCCAAAAATGGAAATAAAAATACAAAAAAAGAGGCCTGTTAACGGCCTCTTTTTCCATCATTACTCTTCGCTTTTTTCATGATCCGCTTTTCTTTTTTTCCTTCTTGCCGTCAGCCAGATCAGACCGGCTGCAATGATCATAAGCGCCGCGAAAACAGCAATATACGTAACGTTCAGTGCTGCGGACCGGCTCTTCGTATCAGCCGCCGGACTGCTGTCATCGGACTTGATTTGCTGATGATTCGAAAACAGCTGCCGGCCGGCCGTTTCGTTAATGACGGTTGCGGCATCGCTTGTGCTGTCTAAAAAGCTGATCAGCTCTTTTGTGACAGACGCGCCGCTTCCTGATAACGGAGCAAAAACAGCGATGCTCCGGCCGGAGTCCCAAGGTGATTCCTGGGTAAACGCGACTTGTTTCGTCGTCTCATTAAGCATCTGAAACGAAGAAACATCGTACGCGCCGCTGCGGTCTGACGGCACGAGAAGCTTAGAGGCGTTTGATTTCAAAAGCGGAATTTGCGGCAGGCCTCCGATAAACACAACATTCCGGCCTTTGGCATCCGTTTCCTTCATGTCTGATGCAGTCTTTACGGTAAAGCCGTTTCCGAATGAATCCGCCACCAGAGAAAGTTCTTTCAGTGTCTGTATGTTTACGCCATCCGGGATGACGATCACTGTTTTCTCTTTCCCGCCGCCCGCAAACGGGAGCGGCCATTGCCCGAAATCAGCTTTCTGCGCCGTATCGCTTACCGGATACGTCAGCGTGCTGTTTTTATCAATATAGACCCATTTGTTTTCGTCACGGTCGATACACGGATTGTTATGTTTCAAACCTGATGTGACAAATTGCAGATCAATGTACCTGCTGCTTCGCAAAAGCTTCGGATCAATCGGGATGGAGACGTGGTAAAAGCCGTCTTTATCTTTATTGCCGAGATCATCAAGACGCACCGCATTCGGCTGTCCGTTGACCGTGACGTTCAGCTCCGCTCTCTCGGCGTCATTTGCTGAATCCGCCTTCGTCCGGATCGATTCCGACGTCTTTAATGTAAGTGAAAGCTTGACCTTACCGTCTTTATCAACAGCGGCCGCCGCAGGGTAAAAGAAGTGCTCTGACGCCGTTTTGTTTGATCCGACCGTTACATTTCCCGCGCCGAAGTCCTCTAGTGTCAGTTTATTGCCTGTCTTTTCCGCAGCGGGCTGAAGGCGGCCGATTGTCAAAGTATCTCCGCCCAGCTGGCTTGAATAAGCGCTGTCTGTGATGACGCGGATTTTATCCGTCAGCGTTTTGTCTGATTGCGCCGTGACAAACAGGACGGGCTGCCGTTTGTCCCCTGATGTCAGAACCCGTTCAGCGAGAAGAAGTTTGTTGTCTTCCGCTTTGATGTTCCCGCGTTCGAAAAGTTCTTTTATTTTCCCGTTCCAATGCTGATCAGCGCCGATGACAATTGACGGATTGCTGATTTTGCCGGCGTCGGATTCTTTTACATAGGATACCTTCAGCCTGCTGTCTGCCGTTTTCAGAAATGCTTCTGTTTTGACTGCGGCTTCAGCTTCCGCCGAGGTCGGTTTGTCAGGAAGGATAATATCGGTTTCTTCACCCGTATTGCCTGATTGGGCAAACGGATACGGGAAATGGCCGAGATCCGCTCCCTTTGACTTGCTTGCTTCTGAAAGCACAAGGCGGCTGTCCGGATAAATTTTTATCCAGTTGCCTGACGTATCCTGCCTGACGCAGACGCCCTCTTTTAATACGCCGTAAAATCGTAATGATACATTGTGATAGCCTTGGGCGGATTGGCTTTTGCTGAGATTGAGCTTCACCGTTTTCCGCTTGGAACTGCCGTCAAGCTTTATGGATTTGACGGGTTCATCATCAATGGCGATGGTTAAAGAAGACGGGGCAATTAATAAGTTTGACGCCTCGTAATCAATCAGAAGCGACTGATCCGCATTCGAAGCTCCCGCAGGAATCTGATAGGTCAGCTCTGCGCTGTCTTTCGCCCCGTACAGTGTCATCAGATCGCCAGTCAGCGCCTGCTGCTCTTTTGCGCCGGCGCTTGTTCCGAGGGCGGAACCGTCCGTTTTCAGTTCCCGGGCCGCGGCCGCCTGCCCGTTATACATCAATAGCAAAAGGCCAGTTATCAATATGATCGCTTTTTTCAAAAAGGTCACCCGCTTTTATTTTGATTGTATCGCTCCGTTTTGTACCACTTGACTTCCTGCTTGAACAAGCGGTGCTTGATCTCTGTGAATAATGACCAGATGACGAGCACGATCCAAGCCTGGGAGTATGTAAAGTACATCAGAAATACGATAAAGAAGTTTTGTTTGTTCATTTCTGTTTTTTCAATGCTTAAAGTAATCATGACCTCAGTCATAAACAGGAAAAAGGCCAGTATCCACAAAATCATCGCCAAAAACCCGACTGCCAGATGCAGGTCGTAAAAAAGATTGATGATAAAAATCGTGTTTGACATGATCACACCGAAGAAAAACAAAAAATACGTAAAAAAGAAATAAAACAGATCGAAGATGATCCGCTTGCGTTTCAGCTTAAAAAATTGGGATAAAAACTTGAGAACAACGTATTGGTTGCCGCGCGCCCATCTTGTCCGCTGACGCCACCACACCTTCCATGTCTCAGGCTCCTGCTCCCATGTCACAGCCGCCGGGAAAAAGCGGATATGATAGCCGAGATTATACACGCGGATGGTCAGCTCGGTATCCTCCGCCAGCGCCTTATCATCCCAGCCGCCGAGCTGTTCGATAATGCTCCGCCTGATCGCGAAGTTCGTTCCCGGGATGGTGGCGATTTTGAACCATTTCCATCTGCCGCCCTGCGCCATCCACTGAAAGCAGATGGTTTCAATATTGATAAACTTCGTCAGGATCGTTTTGGCCGCGTTGATGACACGGAATTTCCCGACAACCGCTCCCGCTTTCTCATCATTCATCAGACCGAGAACCAGGTAGTACACCGCCATTTTTTCCGGCGTGTTGTCCGCATCATACACGCAGATCACGTCTCCGTTCGATTCCGCGAACCCTGAGTTCAGCGCCGAAGATTTTCCTTTTCCGGCGTTCGGGGGCTTTGTAATGACCATTTTAATGAAGTCATACTGACGGGAAAATTCATTGACGATGTCTCCCGTCCGGTCGGAGGAGTTATCATTAACGACGATGATCTCAAGCCTGTCTTTCGGATAATACAGATTCACCATCGCCTTCAGCGTCTGCCTGATGACGACCTCTTCGTTATGCGCGGGAATGAGCACGCTGACCTTCGGGAGCTCCCCCATCTTTGCGCGCCATTTCGGAATGTTCCGTTCGAAGGTCATATAATGCCTGAATCCGCCCTGCATCAGAAACATGTGATAGAGAAGCATCACCCATATTAAACTTAATGAGATAAAAAACAGAATGTTACTCAAGGCTCCTTCTCTCCTTAAAAATTCGTTTTTTTAATGTGGCGCGCAAATAAAGGACGTAGCAGGCGAACATGATGATAAACAATAACACCACGCCGGAGAGAATCCAAAGCGCTTTTTCCAGAGGCGTCTGCTGATGGTGATTGAAAAAGGCCGTTATCGGATGAATCTTGTTTTCCACATGAATGGTCCCGTCTCCGTCCGTTTTGATCCTGACGCTGTCCGACGTTACCGTTTGCTTCGTTTTCTTCAGATCGAGCCACTCGCCGCCGGGAATCCGCTCCATTTGATTGACGAGCTCGGGGAGGTATTTCATGCCGAGATACGGATGGTAGAAACCGCCCGCCACTCCGCCGCCGAAATCAATCATCTGCGAAATATGATTCTCCATATCTCCGAGCGGATTTTCCTTTGAGTTATCGGCATAACCGATTGTTTCAGGATACAGCGTCATCCCGTCCAGCATAGCCGGCTTTGAGACGAACGGAGGGGCGCCCGAGGTTTTCCACGTCGTGCCGCTGAGCTGCACTTGTCCGAAAATGCTGGAGAAATAAGAAGATGCGATTTTGTAGCCTTCTTCAGACATCGTATAGTGCGGCGCTTCGAATGACAGCGGGTAAAGGCCGAGCTCTGTCAGATCGTCAATCGCCTGCTCCAGCTTCGTTCTCGTGTAGATTTTTTCTTTTTCACGGAAAGGCTTCACATACGCCCGGTACGCTTTTTCATTCGGAAAATCCTGTTCCTTTTCAAGCTTGACCGGAGTATCATCCGCATTTTCTGACGTAATCGGCTGATCCGCTTTGGCATCCCAAAATTCAAAGCCTTCTCCCGTTTCGCTGTATCGGTATGCGTGCGTGTAGCCGTGAATAATGATGCTGCCGCCCATTTGCTGAAGTTTTTTCAGGACGCTGACCATTTTCGGTTTGTCCGCCAAGTATACTTTTTCTCCGTTTTCCGGATTGAGATAGACCGGAATGACCGCCAGAATAAACGGAATGTGTCTTTTATGCAGGTAAGCGCCCGCTTCGTAAAGCAATGTTTCATCTGACATCGGACTGATGTCTTCAAGCCGCAAATAAAGGAGGGTGCCGCCCGCTGATTCTCCGAATGCGTTGCGCAGCGCTTTCGCCGTCAGAAACGAATCATTTAACAGGCTCGTCACACCGAAATAATAGTCAGAGCGCGCCGTTTTCCACATAAAAGGGCGGGTGCTGCCGTCACCGGACCGGTATGTATAAAGGGGCTTTCCTTTTACTCCCGATACGCCGAGCACGGACATCCCTTTTTCAAGCGGCATGTCTGTTTTTTCTTCTTTGCCGTAAATGCGGTATACCGTTTCTTTCTCTGTCAGGGACAAACCCGCAAATTGGCGGAACTGTCCGGCGTTATAGCCGATGCTGATAAGCTGCTGCGGCATGCTGCTGATCAGAGACACGAATGATGTGCTGAGCTTTTTTTTCGTGACGCCGTAATAGATGACGCGCCGATTCTTTTTGAGGTCCGCGGCTGTGATGTCTCCGTCGCTTTTCACGGTGACGGCGGATGAGAAATGGCCCGCGGTCAGATCAAGCATTTTGACCTCAGCGGTTTCTTTGCCGTCCGTGCTTGTATAAATAATGAGAATGCCGTCCTTTTTGTCTTTTGCTTCCGCCGTAAGGGGAACATAAACCGCCGAAATCATGAAGAGCGCCGAGAGTAAGAGACGTATCCATTTAGAGTTCATTCATCATCATCTCGTTTTCCAGTTCATTTAAAAATTGCTCGGCCGTTTGTAAATCCTTTCGGTACGCCAAGTAACATACACGGAAGGTGATGGAGACGTATTTACCGTTTTGCAGCCGATACGTATCCAATTCCTTTTTCAGCTTCGCCAGAACGGCCGGCATGTGTTCTTCAGGCGTATGGGTCAGCACGATGCCGAACCGTTCGGCGGACGGCCTGAATTTTTTGTCTGTTTCCCGAACGCTTGACCGGATTTGGCGGCTGATAAATGCCAGCAGGCGGTCGGTCTCTTTTTCTCCGTAGAGGGATTTGAATTCCTTGAAATAATGCATGTGCAGCAGCAAAAAGACGAAGGAATTGCCGTAGCGTTCCGCCCGCTTGATCTCCTCGGAAAGCTCCAGCTTCATCCGCAGATGGTTGTCAAAGCCGGTCACCCTGTCGACGGCGACAAAGCTCGTAATCTCTTCACGCAGCTGTTTCACTGAGCGCTCAAGCCCCTTCGCCAACTCGTGAATCCTTCCCGCTATGTAAGAAAAGACGAGCAGCGCAATCCCCCAAATGACCAGCACCTGCAGACTTTCGGCACCGGCAGACGCCATAAAGCTCCCGGTCTGAAACCACAGGAGCAGGCTGCCGAGAACAAATAAGACGAGTAAGGTGATGACGAGCGCGTAGATTGCCCCGAACCATATGCCGGCTCCCGTGACAAGCAATGTGATGCAGGTTATCAGAAGCCCTGCGGATTGCTGAGACGCATAGTAAATAAAAAAAGACAGCAGCACCAGCATAACTGCTGTGTAGCTGCACAGTTTTTGTGATTCATTGAATGATATTTTCATTAAACAATTTCCTTTCAGCCAGAAGCGGCAGCAGGTTATCGAAAGAATGTGTATCGCTCCCGCTCATATAGCCGCCGTAATCGGGTTTCAGCGTGTCCAGTGTTTCAAATGAAGTCATTCTTTCATAAAGCGGCTTGATGACAGCCGGATCAGCTTTTTGTTCTGCTAAAAAAAGAACGGCCAGGGCGTAAACGGACGGTGATTCGTATTGAACCGCCGGCTCCTTCGTGTCTGCGCTGTATCGTCCGTACAGCTGTCCGCGCGACTTAAATTCCTTTATAATCCATTTCGACAGCACAGCGGCTTTGCCATCGCCCCGCTTCAGATTCACGGCGGCATACAGCTGGTCGATAACATTGACTTCGCTGTCATATTTGTATTCCTTAGTTTCGGTATTGAACGATTTCGGCAAAAAACCATTTTTCAGGGGCGCAAGATTGAGAACATCGAGGTTCCGGTTTTCCGTTTTCTCATCGATAATCCCCTTTTCTCTGAGCATCTGTAAGGCGCCGGGATCGACATAGGACAACGTCACGGTCTTTGACGCGGCATTTGAAGCGGCATCATAATAATCCGTAAAATACCCGTCATTCGTATTGTATTTTTCCAGCGCCTTCCCGATCTGCACCGCTGTTTTCCCGTATTCACTGTTTCCCCATAGGGTTCCGGCCTCATTCAGACAGTTCATGATTCTGAAATCGTCAATTAAGGCATTGGTGCCGCTCGCTTTATTCCCGTCAATCTTCCACGACACGAGCTCGTTTTTCGTCAGAAACGAATCGGTGAGAAGCTGATATTGCGCTTGAAACTGCCGTTCATCTTTCCTGTTCAGCAAAAATGCCATCCATAGTCCGAGAGACTCTGATAAATATTCCGGCTCACCGGTTATGTTCGTCCGGATCATCCCCCGCCCGTTCATCAATTTATGATAAATAAAATGCTCTGCGGGCTGAAGCGGCACGGACGGTTCGGCTGCCGCCTGTTTTTTAGTGCCGGCCTCCGCGCACCCCGCCGTCAGAACGATCGAAATCAAAAGGATCATCAGACGAAAAACGAATTGCTTCACAGTCCATCCTCCTATTTTATAAATCCTTTTTTAGACCCATATCTTATTTTTTCACAAAGTATTTTTACTATATAGGAAACGATAAAAGAATACTAGCATTTTTTCACATTGGGAAATTTTAAATGGGAGCGCCGTCTGCTCACCTTTTCCCTCTTCGTCTGGATCGTATTCCCATTACAGTTAAAAACACAACAAAAGGCAGCATTTCTTTACAAATGCTGCCTTTCTCTGATCTATTTATCCAGGCCGAGTTTTTTCAGCTGTTCTGCCAGCGCGTTGTTCATCGGCTCCTCTTTGTTTTGGCTTTTCATATAAGAGTTGATGTCCCGCTTGGATGCGCGTCCGGATTTATCTTTCGCCTTGCGCTTTTCAAAGACGGACAGTTTCTCCCGGTGGCCGCATACACATGCGAAGGTTTGGCCTTCGCCCTGGCCGCGAAGCTCCATTTTCTTATGACAGTTCGGACAGCGGGCGTTTGTTTTTCTTGCCAGCGTTTTCCGGCTGCCGCACTCACGATCCTGACATACGAGCATCGTGCCGCGTTTGCCGTTGACTTTAAGCATCATTTTGCCGCAATCAGGGCAGGCGGTGCCTGAAATGTTGTCATGTCTGAAGGTTTGGCTGCTGTTTTTGATTTCCTTCACCGTTTTGCCCGCATATGTTTTCATGTCTTTAATGAACACGGCGGATTTCAGTTTGCCCGCTGCGATGGCGGAGAGCTTTTGCTCCCACTCAGCGGTTAAGGCCGGTGATTTTAAATCTTCCGGGACGAGCTGTAAGAGCTGCTTCCCTTTTGACGTAATGAAAATATCTTTTTCTTTTTTCTCGATCAAGAAACTGTTGAACAGTTTTTCAATGATATCAGCGCGGGTGGCCACTGTTCCGAGTCCGCCGGTTTCACCCAATGTTTTCACAAGGTTCTTCTCTTCTCCCTGCATAAAGGCGCTTGGGTTCTCCATCGCGGATAACAGCGTGCCTTCATTAAAGCGCGCCGGCGGTTTCGTCTGTCCGCTCGTTTCTTTCAGTGATGAGACAGTGAGGCGCTGACCCTGCTGAAGATCCGGGAGCGTCTGGTCTTTGTCTTCCTCATGATCGTCGTCATCCTCGTACATATCATACACAGCTTTCCAGCCAGGCGATTGAACCGTTTTCCCTTTTGCGGTAAATGTTTCGCCGCCGATATCGGCTGTGACCTTTGTTTCTTCGTATTCGAACGCCGGCATTAACACGGCGAGAAAACGTTTGGCAATCAGGTCGTAAAGCTTTCGTTCTTTGTCGCTGAGGCTTGAAAGGATCAGCGGCTCCTCTGTCGGAATGATGGCATGGTGATCCGATACTTTCGCATCATTGACGAATCCTTTATGCGCTTTGACGCCCCGCTTCAGTATTTGATTGACGTACTGTGCGTACGGCTTAACTTCCATGCCGTTTAAACGGTCTTTTAAAGTCGGCACGATGTCTGCGGAAAGGAATCTGGAATCCGTCCGCGGGTAAGTGACAAGCTTATGCTGTTCATACAGCTTTTGAAGCACGGACAGCGTCTCTTTTGCGGAGAAACCGAAGCGCTTATGAGCGTCCCGCTGCAATTCCGTCAAGTCGTAAAGACCGGGAGCGAAGCTTTTCTTCGCCGTTTTTTTCAATTCTGAAATGACCGCCGGCTTTCCTTGCAGGTCTTTTACCAAACGGCCGGTCACCGTCTGATCGAATGTTCTTGTCTGCTTTGTTTTTTTATCCTGCCATGTCAGCGTCATCTGATCAGCAGCCGCACGGAGACCGTAATAAGGAACGGGTTTGAACGCCTGAATGTCCGCTTCACGCTTGGCGATCATCGCCAGTGTCGGAGTCTGGACGCGTCCGCATGACAGCTGTGCGTTAAATTTCGTCGTCAGGGCGCGGGTCGCGTTGATGCCGACGATCCAATCCGCTTCCGCTCTGGCAACGGCGGAATGATACAGGTTTTCGTACTCTTTGCCGCTGCGGAGCTTTTGAAATCCTTCTTTAATCGACTTATCCGTCACAGAGGAAATCCACAGCCGCTTAATCGGTTTGCGGACGTTTGCCTTTTCGATAATCCAGCGGGCCACAAGCTCCCCTTCCCGTCCTGCGTCTGTAGCGATTACGATCTGGCTGACGTCTTTCCGGACAAGCTGAGCTTTGACCGCATTGAACTGTTTTCCTGTTTTTTTAATGACGACGAGCTTCAAAGGCTCCGGAATAATCGGCAGATCCTCAAGCCGCCATGATTGAAATTCTTTGCCGTATCCTTCAGGGTCAGCGAGCGTTACCAGATGCCCGAGCGCCCATGTGACGATGTAGCGGTCGCCTTCAAGATATCCGTTTCCTTTTTTATGACACTTCAGAACGCGGGCCAAGTCCCGGCCGACTGAAGGTTTTTCAGCTAATACAACTGTTTTTGACATGCTTTTCACTTCTCTTTCTTTCACAATCATCCTGTTATTATAACAGACTTCCTCACGCTCTCTCTAATCGAGGACGTTTTTTGTGTCAATTTCTGAGAAAATGACGTGGGTCACGGTTTGGGCATACGGAGAGGTGCGGTTGATGAAGTGTTCGATCGTTTCCAGGCTGTCCGCGTTCATCTTCAGCATATAACACGCCGCCCCGGCGACCCGAAAACAAAATTCAATGTTGGGAATGGATTGAATGTAGGTTTTAAATTGATCGTATTTTCCGTTTTTCACTGTCGCTTCGACAATGCAGGAAACAGGAAGCCCGATCTTTTTTTGATCAATGTCCAATGTATAGCGCTTAATGACGCCGAAGGATTCAAGCTGTCTGACACGCTCTGTGACGGACGGAGCTGACAATTTGATTTTTCTGCCCAGTTCCCGCATGGACAGGCGGCTGTCCCTTTGGAGCTCTTTGATGATGCTCAGATCCACATTATCTAGTTTCATGACTGTAGTCCTTCCTTACCCTTTTGGCTATATTATCAAGAGAAATCCGAAAAATGACAAGAACAACAGGCTGAAATCATGAAGGTTTTTTCAGGAACTGACGCGAAATGGTCATATTAGGACTGCCCTTTGCTTATAGTATAGAGGAAAAAAGATGTCCGACAGGAGGGAGCTGTATGTTACACACGCCGATCGGCAGACTTCGCACGATGGGGTTTATTGAAGGAATGTCGCTTTTGGTGCTGCTGTTTATCGCGATGCCGCTGAAGTATTGGGCTCATCATCCGCTCGCCGTCACCATTGCCGGTTCCATTCACGGCGGTTTGTTTATCATTTATCTGGCGGTGCTGGCGTATGCGGCGTTTACTGTCAAATGGCATGTGAAATGGTCAGCCGCCGGTTTTATCGCGGCCTTTATTCCGTTCGGTAATTTTATTTATGATCGCGGCCTGAGACATTATCAATAAAAAAGCTCCTCTTCTGCAGAGGAGCTTTTTTCATGCGTTACATCCATTTCGTCACCCAGGCGATATAATAAGCGCCGGGGATGAATACGAGCTGGGCGAGAAGCGTACCAGCGACCCTTGATGTGACCATCGTCAATGATGTCCATTTTAAGGAGACGTAGCTGCGCTTGCCCTTCGCCACATCGTCTGCCAGTACGGAGACTTTCGGGTCAACAAACACAGCCAACAGCATAGTCGCAACTCCGTTGATTAAGCCTGATGCCATCACGGCGGTCGTGCTGTGCTCAGGCGCCAGAAGGCCGGCGTACAGAGCTGACAGAACACCGATCGTGTAAATAGATGTAATGACCATATTAATGACAAACAAGCGTTTCGGAATCATTCGGAATTGAAGCCCTTTTAAATAGGAGACTGACGGCAGTCTGATATAAGAACGCGCATGCTTCAGCCCGTTCAGTGAAAATCCTTTTTTAAATACCTGCATGACGGAGCCTCCTCCGTCCGCCAAGTGTATAATCGCCCTGGAGAATAACGCGACGAATGTCGGCAAAAGACAGATGCCGAGCATCGTTCCGATCGTGGAGCCGAATATTAAAAATCGAAACTGAGCACCCACAACAGACAGGGCGTTTGATCCGGCGGCATCAATCAGATGTCCGGTAAACGGCTGCTGAACCATGTTTGACATGCGCGACACGATGACCATGACATTAAATAATGACAGTGCGGACGCGATAAATCCGACTCTCGCGCCGGAAAGCCGTGTTGCATAGGCAAGCGTTTCAATCGAATGTATCAGCAGCAGAAAACAGAAGATAAACAGTACTTGTGAAGTAATAACGTGCAATGTATGATTCCTCCAAATCTTTTCTACTGATTAGACTCTGCAGACTGCGGCGAGGTTTCGGCCGATTACATAAAAAAACCGCCCGGATGCCCGGAGCGGTTTTGTCTTATTCTTTTCTTACGCAAATAAATAATATATGGTTGCCCGCCTTAGCCCGCGGGTGATTCGTGTATTAACAGTTCCGACAGAATCATTCTTCGAAAGTAAACACCATGGAAGTTCTTGAACACAAGACAACGAAAGCCCTACCTCTCAATCGTCACTGCGGCTCCGAAGCCGCGCCGGTGTGAATTGTAAAACAAAAAGTCTTTTTTCCATCTCTTCGTTAGGGGCGAATATCAGAAGGAAAAGAATAAGCTCAGCTTTTTTTCAAGCTGTCCGTTGAAGCCTGAAGCTTCTATATCAAAACAGAAAAAAGAAGTTTACTTTCTTTTTTATTTGCATGTTGTCACTTAGCAGTTAAGTATAACAGATTGCCCCTGAATAATCAAATGATTTATTAAAGTTCCAGCTCGGCCGGCGTTTTTTCACCCGCGTTCATGAGCTTGATCTGCTTCGGTTCAATTTCAAGAATCACCAGGTTCGGATCGTCTTTTCCGTCAAACCAGCGTTCCAGTTTCGGATCCCACAGCTTTTCTTTTAAATCGGCTGAGTTGTTCAGTTTGGCGGTTCCGGCCACTTCCACATAAGCGTCTCCGAATCCTTCACAGTCATACCCTAACAAGATATGAACATTCGGATTGTTTTCAATTTCCTCCGCTTTATGAGTGTCTTTGCTTGTCGGCGTGTAAATCGTTAAGCCGTCATGGAAAAATGTCATGTAGCGGGAATGCGGTTTGCCTTGCTCTACCGTCGCAAGCGAACCGACTTTATGATGATCCAGTACTTCAAGCACTTTTTCTTTGATTTCATTTTGATTCATGAAGAATCACTCCTTTTTAACGTCTCCGCTTTTACTTTTCCACATTGGGGAGACATTTAAACCAAGAAATGTGCTCTTCTGCCGATCTTCGCTCCATTCCCGCTTCAGCATGCTGTAGTTCACCGTGTCATGATAGGCGCCCTGTACGGAAATGCCTTCTCTCGTCAGTCCTTCTTTCTGAAATCCGAGCCGCTCCGCCACTGCCCTGCTTTTCATGTTTTTTTCAGCCGCGCTGATCATAATGCGGTTCAGGCCGAGATCCTGAAATGCATGGGTGATGACCGCCCGGCAGCTTGCGGTGATAATGCCGAATCCTTCATGCTCTCGATCCAGCCAGTAGCCGATCTCTGCTTTTTGATTGGCTGTATCGGCATTATGGATGCTGATCATGCCGCAAAACCGGCCCTTCACAAAAATTCCGGCGTCAAACCCATTTTCTTCCGCGTATTTATAGCGCCATTCGGGGATGATCACATCGCGGTACGTATCGATATCAGCCAGTTCTTCCGCCCAGCTGAGCCATTCGCTGAGATGGTTTTGATTTCGCTTCATAACAGAATACAATTCGTCCGTATCTTCTTTGGCAAGCAATCTGATCGTCAGATGTTCCCGGATTTGACAGGAAAACACGATCACACCTTCTTTCCTTTATTAGCCATTATACAGGTAAATTCATTTTTTTCCATACAAAAAAGATGAGGCGTGCAGCCTCATCCTTAAATGCGCGGGTCGGTGAAAATGTCGTGATCATCCGTGCTTGTCGATGACATTTCCGTGACGACCGCCCCTTCTTCTCCCGCTTGAAACCAATGCTTCGTATCCGGCGGAATGGTGTATTGTCCGCCCGGCTCAAGCACAATCTCATGCCAGACGGTGTAGTATTCCTTGTCATCTTCCGGCGGGAGGACGCTTGGGTTCTCTGTCTTTTCGCCTTCCACATAGAGATACACCTTCCCCCAGCGGCAGCGGAATGTCTCTTGTTTTCCCTTCTCGCCGCCGACCGGCGGATGGCGGTGTTCCGGACACGTCTGGCGCGGGAAGAGCACCAATTCTTTCGAACAGTAGCGGTCGGTATTCACGTAAATAAACAGCTGAAGCCCGGTTTCCTCAAGCTTGCCTAAGCCGTAATCCATGATTTGAATGTCTTCGACTTCATTACCAGTCAGAACGATTCCCGCTTTTTGATAGTATGCATTCACATCATGTTTCGATATCGTCATGCTTCAGCCCCCTTATGTGGTTACAAATTTGCCGCCGTTGACATGCAGCGTCTGCCCGGTCATATAAGATGATTCATCTGAGGCCAAGAGCACATAGCAGCCGACATGCTCAACAGGCTGGCCTGCCCGCCCCATCGGAGTAGTCTGACCGAAGGAAGCGACTGTTTCTTCTGAGAATGTCGCCGGAATGAGCGGTGTCCAGATCGGCCCCGGTGCCACGGCGTTGACACGGATACCGTCGTTGACGAGCGCTTGCGCCATGGATCTCGTAAAACCGTTAATCGCGCCTTTTGTAGCCGTGTAGTCAATCAGCTGCGGATTGCCTGTGTAAGGATTAATGGATGTCGTATTGATGATCGCGCTGCCCGGCTTCATGTAATCAATCGCTTTTTTAGTCAAATAAAATTGTGAGTAAAAGTTTGTTTTAAAGGTTCTGTGAAGCTGCTCGCTTGTGATGTCTTTAATGCTTTCTTTCGGATGCTGTTCCGCGGCGTTATTCACGAGAATATCAAGACGCCCGAATTCTTCAACCGTTTTTTCAACCGCTTCATTGCAAAAGTCTTCCTCACCGACATCGCCGGGGATTAACAGACATTTTACGCCTTCTTCTTCCACTCGTTTTTTTGTATCTTCCGCATCACCGTGTTCATCAAAATAGACGATCGCGACATTTGCGCCTTCCTTCGCGTAAGCAACCGCTACGGCGCGTCCGATACCGCTGTCGCCCCCTGTGATAAGTGCGGTTTTCCCTTTTAATTTATCAGCGCCTTTATATTCTTTGTATTCATAAACAGGCGCCGGATTCATTTCGCTTTCAATGCCCGGCTGGCGGTTTTGTGATTCCGCCGGGAATTCCTTCGGATAGTTTTCCATGTTAAGTTCCTCCTTCTTGTTCGATCTCATATTTCTTGTCTACCTCGTCAGTCTTCCGGATAAACATGATTGAGACAGTTCAGAATGTTTTCGGAGAAAAATGTTTCACATGGAACGCAAGAAAAAACCCGGCTGGCAGCCGGGTTTTTGTTTTCAATTATGAACGGACCGCTTGTTTGCGGAGCACGTCTTTTCTCACTTTTCCAAGGTTGTTTTTCGGAAGTTCGCTGACGAACTCAATTTCCGGAATTTTAAAGGCGGCAAGACGTTCTTGAAGGAATCGGGTCACTTCTTCTTCTGTCAGGCCTTCTCTGCCGTTTGTCACGATGAACGCTTTCGGCTTTTCACCGTAAAGCGGATCAGGGATACCGACAACCGCCGTTTCGAGAATGCCCGGCACTAGCTGAATGACCTCTTCAATCTGGTCGGGATAAATATTGTCGCCGCCGTAGATGATGACATCTTTATACCGTCCGGTGATAAAGATAAATCCGTCTTCATCCACATAGCCGGAATCGCCGGTATGGAACCAGCCGTCTTTCAGCACTTTTCGTGTCGCTTCTTCGTTACCTTCGTAGCCTTTGAATAAAAACGGACTTGTCACAACGACTTCTCCGATTGAGCCTTGCGGAAGGAATTCACCTGTTTCCGGATCTACAACGCGGACGTCCACTTCTTCCATCGGTTTACCCGCGGAAGCGGCTTTATCCATTCCCATTTGCGGATTCCAAGAGCTGATACCCCACGCTTCCGTGCTTCCGTATCCGTGCATGAGCGGAATGCCGATATCGAGATACTGCTGGATCAGGCTGCTTGGCACCTTTGTGCCTCCCGTCATCATATAAACGATAGAAGACATGTCAGTCTGATGCGTTTCCCATGCTTTCAGCAGGTATGTGAAATAGACTGGCAGCGCCATGATGGTTTGAATTTTTTCTTTTTCGATGAGCTTCAGGTTTTCCACAGGGTCCTGATTGTCTGTCATAATGAATGTCGTTCCGCTCATCGTGCCGACCATCTGGCAGATAATCGCGCTCGTATGGTAATTCGGATGGCATGCTAAGAAGCGGACATGCTGCATTCTCCCCGTGTATGCCAATGTCGCGTTGACGTAGTTGTATATACCGCCGTGAGTGATCATGCAGCGTTTCGGATTGCCGGTTGTACCTGAGGTAAACATCAGCAATGCCGTATCGTCTTCAGACACCGTTTCGACATCCGGTGTATCACCGGAGCCTGTCAATAAAGCGTCAAACTGAGGCGTTGTCTCCGCAGCTGTTCCGGTCTCGACCTTCAGTTTAAGAGAAGATACCAGCGCAGGAAGCACTTCTTCCATAATCTCTTTAAATTCAGTGCTGTAAAAAACAGCTTTCGGTTCACAGGCTGCTAAAATGCCTTTCATTTCGTAAGGTGTTAATTGCCAGCTGACCGGCACAACTACCGCGCCGATTTCGAGTGCCGCAAACATGACAATGGATGCCGCGTGGCCGTTTTTGCAAAGCATCGCCACTCTGTCGCCTTTTTTTATTCCTTTATCAAGAAGCGCTTGTGCAAGCTGGTTGATTCGTTTTCGATATTCAGCGTAGGTCAGGGTATGCGCACCGCTTTTTACAGCTTCAATCTCTTCGCTATTTGAAATGTCATGCAGAATCAGATGCTGTAATGTCTCCATATTTTCATCTCCCATAATGATAAATCACAAAAAAACTCTGTCAGATTTTCTTTCTCACGCAACCCATTTTAAACCAAAAAATATAACTTGTAAAACTATTTTGTTTTAGAACTATTCCATCAGTGAATGATACAATAGTCCCGTGTTTTTAGTTTCTTCCCTTCCCCTTACCCTCATACATGCACAAAAAAACACACCCCACATGAGGTGTGCGCTTCCTGTTTACCGCTGTCCTTTCTCCTGAATGAAATGATAAAACAGCTTGTTTAAACGTTTGTATAAATCGGCTTCATCCTCAGTCTGGAAGGCTTTTATACTGTCTTCGGACTCGATGATGGCCGAGCTGACCGCACTTAGTATTTCCGACCCTTCAGCGGGCATATCAGCCGGCGCCATCATCACCAAAGCGCGGTCGACGGTCAGGGAATTTCCGTCCATGCCTTTGACACTGCATGGAGCTGTCAAATCATAAATTTTGAAAAAAGGCGTGACAATTTCTTCATTTTTGAGATGGTATAGGGCCATCGCCGTTCCCGGAATGCCGAGTCCGCCCTGTCGTTCACGCTCAGCAAGGCGCTGTGCGGTTTTTTGGGCATTATGAACCAATCCTTCTTGCTCCAGCATGTCAAACATACGGTTCAAAAACAGCTCATACGCCGTGTTTGAATCAATGGATTTGACCGAAAAGTTCCGCAGCACGCTTTGGATAACCGCCGCGTAATGCGCCATACGGCCGGCCGCTTCCAGCATATCAGGCGTCTCCGGCTGCTTCTCTTCTCTTTTACCGTTTCTTTTTTTGTCAAGAATCAGCGGAATTTTTCTTTTGATGTACTGCTTGACCTGATCAGCGTCTTCTTCGTTTAAAAGCGGACTGACCATGACGTAATCAATGTTTTCATACGGGATCGGAACGGTGGATACGATCATGTCATACGCGGTGATGTCTCGATCCTTCAGTTCGATGAGGGAAGACATATCAAAGGAACGGATTTCCGAAAGCTCTTTTTTCAGCCTGGATGCGAGCATTTTGGACGACCCGATGCCGCTTGAACAGACGATCAGCGCTTTGATCTTCGCCTCTTCCCGTTTGATTTCCAAAGCGGAGCCGAAGTGAAGAACGATGAAAGCGATCTCATTATCAGAGAAAAGAAGCCCCGGAAAGAATTTTTCCATTCCTTCTTCTACGGCCATGTACAGCAGAAAGTAGTCGCGTTTAATTTGCTCGGTCATCGGGTTGTACATGTCGATATTTTCTTTTACCCGGTTGATCGCAGGCTCCAGATGGGCGATTAAACCGTCGTATAAAGAACCGTTTTCCGTCAGATCAATTTTAATTTTTTCAGAAATGAAGCCGATCAGCTGCTTCGTTTGCAAGGCCGTTTCAACCTCTATGTCTTCCGGTTTGAATTCCGTTTTGTATTTGCGGTTGGCGCTCCGCAAATGAATGGTGATATATCCGATCTCAGCTTCCGGAATTGAAACGCCGAACGCTTTTTCAAGCTCTTTTGCCATTTCCAGCGCAGAGCCGTACTCCTTCGTCTGCTGCAGCGCTTTTAGTTCCGAAGCCTCCATCGTGATGGTTTCTCCGAGCCTGATCCGGTCCATCGCAAAGGTTAAATGAACCGCAAGCGCCATGTATGAGCTGTCAGATAAGGCGATCGCGATTTTTTCCTTGAGCTGAATTAAGAGCCGGTCCATTTTCAAAAGTTCCGCTTTATTTACGACGCCGAACATTTTTTCAGCATCGTCCGGTTTTCCTTTAATATTCAATTCAACCGCTTCCAAAAAGCTTTGAATATCAAGGCGGTTGACGATGAGATTGCCGACGATTTTCCGTTTCGCATTTTCCGGCCCCGTCAGCTGAATGCCGAAGCCCCTTTTTCGGATCAGCGTCAAGCCGAAGGGCGCAATCCAAGTCTCCAGCTCATCCAGGTCATAGCTGATCGTCGCGTTTGTCACTTGCAGTTCGTTCGCCAGACTGTAGAGCTTGATCGGCTCTTGAGACTCTAATAGTGAACATAGAATTAAAAGTTTCCGCTCCTCAGCGCTGTATTCATGCTGTTCATAGGACAGGTCTGACAGGAGTTTTTGTTTGTCCTCCGGGTTTCCTACCGCTTTCAGTCCTTTGCCGGGCTGTTTATCAAGTGCCAGACCGAATGATTCCATCATCGGTTTGATTGTTTTCAACTCGCGGTGAACGGTTCTTGTGCTGACTTGTAAAGCTTCCGCCAGTTCATGCACTGTCTCGTACCGGTTCTGCAGTAATAGATGTTTCATTAATTTTTGTTCTCTCGCTGTCATATACATGAAACGCGCCTCCAGATTTTCTAGTTGTGAGAAGTATGGCATATGGGGAGTGCTGCCGGGGAAAGTGGTGTAAGTTATAATATAAAACGCTTTCAATGATTATTCAACCATTTTCAAATGGCAATTTGGCACTGGGCCGTGTGACAGTATTGAAAAAGAAAAATGTGTCAGATAATATGCCATGACGCTTGTTACTCTTGATCCGCACGGCTATACTTCAAAGTGACCTTACTTGTTTTTAGACATTGCACACCACATAAACAAACGCCCGGAAGATAGCTTCCGGGCGTTTGTTCTGTTTATGGAATATCGCAGCCTTGGACACTGGTATAAATCCGGAACCACTGATCATGGCTGAGTTTGTACGCGGATGCACGCACCGCGGCGGAAATGCGGTTCTCTTTTCCGCTGCCGACAATCGGCATGATGTCTGCCGGGTGGGTGAACAGCCACGCGTACATGACTTCGTCAATGGAAGCGGCGCCGATTTCTTCCTGTACGGAACGAAGCGCGGCACGGATACGGACGTCCTTATCTGATTGTCCGGTAAAGACGCTCCCGCCCGCAAGCGGTGACCACGCCATCGGCGGAATGCGTTTTTCCTGACAGAAATCCAGCGTGCCGTCATGAATATTTTCCAGCTCGTACGCCGAGATTTCAATTTGGTTTGTGATGAGCGGATCATCCAAATAGGATTCGAGCATTCTGTACTGGTGCGCTTTAAAGTTCGATACCCCGAAATATCTGACCTTTCCCGAGCTTTTCAGCGCGTGAAACGCTTCAGCCACAGCCTCCGGGTCCATAAGCGGGTCCGGTCTGTGAATGAGCAGCACATCCAGATAATCCGTATTCAGATTCAAAAGCGACTGCTCCGCCGACGCTAAAATGTGAGACTTCGACGTATTATAATGATGCGACTTGTTTCCGGGCCGTTCCGGTGATTCAATGACAATCCCGCATTTTGTGACGATTTCGATTTGCTCCCTTATTGAAGGCGAAAGGGACAAAGCGCCGCCGAACAGCTTTTCACACGTATAACCGCCATATATATCGGCATGGTCGAAGGTGGTGATGCCTTGGCTGATACACCATTCAATCAAATTCAGCAGCTCTCCGTCTGAAACATTCCATTCGTTCAGACGCCAAAGCCCGTGTATCACTCTTGAAAATTCCAGGTCTTCAGCCAATTGAATGCGCTGCATGTGAAATCCCCCTTTTTCTTAGAGCCTCTTGTATCTCTGTTTTCAGGAATTGCCCATGCTGTTTCATTCTGCTTAGGCGGCTGATTTTCCTTTCAGCCCGCAAAAATCGTCATTTAGTGATTCTGAAACTGCTTTTTCGCTTTTTCAACGACGTAATGGCTTCCGCCGCGTTTTTTGACGTCTTGAATCATCATCGCGATCAAGAGGTCTTTCTTTTTATAATCGTAACCGACAAACCAGCCGTTTTCTTTGCCGTCTTTATCTTCTTTAGACGTTTTCAGCTCGGCTGTACCGGTTTTCCCGGCTACGGTAATGCCGCTTACGGCCGGCTGATATGCAGAGCCGCGCGGATCTTCAACGACGCCTCTCAGCCCTTTTGTGATTTCTTCGGCATTGGCTTTCGATACCACTTGCTTATGCCAGATTTGCGGTGTTTTTTCTCCGTCTTTGATCAATGTCGGTTTGACGAGATTTCCGTCTGTTACAAATGCGGTATAGTCAGCCGCTAAGTGCAGCGGAGACATCAGCATCTGCCCCTGGCCGTAGCCCGTATCTCCGAGAAGGATCTCGGAATCAAGCTTGCCGTTAGCGATTGAAGACTTTTCAATCGGAAATTGGTACGGAATCTCTTCATCAAAGCCAAATGTTTTTAATCCTTTTGTAAACGCGTCCGCTCCGGCATCTATGGCATTTTGCGCAAAGTAGATGTTGTCTGATGTGATCAGCGCGTTTTCGAGATCCACTTCATTCAGGCGCTCTGATACGCGTGTGACATGGTAACCGCCCCAGCTCGAATTTTTCTGCCACTCTTTTCCGGTGATTTTTTTCTTTTCTGACGCTTTCAATGTGCCGTTTGTCAGGCCGACTGCCGCGGCAATCGGTTTAATCGTTGATCCCGGCGCATAAAGTTTGTTGAATTTCGCTGAAAACGGATTGTTTTTATCTTCATTCAGCTTTTTCCACTCTTTTCCGCTCCAGCCGAAAAGAAAGCCATTCGGGTCATAAGACGGTGCGCTGACGAGCGCGAGTGTCTCTCCCGTTTGCGGTTCGAGGGCGACTGCCGCTCCGCTGTCATCTTTCATAGAATCATACAGCTTCGTCTGCGTTTTCATGTCAATCGTTACATGAATATCCTGCCCGCTTTCGGCTTTCTTTTCAGCAATGACCTCACCTGTTTGCGGGACGTAAATTTTCCAGCCGGTCGTGCCGCGCAGCTTGTCTTCATATACATTCTCAAGGCCGGCGATGCCGATTTTGGAAGTATCGCTGTATTGGCCGTCTTTCGCTTTTTTCAGCTGCTCCGCTGTGATGGTTTTAATATAGCCGGTCAGATGGGCCGCTTTTTCGCCGTACGGATAGTAGCGGGAGCTGACTTTCGTTTTCGTCACGCCGTCTAATGCGAGCAGGCTTTTGACCTTGCTTTCATCATCCGGTCTGATTTTTTGAAGCGGGACATAGGAGTCGTCTTTTACCCAGCCCTGGTTCAGTTTGCTTTTGATATCGTCTTCAGAAAGGTCCAGTTTTTCAGACAGTTTTTTGATCACGCTGTCTTTATCCTTGCCGAGTTTTCCAGGGATAATGCCTATTTCCGGCACCTCGGTATTCACGGCGAGACCTTTTCCGTCTTTGTCGTAAATTTGTCCGCGCTTCGGTTCTTCATTTGCGATCTGCACGGTTTTGTCATCGGAAAGCTGTTTGAAAATAAAAGAAGGATTCCAGTCGATGTTCCATGATTCTCCATCGTCTGTTTTTTCTTTTTTCAGGACGGCCGTGTTTTCAAAAGCGACCTTCCCTGCTTTTGTATCCATGCTGACTTTATAATCGATGTGCTGGAGGTCATCTTTTTTCTTGTCGTCTTCGTCCTGTTTTTCGGCAGTGACTTTCAGATTTTTGACCCCTGCTTGTTCATAAACGGTTTCATATCGCTTTACAAAATCCTTTTTGGATCGTTTTTTCTTTTCATCCTGGGTGAGGCTTTGGTACATCTTATCGTAGTGACCGCCGTTCCAGTCTTTTACGAAATCTTTCATTCTGTCTTCGGCCGATTCCGTTTTCGAGCAGCCGATCAAACCTATGATTCCTGCGAGTAAAAGTAATAGGTATAACCCTTTTTTCACTGTCTATTCCCCTGCCTTCCAACTGTTATTTTCTCCTAAACCAAATCAGGCTGGCAAGGATTTTTTTCTCATATTGTTTAAAATTTTTTTGTTTTTCCTGCCGTCACGGGCCATATTCTTATACAATGTATCTATTAAAAAAAGGGGGAATTTCAGATGATCAGAGAAGCAGCCATGCTGTATGTAAAAGAAGGTCTTGAGGGGGAATTCGAAGAGGCATTCCGCCGGGCGGAGCCGATTATCGCGGGCATGAAAGGTTATCTGTCCCATTCCTTGTCCAAATGTATGGAAAAGACGCATAAATATTTGCTGCTTGTGGAATGGGAGACATTGGAAGATCATACAAAAGGCTTTCGCGGATCGCCGGAATATCAGGAATGGAAAGCCTTACTGCACCGTTTTTATTCACCATTTCCCGTTGTGGAGCATTTTCAGGATCTATCAGCCTCAGATCGCGTGAAGCGTAAAACCGATTAAGGAGATCGACCATACAAAAACGGCGGTATAGATATTGAATTTCCCGGAGCCGTCGTTTTCTTTCCGTTTTTCCTCCAGCCCCTGAATGAACATGACCGCACCGAGAAACACGAGCATAACCGGCTGTATGACAGAGGTATGTTCCGCATACGTAAATGCGGCGGCCGCAAGTATAATAATCAGCATCGCGAGTGACAGTTTTAAGGCGCGCAGCAAAGCAATCCATCCTTTCTGTTATCATTTTTTGAACACAATTCTATTTCTGTCTTTATCCCCCATTATTCTAGCGTATTTTTTGCGCGGATAGAACGAAAGTCGGACAATTTTAAGTTTGTTTTAAGGAGCACGAAAAGCGCGCTCCCGATAAAAAGGAGCGCGCGGTTATGAGCGGGCGAGGCTTCCGTATCCGAGCCCCCGCAGGACGCATGCCATGACTTCATACCCCTTGCTGTTGGGGTGTACGCGGTCATGAGAGAGAGATTCATTCATTTTTCCTTTGAAAGCGCTATGGACGTCCGCAATTTTGACGTGCGGCGCCGATGCGAGTGTGCTGAGGTGCGCATTATAAGAGGATATCCATTTTTCTGCAATGGAGATTCCCGGGAAAGGATTGTATAAATTGAAGACGCGGATCTCATAAGGAGACGGGTGCGGCCCTTTTAAGGCAGCGATCTTGGCAATCATCTTTTCAAAGTTCTCATGGCAGTGACTGGACACGCTGGTGAACACCGAAGCGTCCGATGTTTGCTGATATGCCTGAACCGAATCGATCAAATCGTTGCCGCAGCCTGTAATCGTAATCATATCAGCAGCCTGAATCCGCCTCTGAATGTACGGCAAGGACATAAGCCCGAGAATTTCTCCCGTCTCAAGGCCTGATTTGGCAAAGATGGATACGTCAGTTCTTGTCTGTAAATCTTCTGCCATCATACGCCCGAACCGCTGGACAAAACCGGCGGAAAACGGCCCGGATCCCCTCCCCGTCGTCAAAGAATCCCCCAGCGCCGTATAAACAAGTCCCATTTACTTTCCTCCACTCGTTACTATCGATATTGTAATGTACGCGAGTGAAGAAAAATTGGCTCGGTCAATAACCCAATTTCTCAGAAATATGCTGTGCGGCGGTTTTGACCTTTTCGGTTAAATACGGCAGCCTGTCCTCTGAAAACCGGGCTTCGAAGCCGGCGATGCTGATTCCGGCAGCCACCTTACCTTCGTGATTGAAAATCGGCGCCCCGATCGCCGCCGTGTAATCTTCTAATTCCGAATAGCTGATCGTATAACCTGATTGTAAGGACCTTTCAATGGATTGAAGCAGTTCAGCCCGATCCGTCATCGTGCCTGAGGCGATTGCGGCAAGCTTTGTCTTCTGAATGTATGTGTCAATCTCCTCTTTTGGCAGAAACGATAGAATGCTTCTGGCGCACGCTCCCGCGTACAGCGGCGACCGGCGGCCGATTGCCGTATACAGGCGGACGGTTTGAGTGCCTTCAATTTTTTCGACGTAAATGGCTTCATCTCCGTCCCTCATGATCAGCTGAACGGCCTCATCCACTTCGCCGCACAGCTCTTCCATAATCGGTTTGGCTATTTTCCTGATGTCCAGACGTTCAGAGACGAGCTGGCCGAATTGTAAAAAGATCAGACCAAGCTGATAACGGCCGTCCGCTGCCCGGGTGAGAAATCCCGTTTCCTCCAGCGAGCTTGCCATCCGGTGAACCGAGGTCTTCGGCATTTCCGATAGAGAAACCAGCTCATTTAAGCTCAGGCTCGGTTCAGTCAGAAATAAATGAAGCAGTTCCATTGATTTGATGACGGTTTTGTTTTTGTTTTCCATGGTCTTTAGCCCCTTTGTCAGATCAGCCATTCCATTTTGAGCCTTGCTTTCAGCTCCTTCAGCTGCTGTTCCTTCTCTAAAAGCAGCATTTCCGCTTCCTCCAGCGAAACGGCCCGGAACGTGATATGTTCCCCCGGCATCGTTTGGGCGACGAGAGGAAGATCGGCGGATATGATATGCGCCATCCGCGGATAGCCCCCCGTCGTCTGTCTGTCAGCCAGCAGAATAATCGGATTGCCGTCCGGCGGCACCTGCACCGTTCCGAACGTCACGGCCTCAGATACCATCTCCAGCGGCTCCCGCAATTCAAGCGGAGCGCCCTTCAGCCGGTAGCCCATTCGGTCGGATTGAGGCGTGACCGTATATGACTCTTGGTAAAAACGTAATTTTGCTTCTTCTGTAAAAGCATGAAATTGAGCGCCTTCAAGCACTCGTATGACCGGATTTTTTTTCAGCGGCAGAAATGCTCTGCTGCTGACAGACCAATCAGGCGCTGAGAAACCATGCTGTCCGAAAGAATCGCTCAGACGGTACGCGATTGATTCCGAACATGGCGTCATACGGCCGAGCGGCAGCTCATCATCTTTTTGCAGCGCTCTTCCGCAAAAACCGCCGATCCCCGCTCTGACATATGTGCTTTTGCTTTCCATGACGGCGGGCACGTCAAATCCCCCCGCGACGGCGAGATAAGCGCGGCTCCCCATCTTGCACGGCCCGAATGAGACGACGCTGTTTTCCTTTATCAAAACCGGTTTCCACAGAGGGGCGGGCTCCCCATTAATATGAAGGGCGAAATCAGCTCCCGTGACAGCAATAACCGCAGGTTCTGAAAATTCAAAGGAAGGCCCGGGCCCCATGAGCGTAATTTCCAGTCCCGCCTCTTTTTCTTGATTTCCGGCAAGAAGATTGGCGATGCGCAGTGAGATCGTATCCATTGCGCCGCTTCCCAGCACACCGTATTTCTGATATCCCGTCCGCCCCTTGTCCTGAACCGTCGTCAAGAGACCGGGCTTTACCACTTTCATACTCATTCGGCTCCCTCCTTGATGCGGCTGTACTCCTCTGCCGTGATCCGGACGAATTTCACCGTATCGCCCGCTCTCAAAAGACTCGGCGGATGTTCTTCCGGCCTGAAAAGACGGAGCGGGGTGCTGCCGATCAGCTGCCAGCCGCCGGGAGTGGATATCGGATACACACCGGTCTGCATTCCCGCGATTCCTACTGAACCGGCCGGGATGGACGGCCTTGGCGACGCCTTTCTCGGCGCTCTGATCCGCTCAGACATTCCTCCTAAAAACGGAAATCCCGGCGCAAATCCAAGCATATAAACGAGATATTCGCCTTCAGTATGAATGCGGATGACGTCTTCCGGGGTCAGATCGTTCATCTCAGCGACCTCTTCTAAATCGGGACCGAAATCACCGCCGTAGCAAACGGGGATTTCCATCACCCGGCGCTCTTCTTTGCGGCCGGTCATTATATGGCTGAGACGTTCTGTCACTTCTTTCTTGACCAGGGCAAAAGGAGAGACGCCTTTTTTTATGTTTGAGACGGCATACACATCATAAAAGATCGTTAAGCTTGTGAATGCCGGAATACATTCAACGAAGCCCGGAAACGGCCGTTCTTCCATACAGGCTGCCGCCGCATGCACCCGGCTGTTGACCTCTTCGCTGATGTGCCCGCCAAAGCGGATGATAACGGCGGAATCACCGTACGGCTGTATATCAAGCGCTGTATTTCCGCTATACTGCATCATTGTCATCACCTCGTTGTATTCTTTCTCACTTACAGGACAGCAAGCGATTCATTTCGTATATCGGTGATCAGCATGTGCCCCGGTGAATGTGTTATTACGATGTCAGGCTTTGCTTCCATGATCACCGCCTGGGGCGTAACGCCGCAAGCCCAGAATACGGGAACTTCGCCTTCCCGCACCGTTACGGCATCTCCGAAATCCGGCTGATGCAAATCGCTGATACCGATGCTTTGCGGATTTCCGATGCGGACGGGGGCGCCGTGCACGGCGGGAAAACGTGACGTGACCTGCGCCGCGCGGACTGCAAGCCTTTCCGGAATCGGTCTCATGCTGACGACCATCTTTCCAGAAAACGGGCCGGCGGGAACACAGTCAATGTCTGTTTTATACATGGGGACATTCACACCCTCATCGATGTGCCTGATTGGAATGTGCTGATTAATAAGGGCCTGCTCGAATGAAAAACTGCAGCCGATTAAAAACCCGACATAATCATCCTTCCAATACGGCGTAATATCCGTTACCTCTTCAGTAAGCACGCCATGCCGATAAATCCTGTATTTCGGAAAGTCCGTCCGGATATCAGCTCCCGGCGCAGCTATTGCCGGAACGGGTGAACCCGCATCCGTCACGTCAAGCACCGGACAAGGCTTTTGATTGCGCTGGCAGAATAAGAGAAAATCAAAGGCAAGATCCTTTTGCAAAACGACGAGATTGGCTTGTGCGTAAGAAGCGGCCATCCCCGCCGTCGGCCCGGTCATCTGCCCCTTCCTGATCAGCTGTCTGACTTCTTCGGGGCTCATGTCACTCATATGGTTTTTCATATCATCAGCTCCATAGCTGCGGCATTTGCGTGAATAATGTATAGATGCCCATAACCGCCATGACAACCACTACGATCGCCCCTGCAATCGTGAGCCAAATCGGATGCTTGTAATCGCCGACGATTTTTTTCTTATAAGCGCCCAACAGAATCATCGCTAATGCAAGCGGCAGAATTAAGCCGTTAAGCGAACCGACCGCGACCAGAATTTTGGCAGGCTGGCCGATCGTAACAAAAATAAGAGTGGATACGATGATAAAACCGATAATGACGCCATGTGAGTGCTTTTCGATTTTTGTTGAAAATGATTTGAAAAATGATACCGATGTATAGGCGGCGCCGATGACAGACGTGATAGCGGCAGACCACATGATGACGCCGAAAATTTTATAGCCTACATTTCCCGCCGCAAGCCGGAATACAGAAGCCGCCGGATTATCAGGATCAATGCTCAGGCCCTTTGAGACGACGCCGAGCACGGCGAGAAACAGGGCAATCCGCATAATCGATGTAATCAGAACGCCTGTGATGGAGCTTTTCGTAACCTGAGGGAGGACTTCCTTCCCTTGGATGCCTGAATCAAGCAAACGGTGGCCGCCGGCAAATGTAATGTATCCGCCGACCGTGCCGCCGACAAGCGTCACGATCGCCAGCACACTGATATGATCAGGCATAAAAGTTTTCACAACGGCGTGTCCGACCGGCGGAGCCGTCGTTACGGCAACATACACAGTCAATACGATCATGACGATTCCGGCGATCTGCATAAAACGGTCCATGACTTTTCCGGCTTCCTTTATGACAAAAATCAGCACCGCGACCGCTGCGCTGATTAAAGCGCCGATCTCCGGTTTGATCCCGAATAATACTTGAAGACCGAGACCCGCGCCGCCGATGTTTCCGATATTAAACGCAAGTCCGCCGAGCACGACCAGAAAAGCAATGGCATAACCGGCGCCCGGAAGCACCATATTGGCAATCTCTTGGCCGCGCTTTCCGGAAACCGCGATAATCCGCCATACATTGGTTTGCGCGAAAATGTCCAAAATAATAGAAATTAAAATGATAAAGCCGAAGCTTGCCGCCAATGTATTGGTAAACGTGGCCGTTTGCGTCAGAAAGCCGGGCCCGATTGATGATGTCGCCATCAAAAATGTCGCGCCTAAAAGAAGCGACCATTTGCCGGAAGCCTTTCCGGCTGTTTTTTTCTTTTGCTCCATGCTGTCTTCCTCCCTCTGCTGCTCAGTCTTTTGAAAGTGCGCTGATTTGAATGTCTGCCGCTTTTAATTCTTTTTTGATTGTTTTTGCGAATGTGAGGGCGTGGGCTCCGTCTCCGTGAATGCAGACCGTGTCCGCTTTCAGGCTTACAGCTTGTCCCTTACGTGATGTCACCGTGCTGTCTTTCACCATTTGAATCACTTGACCGACCGCTTTTTTGTCATCCTGAATCAGCGCATCCGGCTCTGAACGCGGCGTCAGCGTGCCGTCTTCCTGATAGGTGCGGTCCGCAAACACTTCGCTTGCCGTCCTCAGTCCGATTCGATCTCCCGCTTTAATCAGCTCGCTTCCGGAAAGCCCGAAAAGAATAAGCCCGGGATCAAAATGACAGACCGCCTGAGCGATGGCTTCTGACAGGCCGGGATTGACGGCGGCCATATTATATAAAGCGCCGTGCGGCTTCACATGCTGCATCTCGACACCTTCTGCTTTTAAAAACCCTGACAGCGCGCCGATTTGGTACAGCGTCAGATCATACGCTTCCTCGGGTGTAATCGCGATCTGCCGCCGCCCGAATCCCTGCAGATCGAACAGCCCGGGATGAGCGCCGATTTTCACGCCTTTTTCCGCCGCAAGCGCAACCGTTTTGCGCATCACGCTGGGATCACCCGCATGAAAGCCGCAGGCGATGTTTGCAGATGTCACATAATCCAAAATCTCTTCATCCAGCCCGATTTTATAAGCACCGAAACTCTCTCCTAAATCACAATTGATGTCAATCTGAAACATAAGATCCCTCCTGTATTGTAAACGTTTTATATGATTATCATTCCGCTATTCGGAATGACTATTCCGAATTGTTGGATTTCTCTTCATTATATTTATTTCTGACAGGTTTGAACATCCTTTTGTCAGAAAACCTACCATGGACCTAGTCACAAATCTGACAAAACAAAAAAAGAGAGCCTCATACTGAGACTCTCTCTTTTTTCTATTATAACACCCAGTGGCGGATCGCTTTGGCGACCCCGTTTTCCGTGTTGACATCAGTCACCCAGTCAGCTGTTTCTTTCACAATGTCCTGCGCATTCCCCATGGCGACGCCGACACCCGCTTTTTCAATCATGGCAATGTCATTCAGACTGTCACCCATGGCCATCACATTTTCCATCGTGAAGCCGAGTTTTTCCGATACCTTCGCCAGCGCAGCCGCTTTGTTGATACCGAGGGCATTGACTTCGATGTTGATCGGACTGGAGTTTGTGATCTCGAGCTCCTTGTATTCCTTGAGCTCTTTCAGCACCTCATTCCGCACTTCGTCATCCTCGATTTCGAATCCGAACTTGAGCCACTGATGATCCGTAATCGTTTCCGGGAATTCCCCTCTCCACACTCTATCGACGGTAGAGGCCCAGAAATTCGTGTTGTGCTTATTCCTCAGATCCCATAATTTTTGAATATGATCGGTATGAAGAAGCTTGCGCTCAACCAGCTCAAAGTCGGAATCCCAGATTTCGCTGCCGTTTGCCGTGATTAAAAAGGATGACAGCTCGAGAGACTCAGCCAGTTCGCGGCAGGTCATCAGCGTGCGTCCTGTGCTGATGACGACGTGAATTCCTTTCGCCTCCGCTTCCTTGATCGCCCGCCGGTTTTCCTCCGGGATGAGCTGCTCGTCATTGAGCAGGGTTCCGTCCATATCAATCGCGATCAGTTTAATATCTGCGTCTTCTCTTTGTATCGGCATATATGTACCTCACTTTTTATAATGTAGTCGTCTCTATTTTAATACATATGACCCACAGGAACAAAAAACCGCTTCCTGCGTTTGGCGGGGAGAACGTTGAGGAAAAGAAATATTGAGGTGATGGAGGATGAAAGAAAGAAAACAAAAGAACAAACCGAATGAAAATCCTGAACATCATGATTTAACCGATCCGATTCCGCTGGAAGAGCTGAAGGAAAACGCCAATGACGAAAAACACAAACATGACCAAAGGGACAATTCACAAAGTGAAAGAGATTATGATACAAAATAACAGGCTTGTCCGAAAGCCGCCGCTGGAGGCGGCTTTTTTTACGATGGCTGGATAAATATGCTGAGCTCAGCTTCCGCCACAGGCTTCCCGGCAACGGACGCTTTCGCCCGGCCGAACACAAAACCGCGTCTGATTCGCGTGACCTCAAAAAAAAGATCCAGACGGTCTCCCGGCAAAGCGGCACCTAACCTTTCCGCTTTCTTCACCGCGGATAAGAGACCGAGGCCGTCGCCGCCGGTAATTCCCGCGCAAGCCGCCGTTTGGGCCATTGCTTCAACGACGAGCGAAAATGGCATCTCTCTTTGGGATTCAGTTATAAACCAGTCATTTTCACTGATGTTTTTGTAAGCAGCCGCCCATTTTCCGGCTTCACTGTTCGTCGTGCCGTCAATCAAAAGAAACGGAAAACGATGGGGCAATAGCTTCTGATTCATCACGCAGCCTCCCTTCTCTCTCATTATAACGCAAGAAAAAACCCGCGTCCCCCGACGCGGGTTCATTTTTATTGATTGAGCTTTTTGAGCACGATGCCGTGCAGCGGCTCATGCGGCTGAATACCGCAAATGTCTTGAAGAACGCCGCTCGTGCCTTTTTCCGCGATAAGCTTTTGCAGCTCAACCGCTTCCGGATCATCCTGATAGTCAAAACGCAAGGCGGCGGCGATGCCTTCTGCCAGCGCGTTTGGTTCTTTTATTTTTTTGGCCGGCCCTACTAATCTATCATTCGCTCCGAGTTTTCTGAGCGGTGATCTGGCGACTCTTGTCACATCATCCGTGATGTATTCATTTTCAAAGCGGCCGATGATTTTTTTCATGTACTGCTCGTGTTCGGCTTGCTTAAAGCCGTACGCTTTCACTAAGTACTCGCCCGTTTCTGAAAGTGCATCGTACACGACACGCCGGATTTCCGGATGGCCGATGGCCTCTTTGACGGTTTTTAATCCGCGCTGATAGCCAACGTACGCCGTAACGGCATGACCGGTATTGACGGTAAACAGCTTTCTCTCGATGAAAGGCGTAAGATCATCCGTAAACAACGCACCTTCCAGTACCGGCTGGCCGCCGGCAAAGCCGGTTCTGTCTATGACCCATTCAAAAAACGGTTCTACGGATACTTTCAGCGGATCTTCATGGTGCTGAATCGGCACGATCCGATCCACCGCAGAATCCGGGAAGCCGACCGTCCGGTTCACGAGTTCCCGCTCCGCTTCCGTCAAATGTCCGAAAACTTCTTTTTTCAGAAAACTGGTGCCGCCGATCATATTTTCACAGGCAATGATATTGAGAGGCTCAGAGGACGTTCTGCGCTTCAGCCCTTCCGCGATGGACGGGGCGATGAGTCTGAGAACGTTCGGGCCCACCGCCGTCGTAATGATCGCCGCTTCATTGATCAGCCTGTACAGCTCTTGTTCTTGCACCGCGCTGTTGATGGCTGAAACGGGGCCGATGATTTCTGTCTGCCGGCCGCCGTCGGCAAGCTCCACGGTATATTCCTTCTTTTCATTGAGAAGGCTGACCATCGTTTCATTCACATCAGCGAAAACTACCTCATAGCCGGAATGATGGAGCAGGGCGCCGATAAAGCCCCGCCCGATGTTTCCCGCTCCGAAATGAAGGGCAATCATGTCAGTTCACCTCGCTGAAAATAGTGGCCAGTTCTTCTTCCGTCTTTGCACTGATCAGCCGTTCGATGTTTTCTTCCTCTGAGCAGATGATGGCGATGTTTGACAGGATGTCTAAGTGTTCATTGTTTTTTCCGGCGATACCGAAAACGACCTTTGCCGTATTGCCTTCACCGTATTCCACACCGTCCGGAATCTGGATGACGGAAATGCCTGAATGAAGCACCTCATCCTTCGCATCTTCCGTGCCGTGCGGGATCGCGATGAAATTCCCCATAAACGTGGATGATGTTTCTTCACGTTCGAACATTTTTTCCACATAGCCGTTCTTCACGTAGCCGTTATCAATCAATGTCTGTCCCGCGAGGCGGATGGCATCCTCTTTTGAGTTCACCGTCTGGTTCAGTTTGATGTTCGCTTTAGCCAATACTTCCATGATGAAAATCCCTCTTTCTGTTTGATTAGTTTTTAAGCTTTTCAATCAGTTCATCGTATTTCGGGCTGTTCAAGAAATTATCAACCGAAATGTGCACCGCCTGCGGCAGCTTCGCTTTCGCGCGGTCAGTCAGGTCCTTATGCGTAATGACGATATCCGCGTCATTCGGCAGATTATTGATCGACGTATTTGTCACATCAATATCCAGGTCTGCTTTTTTCACTTTGTTTCTTAAAATGGAGGCGCCCATTGCGCTCGATCCCATACCCGCGTCACACGCGAAGATAATGCGGCTGACTTGGTCGGCGGAAATATCAGCGGCGCTGTTTTCCGGCTCTTCCTCTTTGTCTGCCAACGCGGCCGCCGCTTCACTTTTCCTGCCTTTCATTTCCTGCATTTTTTCCGCCGCGGCTGTCAAATCTTCTTCGCCCGCTTTAGACGATTTCAGAATAAGCGCCGAGACAATAAACGATACGGCCGCGGCAACGATGACGCCCGCCAGCACGCCGAGGTAGCTTCCTTTCGGCGTCAGCGCTAAAATGGCGATGATGCTTCCCGGAGATGATGCCGCGACAAGACCCGCGTTAAAGATCGAGAATGTAAGCAGTCCGCTCGCTCCCCCGGCGATCGCCGCGAGGATCAGCATCGGTTTCATTAAGATGTAAGGGAAATAGATTTCATGAATCCCCCCGAAGAAATGAATGATCGCCGCTCCCGGAGCCGTCGATCTTGAAGAGCCTTTCCCAAAGAACATATATGCCAGTAAAATACCGAGTCCCGGCCCGGGGTTCGCTTCCACTAAGAACAGAATGGATTTACCCGCTTTGGCGGCCTGCTCGATTCCGATCGGACTTAAAATGCCGTGGTTGATCGCGTTATTCAGGAACAGGACTTTCGCCGGTTCTACGAAAACGCTTGCAATCGGCAGCAAATTCGCATGGACAATGACTTCCACACCCGCCGCCAGCAATTTGTTAAGAGACAGGACGACCGGGCCGATCGCATAAAACGCGATAATCGTCAGCACAGCTCCGATAATTCCCGCCGTGAAGTTGTTGATCAGCATTTCAAAACCCTGTCTGACTTTATCTTTAAACACACGGTCTAATTGTTTAATGAGATAACCGCCCAAAGGCCCCATAATCATTGCCCCTAAGAACATCGGAATGTCCGCTCCGACAATGACTCCGATGGCGGCCGTCGCTCCGACGACTCCCCCGCGGTGATCGTAAATCATTTTTCCGCCCGTATATGCGATTAAAAGCGGCAGTAGATACGTAATCATCGGGCTTACCAATGTATTCAGCTGCGGATTCGGAAACCATCCCGCCGGAATAAACAGCGCGGTGATAATCCCCCATGCGATAAATGCACCGATATTCGGCATGATCATACCGCTTAAATAACTGCCGAACCGCTGTATCTTCACTTTCATGCCAGCTTGCTGTTCTTGCTGCATGTTCATTCCCTCCCTGTTTGCTTGCCTTCAGATGAAAATAAATAAGACACGGGGTTTCTCTCTCTCCCCTGTGTCTTCATCATAAAACGCTTACAATCCCCATTCAATGAAAAGTAAAGAGGAGTTTGGCACAGAGACTGTGACAACTCCTTAACAAAAAAAGACACCTCATCAAAGGTGTCTTACCGCTTTCTGTATATAATGTGTCCTTTTGTGACGACGAGTTTGGCAATGAGCCGCTCACTGACAATAAACACCGGATACGCACATACGAGCGCGAAAATGGCGGCCGGCACATACCGCGCTGCCGGAAACATCGGCATGACGGCGGTTCTGGCCATCTGCACAAGATAAATCAAAAGCACCGTAATCGCAATGGCCGCAGCCATAATCGGAGCTGATACTTTATATTCACGCAATTTCACATGGCAATGCCCGCACTGAAACTGGCACGGGATCATGGATGATCTGACCATGTCGCCTGTAATCGGCTTGCCGCAGTTCGGGCAGGTCGTTTCTTTCATGTTTATTCCTCCATTCAACTCTTCTATTATAACAGAGTCTGACTACGTCTTTTACATTTGTGATTGTTCAACATTTTTTCACATATTTCATCATCAGGCTCTTGTGTGCATTTGTGAAAACATCTACTCTTAGAGGGAGGTTCATCACTCATTCGCATAAAAAGGAGGATGAAGAATTGCTTCCGATTCACAGACAGCAAACCTTGCTTGAATGGCTGAAAGAAGAGGGCGCGCTGAAAATCTCTGACATAAGCGAGAGATTCGGCGTCTCCGAGATGACCGTGTACAGAGACGTCAATCAGCTGGCGGATGCAAACCGGATTATCCGGACACCCGGCGGCATTACGCTCCCTCCCGCTTCAGAACGAAGCGCCAATCAATGCGGCTATTGCCTGCGGCCGATTCAGCATTCGTATTCTGTTCAGCTTATTACCGTTTCACAAGCCGTTGAGCAGATGTGCTGCATTCATTGCGCGATTTTGCGGTATGAGGATAAAAAGGAAGAAGTGTCCCACGTCATTTGTAAAGATTTTCTTCTCCAGACGACGCTGACGGCCGCTTCCGCATACTTTTTAGTCCATGCCGATATTGACCTTCACTGCTGCCGGCCTCAGGCGATTCCCTTCTCAACGCTTGATTACGCAGAACGGTTTCAAAAAGGATTCGGCGGGATCATTTGCACCTTTGACGAGGCGGCGGACATCATCTTACACGACAGGCAGAAGGGATGCACCTGCAGCAAGACATAACAACAACCAACCGGAAGGCGGTGTCATCATCCATGAGACAGAACAAACGCTGGCTCATCTTTTTGCTGTTCCTTGTTTTGATTCCGAAAACAAGCTTCGCCCACGCCTACATCACAAACTCAAATCCGGGTGAGAACAGCGAATTAAAACAAGCGCCGAAGCAGATTGAAATTGAGTTTAATGAACAGATTGAAGAAGGCTTCCACTCCATTAAGGTCTATAATTCATCCGGCGAACGGGTCGATGCGGGCAAAACGGTGATTCAAAAAAATGATGCCCGCATCATGACCGCGGCATTGAAAAAAAACCTGCCGCATGATATTTACAGAGCGGAATGGAACGCGGTATCGGCCGACGGACATCCGGTATCCGGCGTCATCCCTTTCAGTATCGGACAAGCCGGCGGAGAACTTCAGGAGCAGACATCATCGCAAGCGGCGCTTCATCCCGAAGCGGCCATCGACCGCGGTATTTTGTACACCGCTCTCTCCCTGTTTATCGGCACGGCTTTTTTCCATCTGTTTTGGTACAGAAATAATAAAGATTCATCAAAAGCAAAACGAACTGTAAAGCTGCTCGTGATTTCTTTATGTGTAACGGGGCTCGCGCTTATCTGCCAGCTCCCGATCCAGACGAAAGAAAACGCGGGCGGCGCTTGGAGCGCCGCGTTCCAGCCGGACTATGTAAAAGAAACGCTTCTGAAAACGGCAGGCGGGTACGTCTGGATGATCCAGATCAGCTTATTTATCCTGCTCGCCCTGTCCATGATCCCGCTGTTGAAGAAGAAAGCATTCCGGTCATTTGCGTACTGGACGGCGCCGCTGTTGTTCTTCTTCGCTTCGCTTTTGGCAAAAGCATTCGCCGGGCATGCGGCGGTCATTGACGAAAAAGCGGTCGGCATCGCGATGGACTTTCTCCATTTATCGGCCGCGTCTGTATGGATGGGCGGTATCGCCGCGCTTGTGCTGCTTCTTTCATCAGAGTGGAGAAAACCCGATAAAACCATCGCTTGGGAAACGGTCAGACGGTTTTCTCCTTGGGCGTTCGCCTCTGTCGGTGTGCTGTTATTTTCAGGTGTGCTGAACGGATTTTTCATTATCCGCACGTTTGATTCACTCTTTCACACCGCTTACGGTAAGACGCTCCTTTTGAAAATCGGACTGTTTGTCAGCATGCTTGCGCTCGGCGCCGTTCACGTATGGATGACGAAGTTCAGCAGAAAAAGGAGCATCAGCGCAACGATAAAGGCCGAATGGGCACTAGGCATCGCGGTATTATTTACAACCGCCGTCTTCACAAGCCTGCCCAGCCCGCCGCCGCCTGCGCCATTGCCTTTTAACGGCTCAGAAACGATCGGAAACGGGGAAACCCTGTCCTTGCACATTACGCCGAACCAGCCGGGTAAAAATGAATTTCAAGTCATTGTCACCGATCACAACGGCAGCTTGGTAAAAGATATTCAGCAATTTACGGTCACTGTTTACCAGACGGGCTTCAGCGGCAAACAGCATGAAAGCACCTTTGATTTGAAGAAGACGAAGGAAGGCACATTCGAAGCCGCCAACCTGTCCATCACCGAAAAGGGAAACTGGAAGATCAAAGTCCACGGGCTGACAAACGATTTTAATGAAATCAACCAAATATTCTCAACGACAAACTAAGGAGTGTATCTCATGTTGAAAAAAAAGGCTTTATTATTCATATCCGCTGTGACCCTGTCACTCGTCGGTTTTACGGCGGCAGCAAGCGCCCACGTCTCAGTCAAACCCGCGGAATCCGCGGCCGGTTCTTGGGAAACGTACACGATGAAAGTGCCTGTGGAAAAGAATGAGCCGACAACGAAAGTCGTGCTGAAAATGCCCGCCGGCGTTGAATTTCAGCAATATCAGCCGATTCCGGGCTGGAAAACATCCGTATCCAAACATGATGACAAAGCGGTCTCCGTCACTTGGGAAGCAAAGGACGGCGGCATCCAGCCCGGCCAATTCCAGCAGTTCACGTTCGTTGCGAAAAATCCTGAAAAGAGCGGAGATGCCGCTTGGGACGCTTACCAATATTACAAAGACGGCAGCATTGTAGAATGGACGGGTGATGAGAAAGCCGACACGCCTCACTCGATTACGAAAATCACGAAATCGGCCAGCGTGACGGATGCGCACGGAGCTGAACAGTCAAACGAAGAAAGCAAATCCGGCGTATCAGCGCTTGATATTGCAGCCATCGTTCTGTCAGCTGCGGCGATTATCCTTTCCATCGCGGCGCTTGTAAAGAAAAAACGCGCGTAAGCAAAAAGCGATCCGGCTCTAAAGAGCCTGCGATCGCTTTTTTTCTTATCCGCGGCCTGCCTGGAATGACGGATATTTGGTCATTCCCCCGTCAGCAAACAGCGTAATGCCGGTTACGTAGCTTGATTCCTTTGAAGCAAGCCAGACGGCGACAGCCGCGATTTCTTCCGGCTCACCGATATATCCCATCGGAATCATGCTTTCCACATCTTTTTTCTGAACGGGATCCGCAAATTTTTCCGCGTTGATCGGCGTATTGATGGCTCCCGGCCCGATGTTGTTGACACGGATGCGCTTCGGCGCGTACTCAAGCGCCAGCGTTTCCGTCATCAATTTGATGCCGCCTTTACTCGCCGCGTAGTGAACAAACAGAGGCCATGGAATCATTTCATGTACGCTTGACATGTTAATGACGTTTCCTTGAATATCATTCTCTACGTAATATTTAATGGCTTCGCGGCTTCCTAAGAAAGCGCCGGTCAGATTGGTATTGATGACTTTGTTCCAGTCTTTAAGCGGCATTTCATGTGACTGAACCGGATTTTCCATGCCGGCGTTATTGATCATGACATCCAATGTGCCGAATTCCTTCACCGCGGTCTGCACGATGTTTTTGACATCTTCTTCTTTTGTGACGTCGCCTTGAATGATGACCGCTTCGCCTCCCGCTTTTTGAATCTCTTCTTTAACGGTTTGGGCGTCTTTTTCATTACTATAGTAGTTAACCACGACTTTCGCCTGCTCCTGTCCGAAGCGGATCGCCATCGCTTTTCCTAATCCTGATGAAGCTCCCGTAATGGCAACGACTTTTCCTTTTAAATCCGTGTACATGTTCAAACCTCCTGCATTTGTTATGAATTTGATTTCGCAACGCCTAAGAATACCGCGGCCACAATGATCAGGATAATCCCGATGGCAATGGCGACCAGCTGACGCTTCGTTTTGCTCTCACGGAGAATGAAGATTCCGCCGAGCGTGCTGATGACGATCCCCATTTGAGAGAGGGAAAAACTTGTCGCAACTCCAACGCGCGGCTGTGAGATGAACAGAAACATATTCCCGAGCGCCCAGATGATTCCCGGCAGAATGTTCTTGAGGGCGTACTTATTAAACGGTTTATGCTTGTACGTCAGGAGCAGTCCGCCGATGACCATCCCGATCGCCTGCGGCAGGAGCGCTGACCATCCGGATACGCCGAACAGCCGGGCCACAACGACATAGACCAAATAACCAAGCGTGGAGATCAGCAGGATGACAATGCCTTTTTTTAAGTTTCCCGGTTCTCCGTCCGCCCGCCCCTTTTTATCTTCTAAAGATGTGAGCACAATCCCGATGATGATAAAAATAAGGGCGAGAATACCCAGCGTAATCGCGATCGGGGTTGACCATTCTTTGAATACGATCACACCGAACAAAGAAGTCGAGACGAGCTGCATTCCCGTTGATATCGGCATCGTTTTTGAAACGCCCATCAGCTGTATGCTTTTAAGCTGATTGCTTTGGCCGAGCGACCAAAACAGCCCCGAGATGATGCCGACAATAAAAATGCGCCCAGACAGCACCGGGTGGACAAACAGATACAACACAAACGAAACGATGAGCGCCCCGATTGTCGTTCCCAGCGTCTGGCTGTAAGGCCCGCCGCCTAATTTGACGTTAAATAACACGATGCTCCCCCAAAATAAAGCCGGGAGAAGAGCCAGTAATATATCCATGATGGCGACCTTCTTTCAATCGTATTTGCTGTTATTTTGTCTGGAATCGAACCGATTATTCCCGCAAGATCAAAAAAGCCTGCCGGCGATATTCACCGGCAGACTGCTCAATAAAAACAGCCCCGCTTAGAAGCGGGGCTTTCTTTTCGGCTCATTAAAGTCCGATAGACATGTATTTGGTTTCCAGGTACGGTTCAATGCCTTCCGTACCGCCTTCACGGCCGATGCCGCTTTCTTTCATTCCTCCGAACGGCGCTTGAACCGCGGACGGACCGCCGTCATTCCAGCCGATGATGCCGTATTCAAGCTGTTCAGAAATATAGATGCCGCGGCGGTAGTTTTCTGTGAAGAAATAAGCCGCAAGCCCGAACGGCGTATCGTTCGCAAGCTTGATCGCTTCATCAATATCTGAGAACGTAACGATCGGCGCAACCGGGCCGAATGTTTCTTCATGCATGATGTTCATGGATGTATCTACATTTGACAGCACGGTCGGTGTCACGAAATAGCATCCTTTTTCATCGTTTTGGTCATACGTTCCGCCCGTCAGCACTTTTGCGCCTTTTTCCACGGCGTCATTAATTTGGCCGACGATTTTATCGAAGCCTTTTTTGTTGATGACAGGGCCGACGTTTACACCTTTTTCAAGACCGTTTCCGACTTTGAGTTTCGCAGCTTCTTCACTCAGTTTTTTCGCAAACTCGTCTTTTACGGATTCGTGTACGATCAGCCGGTTCGCACAGACGCAGGTTTGGCCGGCATTTCTGAATTTAGAGGCCATTGTTTGGGCTACCGCCAGATCAAGATCAGCGTCTTCATCCACGATCAGCGGCGCATGTCCGCCAAGCTCCATTGACATATGTTTTACGGTGTCGGCGCTGTTTTTCATCAGGATTTTGCCGACAGGCGTTGAGCCGGTAAAGGTAATTTTGCGGATTTTCGGGCTGCTGGTGAAGACGTTTCCGATTTCGGCTCCGTCACCGATCACCACTTGCAGCACGTCCTTCGGAATTCCCGCTTCATATGCGAGACGCGCAAGGGCGTAAGCGGAAAGCGGCGTATCCTCCGCCGGTTTGATGATGAACGTACAGCCTGCCGCCAAAGCGGGCGCGGCTTTTCTTGTAATCATCGCATTCGGGAAATTCCACGGCGTGATCGCGGCTACCGGGCCGACCGCCTGACGGGTGACGACAATCCGTTTGCCCGTTGTCGGCGCAGGTACTGTTCTGCCGTAAATCCGTTTTGCTTCTTCGGCGAACCATTCAATATAGCCGGCGCCGTATAAAACTTCTCCGACCGCTTCTTCGTACGGTTTGCCGTTTTCTTTCGTAATTAATTCCGCAAGTTCTTCTTTATTTTCAACAATCAGCTCATACCATTTTCTCAAAAGTGAGGCACGTTCTCCCGCTGATGTTTTGGACCATGATTGAAACGCTTGATGTGAACGTTCAATCGCTTTTTCAACATCTTCGGCCGTCTGCTGGGGGATGCTTTCGATCGCCTCTCCCGTTGCCGGGTTGTACACTGTTAATTGTTCTGGCATATTGAACATTCCTTTCTCTGCTATAGTAAAGCCATTGAATGCTGGTTGATGTATCTCACACTTTCATGATAGCAGACACATCCGCCGGCATTCCAATAATTGAACTCACAGAGCTGCTTCGATAATGGAAAGGCCTTCTTTTAGCTGCTCATCCGTCACGACAAGCGGCGTCAGGAATCTGATAATGTTGCCGTTAATGCCGGCCGTCAGCAGCAGCAGTCCGTTCTCGTTCGCCGTTTTGGCGATCGCCGCGGCTTTTGCTTTGTCCGGTTCCCGCGTGTCCGGATCTTTGACAATTTCGATGGCCGCCATCGCGCCGAGTCTGCGCACTTCTCCGATGCAGGCATGCTCTTTTTTCCACTCGAGCGCTTGATGCTCAATGATCCGGCCGATCTCCTCGGAACGCTGATTCAGCCCTTCTTCTTCAATAATGTCCAAGACCGCAAGCGCAGCCGCACAGCCGAGCGGGCTTCCCGCATATGTGCCCCCGAGTTCCCCCGGCGCGGCGGCATCAAGCATTTCCGTCCGGCCGATGACGCCGCTGAGCGGCAATCCGGCCGCAAGTGATTTGGATACGGTGATCAAATCAGGAACGGCTCCGAAATGTTCAATCGCAAAATACGTTCCCGTTCTGGCAAAACCGGTCTGAATCTCATCCGCTACAAAAACAATGCCGTGTTTTTTACAAAAAGCGGCGACGTGCTGGACGAAACGTTTTGACGGAATGATGAAGCCGCCTTCTCCCTGAACCGGCTCCATGACGACACAGGCGACGGTTTCCGGTGCAACTGCGGCGATAAAGAAATCCTCAAAAGCGCTGATGATAAAGTCGTCATACTGCTCGTCGCTCATGCCGGCCGGCTTTTGATAATAGTAAGGAAACGGCGCCTGATACACCTCTGAGGCAAACGGGCCGAAACCGAATTTATAAGGCTTCACCTTGCTCGTCATGCTCATCGTCATGTTCGTGCGGCCGTGGAACCCTCTTGTAAATGACACGACAGCCTGGCGCTTCGTGTATTTTCTGGCGATTTTCACGGCGTTTTCCACCGCTTCCGCCCCCGAATTGAGAAAAATCGCTTTTTTCGCATGATCTCCCGGCGCAAGGGCGCAAAGTTTTTCGGCCAGCTCAATATAAGACGGATACATCATGACGTTAAATCCCGGGTGAATCAGATCCTCCGCCTGTTTCTTCACGGCCTCCACCACTTTCGGATGGGAATGGCCGACATTCAGCGTTCCGATCGCTCCGGCAAAATCAATGAATCGTCTGCCGTCCAAATCGTACAAAAGCGCCCCTTCCCCTTTTACCGCCATGCTGCGGTTTCCGTTGCCGACCCCCTTGGAAACGAATTGATCCCGTTTTTGCTGCCACTGGGCAGTTGTCACTTCCGATGATGCTGTTCGACTCATAGATTCCATCCCCCTGCATTGTTTTCTTATCATTCTGACTTCTTTTTGGTATGATGAAAAGTACCAAAATCAATTTATCCATGGTATCAGAAAGGGGCAGAGTCTGGATGCTGACGATTTCCATTGACCATTCGGAAACGGCGGATTATATCTATCAGCAGATCTATCAGCACATAAAAGCGGCCGTTTTGAAGCGCAGCCTGATGCCTCATACAAAGGTGCCGTCTAAACGGGAGCTTGCCGAGACGCTGAAGGTCAGCGTGAATTCAGTGAATTCAGCTTATCAGCAGCTGCTTTCAGAAGGTTATTTATATGCGGTTGAAAGAAAAGGCTTTTTCGTGGAGGAAATTGAAACGTTTGATCATGAAGAAACGCCTTCGCTCCTATTGCCTGATAATTTGAAAGAGCGGGAGACGGATAAGAGCGGCTGGATTTCGTTTTCTCATATGAGTGTGGATACGGCGCATTTCCCCCTGAAAAGCTGGTTCCGCTGTGAGCAGAAAGCAGCCGCCCGTTCATTTCATACACTCGGAGAACTCGTCCATCCGCAAGGTTTATATGAAGTCCGTGAAACAATTTCGCGGCTTATTTCCCTGACAAGGGGCGTTACATGCCGCCCGGAACAAATCGTGCTCGGAGCGGGCACGCAAATGCTGGTGCAGCTGCTGACGGAACTGCTGCCAGAAGACGCACTCTACGCCATGGAGAACCCGGGATATATGAGGATGTACCGGCTGCTGCAAAACCTCGAGAAAAAGACGGCGACGATCAGCCTTGATGAAAAAGGCATGTCCATGGACGAAATCGAAAAACGCCGGCCCTCTGTATTGATCACCACGCCTTCCCATCAATTCCCCTCAGGCGTGATCATGCCGGCTTCCCGGCGGATTCAGCTTTTAAACTGGGCCGCCGAACAGAACGGCCGCTTCATCATTGAAGATGATTATGACAGTGAATTTAAATATGACGCCGATACAATACCGGCGCTTCAAAGCCTTGACCGGTTTCAAAATGTCATCTACATGGGGACCTTTTCAAAATCCCTTTTCCCAGGTCTGCGCATCAGCTATATGGTTCTGCCGCCCGGGCTTTTGCGGACGTTCAAAGAGAGAACGTATGACCTGCATACGTGCAGCACGCTTGCCCAGCTCGCGCTGAAAGAATTTATCGAATCAGGTGAATATCAGAAACATATTAAAAAGATGAAGCAGCATTATAAGAACATGCGGGAACGCCTCATTTCGGCTTTGGAAGAAACATTCGGTGAAAGAATCAGTGTAAAGGGCGCCAATGCGGGGCTTCATTTTGTCACTGAGTTTGACTGCGCCCGTTCAGAAAAAGAGATATTGGCACGGGCGGATGAAGAACAGCTCGATCTGTTTGCGATGAGCCGGTTCCGTCTGAAAGCGGGAGGCGATTCAAATAAGCCGCAGCTCATTCTGGGGTTCGCCCGCCTGAAGGAGAGCGATATTCAAGAAGGCGTCCACAGGCTTTACCGGGCGGTTTTCGGCGCATAAAAAAACCCCCGGAATTCGGGGACTTATTTACCAGCGGTCCGGTTCTGTCTGCAAAATCGCCTCCAGCAGGCCGGGAAACGCCGCTTGTAAATCATCTTTGCGCAGGGAATAATAGCGGTGCTTCCCGTCTATGCGCACCTGGGCGATCCCCGCTTCCCGCAGCACTTTGAAGTGATGGGACAGCGTTGATTTAGCGACCCGGACATCAGCGCAGGTTCCGCACGTTTTTTCTGTTGTTTCCGCCAATTGTTTGACCAGCTCTAAGCGGAGCGGATCACTCAGAGCATGAAGAACCTTTGTCAGCTGTAAGCGTTCGGTTTGAGGATGGTTTGGAATGTTCATGAGTCAAATGTAACACAGATCATCGGCGGGTGACAATTTAGGCGGTGAGGGTTTTTCCTTTACCATTCGCAACGAAACATGTTACAGTTAGTTCGATAATATTCGAACTATAACAAATTAACCCAATCAGGAGGAATAACCATGATCGTCTTACAGGCTTACATGAAAGTAAAAGCGGATAAACGCGAGGAATTTTTAGGAGAAGCGCAATCACTTGTTCAGCATTCACGCGCAGAAGAAGGAAATGTGCAATACGACCTTTTCGAAAAAGTCGGTGAGGAAAATACATTCGTCATGCTTGAACAATGGAAAGATGAAGAAGCGATGAAATTCCACAACGCAACTGACCATTTCCAAGGATTCGTGGCAAAAGCAAAAGAAGTGCTGAGTGCGCCGCTTGACGTCGTCCGCACAGAACTGTCAGAGTAATGAAAGGATGAATGACATGAACGAAGTCCTTCAATTATTAACAGACCACCGTTCCATCCGCAGCTACACAGATGAACCCGTATCGGATGAACAGCTGGGCCTTATCATCCAAGCCGCTCAGGCAGCGCCCACTTCCATTAACGGCCAGCAATTTACCGTTATTGCGGTGAAAGATAAGGAGCGGAAGAAAAAAATATCCGAATTGGCTGGCGGCCAGCCGTGGATTGACCAAGCGCCGGTTTTCCTTTTATTCTGCGCTGATTTTAACCGCGCCAAAATTGCGCTTGAAGAGTATAATGATACACCGCTTGAGATCACGAACGGTTTAGAGTCCGTCTTGGTCGGAGCCGTAGATGTCGGGATTGCGCTGGGTACGGCAACGGCTGCGGCTGAATCAATGGGACTCGGCACTGTGCCGATCGGCGCCGTGCGCGGCAAGCCGGACGAACTCATTGAATTGCTGAAACTCCCGAAATACGTTTTCCCGGTTTCCGGTCTCGTCATCGGCCATCCGGCAGACCGCTCCGCGAAAAAACCGCGTCTGCCGCAAGCAGCCGTTCTGCATCATGAAACGTATCAAGAGGAAGATTTAAGAACACATATCGAGGCCTATGACAAGCAGATGTCCGAATACATGAAAAAACGCACCGACGGACAGGAAACGAGAAACTGGTCACAAGGCATCACCTCCTACTATAAGCAGCTTTATTATCCTCACATTCGTGAAATGCTTGAAAAACAAGGGTTTAAGACGGATAAATAAGCGGATCAGCCTGCCGGAACACTCCGGCAGGTTTTTTCTGTTCCTCAAACAAAAGCGTTGACACTATGTAAAAATTTTTGTTAATATTTTCATCATATACTCATTGGTTTTCTGTGAACCGATGGGTTTTCTATTGTGACGAAAGAAGGAATCTGGGCTTATGAATGATAAGAAAACGGATATTCTGCTGGCGGCAAGAAAGCTGTTTTCCGGGAAAAGCTTTTCGTCGGTTTCGATGCAGGCGATCGCAGAGGAGTGCAAAGTCTCCAAAGCGTCTTTATATAAGCTGTTTGAATCAAAGGAAGACCTGCTGTTGGAGCTGCTCGACTTTAACCAGAAACAGATGGTAGCCGCCGCTTCATTATTGAATGAAGAAACGAGCCTCTCCCCTGAGGAACGGTTTGCCAAAAAACTGATGGCTGAGCTTGAAGGCTTCAGGCGCAATCAGCAGTTTTTTAATATGCTGATGTACGGAAGCCCCTCTTCCATTAATGAGCGGGTAAAACGGCATATCCACAGAGCCCGCTCCACCTTTATCTGCTGGCATCGCGATTCACTGATTCAGACGTACGGCGAAGACATTATTCCTTATGTATGGGAGCTGGTGATCGTCCTGCAGGGGCTCCTGAGAGAATGCATCACGCTGATTAAGCTGGAAAAAGAACCGCTCGCCCTGGAGCCGCTCACGGAGTTTATCATCCGCCATCTCAATCTCATCGTCGAAAACAGGACAACCGAAACCGCATTGCCTCAGGAGATGATTGACCTTTATATCGCCTCCGCTTCCTCATTTGAGCCGAAAGACAAAAACGTATTGCTGGCTGAAAGCCTGAAGGAACTGAAAGAAGCGGTCTCAGCCCTTCCGGAGGAAAAATATGACGCCGCAGGACTCGCTTCCGCGGCGGCTATGCTGGAGAAAGAATCAGCGGACAAACAGCCGCGGGATTTTCTCATCAAAGCGCTCATCGGTTATTTGGAGCAGGCCGGACCGCTGCACCAGCCGCTTGCAGCCGTTAAAACATTGCTCAAACTATAAAGAAAGAAGGAATCAGCTTGAATAAGAGTATTAAAACTGCACCATACAACCGCTCTGTCATTGTCGGGATTCTTTTGGCGGGTGCGTTCGTCGCCATTTTGAACCAGACACTGCTTATTACGGCGCTGCCGCACATTATGAATGACTTCAATATAGACGCCAACAAAGCGCAATGGCTGACAACATCGTTTATGCTGACGAACGGGATTTTGATTCCGATTACCGCGTTTTTAATAGAGAAATTCACAAGCCGCACCCTCTTGATTTCCGCCATGAGTATTTTCACGGCGGGCACCATTGTCGGCGCATTCGCCCCGAACTTTCCGGTGCTCTTAACGGCCCGGATTATTCAGGCGGCCGGCGCCGGAATTATGCTGCCGCTCATGCAGACGGTATTTCTCACGATTTTCCCGATGGAAAAGCGCGGCCGCGCCATGGGTATGGTCGGCTTGGTTATTTCGTTCGCGCCGGCGATCGGCCCGACGCTTTCCGGATGGGCGGTCGAAGCATTCTCTTGGCGGTCTTTGTTTTATATTATCTTCCCGATCGCAGTCATCGATTTGCTTTTAGCGATTATTCTGATGAAAAACGTCACGACATTACGAGAAACACAGATTGATATTTTATCTGTGATCTTATCGACCCTCGGATTCGGCGGTCTGCTTTACGGCTTCTCAAGCGCCGGTTCATCAGGGTGGACCAGTACTGAAGTGCTGACTTCGCTGCTTGTCGGAGCGGTCGCGCTGATTTTCTTTATCGCAAGACAGATGAAGCTCAAAAAACCGATGCTGGAATTCCGTGTGTTTTCTTTCGGGATTTTCAGCCTGACCACCCTGCTCGGAACGCTTGTTTTCGCGCTGCTGATCGGAACTGAAACCATTCTCCCGCTTTACACACAAAAAGTCCGGGGCGTATCCGCGTTTGATACCGGATTAATGCTTTTGCCGGGCGCGATTGTGATGGGGATGATGTCTCCGTTTATCGGCCGGGTGTTTGACAAAATCGGCGGAAAGGGCCTTGCGATGACCGGATTCTTCATCATCCTGCTCACGTCCCTGCCGTTTATGAATCTGACGGACTCGACGTCTCTTATTTGGATTGTCGTCGTTTATACCGCGCGGCTTTTGGGAACAGCCATGATTATGATGCCGGTGACGACAGCGGGAATCAACGCCCTGCCGCGCCACTTAATTCCGCACGGCACAGCCATGAACAATACCGTCCGCCAAGTCGGCGGTTCTATCGGTACGGCGCTGCTAGTTTCCGTGATGAGCAGCCAGGCCGCGCACGCAAATGCGACAACTCCGGCAAACGCCGCCCTGCACGGCATGAATGCGGCATTTGTCGTAGCCGCCTGCATCGCGCTGGCCGGCTTCCTCCTATCTTTTATATTGAAGAAAAAACCGCGTCAGCCCGAGCAGCAGCAGGCCGTTACGCGGTAAACCAAAAAGAACCCGATCACGTATGTGACCGGGTTCTTTTTTTACTTCTCGATTCCGTCTTTAACTTCTTTCACCATTTGCGCCATGGATTCCAGGCCGCCTCCTGATAAATACCATGTAGCTGAATCAAGGTAGACAACATGGTTGTTTTTCACCGCTTTCACCGATTTTACATAATCATTTTCAACCACTTGTTTTGTTGAAGATTTTGTGCCGATCGCTGTTCCGCGGTCAACGACAAACATATAATCAGGGTTTGTTTTGGCGATATATTCATAAGAAATGCTTTGTCCGTGCAATGAGGCTTCGATGTTTTTGTCAGCCGGTTTGACGCCGAACACATCATGAATGAAGCCGTATCTTGATTTAGATCCGAACGCGCTGATTTTGCCGTCGTTCGCCATCACCACTAACCCGTTTTTATCCGTGCTGCTTGTCTTTTTCTTCAGATCCGCAATGGATTTGTCAATTTTCGCAAGCTTATCTTTCACTTCATTTTCTTTGTTAAAGATTTTGCCGATCACTTCGGTGTTGTGCTTGAATCTGTCAACGTAGTTTGTATAGTCATCATCAAGGTAAATCGTCGGCGCGATTTTTGAGAACTCTTTATAAGAATCAGATTGTCTGTGAGCGATAATGATTAAATCCGGGTCAATATCCGCGACTTTTTCAAAATCCGGTTCTTTTAAACCGCCTGTATTGGTGTATTTATCACTTTTATATGAAGATAAGTATTTTGGAATGTTTTGTTTCGGAAGCCCCGCCACATGATCCTGTAAACCCAGTTCATCCATCGTGTCCAGCATTCCGAAGTTGAATACGACGACTTTTTTCGGATTCTTCGGCACTTTGACGCCTTCTTTGTTCAGGTCATCTTTGATTGTGATTGTTTCTTTTGATTTGCCTGATGTTTTGTCCCCGTTTCCGCATGCAGAAACAACAAAAATCGTAACGAGCGCAATGAATAGCAATGCGAATTTTTTCATGATTTTCACCTCATCTGGTTTTTAAGAAAAGTACACACCGATCCGCTGACTGTCAATCTCTTGAATCGGGATGGTCATATCATAAATATCTTCAAGCACGGAGGTTTCAATGATCTCCTCCGCCGGCCCTTCTTTGACGATCCGGCCGTTTTTCAGTGCAACGATATGGTCTGAATATACGGATGCGAAGTTGATATCGTGAATCACTACGACGACCGTTTTTCCGAAGTCTTCCACAAGCCGCTTCAACAGCTTCATCATTTCAACGGAATGCTTCATATCTAAATTGTTCAGCGGCTCATCGAGAAAAATATAGTCCGTATCCTGAGCGATGATCATCGCGATAAACGCCCTCTGGCACTGGCCCCCGCTGAGCTGATCGAGATATTTATCCTTTAAGTCATCCAGCTTCATATAACTGAGTGCCTGGTTGATATGCACCCAATCTTCATCCGTCAGTTTCCCCTGGGAATACGGAAATCTGCCGAAGCTGACCAGGTCTTTAATCGTCAGCCTGATATTGATTTGGTTCGTCTGCTTCAGGATGCTGATTTTTTTTGCCAGATCGTTGCTTTTACAGGCCCCGATCTCTTGCCCGTCGACCGTGATTTCCCCGGAATCCGTCTTAATCAGCCGGCTCATGATAGACAGCAGCGTGCTTTTTCCCGCGCCGTTCGGACCGATAAATGAGGTGAGCCTGCCCTTTTGAATGGATAGAGACGTTTTCTCAAGGACGGTTTTCCCTCCGTATTGTTTGCTTACATTTTTGACCTCTACCATGATTTATTCTCCTTTAACAGCAGATAGATAAAATAAATCCCGCCGGCAAAATTAATGATGACGCTCAGCGTCGTGGAAAACGTGAACACTTTCTCCACGACGAACTGGCCCCCGACGAGCGCGACGATGCTGATCAGGACAGAACCTGCGATTAAATACGTGTGCCTGTAGGTTTTTAAAAACTCTCTCGCCAGATTGACGACAAGCAGTCCTAAAAACATAATCGGTCCGACAAGAGCCGTAGAGACAGACACAAGAATGGCGACGACAATGAGCATCTGTTTCACAAGCTTATCGTAATCAATCCCCAGGTTGACGGCGTGCTCCCTGCCGAGCGACAGCACGTCAAAAAAACGCGTGAACCGCCAGACATAAATGCCCGTCAGAAGAAAGACAGCACCGGCAAACCCTAAAAGATCGGTATTGATATTGTTAAAACTGGCAAACATTTTGTCCTGAACAACCTGGAACTCATTCGGATCAATCAGCATCTGCATAAAGGATGACAGACTGTTGAACAGCGTGCCGAACACGACGCCGACAAGCAGAAGGAAAAACACGTTCCGCCCCTCGCCTTTAAACATGAGCTGATACAAAACGAGGGACAAGAGCACCATCAGCCCGACGGAGATGACGAAATTAAGATTTTTGTTCATCATGACGATATTCATTGAACCGAACAGGAACACGATGACGGTCTGAATGAGCATATACAGGGAATCGAGGCCTAAAATGCCCGGTGTCAGTATGCGGTTATTTGTAATCGTCTGGAAGATGACCGTTGAAAACGCGATCGCTCCTCCGGTGAGCATCATGGCAAGCACTTTGAAGCATCGTCTCGGCAGGGAGTATTCCCAATTGCCCAGTCCGTAGAACAGGAAGAATCCGATACATATCATGGCGAGCGCCGCCAGCAGCGTAATTTTTTTATTATGACTCATATGCTTTTCTCCTTAACAGCATATACAGGAAGATGCCGCTGCCGATAACACCGACCATCAGGCCGATGGAAATTTCGTACGGGAAGATGATCACCCTTCCCAAAATGTCGCAAAACAGCACAAAAACAGCGCCCAGCAGAGCGGTGTGAGGCAGGCTGCTCCTCAGGTTGTCCCCTTTGTAAATCGACACCATATTGGGAATGATCAAACCGAGAAACGGCAGCATCCCGACGGTCAGGATCACCAGTGAAGCGATGAGCGACACGATAATCAGACCGATATTAACGACGCGTTTGTATTTCAGGCCGAGATTGACGGAAAAGCTCTCTCCCATTCCCGCCACCGTAAATTTATCTGCATACACATAAGCGATGATCACCAGCGGGATACTCAGATATAAAAGCTCATACCGGCCTTTGACGACCAGTGAGAAATCTCCCTGCAGCCATGATGACAGGTTTTGGATCAGATCGTATTTATATGCGATAAACGTGGCGATTGAGCTGACAATATTCCCAAGCATTAAACCGACGAGAGGAATAAAAATCGCATCATTGAACTTGATTCTCTCGAGGATTTTCATGAAAAGGAAATTCCCCGCCAACGCGAAAACGAAAGCGATAGACATTTTCACAAGCGGACTCGCTGACGTAAAAAGCATTAATGAAATCAAGATTCCGAGCCTTGCCCAGTCCATCGTCCCCGCAGTCGTCGGCGATACAAATTTATTCCGGCTGATCTGCTGCATGATTAATCCGCAGATGCTCAGGCTCATGCCGGCGATGATAATGCTCACCAAACGCGGCAGCCGGCTGTCAAACAATGTACCTGCCTGTTCTTTATTTAAATGAAAAATATCCAGCGGCGACAAATCTTCTACACCGATAAATATAGAAGTACACGCCAAAACCGCCAGTAGCAAAAGTAAGTAACGTAGCTTCATGCTGCCTCCCTGCACCCATCACAAACGGTATGACTGATTGCCAAACAACTCCCATATATCCCACTCGTAATGATTATCATTATCAACGACAATTATAATCTTATCATCTTTCCAAGCGCAGTCAATACAGTTTTGCTTTCAAAAGCGGTCATCCGCGGGCCGTACACTAAATTATCTTACAATCAGTCTATCAAGAATTTGCAGGATTTTCTATAACCTTCATTTGGCTGCTTATCATTTTTTGCACATGATGACACGCTTGAGGGAAACAAATCTGACAAACAGCGGCAAAATTCCTCCATGTAAATACAAATGTTCTCCCCACGTAGAAAAAATCCTTGATTTACATGTTTGAAAGAGAGATAATAAAAATTAAATTTGTGAGAAAATTTAAATATTAGGGGATGTAAATCATGAAAGTTGTAAAATTCGGAGGCAGCTCTCTTGCGTCAGGAGCCCAGCTTGAGAAAGTGTTTCAAATCGTGACGGCTGATCCCGCGCGGAAAGCCGTCGTCGTATCGGCACCGGGAAAACGCTTCTCGGACGATACAAAGGTGACGGATCTGTTAATCCGCTGTGCGGAGCATTATTTGCAAAAAGGTGCAGCGCCCGAGCTTGCCGAAACGGTCATTGAACGGTACGCCGCCATCGCGCGTGAGCTGAACCTGGATTTCTCTATTATAGAAAGAATCCGCAGTGACCTATTCGCTCTTTTAAACAGCTGTAAAACCAATCCCGAACAATATATGGATGCGGTGAAGGCGAGCGGCGAGGACAACAACGCGAAGCTGATCGCAGCCTACTTCCGACGGCAGGGCGTGAAAGCGGAATACGTAAGTCCGAAAGAAGCGGGGCTGTTTGTGACGAATGAACCCGGAAGCGCGCAGGTGCTCCCCGAGTCTTATGGTCATTTGTACCGTCTGAGAAACCGTGAAGGCTTGATCATTTTTCCGGGATTTTTCGGTTACACGAAGGAGCATGAGATTGTGACGTTTTCCCGGAGCGGTTCTGATATTACCGGCTCCATTCTCGCCAGCGGCTTAAAAGCCGACCTGTACGAAAACTTTACTGATGTGGACGCCGTCTATTCCGTCAACCCGTCAATCGTGCGGCATCCGAAAGAAATTAACGAACTGACGTATCGGGAAATGCGTGAGCTCTCCTATGCCGGATTTTCCGTTTTTCATGATGAAGCGCTGATTCCCGCATTTCGGGCCGGCATCCCCGTGCAGATTAAGAATACGAATAATCCGGATGCGAAAGGAACACGCGTCGTCAGCAGCCGTGACAATACGAACGGGCCAGTCATCGGCATCGCAAGCGACACGGGCTTTTGCAGCATTTACATAAGCAAATATTTAATGAACCGGGAAATCGGTTTCGGCCGCAAAGCCCTTCACATTTTGGAGGAAGAAGGATTGACGTATGAACATGTTCCATCCGGTATTGACGACATCACGATCATCCTCCGGCACAATCAGATGGACTCAGAACTGGAACACAGGCTCGTCACCCGTCTGAAGCAGGAACTTCAAGCCGATGAAGTCACAGTCAGGCATAATCTGGCGCTGATTATGGTCGTCGGGGAAGCGATGCGCCATAATGTCGGCACAACCGCCAGAGCATCCAAAGCACTGTCGGAAGCCGGCGTCAACATCGAGATGATCAATCAAGGGTCCTCGGAAGTCAGCATGATGTTCGGAGTGAAAGAAGAGCAGGAAAGACACGCGGTGCGGGCACTGTATGACGAATTTTTTGCCGGAGTCTTACTCTCATAGGACACCGCCTCTTTTTTCTCTTGTCCACTAATATCCCTTACAAAGCAGCTTCTTTTACATATTGTATGGTATAGACAATATGGAGGTGAAGCTCATGTCAGGATATTCTGGAATCAGCTCTTTCGCTTTGATCGTTGTTTTATTTATCCTGTTGGTTATTGTAGGTACTGCCTATGTTGGCGGTTTCTAAGCATCGCTCCGTCTATATGAGGACGCTGCGGGTTTTGACCTGCGGCGTTTTCTTTTGTTTTCCGCCGCTGTCCGAGTCCGGACGCGCAAAAAAAGACTGCCGGGAACATTCCCATGCAGTCTTTTCCTTTGTTCAGGCTATTTTCTTCTCACGTCATTCCTCTTTCAGCTACATGGAATTCAGCCTGATCTGTCTGGCCTGCTCCTGTCACTGTAAAAATCGCGGCGGCTGCTAAACAAATAACAAACCATTTAGATTTCAATTTCATACAAACCCTCACTCCTTTGTATTTGTTTCCTTGCCTCTTCGACTTTCAGAAAATAGTCAGAAGAAATCTTAAAGCAATTTTGTTCATAGTAATATTTAGCTGCTTCTAGTGCTAAATCCTCTATATCGGCGTATAAATTTTTATCTTCCAGGTAACTGAAACACGCGCTGATTGTTTCCTCATCCGGTTTCGCCTGATACAGAGCCTGCAGCCATTCGAATTTTACCGTGTAAACGGGATCGTCTGTTTCTTTAGCATATTCATATCCCCGCTTGTGATATTCCGACGCTTTTTCTTTTTTTCCGAGTTTAAAGTAAATGAGTGTGATTAGAAAATATGCTTGAGGAAGAGAATTGACGATTCTTTGTGATTCAAATGTATCGACCGCCCGTTCAAAGTACGGAATCGCTTCGCCGATGCGGTCCTGATTGTAGTAGCACAGTCCGAGGTTATACAGCGCCCTCCCGACAAGCTGCGCTTTTTGTTCTTTTTCGGCCATTTGCAGAGCGTGCTGAAAATGTTTGGCCGCCTGTTCAAAGCGCCTTTCATCCATTAAATTGACGCCGAATACAAAATGGCATTGAATGATCCGGACGTTATATGTGTCCTGCTCTACGTAAATTTCATAAGCGTTTTTTATATGTATCAAAGAAAAATACGTTTGTTTCATATGATAATAAGCTTCGGCCACTTTAAAATAAAACTCCGCCCGTTCCACATGGTCCGATACGAAGGCCAGTTTTTTCTCAGCTTGTTTATAATATGTAATCGCTGAGATAAATTCTCTTTTATCAAATTCAAACATGCCTTTGAAAAAATTGACGTAATAATCGAGAAGCCCTTTGAGGCCGGCCTGGCTGTTATCAATGTTATCAAGAATTTCCGACAGGGTCGGCTGGTCTTCTATCTTCAGTTTTTCCAGCGGCTCCAAGTAGTCCAGCATCAGCTGATGGCGAAATTCCATGAGGGAATAATAAAGCACTAAGTTCGAATCAGGCTCCATATGGTCAAGCTCTTGTTTGATCTCGGCCTTCAAGATCTCCGCATCCGGCACGCTGAATGTTCTGATGTATCGATACCACTCGTTAATTTTCTGCCCGACTGCTGAAGAAGGAATTAACCCGCTCTTCATTCCTTCACCCTCCCCATCCAAGACCTGTTTACCAGTTATTTTATCACGTTTCCGTCTCTTTCCATCCCGAAAAACACGCAAACTTTGTTTCGGCAGAGCGCAATTTTCCGAGTGGAGTTAAAACAGACGGCGGCCAGACGGGACCGCCGGTTTCAAGATGATTCATTTTTCGTATTCAGCGGAAGGCGGATTGTAAAGGTCGTGCCTTTTCCTTTTTCGCTGTCAATATCTATCGTGCCCTTGTGCATTTCGACGAGCTGCCTGACGATGGAAAGGCCGAGTCCGTATTCGCCGTATGCCGTATTCGTCCGGGACACATCCGCCTTATAAAACCGCTCCCATATATGCTCAATTTCCTCTTTGGAGATGCCGATCCCGGTGTCTTCGATTTCAATCACCGTTTCTTTATAGCCTTCATACCCGCGCAGCGTGATGTCTCCCTTTTGCGTAAATTGAATGCTGTTTTTCGTGATGTTGACGAGAATCTGGATCAGCCTGTCATAATCGGCGAACACTTTGACGCCGTCCTCCACTTGAATCCGCAGCTGATTTTGTTTTTCCTCCGCCTGCTGATTGAGATGCTCTTTAATAATTTCAAACACCTCGATGAGCGGCAGGCTGAGCTTGTCCAGTTTGATTTGCTGGGATCTGATTTTTTCATAATCCAGGTTTTCTTTCACGAGCCTGAGCATCCGCTTCGTTTCTTCGCTGATCAGCGAGAAGCATTTCTCTTTCTCTTTTTCCGGGATGGTGTTGCTGTTAAGCCCCTCCACAAGTCCGTTAATGGTCGTCAAAGGCGTTCTCAGCTCATGGGAGACATCGGCGATAAATTGGCGCCTCCGTTTTTCTAGGCGGTCAATCTGCTCTCTCGATTGCTTCAGATTTTTGGCCATGGTGTTGAAATCGGACGCCAGCATGCCGATTTCATCGCCGCCGCTGTTCTTGAGCGAAATATCGTAATCACCTGATGCCACTTTTCCGGTCGCATCCCTCAATGTCTGAATCCGCTTGACGTGAAATTTAGATAAAAGCCAGCTCAGCAGAATCGTGATGATAAGGGTGCTGATGATCGCGTAAATCATATAGCGGTTGACCTGGCTGATCATCTGCTCGACCCCTCTGACGGGAGACACGAGCAGCACCGCCCCTTTAAATTGATCGTTGATAAAAAGCGGCTTTGCGACAAGCGATACTTCTAAGCCTTCCGTATTAAAACGGTTCATCTCCGCTCTGATCTGAACGGTTTTCCCTTGCTTCAGCATGTGCCACTCTTTACTTTTCAGCTTCTCGCGCGGCGGCATATCGTCAGGAAAAAAGTAAGGCCGCTGATGTTCATCAAAAATAATAAACCTGGTCTCGCGCGTTTTTAACATGTCCTGATACGGATACAGGCGGCGCAGATCAAGATCGCGGCCGTTCAGCTCACTTGTGATCTGCTGGGCGTAAGAAGACAGCTCATCCACTTTATTTTGATACGCAAAATCTTTCACAAAGTGCGAAAACAGGGAAATGATGATGAAAAAGGCCAAAATCAAAATGCTGACATGGCTTAACAGCAGCTGATATAAGTATTTAATCCTCATCAAATTTGTATCCTACCCCCCACACCGTGTATAAAAACGGTTTTTCCTCACTGGACAGTTTTTTGCGCAGCCGTTTAATATGAACATCAACCGTACGTTCATCGCCGTAAAATTGATAGCCCCACACCTGCTCAAGCAGCTGCTCTCTCGAAAAGACCTGGCGCGGGTTTTGTGCGAGATAAAAGAGCAGATCGAATTCCTTCGGCGTCAGATTCTCGACAGGTTTTCCGTGCAGAAACACTTCCCGCGTCTTCTTATTGATTGAAAAATACGCCGTTTCGATCAAGTCGTCGCTTTTTACGGCCTGCCCCGTCGCCCGGTATCTTCTGATCACCGCTTTAATCCGCGCTACTAGTGTCAGCGGGCTGAACGGCTTGGTGACATAATCGTCGGCCCCCATTTCAAATCCGATCACCTGATCAGACTCTGTGTCCTTTGCGGTCAGCATAATAATCGGCACACTGCTCGTCTCTCTTATTTTCCGGCAGATCGTCACTCCGTCCATGGATGGAAGCATAATGTCCAGAATGACCAAATCCCAGTCCTCTTCCGTGAACCGCTGATAGCCTTCCACTCCGTCATGGACAAATTCGGCTTCAAACCCTTCTTTAAAAAAGAACATTTCCGTCATGGTGCATACGCTTATATTGTCTTCTATCATTAATATCTTCATTGGTTCCTCCGCTTATCTTCACGCTTTTTCTTATAATAGCACCATTTTACTCGGATGTTTTCGGGTTTCACAATTGTTAGTTTTTATTTCATCACCCGGAAATAGTTTGTTCATATTTTTTTCATACATTTCTCCTACTATATACATATCGGATGGCCGGTGCTAAAGAAGGCCGGTTTTACAAGATCTGACACCCACACGGAGGAACAGACATGAACTTTATAAAAAGAGCCTTTTGGAGCATGAAGGCAAAAAAGGGAAAAACATTTTTGCAGCTGGTTGTGTTTTCAGTGATTTGCATTTTTGTCCTGTCCGGTCTTACGATCCAGTCAGCAGCAAAGAAATCAAGCGAACTGGCAAGGCAGCAGCTCGGCGGGAGCGTCACACTCCAGGCTGACCGCCAAAAGCAAATGGCGCAGCAGCAAAAAGACGGTGAAAAGAGGACGTTTGAATCAACGCCGATTTCCGTCTCAGATGCCAAGAAGCTTACATCTTTACAGCATGTTAAAAATTACAACTTCCTCACGACAGCGTCAGCAAATGCAGAAAGCTTTGATGCGATAAAAAGCTCAGGCGAATCAGCCGATAACAGTTCCGGCGACGGCCGTTTTCAAGGCGGCGGAAGACAGATAATTTCAGCGGATATTTCGATCGAAGGCGTGCTCTCTACGGCATTGCTTGATGATTTCACAGGCGGGAGCTCAAAAATCACTGACGGACGCGCCATCACAAAGACAGATGCGGACGCAAAAGTCGCCGTGATTAATGAAACGCTGGCAGATCAAAACAAGCTGAAGGTCGGCGGCTCCATTACCGTATCCTCAGCAGCGGATGATTCTGTGAAAACGAAGCTTAAAATTGTGGGAATCTATAAAACAACATCATCAGGAGACGATCAGGCACAGCATTTTTCATTCTTAAATCCTGACAATAAAATCTATACGCCTTACACCGCCGCGGCGGCGTTAAAAGGGTCTGATTACAAAAACAAAATCAGCTCAGCCGTTTATTATATGGATGATGCAAAATATATTGACTCATTCGTTGCGGCTGCGAAAAAAACATCCATAGTTGATAAAACCTACACGCTGACGACAAATGATCAGGTGTATCAGCAAATGGCCGGCCCGATTGAAAATGTCGCGTCATTTTCTAAAAACGTGGTATACCTTGTATCCATCGCGGGCGCGGTCATTCTCGGGTTGATCGTGATGATGTCGATCAGGGAACGCAAGTATGAAATGGGTGTCTTGATGGCGATCGGCGAAAAGCGCTGGAAGCTCATCGGACAATTCTTAACGGAAATTCTGGTTGTCGCCGTTATTGCCATCGGGATCGCATCCGTCACGGGCAGCCTTGTGGCGAATCAGCTCGGAAATCAGCTTCTTTCCCAGCAGGTCAGCTCAGCCGATGATTCACAGCAGCAAACAAGCGGCTGGGGCGGAGGAGAAATGCCGCGGGGAGGCGGCTTGTTCGGTCAGCATTCATCCGGCGCGGATGTCATCAGTACAATGCAGGTAAACGTCTCACTGAATGACCTTCTGATTCTTGGCGGGATCGGCGTCGCAATTGCCGTCATCGCCACATTACTGCCGTCTGTATCAGTCATGCGGCTTCACCCTAAAACGATCCTGACCAAGCAGGAGTAAGAGGAGGCAGCATAATGAGCCTATTAACCTTTCAACAGACCGGCTACTGGTACCAAGATAAATCACAGCCGCTGTTTCAGGATATAACGATCAGCTTTGAAAAAGGGAAGTTTTATACAATTGTCGGCGCCTCCGGAACGGGAAAAACAACGTTTCTGTCTCTGGCTGGCGGCCTTGACACACCTAAAGAGGGAAGCATCCTTTATAACGGAAAAGACATCTCCAAAATCGGATTAACCAAATTCAGAAATCAATATGTCTCTATCGTCTTTCAATCTTATCATCTGATCCCGTATATGACGGCGCTCCGGAATGTCACAACGGCGATGGAGATCACCGGCTCTAAGGAGAACAACAAAGATGCGTTCGCGCTCAGCATGCTGAAAAAAGTCGGCATCACCGAACAGCAGGCCCGTCAGCGGGTGCTGACATTAAGCGGCGGACAGCAGCAGCGCGTTTCAATTGCGCGGGCTTTCAGCTGTGACACGGATTTGATTTGCGCGGACGAGCCGACGGGAAATCTCGACGAGGATACGTCAAAGGAAATCGTCCGGCTCTTTCAGGATCTGGCGCATAAAGACGGCAAATGCGTCATCATGGTTACGCACGACGAACAAATTGCCAAAGTGTCTGATATCAACATCCGCTTATCAAGAGGAAGTTTCACGGTTAAAGAAAACGGCACGGCCGTTTCCTGATACCGCGCTCCTGCCAGCGCAGACAGGGGCGCACCCTATATCCCCCTATTCAATAGAAGTGAACGTAAAAAGAGCGAGGGCTGCATCCCCTCGCTCTTTTTATTTATATCAGCTGTAAATAACGGTCCATATTTGATTGTCCGGCTGCTTTGATCAATTCTTCCGCCTTTTTCTCTTCTCCCGGTAAAGCGAGCCGGAGTTTGTCTTCAATGTCTTTTTCAGAAAGGCCGTTTCCCGGCGCTCCCTTCGGACAGTCGATACGTGTTTCATAGACATGACCGCCGGAAGCCGTGACCCGTACAATTGTAAAACGGCCCTTCGGAACGGCGTTGTCAGCCGGCTGAATTTGGTCATCGCAGCTGCGGTGAATCAGCTCAAATCCTTTTTGAAGGGATTCCGGAATCGGCTCGGATGTGAAATGTTCAACTGAAAAATCCTTACCGTGCAAAGCCAAGGTGATCACATATTCCACGCTGAATCTTCCCGCTTCGCCTGTTTTCGGACGCCGTTCTGTCAATGCGGCGTCACCGCCCGGCGGATAAATCACGTCGATCCGTTCCGTTTGGCCGAAAGTGAGACCATGTTCGGCCTTCAGCTTGAGAATGGCGTCCGCCGCATGATGAGCCGCCGAGCAAAACGGATAAACCTTAAACCAAAGTCCCGGGCTCACAATCCGCCAAGGTTTTCCCCACCCGTTTACAAGGAGGGTTTCTGCCCGTTCAAGATCGCCGTACAGTCCGAAAAAACCTTTCTCCCCGTCGAGCGCATGAACTGAGCCGCCGAAACCGGCCTTGGCAAGCTGCACGGCGAACACTCCGGCTTGAGCGGCCAATCCGGCGTGGAGCGGCTTCATTTCTGTCCCGAATTGCACTCTCATGCCTCCGGAACGGGCAGCCGCAAACCCGATTGCTTTCTGCAATTGGGTTTGATTCAGATTCTCCGCGAATCCGATGGCGCATGCGGCCGCAATGGCACCTAACGTTCCTGTATTGTGCCAGCCTTTCTCGTAATGATGCCTTCCAGCTGACTCGCCGAGCCGCGCCATCACTTCAATTCCCGTCACATAAGCACCGAGAAAAAGGCTTTTGTCTATCCGGCCGGCTGATGCCGCTGCAATCAAAGCCGGGAGGATGACTGCGCTCGGATGTCCTCTTACATCAGAATGAACATCGTCAAAATCAAGCGCATGTGCGATGAATCCGTTAATGAGCGCGGATTGGGACGGCGTGGTTTTTTGATTTCTGCCGATAAGCGGCGCTATCGGCACCCCGCCTTCTTCTTCGGCCAGTTTTACCAGCTTTTCAACTCCTTTATCCCGTCTCCCCGCAAAAGCTGCCGCTGTAAAATCAAGCAGTCCTTTGCGCGCTTCTTTCATCGCTTCAGCGGATGTTTCCGGCACAGACGACATGACGGCCTGAGCAAGTCCGGCCGTCAGATTTTCCGTATTCATTCCGTCTGCTCCAATACATTGACGGCAAGCCGGGCGAAAAACTCAGCCGCTGCCGGGAGCGCTTTTTCGTCGAGTGTGAAGGCGGGATGGTGCCATTCTTCTGTTCCGTTTGTTCCCATCCAGACGAAAAAGCCGGGGATTTTTTCTTGATATAACGCGAAGTCTTCCCCGCCGGGCGACTGTTCTGCCCGAACGGTCTGAAGCCCGAGGCTTTCAGCCGTTTGTTCCGCCGCCTGTATGAAACGGGCGTCGTTCATGACTGACGGAAGGTAAGGATACCAGCGGAATTCGGCTTCTGCCCCGAACCCGGCCGCGATTCCTTCGGCAACCCGCTTCATATGTTTCGGAACAGCGTCACGCGCTTCCTTTTGAAACGTCCGGACGGTGCCTTCCATTTCAACATGGTCCGGGATGACATTCCAAGAGCTGCCGCCTTGAACTCTTGTGATGCTGACGACGGCATTATAAAGCGAGCTGATATTTCTGCTGACAACTGATTGCAGGCCGCCGATGATCTGTCCTGCCGCCTGAATCGGATCAATGCTGTTATCAGGGATTCCGGCGTGGCCGCCTTTTCCTTTAACAGTGATTTCAAAGCGGTCGACACTCGCCATCAGCGGGCCTTCTTTCAGACCGACCGTGCCGACGGGGAGGTCAGGTTTGTTATGCATGCCGAATATCGCCGATACACCGTCAAGCGCGCCGGCTTCAATGACCTGTCTTGCTCCGGCGGCGATTTCTTCCGCGGGCTGAAAAATAAACCGCACCGTTCCTTTCAGCTCATGCTTTCTCTCATTTAATAAAAAAGCCGTGCCGAGGATAGATGCCGTATGGAAATCATGGCCGCAGGCGTGCATCACGCCGCTGTTTCGCGAAGCAAACGGAAGGTTTGTATTCTCTTCGATCGGCAGTGCGTCGATGTCCGCTCTGACGGCGATGACGGGGCCGCTTTTGTCTCCTTTGATTTCAGCGATCACTCCGGTTTGAAGTTTCGGCATATCAAGAACCGTGATTCCTTCTTCCTCCAGCCAGCGGCGGATTTTATTCGTCGTTTCGTATTCCTCGCCTGACAGCTCAGGGTGTTCATGAAGGTCGCGGCGGATATTGATTAAACGTTTGTTTAATGATTCATACGTTTCATTTGCCATTTTTTCTTCTTCCCTTCTTAGACAAGTTCGGCGGGCTCTCCCACTTGCTTAATAAATTTTTTCGTCCGTTCGTTCTGCGGATTGTCAAACAGCTCTTCCGGCGTTCCCTGTTCGATGATGCGTCCGTCCGCCATAAAAATAACTTTGTCGGCCACTTCACGAGCAAAAGCCATCTCATGCGTGACGATGATCATGGTTGTCTGTTTTTCGGCAATTGATTTGATGACTTGGAGCACCCCGGCTACAAGCTCAGGGTCAAGGGCCGAAGTCGGTTCATCCAGTAAAATCGCGTGAGGATCAACGGCCAAGGCGCGCGCAATCCCGATCCGCTGCTGCTGTCCGCCTGACATCGTAATCGGGTAGCTGTCCGCTTTGTGTTCTAAACCGACTTGCCGCAGCAGATCCATACCGATCTGTTCCGCTTCTTTTTTCGGTTTCTTTTGCGCGGTGATCAGCGCCTCTGTCACATTTTGCAGGGCGGTTTTGTTTTTGAACAGGTTGTAATTCTGAAACACCATCGCCGTCTGCTGGCGAAGCTTATGAACGTCTTTGCGCGAATAGGACGCTGCATTCAGCTTTGCATCACCGATTTCAATGATGCCGTCATCCGGGCGCTCCAGCAGATTCAAACAACGGAGGAGCGTTGATTTTCCCGAGCCTGACGGGCCGATGATGGCCGTGACTTCGCCGCTTTTGATCTCAAGATCGATCCCGTCAAGTACGGTAAGGTCTTTAAATGCTTTTCGAATATGTCTGACTTGTATCATCCTGAGCCTCCTCCTATGTGCGATAAGGCTTGCTGATCGCCCGTTCGAGCAGATCCTGCAGCACACTGTAAATAATCGTAAGAATCCAGTACATGACCGCGACGGCTAAATACGTCTCAAAATATTTGAGGTTGCCTGATGCGTACATTTTTCCTTGGGCGAACATTTCCATCACTCCTAATGTAAAGGCGAGCGATGTTTCTTTTAACAGGCCGATAAACGTATTTCCCGTCGCGGGAAGCGCGTTTCTGACGGCTTGCGGGAAAATGATTCGTCTGTACGCCTGGGATTTTGTCATTCCGACAGACAGACAGGCTTCAAGCTGCCCCTCATCGACTGAGTTGAGCGCCGCGCGGAAGATTTCAGCCAAGTAGGCGGCATTCTTCAGGCTTAACCCGATAATCGCCGCAGTTAACGCCGTCATCTTGCTCATTCCGGGAAACAGCTGAGGCAGGCCGTAATAAATTAAGAAAAGCTGGACGAGCGTCGGCACGCCCCGGAAAAATGAAATATACACCTTTGACAGCTGGTGAAGCACAGGAACACGATTTTTTGTGATAAGCGCTAATATAAGGCCGCCGATCACGGCAAATACCATGGCCGCGACGGCCATTAGTAATGTGATCGGCAAGGCTTCGATTAACGCGGGAAAAGCTGAAAACATAAATCCCCAATCAATGCTGTTCATTCTCGATTTTCACCGCCGTTTCTTAATGCTTTGCTTCTGTTGTGATATCTTCTTTAAAGTACTTTTCAGACAGCTTTTTCAGCGTGCCGTCTTTTCGCAGGTCTTCAATGGCTTTGTTTACTTTTTTGCGGATTTTATCGTGAGCCGCATCTTTCGCAAACGGGAAAGCGACTTTTTCATAGACAATCGGGTCTCCTGCTAATTTCAGAGGCAGACCGGTCTTTTTGATCTGGGCGATCAGGACGCTGCGGCTGTTTACATAAGCGTCAACCCGTCCGTAAGCCACGTCTTTCAGCGTGCCTTCTTGTGTTTCATATGTTTTCATGTTGATTTTTTTATCCGGGTCCTTGCTCTCAAGGTTTTTCGCGTGGTTTGAGCCCAGAACGGCCGCCACTGTTTTTCCTTTTAGATCGTTGACTGATTTGATGTCTTTGTTATCGTTTTTGACGACGATTTGAGTGCCCGCATACGAATACGGTTCTGTGAAGTTATACGTTTTCTTGCGTTCGTCCGTGACAGCGACCTGGTTAGAGATGGTGTCGAGTTTGCCGGTCTGGAGCTCTCCCATCAGACCGCTGAATTCAAGCAGCTTCCAGTCCAGTTTCATGTTGATTTTTTTCGCGACGGCTTCCATGACATCCACGTCAAAGCCGGTCAGCTTGCCGTTTTCTTTATATGCGAACGGATAGCTTTGTCCCGTGGCGCCGACATGCAGTACGTTATCGCCGCCTTCGCTTTCTTTTCCGTTTCCGCATGCTGATAAGACCGCCAAAAGCGCGGCAGACAGCAGCAAAGCCCATGTTTTCTTCTTCATTAAAATCCCGCCTTTTCCTATTAATATGTTAATCCTGCAATTGTTTTTTTAAATAGATGGTGATGTGCCCTTTTCCTAGATCCTTTTCGCCTGCACGGACGTAGCCTTTCCGCTCGTACATGCCGATCAGCCACGGATGCTTATCCGCTGTGCCCAGTGACACGAAAGGCGCTTTTAATGTATCGCGGAGCACTGTATTCTCCAGCCACTCCAGCATTTCTGAGCCCGTCCCTTTTTTTCCGGTTTCAGGATCGACGGCGAACCACCAAATATGAGGGACACCGTACGGACCAGGATTCGGCCCCCACGGCATCCGCAGAGAAATCGTCGCCAGAATCCGTCCGTCTTCTTCCAATACGTAACAGGCGTTTTTTTGTATGTTAGTTAATACGAGTTCTTTATCCGCCGTGGCAGCGGCAAAATTGATGCCGAGCTTTCGGATCGGTTCATACGCCCGCAGTGTTAGTGAAAGCAGCTCATCAGCGTCTGCCTCCGTTGCGAGCCGGTATTGTCTTGACATGATAAGCCCTCCTTCAGTCGGCATATCGGTTTGCCGGTTTTTCCAGTCCGAAATGTTCTCTCAGCGTCGTTCCTTCATACTCTTTTCTGAACACGCCCCGTTCTTGTAAAATCGGAATCACTTTGTCTACAAAAAGAGTGAGACCTTCAGGCAAAAGCGGCGGCATGATGTTGAAGCCGTCACAAGCTTGTTTTCCGACCCATTCTTCCATCTTATCGGCAAGCTGTTCTGGCGTTCCGACAAAGATATGATGGCCTCTTGAACCCGCCACATATTTGTACAGCTCGCGGATGGTCATGTTATCGCGTTTGGCCATCTCCTGAACGAGCTTGAAGCGGCTTTTAACGGCATTCGACGCATCCGCATCCAATTCAGGCAGCGGGCCGTCAAGCGGGCAGGCGGAAAGATCGACGCCGCCCAGATAGTTTTGCAGAATGTTCAGGCCGACAGACGGAATGATGAGGTCTTGGAGCTCTTCATATTTTGCCTGCGCTTCTTCTTCGGTATCGGCGATAACGGGAAAAATCCCCGGCATGATCGCGATTTTTTCAGGATCACGGCCGAAAGAAGCCGCTTGTTCTTTAATAGATTGATAGAATTCCTGCGCGGACTCCAAATGATTTTGCGCGGTGAAAATGACCTCCGCCGTTTTGGCGGCCAGCGCTTTTCCGTCTCCTGATGATCCGGCCTGAATAATGACCGGGCGCCCTTGAGGTGTGCGGGCGACATTTAACGGCCCTCTCACGGAGAAATATGTTCCTTTATGGTTCAATTCATGCATTTTGTCTTTATCGAAAAATGCTCCTGATTCTTTGTCACGGATAAAGGCGTCTTCCTCCCACGAATCCCATAATCCTTTGACGACTTCAACGAATTCTTCCGCGCGCTGATATCTGAGATGGTGCTCAAGATGCTTTTCGCCGCTGAAATTAAGCGCGGTCGATTCAATCGAAGATGTGACGACATTCCAGCCCGCGCGGCCGTTGGAAAGATGGTCAAGCGATGCAAATTGTCTCGCGATATGGAACGGTTCGCTGTATGTGGTAGACGCGGTCGCCGTCAGACCGATGCGGGATGTGACCTGAGCGAGCGCCGACAGCAGCGTAAACGGCTCAAAGCGCGTCAGCACATTCGGATGTGATTTGCCGTCTATTGATAAACTGTCCGCCAAAAACAGCATGTCCAATTTCCCCCGCTCAGCCGTTTTCGCCAGTTCTTTGAAATAATCCAAATTCATGCTCGCGTCCGCCGGTGCCTGAGGATGTCTCCAAGAAGCGACATGATGGCCGGTGCCCGCGAGAAACACACCGAGTTTGATTTCTTTTTTCTTTGTCATGATGGATCTCCTTCTATTCTGAAATACGGTTCGGAACATATTAACACCATTAAACCTATATTTCCTAGTAATTTTATAAGAATAAATCAAAATGTACAATTGTCAGGCAAGTTTGTCAATGCATTAAGACAAAAATCATGATTTTTTAAAAAACCCGGCGCACCGGCCGGGTTATTTCTTCGAAACTGTATAGACGGTCCCTTTGACCTTTTTCTTAATAACGGCAATGATAAGCAGCAAAATGGGGAACAGCACTTGAAACGGAAGATGAATATAGATCGGCACAATGTTTAAGCCTTCATTCATGTGTTCCGAAAAATTGCTTGCGATGCTGATGGAGAGAATCAGCACCCCCAATCCGACCGGGAAGGCCAGCTGGGACGGATTTTTTTCTTTAAACAGCGTGGACACGCCCACGACAACTGCATATGTAAAAAGGCTGACTTTGAAAAAACCGCCGATGACGAGCACGAGCATGAAAAAGACATCCAGCCGGTCTAAAAACTCTTCCACTTTAATTGTCTGTATGGTGCTCAGCAGCGGAAATTGAGAGCGGAGCATTAAGTTGACGTCCAGCACACAAATATTAATCGCCACTGACATTGCCAAAAACAGGCCGCTGATGATAATCGCCATAAATCCGGTTTTCTTCACCTTTTTCCGATCTTTTAAATAAGGGAAAATCATGACAAACACGATTAATTCACCGAACGGGATGAACATCGTCTGTTTAAACACGGAATAAATGACCGTTCCTAGACCCTCCGCTAAAACGGGCTGGAGAAATCTGAGGTTTATCGTGCCTGAGCTGATAATGAGGATCAGCCCGACGGCTGTCAGGAAATACATAATGCCAAACAGCAGCTCGCCGGCTCTCGCTATCACTTCAATTCCCTTTCTGACCGCAAATATCGCGGCGATCATCAGCATGGCATTCACAATTAAAATCGGCGTGTCCTGATAGGCGAAGGTGACAAGCATTTCGCCGAAATCCCGCAATACGCGGGCGGCGATATAAGCAAAATAGAGAATATAAAGAAGGGAGACCGCCCAGCTCAGATGTCTGCCGATCAGTTCGTTCATGTAATCTCTCGGAGAAGACTCAGGAAAAAATTGATACAGCGCCTGATAAACGTAGAAAAGTCCGAGACCGGTAACGCACCCGAGAAGCACGGACAGCCACGCATCCCGCCCGGCCATCGTTCCCGGCGGGATCAATAACGAACTGCCCAATTCAAACAAAATGATCATAATAAACAGCTGACGCGTGCCGATTTTCGCATTTTCCATACGCTTCGCTCCTTTCTCCTCAAATCAATCATGCTCAAGCTTGTCTGAGAGAGGATTATTCCGCAAGCCCGTTCTTCTGATAATGACTTCCGTTTTGACATCTACGGGGAGATTGGGGAAATATTCTTCATCCCACTTCCCTTTGAACTTTTTCCATTTGTCCGGATGCTTCCGATAGATCAGGTCTCCGAAGCCGACGAAGTCATTCTTATGGGCTTTTATATCTTCAATCGATTTGGTGATATCTTTCTCAAGCTGTACGCTGAGCGCCTTTTGCAGCGTCATCAGCACTTGCGGATCAGACAGATGGAAAGGGTATCTGACAGCGTCCACCAGCCCCTCGACCTGAGCATGCACGTGAATATGCGGTTTTCCGTTCGGAAAAGTGGCCGTCACCTTTGTATTCTGGCGGGTGACCTGCAGACTGATTGCATGCTTCACGTTCTTCCAATCCGCATTGATGAACGTATGCTTGATCCTATTGAGCAGCCATACAGCTCCCACACTGTCGTCATCCTCAATCCAGTAATCCAGCCTCCCATCCTTTTTGAACACCGCCAGTCCGTCCGCTGACAGCACTGCTTTCGGTTCAGTTGTCTGCGTATTTTCCATCGTAGGACCGGCTTTATCGTCTCCGTGCATTTCATAACCCGGAATAAACGGCGACCCGGTCGGAGAAGCGAGATCAATCAGAACGTCCTGAAGGCTGGTTTTAATGACTCTGCCGTATTGTTCCTGCGTGAAGCTGAGCGTCTTGTTCACTTTATTGGAAGGGATTTTATCAATCGGCGTCAGCACTTTAATAATATCTTCAGCCTTGCAATTATGCGCGATCACAACGGTTGCGGTCGTCCTGAATTCGGTGTCGCGGTCAAGATTGTCCAGAATAAAACTGAGTCCTTCTTCTTTCGCCAGTTTTTCACTGAACACCACGAGATTCGTATGCGCAAAATAGAGCCTTCTGGACACTTTCATCGAGCCTTTTCTCAAAGCTTCCGTCATATTGTCTCCGGACACCGAATAGACGGAAACCGGAGGCCGGTCTCCCGCTCCGCCGCCCTGCAGACCGCCGGCCACGTTTCCCGGATTGATAATTTGTAAGTGAAGGACGTATTTTCCCGTTTCGGTCCGGTCAATACCGATGGCGGAGATCACCGCCAAATCGGTCAGCTCCCTTTTATCCCAGCATCCGGATACAAACATAAGGGAAACCATCGTACAAAGGATAAGCATCCATTTACGTCTTTTCATTACCGTCGCCCTCTTCTACATCTTTATTAACCATTCCTCTGGATGTCTCCGGTTTCGGTCTTTGATGTTCCCCTTGGCGCCTGTTGTTTTCCTGTACGAGCAGTCCCGGCCTTTTTTCATCCGCCCATAAAGGGGCGCGGAGGAGGGAATCCTTCAGTCCGCCCGGGGTTAAAGGAGCGAGCGGGGACATATACGGAAATCCGAATGAACGCAGGCCGCACAGATGGACAAACATCATGATAATGCCCAGAATCAGCCCGTAAAATCCCATGACCGCCGCCGACAGAATAAAGAGAAACCGGATCAGCCGCGCAGATATCGCCATGTCAAAAGCCGGGGTCGCAAAGCTGGCAATCGCCGTCAGGGCGACGACGATAACCATGGCCGGGGAAACAATGCCGGCCTGCACGGCGGCCTGGCCGATGACAAGCGCTCCGACTATGGAAACGGCGGAGCCGACAACTCTCGGAAGCCGGACACCCGCCTCCCTGAGAATCTCAAAGGCCACTTCCATCGTCAGCGCTTCAATCACGGCCGGGAACGGCACCGTCTCCCGCTGGGCCGCGATGACAATCAGCAGCTGCGTCGGAATCATTTCCTGGTGAAAGGTCGTCGCCGCCACATAAATCCCCGGCGCCACCAGTGAAATGAAGAAGATCAAAACCCGCAGCACCCTGATGCTGGTGGCGATATCAAATCGTGAATAATAATCCTCAACCGATTGAAAAAATTGAATAAATAAGGCCGGCGCGAGGAGAACGAACGGCGTTCCGTCCACGATAATCGCAAATCGTCCTTCCAGCAGATTCCCCGCCACAACGTCCGGCCGCTCCGTATGATATACGGTGGGAAACACGGAAAACGGCGCGTCTTCAATGAGCTGTTCAATGTAGCCGGATTCCAAAATGCTGTCGATGTCAATGTGCTTCAACCGTTTGCGGACTTCCTTAATCAGCTTTTTATCGCAAATTCCGTTAATATACATCAGCGCGACATCCGTATTCGTTTCGTGTCCGATCTCCATTTTTTCAACCCATACATCAGGCGTTTTTACATACCTGCGGATCATGGAAATATTGGTTTGCAGAGATTCAGTGAATCCCTGCCGTGGGCCGCGGAAAGAGACCTGAGTGCTCGGCTCTTGAATGGACCGATGCTCTCCCCCTTCCGTGCTGGCGATCAGCGCCTTGTCAGCCCCGTCGACAAAAATGAGCGTGCTGCCCGCCACCAGCCCGGCATAAAGACTTTTCCACTTCTCTTCCTCTTTCACCCCGCCGATCGCAAGCGTTTTATCGTATATCAGGCAGACCGCTTGTTCCGGCTGAACGGACGGGATGTCGATTAAATCCTCCAGAAGGGATTGGCTGACAAGCTGTTCGTCTACCAAACCGGCGATATACACAATTGCGGCCGGAAGCTCTTCTTTTCCGATTTTCAGCCGGCGGATGACGACATCGGCACTGTTGCCGAATCTCTCAGACAGCTTCTTCATATTTTCTTTTAAGCTGAGGGAGATCGGCTCATCCCGCTCTTTGTCCTGCTGGCTGTCCGCTTCTTTTCTGTCTTCATTGTCACGGTCGTTTTGATCGGCTTTTTTTTGTTTCTTCTGCTTGAAAAATGGCGGCATATCGCAAAAAACCTTTCCTCGTTTTTTTCATATTCTTCCTGTACGGCAAAAGATTATGCACGGCGGAAAGTCTGTATAAGTTTTGCGTAATCGAAAAGGATAAAAAGGGAGAGTGTTGCTCATGAAAATATTGGGAGTTTCATTTTTTTTGCTGGCTGCCTTGCTGGTGATTTCAATCGCGATGGATATGCTGCAAGGTTTCAGTTTCTATGGAGCGGTCCAAAACAACCTGTCCGCTTTTAAATTGACCACCTTCTCAGAATGGCTGATGCTGTTTTTATTCGTCCTCTTTTTAATCAGAGAAATGATCGCTTTATATAAATCAGGTAAAAAAGATGCCTGACAGGCGCACGGCTGTATTGTGTCAAAAAAGAACACATCCCTCCTTCTCTCGGAGTTCATGTGTTCTTTTTATTTTTCCGATGCAGATTGTTTTCAGATGACGATATTTCCGCTTTCCGTATCTGTCGTGTGTTTCACAATGACACCTTTGATAATGCGGTTGCCGATGATTTTAGTACTTGCGGAGGAATTGGTTTGGATGGCGGAAGCAGAAGCGGCGGAAAGGTTGTTGATGGTATTGCCCGACACGAGGGAATTTGAGGTTCCGTTCAGATAGATGCCGATCGGGCTGCCCGCCGTTCGGTTGATCGTGAGCGTATTGTCTATGACTTCATGCGTGCCTGAATTCAGATACACGGTAACGATAAGCGGTGATGATTCAAAGTGGTTGCTGATGACAGAGGTTCCCGAGGATGTTGAACTGAAAATGGGATAGTTTTTGTAGCTTTTGAAGAGATTTCCCTTGATGACAGCCCTGGCGTCATTTGTCACAGATACGGCATAGGACTCCGCGGCGCCCTGATACGCATTCGGAATCAGCGTATTTCCTTCAATAACGGCATTTCCGCCTGTGACCCATATGCCCCGGCTGAACGATTTCAGCACATTTTGTTTTACGGTGATATTGCCGGCCGACATGCTGATTCCGTCCGTTACCTGATCCAGAGTATTATTCATAAAGACGGCGTTTTCCGACAGCGTCGCCCGCATCCCCGTGCTTCGTCTCGTTTCGGAACGTCCGTTTTCAATGACATTGCCGTCAACGGTCACATCTTCCGCCTGATAGACGGAAATGCCCGTATTTTCAAATTGACTGATTTTGTTATGGGTGACGAGGATGCTTTTTCCCCTTACATCTATTCCGGTGGAAAAACCGGTAATCAGATTGTTGGAAATGACGGCATTGCTGCTGTCCTGCCCTTGTGACACACCTTGTCCGGCGACTGCGGTTCTTGAGCCGCCATCTGACCGAAAGAAGATATTCCCCGAAATGACGGTATGTGCCCCATACCCGTAGCTGATTGTGTTATCGGAATGATTTCCTTCAATTAACACATGATATCCGTTAAAGTTGGTGACTGAGCTTGCGGCGTTTCCGGAAAAGAAGTTGTTGCGGACCGTAATATGAAGAGCTTCTTCATAATCAATATCGCCTTCTCCGTACGATTCAATATCGATTCCGAATTTCGGAGCCGTTCCGTTCCCTTGCCCGGCTTCTTCAATCACGCATTCTTCCACCGTAACGGTATTGCAGCCGGTGATTGAAATGTTGTTTCGCCTTGACTGCCTGATCTCACAGCGGCGGATGGTCACCTGTTCTGAAGTTTCGTAATCACTGTTTGTTTTTAACCCGAGCGGGCTGACAATAATGCCGTCTCCCGTAAAATCCGAAATCTTCACATTTTCGATCAGCACATTGCTGCTGCCTTCAATACAGATTCCAAACCCCCATTCATGGGTCGAACGCAAAGGGACATTGGTATACGTGTGTTCATCCCGTTCGCCGATGATCCGGCCGCCGGTGATGGTGACATTTTCCCGCCTGCCTATATAGAAAGCCGAGTAGCCCCAGGAGCTGTTCGGCGCCACTTTAATCGTGCATTCCGGATCTAAAACGATGGTGAGATGGCTCGGCACGTTAATCCCGGCGTTCCGAAACGGCTGGCTGCTGTCCCCGCCAAGCGTGCCGTTGATTTTATACGTTCCCGGCGGAAAAAACACCGTATGACAGCCTTCGCTGACGGCCTTGGCCAAGCATTGGTTGATGGCGCCCGTCACATCGGTTTTTCCGTCTGCCTCCACACCGCAATCCGTAATATCCAATATACGATTCGGCAAGTGATAATCTCCTCCTTCCTCTCTTATTGTCATCTTATTCCGCCATATCCCGCTCCGCCTGTACATACTTTAAATTTTATTAAAAAAGTTTATAAAGATAGTTTAGTCAGATAATATAACAAAATAAGTCATTGGAATTAGGAAAATTCGTCTATATTCAACGTTTTAATATCTTTTCATTCTGGAATTTTTTGAATTCAGTATAAATTATATTGACACAAGTATTATATAAGAATATGATTTTTGTAATACACTTTTTTAAGAAAGGGTTGGCTCAGGTGGCATCTATTGATAAGGACTCTATAACAGAAACTGTGCCGCAACGAGGCTTTTTCGGTCATCCCCGCGGCTTGTTCACACTGTTTTTCACCGAATTTTGGGAGCGTTTCTCCTACTATGGTATGAGAGCCATATTGCTTTACTATTTATACACGGAAGTCGCTCATGGCGGTCTCGGCTTTGATAAAACGACCGCAGTTGCCATCATGTCCATATACGGGTCTCTCGTATACATGTCGAGCGTCATCGGCGGATGGCTGGCCGACCGGGTATTCGGCACGGCAAACACCGTATTTTACGGCGGAATTTTAATTATGTTCGGGCACATCGCTCTTGCCTTCCCTGGCAGCACGGCGGCGTTTTTTACCAGCATGGCTCTGATCATTATCGGAACCGGCCTGCTTAAACCAAACGTATCCAGCGTTGTCGGAGATTTATATACGAAGGAAGACGAGCGCCGCGACTCAGGTTTCAGCATCTTTTACATGGGGATCAACCTCGGCGGATTGCTTGCGCCGCTAATTGTCGGAACACTCGGACAGAAGTACAACTACCACTTAGGCTTCGGATGCGCCGCGGCCGGTATGTTCCTCGGACTGATTGTTTTCGCTCTTACGAGAAAGAAATACCTCGGCAAAGCAGGCTCCAATGTACCGAATCCGATTTCTAAATCATCAGTGATCGGCACGGGAATCGGAGTGGTCATCGCAGCAGCCGTTATCATCGTTCTGATTCAAACCGGCTGGCTGACGATCCAGCGTGTGATTGATACCGTCAGTATCCTCGGCATTGTCATTCCGGTTATTTACTTTATCGTGATGTTCACGAGCAAAAAAGCGACGAAAACGGAAAAATCACGGCTTGCGGCTTATGTTCCGCTGTTTGTTGCAGCGGCAATGTTCTGGGCGATTCAGGAGCAGGGCGCGACGATTCTTGCTTTATATGCGGATCAGCGCACGAGACTTTCCTTTGCGGGCATGCATCTTGAGTCTTCATGGTTCCAGTCTCTGAACCCATTATTCATCGTTATTTTCGCGCCGGTGTTCGCCTGGATCTGGATGAAGCTCGGCAAACGCCAGCCTTCAACACCGATTAAATTCGCGATCGGCATTATCCTTGCCGGATTATCATTTTTAGTCATGGTGCTTCCGGTTATGGGCGGGAGCGGTGAGCTTGTGAGCCCGCTTTGGCTTGTGCTCAGCTTCCTTTTGGTTGTGCTTGGTGAGCTTTGCCTTTCACCGGTCGGTTTATCCGTCACAACAAAACTTGCGCCTGCCGCTTTCTCAGCGCAGACGATGAGCATGTGGTTTTTAACAAACGCCTGCGGTCAAGCCCTGAACGCAAAAGTAGTCGGTTTGTTTGATAAGATTTCTGAAGCGGCCTACTTCGGCTCAATCGGTCTTGTTTCGATCATTCTCGGTATTATTTTGATTCTTCTGTCTCCCGTCATTAAACGGGCGATGAAAGGCGTACAATAACAGATAAAGAAAAGCCTGCGGAATCGTCCGCAGGCTTTTTTGATGCGTCTATCGTTTTAACTCCTCAAGTGTTTCTCTCCATCTCTTCAAGACATCTTCCGGTTCGTGGAGCTGGATGGCCGGTCCGGATGTCAGATCCGCGTATTTCGCCCGATCTTCCTTGACGGTGATCACGCGGCAGCTGAACCGTTCCCGCTCGTGTTTCGCCTCTTTCAGCGGCGGAAGCGCCTCACATTCCAATGTGACGTAATATGCGGCTCCTCCGTGCCAGGCGATGAAAAGAGCTTGTCCCGAATGCAGAAGGCTTCTTACGGTCGTCGTGTTTTTCCATAAGGCGAGCCGGAGATTTGTTCTGCTCACGGCCACGATTTCACCGGCACTGATCATGGCCGCGTGCGGACGGCCTTCTTTTGTCACGGATTGGAGCACAAATGCGTCGTGCTGCTTTTTTTCAAGCTCCGTCCCGTCTAAAAGCGTGTAAAGCGTCTCCGGCAAGTGCTCCGTCAGCATTACGCTTTTCTTTCCGGAACAGCGGGAACATGTGCGGCCGTCTCCGTTTCTTTCGGATCAATTTTAAATGCCGGGTTGAATGCCGCCGGATTCGTGATGCTTTCCGGTTCACAGGATCTCCATGTGAAAAAGCAGGTTTGGCATTGGTAAATTTCCCAGGCGCCTTTGACCGGCGATTGGCTGACGGTTTCTCCTTTTTTCGATTCACAGCGCGGGCATGTTTTCATTGCAACCTCATCCTTTCTTATTGATTCATTAAGTCCATCAGTTTTTGTTCCCACTCTTTCGTTGTCAGCGGAGCATCAAGCGGCTGAGAATAATGGCCTCTTGTTTCCGGCGCGGCGGGCGTTGTCGCGTCAAGAATCATTTTGTGTGTCATCCCTGCCGGATCAGACCCCGGGTCAAGCGGAAGGACGGACAGGTCAGGAATGATGACTGCATCGTGTTTCGGATGCATTTTCGTTGAGAGCGCCCACATGACTTGCGGCAGGTTAAACGGATCGACATCCTCATCCACGACAATGACCATTTTGCAGTAGCCGAGTCCGTGCGGCGTGGTCAGGGCGCGCATGCCGACCGCCTTGGCAAATCCGCCGTAGCGCGTTTTCGTTGAAATGATGGCGATCAGGCCGTGCGTATACATCGCGTTCACGGCGACAATTTCGTTCGGATAAGCTTCCTTGAGCTGCTGGTAAAGCGGCACGCACGTATTAATGCCGATCATATAATCGCACTCCGTCCACGGCATGCCTAAGTATAAATGTTCAAAAATCGGATTGTTTCTATGATATACCCGTTTGATTTTGATCACCGGCATGCTGCGGCCGCCGGAATAATGGCCAGTGAACTCACCGAAAGGTCCTTCGTATTCCCGTTCTCCCGCAAGGATCTCTCCTTCCAGAACGACTTCAGCGCCCCAAGGGATGTCTAAATCAGACAATTTAGATTTGACGATTCTGTAGGGCTCCCCTTGAATCGCGCCGGCCATTTCATACTCGGATTGATCGTATAACAGCGGAGTTGACGCAGCTGTCGTAATCACCGGCTCACAGCCGAGCGCGATCGTAACGGGAAGATTCACGCCGCGTTCTTCAGCTTGGCGAAGATGAATCGCAATATCATGCTGAGGCACGGGCTGAATGCCGAGGCGGTCTTTTCCCTTTACCTGCATTCTGTAAATGCCGACATTCTGCTTGCCGAAATTGTCCGGATCTTCAAGATCGCGGGAAATGACACACGCTTTATCCAAATAGTAGCCGCCGTCCCCCTGGTTGATTCTGAATAGCGGAAGGATGTCAAATAGATTGATATCTTCCGTTATTTCATTTTCATGAAACGGCGCGGTTTCTTCCCGTTTGACCGGCACCGGAAATGCATCGTACCGTTTGGCGAACTCAAAGAATTGTTCTTTAACAGGCGTATCTTTCGGCATGCCGAGCATCATCGCGTGATTCGGCCACGAGCCGATGACATTCAGAGCCACCTGCGCATGGTGATGTCCGTAAATATTGTTAAATAAAAGCGCAGGGGTTTTATCCCCGAGATTGCTGGCTGCACGCGCGGCGGCACCCAGATCCGGCTCCGGTTTCACCTCTTCGTTGACTGTTAAGAGCTGCCCTTCTTTTTCAAGAGCGGCGAGAAATTCCCTAAAATCCTGATAGGCCATTATCAGATTCCTCCTTTTTGTTTTTCAATTCCGTACCACCGTTTCGCTTCCGGCAGACGGATGCCGAACTGATCGAGCGTCCGGAACACAATATGGTCGATCAATTCATCCATGTCAGCCGGCTTGTTATAAAATGCCGGCATCGGCGGAAGAATGACGGAACCCATTTTTGTAAGCGCTAGCATATTTTCTAAATGAATTTGGCTGAGCGGCGTTTCTCTTGTCAGCAGCACAAGTTTTTTCCGCTCCTTCAAGATGACGTCAGCCGCCCTTGTCAGCAGGTTGTCAGCCATTCCGGTGCGGATGCTTGCCAGTGATTTCATGCTGCACGGAGCGATGATCATCCCGTCCGTTTCAAACGAGCCGCTTGAAATCGCCGCCGCCTGGTCTTTGTGAGAATACGTATAGGATGCGAGTTTCTCGACATCTTTTAACGTATAATCGGTTTCATGTGTAATGGTGACATTTGCCCAAGGAGACACGACAAGATGGGTTTCGATTTCCGCGGCTTTTAAATATTCTAAAAGCCTGATCCCGAATATGGCTCCCGTTGCCCCGGTCATTCCGATGACGAGCTTCATATCGACCCCTCCTTTACGCTTGAAATGTGGTGTCAAAACCATCATACTCCTGATATATCCATATGAAAAATATTCGTTAAATCTATGTATCATACCTTAAAGGTATAAAAGAAAGGAGCGAGCGTTCTCATGGATATCCGGCAATTGCGTTATTTCATCACCATTGCCCAAGAGCAGAAGATCACGACGGCCGCCAAAAAGCTTCATATGGCACAGCCGCCTTTAAGCAGACAGCTGAAACAGCTCGAAGAAGAATTGGGCGTCATTCTGTTTGACCGCAATAAAAAGAAACAAATGACCCTTACATATGAAGGAAATGTCTTTTTGAAAAGAGCGAAAGAGATTCTTCATAAGTTTGAGGATGCCATTATCGAGGTACAAGAGCTGAAGGAGGAGGTGGCCGGGACACTTGCCGTCGGGTCAACCATTTACTGCGCCGCGCTCATGCTTGAGAAAGTGTCACAGATGAAAGAGCGGTTTCCGCATCTCACTTTTAACATTTGGGAAGATGAGCCCGTCTCATTGCTCGAGCTTCTGGAAACCCGGCAGATTGACGCCGCCGTCACCACCACCTTGATTAAAAACGACGGCATTGAATCGAAGGAGCTTGAAGACATTCCGTGTGTATTGGTGCTGTCCGAGCATTCAAAACGACTGTGCGGTGAAACGATTAAACTGAATGACATCGCCTCTTTGCCTTTGATCCTTTTGCGCACCGTCAATGGAAGAGGTGTGTATGACCAAGTCCTCCAAGTTTGTGAACAGTACGGTCTCGACCTTCAGGTTGTCTGTGAATGCCATGACTCCGCGACGCTCTTGAGCCTCGTATCATCAGGATTCGGCGCCACAATTCTGCCTTTGACGATGATTCCCGTCCATATGCGTTCGCATGTCAAAACGGTTATCATCGAAGACAACCCGTTTGTCATGACACCGGCCGTCATCTGGAGAAAAGACAGCTATCTGCCGAAGCCGGTCAGACAGTTTTTGGAATTATTTTGATCCGGAACACGAAGAATTCCCGCTTATGAAAACCAATTACTTGACTCATACTAAAAAAAAGTTATCCTTTACAATTGGGAGCTATTTTTTCTCAATAAAACTACTCAGAAAAGTGGGGAATAAAGAAGATGAAAAAAGCATTATTCGCTTTGTTCATGATGGTCAGCATCGCAATGCTTGCAGCCTGCGGAAACTCACAGGACAGCGGATCTAAGTCAAAAGACGGCGATCTTTGGGCTTCTGTCAAGAAAAAAGGCGTACTGACCGTCGGCACAGAAGGAACGTACGAACCGTTTACCTTCCATGATAAAAAGAGTGACAAACTGACCGGATATGATGTTGAAGTGATTCAAGAAGTCGCGAAACGCCTCGGTCTGAAAGCTGACTTCAAAGAAACGCAATGGGACAGCATGTTTGCCGGATTAAACGCGAAACGGTTTGACGTCGTTGCCAACCAAGTCGGCAAAACAGGCCGTGAGAACCAATATGATTTTTCGGATAAATACACAACGTCAAATGCAGTCGTCGTGACGAAAAAAGACAGCACGATTGCGAAAGAGGCTGATGTCAAAGGAAAAACAGCGGCTCAGTCATTAACAAGCAATTACAATAAATTAGCGAAAGAAGCCGGCGCGAAAATTGAAGGCGTTGAAGGCATGGCTCAATCCCTTCAGCTCATTCAGCAGGGCCGCGCTGATCTGACTTACAACGATAAGCTTGCCGTACTGAACTACTTAAAAACGTCCGGCAATAAAAACGTGAAAATCGCGTTTGAAGCAGGCCAGCCGCAGCAGACGTATTTCGCATTCCGAAAAGGAAGCGGCGAACTTGTGACTCACGTCAACAAAGCGTTAAAAGAAATGAAAGAGGACGGGACTCTTTCTAAAATAGCGAAAAAATGGTTCGGCGAAGATGTTTCTAAGTAACATGCCGGAACCCGTGATTGCAACAGCCATTCCTTGGGATCTGGTGCAGCAGTCATTCTGGCCGATTCTTTCCGGGGGAATCTATTATTCGATTCCCCTTACCATTCTTTCCTTTATTTTCGGAATGATCATCGCGCTGATTACGGCGCTCGCCAGAATGTCAAATATGAAACCATTGAGATGGGTGTTCAGCGTATACGTATCAGCGGTGCGCGGCACTCCTCTTCTCGTTCAATTGTTCATCATTTTTTATCTGTTCCCGACATTTAATATTACGCTGGATCCTTTCCCAAGCGCAGTCATCGCGTTTTCATTAAACGTGGGCGCCTACGCTTCTGAAATCATCCGGGCATCTATTTCATCCGTGCCGAAAGGGCAATGGGAAGCCGGTTATACGATCGGCATGACCTATCGCAAGACATTGTTCCGCGTGATCCTGCCGCAAGCGTTTCGCGTGTCCATTCCGCCATTATCAAATACATTTATCAGCCTGATCAAGGATACATCTCTCGCGTCACAGATTCTCGTCGCGGAGCTGTTCAGAAAAGCGCAGGAAATCGGCGCGCAAAACCTTGATCAAATCTTGGTCATCTATATTGAAGCCGCCTTTATTTATTGGATCATCTGCTTCTTGCTGTCAATCGTACAGCACGTGATCGAACGGCGTCTCGACCGTTATGTGGCCAAATAAGGAGGTTTCGATATGCTTTCCGTCAAAGGATTAAATAAATCATTCGGACAGAATGAAATTTTAAAAAAGATAGATATGGAGATAGAAAAAGGGAAAGTCATCGCCATTCTGGGACCGTCCGGTTCAGGAAAAACGACGCTTCTGCGCTGTCTGAACGCGCTTGAGATCCCCAATCGCGGCGAGCTGGCATTCTCCGATTTTTCAATAGATTTCTCCAAAAAAGTGAAGCAGGCTGATATTCTTCGCCTCCGCCGCAAATCAGGCATGGTCTTTCAGGCGTATCATCTGTTTCCTCACCGCACGGCGCTTGAAAACGTCATGGAAGGACCCGTTCAAGTGCAAAAGCGCGACAAGGAGCAAGTCAGAAAAGAAGCGATGGAACTTCTGGAAAAAGTCGGACTCAAAGACAAAATGGATTTATATCCGTTCCAGCTTTCCGGCGGTCAGCAGCAGCGGGTCGGCATCGCCCGCGCGCTTGCGATTCAGCCCGAGCTGATGCTGTTTGACGAACCGACGTCAGCGCTTGATCCGGAGCTGGTCGGCGAGGTGCTCAAAGTGATTAAGGATTTGGCGAACGAGGGCTGGACGATGGTCGTCGTCACCCATGAAATCAAATTCGCGCAGGAAGTGGCCGATGAAGTCATCTTCATTGACGGCGGCGTCATTGTGGAACAAGGACCGCCGGCCCACATTTTTTCCGCGCCGAAAGAAGAACGCACGCAGCGGTTTTTAAATCGTATACTGAATCCTTTGTAGGAACGGGAGAAGAAGCGAAACACTGATTTCGCTTCTTCTTTTTTTTGGCGGTTATGCTACAATGACAATTAATGAAATTTTATGAAAGAAGGGACCTCTTTGAAGCGGGAATTCTTGATGCGCTGGACGTTTTATTTTGCCGGTCTGTTGATTTTGTCTTTCGGGGTATCGTTAACCATTAAAGGAAAAGCTCTCGGCATCAGCCCTTGGGATGCCTTTCATTATGGGCTTTTTCAGCATTTCGGACTTTCTGTCGGCCAATGGTCCATCGTGGTCGGCGCGGTCATCGTGGCTTTAACCTGCCTGTTCACGAGGACACTCCCGAAAATCGGCGCTATCTTAAACATGGTGCTGATGGGAATGTTTATTGATTTCTTTTCGTTTCTGCTTCCTGAGACGCACGCTTTTTCCTTAGCGGCCGTGTTTTTTTCTATTGGATTGCTGCTGATCGGCTGCGGCGTCGGTATTTACGTATCAGCAGGGCTCGGCGCGGGCCCCCGGGACTCTCTGATGATGCTGATATCTGAAAAAACAGGCTGGAACGTGCAATGGGTGCGGAACGGCATTGAGCTGACGATTCTTGCTGCAGCCTGGATGATGGGCGGACCTATCGGTGCCGGAACCATTATTACGGCTGTTTTGACGGGGCTGATTCTGCGTTTTTCTTTGCCGCAGTCCTCTAAACTGTTAACATACGCGATCTCCGGGCGGGCAACGTCCGTTCATTAAAAACAAAGCCGAAACGGTTTTGTTTTTTTATTTTCGGACAGCTTTCGTCAGATATGATAGGATGGTTTTGACAATATTTTCAGACGGAGGATCTGGACATGAAGATTTACGGAGTATATATGGACCGCCCGCTTTCTGCAGGGGAAGAGGATCGGATGATGGCGGCCGTGTCCGCCGAAAAGCGGGAAAAATGCCGGCGCTTTTACCATAAGGAGGATGCTCACCGCACCTTGATCGGCGACATGCTGATCCGCACCGCTGCGGCGAAGGCTTACGGACTTGATCCGGCCGGGATTTCATTCGGCGTCCAGGAATACGGAAAGCCGTACATCCCCGCGCTTCCGGACATGCACTTTAATATTTCCCACTCCGGTCGCTGGATCGTGTGCGCTGTTGATTCAAAACCGATCGGCATTGATATTGAAAAAATGAAGACCGGCACGATTGATATCGCCAAACGGTTTTTTTCGCCGACGGAATACAGTGATCTGCAAGCGAAACACCCCGATCAGCAGACCGATTATTTTTACCATCTGTGGTCGATGAAAGAGAGCTTTATCAAACAGGCCGGAAAAGGGCTTTCCCTGCCGCTTGATTCATTCAGCGTCCGCCTTAAAGACGACGGCCATGTGTCCATTGAGCTCCCGGACGGACATGAACCTTGTTTCATCCGCACATATGAGGCGGACGAGGAGTATAAGCTGGCCGTTTGTGCGGCGCATCCCGATTTTTGTGACGGGATTGAGATGAAAACGTATGAAGAGCTGCTGTAAGCATAGAAAAAGGAGGGTGTCCCCCTCCTTTTTTGTCAGCCTGATATTTCCGCCTGTTTCTGCAGCTGCTTTGCTTCTTGATAAATTTCTTCGAACAGATCCGCGATGTGTTCCTCTTCAACACATGAAAATGCGATTCGCAAATCGGTTTCATTAATGGATATCGTCCCGATTCCTCTCTTTTCAAGCAACGACACTCTCAATTCGCCGGCGTTTATGTCTTTCAGCCGGACACACATGAAATAACCAGAGTTAAACGGGTAAGGCGTCCATACGTCATCATAGTGCTTGTTTTCTGCAAGAACGGCTTTCACTTTGTCAGCCCGTTTTTTCATGATGTTATATTTCAGCGATTTTTCTTTCTCGTATTCCGGTGACTGCATCGCCCGCAGCATAAACGTTTGGGACGGGTGCGGGGCGCTTGAAATCGTTCCCCTGATAATCCCTTTTGTTTTTTCCTCGAGCACGCGCAGCGCTTTTTCGCTTTTTGTGCTGTACGTAATAAAACCGACGCGGAAGCCCCACGCGTAATTTTCCTTCGTCGCGCCGTCTATTTTCACGCAAAGCACCCGGTCGTGCACTTGGGCGAGTTTGCTGAAGATGGATTCCTGAATGGCCGTTTCATCGTAAAACAGATTATAATACGCATCGTCTACGAGCACGACAATCTCTTTACCGGCCTCCGCCGCCTCCAGAATCACGCTGACGATTTCTGCCGCTTCCTCTTCCCCCGGCGTATAGCCTGTCGGATTATTCGGGAAATTCAGCACGACAATCGCCTTTTCTTCCTGCTTTTTCAGCAGCTCGGACAGCCCCGCCGCATTAAAACGCCCATCCTGCTGAAAAAGCGGGTACGTCTCAATGGATGCCATGCGCCGGACACCGAAAATGAAATTGTAATTTCCCCAATATTTATCAGGCAGAAGCAGCGTATCCCCTTCATTGACGAACAAGTCGGCGGCGATGCTCAGCCCGTGTGTTAAAGCGTTTGTCACGATCGGCGTGCTGATGTCTTTGCCGGCTAATGAAGGATTTTCGAGACGCATTTTTTTCAGCCATTCCTGTCTGAGCGGCTCTTTTCCCTGCGGCGGAGCATAATCGTAGATATCATCGGGGTTATAGGCGGACAGTGTCTCTTGAATATGGGAAAAGTGCATGGACTCGCCCTGTGAGGTGGCAATCCCGATCGTGGCATTATACTTTCCGGCCTTGGCTTTCGCTTCCGCCGATTGTGTCAGCACCCCTTTCGGATAAAACAACTCTCTGCCCAAATCAGAAAGCATATGAAGCACGTGCGGGTTTTCTTCAGATAATGTTCTGTTCAGCTCTTTTGCTGCATCATTCATGTACGACAATCCCTTCAAAATTATATTCCATCAAATCATAACATAAAATTTTTGATAAATGAGAAAACTCGCGGGCAGATTTTGTTACAAAAAACAGACAGCGAATGCTGTCTGTCATATCCTATAACAATTGGCCTGCAGTGCTCCTGTTAATAATCTCATAGATTCGTTCCGCCACTTTTTCAGTTTCACTTAATATGAACATGTGGCCGTCCGAAAACTCATGAAATACGGGATTGTCGGCCCATTTTTTCCATCCGTCCGCATCTTTGATACATTTTTTATCTTTCCGCCCGTTAAATATATGGACGGGTGATTGAATGATGTGAGAATCAGACGGACGGAAGCTTTCAAGCGCGCGGTAGTCGGATCTGAAAGAAGGCAGGAAAAATGACATGACCTCCTTATTCTCCACTAACTCCTGCGGCATTCCGCCAAGCTCGATAATATGGGCGAGAAATTTTTCATCATCAAGATGAGACACTTTTTTCCTTTCCACATGCGGCGGCTGAATGGCTGAGATGATCACGGCCTGCGGGTAAATGCCCTCCCGCTCCAGCTTTTGCGCCAGCCTGAAAGCGACCATGCCTCCCATACTGTGGCCGAACAGCACAAACGGGCGGTCGGGATGGAGATTCAACTCCTGCTTGTATAAACTGACAAGCTGTTCAAAATCCTCAACGGCGGACATTTGATTTGTTCCGTGTCCCGGCGGTTCCGCGGCAAGCATCTCACACTCACCTTGAAGGTAGGTGTGGAGCGGGCGGAATGATGCGGAATAGCCTCCTGCGAACGGAAAACAGATGAGCTGCGTTTTTTCTGTGGTATCGAACGATTTAAAGAGCTGGACCATTGGCGGGCTTCCTCCTTTTCTATCGTGAAGTTGTCAGCTTCAGATGTTCCTTCTTTAGGAATTCGAGCAAATATGCCGCATTCCTTTCGAGACATTCTCCCTGAAGCATTTCTGCGTGCGTGCCGCAGCCTTTTTTCACACGGTATTCACCTGTCGTGGCTTCCTCCCACGAAGCGAGCCACGGCGGCATCGCAAAGTCCGGTTCTGACGTTAAAAGATCTATATCCGCATTGACCGTGCCGGTGCTGACGGTATGCACAAAATAAGAATAAAACGCGTATGTTTTTTTGGCGAGACCTTCTTTGACAGCTTCGTCATTCAGCGCTTCATTGTCCCGGTTTACCTTCATCAGCGCCTGGACATCACTTTCTACGGTGCGGCCTTCCAAGTCGCTGACGCCTTGTTTTTTATAGGAATCAACCATGATCAGCCGCTCCACTTTACGGCCCCCTGCTTCAAGGCGTTTGGCCGTTTCAAAGGCGAGCGTGCAGCCTGCCGAGTATCCGAACAGCTTGACCGGTCCTTCCGGCTGGAGCTGATTGATCAGCTCTGTGTAGCGTTCGATGCGGTTGTCTTCCTCAATAAAATCAAACGCACAGATTTTATAGCCGGACAGCTGTTTTGCCAGCGGCTGGTACATCAGCCCGTAACCGAGAACCGGCGGGAACGCAAACAGTGTGTCAGACTGATTTTTATTCATGATGGTGAGATCTTTCATTCCTTTTTCTTCACCGTGAAGCAGATAACCGGCAATGTCTGCGATTGTCGTCGCTTCGAATAACAGCTGCACCGGAATGTCCGTACCGAGCTCTTTTTTAATGCGCGACGCTGCCGTCATCGCTTTTAAGGAATGGCCTCCGAGCGCGAAGAAATCATCATGAATCCCGATCTGCTGTCTGCCGAGGATGTCGGACCAGATGTGTGCAATCGTTTCTTCCGTCGCGTTTCGAGGCCCGATCCATTCTTTCGCCGCCTGAGCCTGATCCGGTTTCGGCAGCTGCCGTTTATTGACCTTCCCGTTTGTCGTTAAAGGAAGCTCCTCTAAGAAAGTAAAGGTTTGCGGCACCATGTAAGCAGGAAGCTGTTTTTTCAGGTGCCTCTTTACGTCTTCAGCTGAAAGCGGCGTCCGGTTCACGAGGTAGGCGTTGATTGATGCATCTCCAGACTCATGGCGGTCTGCAACAACGACCGCATCTTTCACACCCGGGTATTCCTGCAGCTGCTTTTCGATTTCTTCAAGCTCAATCCGGTGTCCGCGTATTTTGACCTGATCGTCAATACGCCCGGCGTATTCAATTGTTCCATCCGGCAGCCAGCGTGCTAAATCCCCTGTGCGGTAAAGCATTTCTCCCGGCTTGAACGGATTTGGGATAAACGTTTGCTTCGTCAGGTCATGACGGTTCAGATACCCTTTTGATACACCCATTCCGCTGATGCACAGTTCACCGACAGCTCCAAACGGCTGAAGCTGATTTTGCCCGTTAAGAATATAAACACTGGCATTGCTGATCGGCTTTCCGATCGGCAATGAGGAAAGGGAATCCGGTATATCATGCACGACGTGAGCTGTCGCAAACACCGTTCCCTCAGTCGGCCCGTAGCAATTAATCAGCTTGCCGGGCCCCATGATCTCAAGCGCCTTTCTGACGTGAGGCACTGACGCGCGCTCCCCCCCGAATAACACACAGCGAAGCCCCTTCAGCCACTCCTCTCCCGCATCGGTGAGAAGATTAAAAAGTGCGGTTGTCGCAAACATGACATTGACATTCTCCTGCCGGATCAGATCAGTGAGCCGTTCTGTATCAAGCAGTGTATGTTCATCTGCGATAATGAGCCGTGCCGCATTCAGTATTGATGCGTAGAAATCAAAGGTAAATGCGTCAAAGGCGTAATTGGAAACAGATAAGAACGTATCTTTTTCAGAAAATGCCATGTAGTCTACATGCTTGACCAATCCTTGAATATTGGCATGAGTGGTGATATTGCCCTTCGGCTTTCCGGTTGTGCCGGACGTATACATAATATACGCCGGATCATCGGGATCAATTGCGGCTGCAGGATCGCTTGCCTGTTCCTCAAACCGTGCTTGATCATCGATGATGAGTGTTGTTCCTGTATACGGCAGCTGAGCCGCTTTTTCTTTCATCTCCTGATGTGTCAGCAGACAGGCTGCCGCACTGTCAGCCAGCATGTACGAGATTCGGTCCTCCGGCAGCTTCGGATCAACCGGCAGATAAGCCGCTCCCGCTTTTAATACGCCGAGAATGCCGATCACCAGCTCAAGCGAGCGCTTCGTGTACAACGCGACAACAGTGTCCTTACCCGCACCTTGCTTTTGCAAACGGCGCGCAAGACGGTTCGCTTCCTCATCTAATTCACGATAGGAAAGAGTCTGGCCGGAATACGTAAGCGCCGGTGCATCTGGATTTACATTCACCGCTTCCTTGAACCAATCTGTCAGAGGCTTCGCCTGATGAGTCTGAGCCGGCGGGTTTAAGCCGGTAAGCAGAAGCTCTCTTTCCTTTTCATCAACAAGTCTGATCGTATTGACAGGCTGATCCGGCTTCTGGATGAGCTGCTGAATCGCTGTGAGAAGCTGAGATTTTAAGCGCAGGATAAACGCCTCATCAAACACATTCCCGTTATAGGCAAGCTTAATCAGCATCTCATCACCTGGAGAAGCCATCAGGTTGAGATCATAATTCGATTTCTCAAAAACATGGACGTCCTCCATATCAAAGCCGTTTTCACTGTTTTCTTCATTTTTTGCATCCTGAAGCGGATAATTTTCAAACACAATGATGTGGTCAATCAGCTTTGGCTGATCGGCCTGGCTTTGGATGTCATAGAGCGGCACATATTGATGCGGCTCAGACTGCAGCGATTGTTCCTGCAGCTGCTTGAGCAAGCCGTTAAATGTAGTATCCTCAGACAGCCTCACCCGCCTCGGGACAGCATTGATAAACAGCCCGACCATATGTTCAACGCCTTTGATTTCTGCGGGACGCCCGGAAACGACTGTGCCGAAGATCAAATCGCCGGACTGCTGGTAGCGGCTGATTAATACACTCCAAACCGCCTGAAGCGCCGTACTCAAAGTGGTATGCTGCGATTTTGCAAGCTCGGTAAATGCTTTTGTTTCCGCCTCCGGCAGTGAGAAGAGCAGCTCTTTCGGCTCATAGCCGTCCTTTTGTTTCTTTTTTTGCTCCGCAAATGTCGTTTGTCCTTCAAAATCTTCTAAGTACCCGCGCCAGTAATGCAGTGATGCTTGTTTATCCTGCTTTTCAAGCCACTTGATATAGTCTTTATACGGTTTGACCGGCGGCAGGCTGTACGGCTTTTGTTCACGCAGGGCATTGTATACCTTAAACAGATCCTGCACGACGATGCCGAAGCACCAGCCGTCCAAAATGATGTGGTGGTAGCTCCACACCCATTCAAAGCTTTCTTCCGATTTTTTAAAAATGGCTGCCCGCATCGGAATATCCCGCGTCAAATCAAAGCCCTTGATCTTATCCTGTTCTTTGTATTCATTGATTTTGGCTGTTTGCTCGCTGTCCGTTACATGTGTCAGATCGATTTCTTTTATCTGAAACTGCCTTTTTTTCAATACGACTTGGACCGGCCTTTTTACTTTTTCGTGAATGAACACGGTACGAAATACATCGTACCGGTCCATGATCACATTCATGCTTTCTTCAAGGCTTTTGATATTCAAGCTGCCTTTTACTTTCATTGTCATTTGTTCGATGTAAAAACTTTGGCCGGGATTCAGGAGAGTATGAAACAGCATTCCCTCCTGCATCGGCGACAAATAATACATGTCCTGAACCTGATCTTTGCTGAATTGGCTCATCTGCTCCGCTCCCCCCTTCTATGATCTGTTTTTGTCACGTTAAATTCTCCTCAAGCATGTCAAAGATGTCTCCCATTTCATCCATCTCAAGATCCTGCGCGCTGAAATCGCTCGGCGTAAATTCTTTCTCCTCTTTGGCCGTGCAATGGCGGATGATCATTAAGAGATTGTCTTTAAACCGCTGCATCTGTGTTTCGACGGTGCTTCTTTCATATTCTTCCTGATTGTATGAGCAGGAAATGACGAAGCGGCCGCCTGTAACCATCCCGCTGAAGCTCAGTGCGTATAACGCCTCTGACTCTTCGCTGACTTGACGTCCCATATCATATGGAGACGGCTCAAACCATTCCGTTTTCACTTCATTGTCAAACTGCCCCAAGTAGTTAAAACTGATTTCAGGCGCGGCGCCTTTTTCTGTTTCATCGGATGACAGATACCGGAGAATCCCGTATCCTACACCTTTATCTGGAACGCGCCGCACCGTCTCTTTTACCGTTTTAATGACGGAAGAGACGCCGTCTTCCTTGCTGATCTGCAGAATCAACGGATATTGGGCCGTAAACCAGCCGACCGTCCGTGAAATATTGACATTCGGTATGATTTCTTCCCGGCCGTGTCCTTCTAAGTTGATGCCGACTTTGCCGTTTTCCGTCCATTCACCGATCGTTAAGCCGAGCGCGCTGAGCAGAATGTCGTTGATTTCCGTTCCGTACGGATGATGAACATCTGTGAGCAGCTGTGCCGTTTCTTCCTCAGTCAATTCACATTTCACGGCCGCCGTATGTTTGACGAGCCGTTTGTTCGGATCATGGTCTTTCGGCAGCGGCTGAAGTTCTTCCGCATCTGCCTGCGCCCAATAAGCCGCCTGCTTTTTCAGCTCTTCTGATTGCGCAAACGTGTTCAGCGCCTCCGCCCAATCTTTAAAGGAGTGGGTTTTCTGCGGGAGGACGATGCTGTTTTGCTGCTGCGCCTGTTTATAACCTGAAGCGAAATCCTCAAGCAGAATTCTCCATGAAACCCCGTCCACGACGAGATGGTGAATCGCGATTAACAGATGATCGCCTTGTTCTGTCCGGTATTGCTCCGCTTTTAACAGCGGGCCGTTCTCCAGATCCAGACTTCCCTGAAGATGATCGGCAAGCCGCTGAATCTGGCTTTTCAGCATATCCTCGTCAGTTCCGTACAGATCAACGATTTCAAAGCTTGCCTTGCATTCTGTGACAGGGAGGTATGTCTGAATGATGCCTTCCCTTTCTTCACAGTAAACCATGCGGAGCGCATCATGGTGTTCAATCAATGCTTGCAGGGTTTTTTCCACCAGGTCCGGATCAAAGCCGTCTTTCGCGTGAAGCATGACGGATTGGTTCCAGTGGTGTTTGTCGGTAAAGTTTCGTTCAAAGAACCAGCGCTGAATCGGCGTTAACTCCGCTTCGCCTTCGACAGGTCCCTGGTCGGCCTGCTTGCCTTCCGTCCGCTCCACATAGGAGACGAGCTCTTCGATGGTCGGATGCTGGAAGAGATCTTTCATCTCCAATTTGTAGCCGTGCTGGTTCAGACGGCTCGCCATTTGGATGCCTTTGATCGAGTCGCCGCCGAGCGTGAAGAAATTGTCGCTTACGCCGATCTGGTCAAGACCGAGCACTTCCTGCCAAATGTCTGAAAGCAGCGTCTCCATCTCCGTTTCCGGCGCTTTATATACGGCGCTTCCCGCTTCAATGTCAGGCGCCGGCAGGGCTTTTTTGTCAATCTTTCCGTTTGCGGTGACCGGAAGCTCGTCCATCTCCACCCAGAACGCCGGCACCATGTAGTCAGGCAGCGTGTCTTTCAGCGCGGATTTGAGCGCTTCAATATCGTCCTGCTGAGGCGCGACATAGGCGCAAAGCGCGGTATTGCCCGCTTTGTCTTCCACCGCCGTCACCGCTGCGTCATGAATGTCCGCAAGCTGGGCGAGGCGGACTTCGATTTCTGAAAGCTCGATCCGGTAGCCCCGCACTTTGACCTGCTGGTCAATACGCCCGATGTATTCGATGCCGCACTGTGCGTTCCACTTGACGAGGTCGCCGGTCCGGTACATGCGCTCGCCGGGCACGAACGGATCTGCGGTAAACCGCTTCGCCGTTTCTTCCTCACGGTTCAGGTATCCGCGCGCCAGACCGCGGCCGGCCACACACAATTCACCGGCAATGCCTTCCGGCTGCACCTGATCGCCGTCGCCGAGAATATAAACTCTCGTATTGGCAATCGCCCGTCCGATCGAAAGCGATTCTTCCTCCGGATTGATGACGCCGCTTGTCGCGACGACGGTGTTTTCCGTCGGGCCGTAGTTGTTGACGATCATGTACGGCTGTTTCACCGCCCGCTTCAGCTTGTCGCCGCCGACGAGAAGCATGCGGAGAGAGGTATTTTCCAACTCCATAAATTGTTCGGCCAGCTGTGTCGGCAGGAAGGTGATGGTCACGCCGTTCTCCTCGAAATAGTGATTTAAGCGGGTGATATCCAGCCGGATCGCTTCGTCAATGACGTGAAGCTCCGCGCCGATGGTCCATGTCGGGAACATTTCCCAGATGGAGGCGTCAAAACCGAAGCCCGCGTATTTGGCGCTTTTATCATCCGCCGTCATGGCGAATGCGTCGTGATGCCAGAAGCACAGGTTCACCAGCGCATGGTGTTCGACCATGACGCCCTTCGGCTGCCCGGTCGTTCCTGACGTGTAAATCATATAAGCGAGATGATCCGCCGTTGTTTCCGTCTGCGGGTTCGCTTCATCGTTTTCATCAAGCGGCAGGCTCAGAATGGAGCGGCGGCCGTCAAGCAGAATCGTTTCTCCGTTGTAGCTTTCCGGCACGTCGAGCGCTTCCTGTGTGAGAAGAAGCTTGGCGCCGCTGTCCTGCAGAATGTAGCTGATCCGCTCTTCCGGGTATTCGGGGTCAATCGGCACAAATGCCGCGCCCGCTTTCAAGACGCCTAGTACGCCCGCGGCCATTTCCAAGGACGGTTTCGTCAAAATGCCGACACGTTCGTCAGCCGTGACGCCGCAGTCCATGAGAATACGCGCGATGCGATTCGCCCTTGCGTTCAGCTCGCCGTACGTCCATTTCGCGCCGTTGTATGCCGCGGCCGGCCGGTTCTCGTGGCGGGCGGCCGTTTCCTCAAAGAGACGGTGAACCGTTTTGTCCCGCGGCACAGAAATTGTTTTTCCTTTCCATGCGTCAAGGAGGGCTTGTTTTTCAGCATCGCTGATCAGTGAAATCTCAGGCAGCTTTCTGTCCGGACTTTCTGCCGCTTGCTTCAGAATCCGCAAGAACCCGGCGCTCCACTTTTCAATTGTTTCTTTTTTAAACAGATCAGTCGCATATTCAAACTGAAGGCCGAGGCCTTCTTGATCCGTAAAGCCGCCGAGTGTCAGATCGAATTTCGCCGTGCCTTGGTTCGACTCATACGGAGTGATGCGCAGGTTCTCCAGTTCCAGTGTTTCTTTATCCGGATCTTCTGTCGTCACCATCACCTGGAACAATGGGTTACGGCTCATATCTCTCGGCAGGTCAAGCTTTCCGATCAGATCTTCAAACGGATAATCCTGATGCGCCAGCGCGTCGAGATTGGTTTGTTTCACCCGTTCGAGCAACTCGGCAAAGGTCTGCTCTTTTTGCGTTTCATTGCGAAGCGCAAGCGTATTGACAAACATCCCTGGCATTTCCTGAACTTCGGCGCTCGTTCTTCCGGCGGTCACCGAACCGATAATGATATCGCGCTGCCCCGTGATTTTGCTCAAAAAGACATGGAACGCGGCGTGAAGCACCATATGAAGAGTCGCTCCCGATGATTCCATTAATTCACGCACCGCTTTTTCCGTTTCACGCCCCGCTCTGAAACGGACGGATTGTCCTTTAAAACTTTGAACCGGCGGACGAGGGAAATCGGTCGGCAGATTCAATTCAGGAAGCTCGCCGGAAAATGCGGAGAGCCAATAACGCTCATGGTCTTTCATCCGTTCGGCCTGCTCGGGTTCATTCTGCCAGACGGCGAAGTCTTTATAGTGCAGGTTCGGCGACGGCAGGCTTCCGCCTTTGTAAAGATGAGCGAGCTCTTTGACCAGCATGCTTCTGGACACGCCGTCGGCAATAATATGATGCATATCCAGCAGCAGCAGGTGTTTCTTTTCATTCAGTCTGACAAGAGCGGCCCGAATGAGCGGAGCCGCACTCAGATCGAACGGCTTAATGAATGCCTGAATGATAAGATCCGCTTTCTCCTCGTCTGCTGCTTCAAAGATGTGCAGGTCGATGTCAGCCTGTTCTGCGATCTGCTGCATCGGGCGGCCGTTTTGATCGATAAAGGACGTCCGCAAAGACTCGTGGCGATTGATCATCTGATTGAGCGCTTCCTGAAGTCTTGAAATATTGACTTCTCCTTCCATCAGAAGAACGGACGGCATATTATAACTGATTGTCTCCCGGTCAAGCTGGTTCAGGACGTACATCCGTTTTTGGGCGGATGATAACGGGTACGCGTCTGCACTGTCGGCCGGTGAGATCATCCGATATCCCTCAGATACCGCTGATTTTTCGATATATGCGGCAAGCAGGCGGACAGTCGGCTGTTCGAACAGCGCTTTTAACGGAACCGTTTTGTCCAGTTCAGCCTGAATATTGGCGAGGAGCATCATGCCTTTTAAAGAGTGCCCGCCGTAATCGAAGAAATTATCGTCGATGCCGAGCGTATCCGTACCGAGTGTCTGTTTCCAAATGCGGCACAGCTTTTCCTCCAATTCCGTTTCCGGCAAGGCTGAAACTGTTTGCGCCGTTTGGCTGACGCCCGGTTTCGGAAGGGCGTTTTTATCGGTTTTTCCGTTGGCTGTGAGCGGAATGCGGTCTACTTGCATGAAATAAGCCGGAAGCATATGAGACGGCAGTGTTTCGGAAAGCCGTTTGCGAAGCTCAGAGCCTTTCAGCTCGCTGTCGGCTTTATAATACGCGCACAGTTCCGGCAGCCCGCCTTCGCTGACTGCGAGAACGACCGCCTCCTGAATGCCGTTTACGCTTAACAGCACAGTTTCAACCTCTTTTAATTCAATGCGGTAGCCCCGGATTTTCACCTGATCATCCGCACGGCCGATAAATTCAATCGTCCCGTCAGGAAGCCTGCGGACGACATCTCCCGTTTTGTACATCAGGCTGTCCGGTGAAAAAGGATTTGAGAGAAATGTCTCCGCCGTCAGCTGCGGACGGTGAAGATATCCTCTGGCAAGCCCCTTCCCGGTAATATAAAGCTCGCCGCTTGCGCCCGGAGGAACGAGCTGCATTGCTCCGTCCAATACAAGCGCGCCGGTATTCGCGATCGGGCGGCCGATGACGGGACGCTGTTCATATTGATCAAGGCGCTCCATATTGATCCGTCCGGCAATGGCGCCGATCGTCGTTTCCGTCGGCCCGTAGTGATTGATGAAGTCGGTATGGGCGTATACGTCATGAAACTTGCGGACATCGGACGTGATGATCTTTTCTCCGCCGAGCACCACTAAACGAAGCGGGCTGAAACGGCGTTCTGATGTAAAACGGGCTGTATTGACGATCATATGGAACAATGACGGCGTCAGTTTCATATACGTAATGCCGTTTTTCTGTATATACTCACCAAGCTGATCAGGCGCGGTGTACGTCTCTTTCGGCACAATGTGCAGCTCGCCGCCCGCCTGAAGAATCGGGAATATAGCCGTATAGCCGAGATCAAATGCGTAAGAAGACAGCAGCACGGATTTGTCAGCTTCGGTCAAACCGGCTTCACGGCTGAACCATGTGACATAATTGATTAGATTGCGGTGCTCCAGCTGGACGCCTTTCGGTTTGCCCGTTGTTCCCGAGGTATAAATGATATATGCAAGCTGGTCGGCGCCGGGCTCCGTTTCAAGCCGGTCGGCGCTTTCGTTCTGCCATTCTCCGTCTTCCATTACGACCGTTTTTCCTTTATAAACGGCGGCCGCGGTCATGTTTCTTTCATTGACGACCAGAAGCTTCGTTCCGCTGTCTTCAAGAGAGTAGCGGATTCTCTCTTCAGGAGTCTCCGGATCAATCGGGAGAAATGCCGCTCCGGCTTTCATGACGCCGAGAATCGCGGTAATCAAGTCGGCCGAACGATCCATCATAATGGCCACAATGTCCTCACTGCCCGTTCCGCAAGCCTGAAGGTGGCGGGCAAACCGGTTCGAGCGTTCATCAAGCTCACGATATGTCAGACTTATTCCGCCCGCAACCGCCGTGAGATCAGGCGTTTTTTGCGCTTGCCGTTCAAACAGCGAAACAAAAGTGCCCTCAGGCAGATCCGCTTCCGTACGTTTTTCATCAGAAAGGAGCGCTTCCCGTTCAGGAGCGGACAGCAGGCTTGCGTCGGCCAGCTGAATATCCGGATTTTCAGCGCAGGCTTTAATCAGATTGACAAAATGAGCGCTCCAGCTGCGGATGGTTTCGTCCGCAAATAAGGCTTTCGCGTAATCAAAGCTCAATCCGACCTCTTCTCCGCGCTCAGCCGCTTCTAAGGAAAGATCAAATTTAGCGACATGATGATGCATGGAGTATGAAGAAATCTCCAAATCTCCGAGCCGCAGGGCCGGGATCTCCATGTTCTGCATATTAAATAACACGCTGAACAGCGGACTCCGGCTTGTGTCCCTCGTTAACGGCAGTTTTTCAATTAATTCTTCAAGCGGATAGCTTTGATGCTCAAAAGCTTGAAGGCTCGCCGTTTTCACCTCATCCAGAAATTGTTTGAACGTTTTTTTGCCGGCAGGATGCGACCGAAGCGCAACTGTGTTGACAAACATGCCCGGCACGTCTTGGAGATCAGGATGCTGTCTTCCGGCCGCCGGAGACCCGACTATGATGTCTTCCTGCCCCGAATATTTGGACAGCAGCACTTGAAAAGCGGCTAACAAGAACATATACATCGTCGTATCCGTATCAGCCAGCAGCTTCTTAATCTGCGCCGTCACCTGTTTATCAAGCCCGAAGATGACGCGTTCCCCTTCAAAACTGCGCTCGGCAGGACGCGGGAAATCAAGCGGCAGATCCAACACCGGCAGATCGCCTTTGAACGTATCAAGCCAGTAGGCTTCGTGCTGGTCGAGATTTGCTTTTTCACGCTGCCAGACTGAAAAATCCTTATAATGAATCTTTGGCAGCGCAAGCTCCGTGCCTTGATAAAGCTTCGCAAGATCACCGATGAAAATGCCCATTGAGCTTCCGTCCGTAATAATGTGGTGCATGTCAATCAGCAGAAGATGCCGGTCTTCTTCAAGCCGGATCAGCTTCGAACGGACAAGCGGCGCGCGGTTGAGCGCAAACGGCCTGATAAAGGCTTTTGTCAGCTCTTCTGCATCTTCTTCCCGGCCCTCGGCGGTTTCAAGCTCAAACGACACGTTTTTGTGAATGGTCTGCACGACTTCTCCCTCTGCCATGTCAAATGACGTACGCAGTGTCTCATGACGGTTGATTAATGCCTGCATGGCCTCCTCAAGACGCTTTTTGTCTACTGACCCTTCCAGCAAAAGTACAGCAGGGACGTTGTAGCTCGTGCTGGCCTGTCCGAGCTGATTAAGGATATACATCCTGCGCTGTGCTGAGGAAACAGGATAATGCTTCTGATAAGGCGCTTGTCGGATCGGTTCAAACTGCTGCTCCTCCTCGCTCTCATGCTGCAAATAATGCGCTAGCTCCTGAATGGTCGGCTTTTCAAATAACACTTTAATCGGCACTTCTTTTTGAAAGTGCTCCTGGATTTTAGCGGTCATCATCATGGCTTTTAAAGAATGTCCGCCAATCGTGAAGAAATTGTCAGTCACACCCGCTTTTACACCGAGAATGCCTTCCCAAATGTCGGCGAGTTTCTGCTCCGCTTCCGTTTTCGGTGCTTCGTATTCTTTTTGAACAGCTTCAGCCTGAGGCTCAGGCAGCGCTTTTTTATCAATCTTTCCGTTCGCCGTCAGCGGAAACTGATTCATCTGGATGAAGTGCGCGGGAATCATATATTCCGGAAGTGATTCCGAAAGCGTTTTGCGCAGGTCTTCCGGCGAAAGGGCTTGGTCTGCGGTAAAGTAAGCGCAGATTTCATTTTCATCCGCTTTATTTTTCCGGATCACAGCCGCAGATTCCGTCACATTCTCCGCCTGGCTGATTTTCGCCTCGATTTCGCCGAGCTCGATTCTGAAACCGCGGACCTTTACTTGGTTGTCAATTCTGCCGAGAAACTCGATCGTGCCGTCCGGAAGCCACTTCGCCAAGTCCCCCGTCCGGTATATCATTTCATCCGGTCTGAACGGATCGCGGACAAACTGCTTCTCCGTTAATTCAGGCAGATTCACATAGCCTCTTGCCACTCCGCTTCCGCCGACGCACAGCTCACCGGGCGCGCCGATCGGCTGGAGGTTGCGGTTTTCATCCATAATGTACGCAGTGGAATTTCCGATCGGCTTCCCGATCGGGATCGAGCCGTCGTAGTCCTGATCAATGAGAAAACTCGTCGAAAACGTCGTATTCTCCGTCGGCCCGTAGCCGTTCCAAAGCGACAGCTCCGGTGATGCCTTCCTCACTTTGCTGACGATATGCGGCACAAGCGCGTCACCGCCGATGATGAGGTGCCGGAGCGTGTTAAACATGCCGGCATCCTTTTGGGCAAGCTGATTAAACAGCGGAGACGTCAGCCACATGGTCGTGATCCGCTGCTCTTTCAGAAATTGGGCGAATTGTCCGGCGTCAAGCAGCGTCTCTTTTTTCACCGGGTGCAATGACGCTCCGTTCAGCAATGCGCCGAAGACTTCGAAGGTTCCGGCATCAAAGCTGACGGCTCCCGTTTGCGCCATCCGGTCTTCTTCATGAACCGGCACGTAATTCGAATGTTTGACGAGCCTGATGATATTTCTGTGTTCAATCATGACGCCTTTCGGTTTGCCGGTCGATCCGGATGTATACATGATATACGCCAAGTCGTTGCCGCCGGCCGGAAGATTCAAGTCTGTTCCGCTTACCGTTTCATCCGCGCTTTCATCCAGCATGACGACCGGGACTTGCAATGCGCCCGCTTGTTCTTGATAGTCCTGAACTGTCAGCACGAGCCGAATCGAGCTGTCTTCCGCCATAAAGCGGAGACGGTCCTCCGGAAAAGCCGGATCAATCGGCACATATGCGCCGCCTGCTTTTAGGACGGCAAGCATTCCGACAACGGTTTCCGCAGACCGGTCGTTCATAATAGCGGCGGTCCGGCCTTTTTCCAGCCCGCTCTTCACAAGGTGTCTCGCCAGGCGGTTGGCCGCTTCGTTCACTTCACGGTAGGTCCATTCGCGTCCCGCTTCTTTTATCGCGATGCTTGCAGGCGTCCGGTTTGCCTGTGCTTCAAACAAACGGTGAACGGCCTCCTCTTCCGGAAGCGCCGTTTTCGTATCATTGAATACCTCAACAATCTGCCGCTCTTCTTCGCCTGAAACAAGGCCGAGTTCCTGCACGGGCGCGTCAGGCGTTCCGACCGCCGCTTTCATCATGCGGGTCAGATGGTGCGCCGTTCGTTCGATGGCATCATGAGCGAAAGCCGCTCCGTTGTATTTGATTTTGACAGTCCACGTTTTTCCCGGATACACGATGAGATTGAAATCAAAGCTCGTCTGCTCAAAAGCATGTTCAACTTTAATGGAAAAGCCGAGTCTTTCCTCCATGCCCCCGTTTTCCAGCTCTTTGTCCAGCGGATAGTTTTCAAACGCGACCAAATGATTTAAGAGGCTGCCATCCAGGGCGGAGCGCTTTTGAATGTCATAGAGCGGCACATAATCATAGCGCTCAGCTTCCACGGCGTTTTTCTGAACTGCCGCCATCACGTCCGAAAAGGTTGCATCTTTGTCAATCTTGATTCTGACGGGAATTGTATTGATGAACAGCCCCGCCATCGTTTCTATGCCGTTGATTTCTGAAGGACGGCCTGATACGACGGTGCCGAACACCACATCGTCTGTATAGTTGTATTTGCTGAGCACCGCACCCCAAACGGCCTGAAACAGGTTAGGCCCCGTGACTTGATGCCGGTTGGCGGTCTGCTGAATCTGCGCGACCAGCTCTTCATCCCAGACAAAAGAATATTCTTCATTTTGGTAGTCTTTCTTTTCTGCTGCCAGACGGCCCGGGAGCAGGCTCGGCTGTTCGAAATCCGCCAGTCGGCTGCTCCAATATTGTTCCGCCTCCTCATAATCCCGGCCTCCGAGCCATTTGATATAGTCAGAGTAAGGTTTGCCCTGGCTTCCCCCGGCGGGCCGGCCGGCACGAAGCGCTTCATAGTTTTGGAACAGGCTTTTCATCAAAACGCCCATACTCCAGCCGTCCATGACGATATGATGATTGCTCCAGACGAGATACAGCTCCTTCTCACTGAGTCTGAACACCGCTGCTTTAAAGAGAATATCTTTCGCCAGATGAAAGCCCTGCTGCTGCACGCCGCGTTTATAGCGTTCAATATATTCGGTTTGGCGCGCTTCATCTAATTGACTGATATCTTCATAGTGCACCTTCGTCTTCCGCTCGGCTAATACGACTTGGCGCGGTTTTTGAAGCTGCTGGTGCACGAATACCGTACGCAGGATGTCATATGTCCGGATCAGCTCATTGACGCTTTTTTCAAAAAGCTCCAGCTGAAAGCTTCCGTGAATCCTAAGCTCTAATTGTGTGAAGTAGGAGGAAGAATGCGGATCAAGCAGCGCATGATACAGCATTCCCTCCTGCATCGGTGTGAGTGCATACACCTTTTGAATCGATTTTTTGCTCATATGTCACCTCTGTCTTTTCTGTTAGAGAATTTCCATTAATTTATCAAGTTCATCAAGCGTCAGATCATCATCGCCAAGATCGCTAGGCGTAAGCTCAGGTCCGTCTTGGGCCAGGCAGTGATCTATGATTTTCAAGAGGTGCCCTTTAAAACTGTCACTGAACGATTGAATGGTTTTTTCATGAAATTCGAGAGAATGATAGGCAAACGTCATCGTCATCTGCCCATTTTCTATAAATCCGACAATATCAAGCGCATTCGGCTTCTCTGTGTCAGGGCTCAGCGATTGTCCTGACGGCATCCCGGATCTTGTAAATAAGCCGGAATCCGACATCTCATTAAACTGGCCTAAGTAGTTAAAGCTGATATCCGGATCAATCTCAAATGAAAGATTCTCTTTATGCTCAGGCGCCGTTACATAACGCAGAATGCCGTAGCCGACTCCTTTGTTCGGGATGTGTCTGATGTCTTCTTTCATTTGTTTCAGCTGATATGAAAGATCGTCGGCGTGCTTCATCTCAAGGATCATCGGATACATGCTCGTAAACCATCCGACCGTCCGGGTGATATTCAGGCCGTCAAGAATGTCTTCGCGCCCGTGGCCTTCCAAATGAACGCCGATCGTGTCTTCACCCGTCCACTCTTTCAGCGCCAGTCCGAGCGCCGTGAGCAGGATGTCGTTCATTTCGGTGTGATAGGCTTCATGTACGTTTGTCGTCAGCTGTTCAGTTTGTTCAGGCGTCAGAGAGAAGCTGACCGTTCTCGTATGTCTCATGCGCTGATCACCAGACTGCCTGTCTTTCGGAAGCTGAGTGCATACCTCTTTTTCCTCAAGCTCTCTCCAGTAATCCGCTTCTTTCAGAAACGCCTTCGTATTTGCGTATTCTTTGATTCTCTCGGCAAATTCGGCGAATGAATGTGTTTTCGGCGGCAGCGCCGGTTCATTGCCTTGCTTCAGCTGCGTATACACGGACGTAAAGTCCTCCAGTAAAATCCGCCAAGATACACCATCCACGACTAAGTGATGGATTGCGAGAAGAAGGTGGTCTCCATCTTCAGCCCGGAAGAGCCCGACTTTCAAGAGATGTCCTGTTTCCAGTGAAATACTGCTTTGAAGACGGTCTGCTTCCCTTTCGATACGGTCCTCATGGTCTTCAGCAGGTCCGTTCAGCTCAAAGACGTTCAGTTCAACAGACGCATCCTCAAGCCCTCTGTAATACGGTTTTTGTTCACGATAAATCATCCGGAGCGCATCATGGTGAACCGTCAGGACATGTAATGTTTTTTCTGTTATCTCCGGATCAAAGCCGTCTTTCGCGTGAAGCATGACGGATTGGTTCCAGTGGTGTTTGTCGGTAAAGTTTCGTTCAAAGAACCAGCGCTGGATCGGCGTTAAGGCCGCTTCGCCTTCGACAGGTCCTTGGTCGGCCTGCTTGCCTTCCGTCCGCTCCACATAGGAGACGAGCTCTTCGATGGTCGGATGCTGGAAGAGATCTTTCATCTCCAATTTATAGCCGTGCTGGTTCAGGCGGCTCGCCATTTGGATGCCTTTGATCGAGTCCCCGCCGAGCGTGAAGAAATTATCGCTTACGCCGATCCGGTCAAGACCGAGCACTTCTTGCCAAATGTCGGAAAGCAGCGTCTCCATCTCCGTTTCCGGCGCTTTGTATGCCGCGCTTCCCGCTTCAATATCCGGTTCCGGCAGGGCTTTTTTGTCTATTTTTCCGTTCGCGGTGACCGGAAGCTCGTCCATCTCCACCCAGAACGCCGGCACCATGTAGTCAGGCAGCGTGTCTTTCAGCGCGGCTTTGAGCGCTTCAATATCGTCCTGCTGAGGCGCGACATAGGCGCAAAGCGCGGTATTGCCCGCTTTGTCTTCCACGGCCGTCACCGCTGCGTCATGAACATCCGCAAGCTGGGCGAGGCGGACTTCGATTTCTGAAAGCTCGATCCGGTAGCCCCGCACTTTGACCTGCTGGTCAATACGGCCGATGTATTCGATGCCGCACTGCGCGTTCCATTTGACGAGGTCGCCGGTCCGGTACATGCGCTCGCCGGGCACGAACGGATCTGCGGTAAACCGCTTCGCCGTTTCTTCTTCACGGTTCAGGTATCCGCGCGCCAGACCGCGGCCGGCCACGCACAATTCACCGGCAATGCCTTCCGGCTGCACCTGATCGCCGTCGCCGAGAATATAAACTCTCGTATTGGCAATCGCCCGTCCGATCGAAAGCGATCCTTCCTCCGGATTGATGACGCCGCTTGTCGCGACGACGGTGTTTTCCGTCGGGCCGTAGTTGTTGACGATCGTGTACGGCTGTTTCACCGCCCGCTTCAGCTTGTCGCCGCCGACGAGAAGCATGCGGAGAGAGGTATTTTCCAGCTCCATAAATTGTTCGGCCAGCTGCGTCGGCAGGAAGGTGATGGTCACGCCGTGCTCCTCGAAATAGTGATTTAAGCGGGTGATATCCAGCCGGATCGCTTCGTCAATGACATGAAGCTCCGCGCCGATGGTCCATGTCGGGAACATCTCCCAGATGGAGGCGTCAAAACCGAAGCCCGCGTATTTGGCGCTTTTATCATCCGCCGTCATGGCGAATGCGTCGTGATGCCAGAAACACAGGTTCACCAGCGCATGGTGTTCGACCATGACACCCTTCGGCTGTCCGGTCGTTCCTGACGTGTAAATCATATAAGCGAGATGATCCGCCGTTGTTTCCGTCTGCGGGTTCGCTTCATCGTTTTCATCAAGCGGCAGGCTCAGAATGGAGCGTCCTCCGTCAAGCAGAATCGTTTCTCCTTTGTAGCTTTCCGGCACGTCCAGCGCTTCCTGTGTGAGAAGAAGCTTGGCGCCGCTGTCCTGCAGAATGTAGCTGATCCGCTCTTCCGGGTAGTCGGGATCAATCGGCACAAATGCCGCGCCCGCTTTCAGGACGCCGAGTACGCCCGCGGCCATTTCCAAGGACGGTTTCGTCAAAATGCCGACACGTTCGTCAGCCGTGACGCCGCAGTCCATGAGAATGCGCGCGATCCGGTTCGCCCTTGCGTTCAGCTCGCCGTACGTCCATTTCGCGCCGTTGTATGCCGCGGCCGGCCGGTTCGCGTAGCGGGCGGCCGTTTCTTCAAAGAGACGGTGAACCGTTTTGTCCCGCGGCACAGAAATTGTTTTTCCTTTCCATGCGTTGAGGAGAGCTTGTTTTTCTGTTTTATTCACCAATGAAAGCTCAGAAAGCTTCGCAGCCGGATTTTCCGCTGCGGCTTCTAACAGTTGAAGCCAGTAATGCTTCCATGTCTCTGCCGTTTCCGGTTTAAACAGCGCGGTGTTATATTCAAGCACAAACGTTAAACCTTCGTCTGTGTCCTCAGCCGTCATTGTCAGGTCAAACTTGGCTGTTTTTCTGTCAAACGGATGGTGCTTCAGCTCAATTCCTTCCATGACCAGATCTTCCGCATTTGCATTTTGCATTGAGAATACCGCATCAAACAGCGGATTTCTGCTCGTATCACGCTGCACCTCAACCTTTTGCAGAAGGTTTTCAAGCGGATAATCCTGCGCGTCAAATGCATGTAAAGCGGTTTGTTTTACTTCTTTAAGATAGTCTGTGAACGTTTTGTCCGCTTCCGGATACGTACGAAGCGCGAGTGTATTCACAAAAACACCGATGACGTTTGCGAGATCCGCATGTGACCGTCCCGCAACCGGCGAGCCGACAATGATGTCATGCTGTCCGCTCAGTTTTGAGAGAAAGGCGCTGTATGTCGCCAGCAGCACCATGTACATGGTAGAATCCGTTTGTTTCGCAAGACTGCGAAGAGCCGACGTCTGTTCCTCAGTCAGAGAAAAGACCAGCTTGTCTCCTTCAAAGGTTTGCACGGCCGGACGGCTGTAATCAGCCGGCAGCGTCAATACCGGAAGCTCGCCGTCAAGCTCCCGAAGCCAATGCTCCTCCTGCTTGCGGTACTGCTCTGATTGAATAAATTTCTGCTGCCATACCGCATAGTCTTTATAATGAATCCGCAGCGGCTCAAGCGTTTCGCCGCCATACAAGCGGGACAGTTCATCTATCAGCACGCCGACTGAAGCGCCGTCCGAAATGATATGGTGCATGTCAAACAGCAGCAGGTGGTCATGTTCAGCCAGCTTGACCAGTCCCGTTCTGACGAGAGGAAGCTGATCCAGGCGGAACGGCCGGATAAAGCTCTGAATAATCCGTTCAGCATCTTCTTCAGAGGCTTCATAATATTCCATGTCGATATCAGCTTCCGTCCATATGCGCTGAACCGTTTCCCCATCCTTTATGTCAAATGTCGTTCTGAAGGCTTCATGGCGTTCTGTCAGCTGTTTCATGACGGATTTCAGCTTTTCTGCATCAAGCTTTCCTTTTAAGCGGAGCACAGACGGCATGTTATAGCTTGTTTCAGCGCCTTCCAGCTGCTGAAGCACGAACATCCGCTTCTGCGGTGAAGAAACCGGATACGTTTCCCGCTCGGCCGCCGGTGCGATGCTCTCTGCCGTTTTCCGCTCAGCCCCTTCAATCAGCTGCGCCAGCCCCGCGGCCGTCGGAGAAGTGAACAGATCCTTTAAGGTAAGCTGCACGCCGAATGTCTTCTGGATAAGGGCCAGCAGTTTCATCCCCGCTAACGAGTGGCCCCCGATCTCAAAGAACTGGTCATGGACGCCGACCCGCTCCATTTGCAGCACCTCAGCCCAAATATCCGCCAGTTTTTGTTCTGTTTCATTGCGCGGCGCCGTATATGACACGGCATTCGCTGCGGTCACATCCGGCATCGGCAGCGCCCGCCTGTCGATTTTTCCGTTCCCTGTAAGAGGCAGTTCATCCAATTGAATAAAGACGGACGGAATCATATAAGCCGGAAGATCCTTCGCCGTATGCTCCCTCAGCTCCCGGGAAGAGATTTCCCTGAGGCCGACAACATACGCGCAAAGAAGTTTGTCACCCGCACCCTGATCTACAGCGAGCACAATACATTCCTGAATCTGGTCATGACTTTGGAGCTGATGCTCAATTTCGCCAAGCTCAATCCGCTGACCGCGGATTTTCACCTGATGGTCGATACGTCCGATAAACTCGATATCGCCATTCGGAAGCCATCTGGCCAAGTCGCCCGTTTTATACATCCGTTCACCTTCCTTAAACGGATGCTTTACAAATTTTTCTTCCGTCAGTTCAGGACGGTTGTAGTAGCCTTCTACGAGTCCTTCCCCGCTGACGCACAGCTCTCCCGCGATACCCGCCGGCTGAATGCGTCCGGCTGAGTTCATGATAAAGACTTCCGTATTGCTGACCGGTTTCCCGATCGGAACGGAGAGCGTATCCTCTTCAATGACATCCACCGGATGGTATGTCGCAAACACCGTGCTTTCCGACGGGCCGTACATATGAAGCAGTCTTCCTTTTCCGACTGCCGCAAGCGCCTTTTTGACATGTTCTACAGACGCTCTTTCGCCCCCGAACATGATTTTCCGAAGCGTCGTCAGACAGGACGGCTCCATATCAACAAGCAGGTGGAACAGGGCCGTCGTAATCATCAGAATGCTGACGTTCTCCCGTTTGATCACACGGGACAGGCGTGACATATCCAGCACCGTATCTTTCGGGACGATCACAAGCTTTGCACCGTTTAACAGCGAACCGAACATATCAAACATAAAAGCGTCAAAAACGTAGTTTGACAGACCGAGCACTGTGTCCTCTTCAGAAACAGTCAAATAGTTCGTGTTTTTTACCGTCCGCAAAATGTTGGCATGTGTGACGATGTTTCCTTTCGGCGTTCCCGTCGTGCCTGATGTATAAGTGAGATTGGCAATCGTGCTGGAATCAAACGGCAATGCTGGATTGCGAGAGTCCTTTTCATAGCTCGCCTCATCATCAGCAAGCACAATGACGCCTTGAAAACCGGCCTTTTCCGCAAGCGGCTTGAGGCTTTGCTGAGTCAGGAGCACATTCGCCCCGCTGTCGCGGAAGAAATGCTGAATCCGCTGAACCGGATGCTCAGGATCAATCGGCACATAGGCGGACTCCGCTTTTAACACAGCCATAATGGAAACAATCATATCCATTGACCGTTCACACAGAACAGCCGCGGTTTTTCCGCCGCCTCCGACCGAAAGAATATGCCGCGCAAGCCTGTTGGCTCGTTCATTCAGCTGCTGATACGACAGGGTTTCCCCTTCGAACTGTAGAGCCGTCCGGTCAGGGTTCTTTCGGGCTTGTTCTTCAAAGATCTGCACGATCGTTTGATCTTTCGGGTATACCGTGCGTTCCGGGTTGAACCGCTGTAATTGATTCAAAGCCTCCCGTTCAGAAAGCAGATCATATTCGCTGATTTTCGCATCCGGCTGAGCTGCCGCGCTTTCCAGCAGACGGACATAGTGCGCAAGCATGCGATCCGCAGTTGAGCGCTTAAACAGCTTCGTGCAATAATCCAAATCAAGCGCAATGCCTTCCGCTGTTTCCCGAGCCTGCATGGTCAGGTCGAATTTGGCGATATTGAAGTTTGTTTCATGAAGAGACAGCGTCAGATTACCGATCTCCGGAATTCCGTCGGAGGCGTTTTGCAGACTGAACATCGTGTCAAATATCGGATGCCTGCTCATGTCCCGGGGCACGTTCAGTTCCTCGGTCAGCCACTCAAACGGATAATCCTGATGAGAAAACGCATCCAGCACCTGCTTGCGCACATGACCTAACAAGCCGGCAAATGTCTGATCCTGCTTCACGGAGCTTCGCAGCGCAAGCGTGTTGACAAACATCCCGATAAGCCCCTCGGTATCGGAGTGATTTCTTCCCGCTGACGGTGTTCCCACGATGATGTCTTCCTGTCCCGAATACTTAGAAAGCAGCGTATAGTATGCTGATAACAGCACCATGTAAAGGGTGGCTCCGTTTTTCTCGGCAAGCTTCTGCAGCCGTTCCCGCAGCATTTTCGGCAGCTTGGCGGACACGCGGTCACCTTCAAAGCTTTGCACCTGCGGCCGCGGATAATCAGGAAGCAGCTGAAGCACCGGCAGTTCGCCGCTGAAGACTTCTTTCCAGTACGCCCGCTCCTTCTTGTAGCCTTCTTTCGCCCGTTCCGCCTGCCATACGGCATAATCTTTATATTGAATGCGCAATTCAGGCAGCTGATTTCCGACGTAGATGTCAGCCAGTTCCTTCAGCATGATGGAAATAGACACCCCGTCAGAAATCAGGTGATGCATATCAAACAGCAGCATATGGCGATTGTGACCGAGCGTTTGCAGGCCGATTCTGAACAGCGGCGCCTCAGATAAATCAAAACGGCGCACAAAGTCCTTCATGACCTGTTCATTCGTTCTTCCGCGCGCTTCGATCATTTCAATATGAAACGGAACATGCTCGCCAATCACTTGTCTCGGCGTGCCGTCCTCTGATTGAAACGATGTTCTGAGCGCTTCATGCCTGCTGATTAAGGCAGAAAATGCACGCTCAAGCTTTTCACGGTCTAAAGCGCCCTCAATCATGGCCGCAGCCGGCATGTTATATCCGACTCCCGCGTCTTCAAATTGGCTTGCGATATAAGTCCGCTGCTGAGCGAGCGAAAGCGGATAGCTCGCCTGCTTCTCAGCCGGCTCAATTGTACTGAATGCCGGTCCTTCGTTTCGGTTTTCCGCATAATCGGCAAGCGCCGCAATCGTCGGATGCTCAAACAAGTATTGCAGCGGAATTTCAACGCCCATTTGCTTATGAATTTTCGTCAGAAGCGTCATTGCCTTTAATGAATGACCGCCTGACTCGAAGAAATGATCATAAATGCCCGCCTTGTCCATTCCGAGAACTTCCTGCCAGATGACGGCAAGTGTTTCCTCCGTTTCATTTCTCGGCGCGGCATATTCAGATGAGCTGACAGCCTGCACATCAAGCGCAAACAGCTTTTTGCGGTCCGCCTTCCCGCTCGGCGTGAGCGGAATTTCGTCCGTTTTTGTAAAGTAAGCGGGCACCATGTAATCAGGAAGGTGCTTGGACACATACTCCCTGTACTCGGCAGGGTGAAACTCGGTTCCTTTTTCCTGAACGATATATGCGCAGACATCTAAGCTGCCCTGCTGATCCGGCCGTGCCAGCACGACGGCCTGCGCCGCGCCCGGAGCTTTTCTGAGCACCGTTTCAATTTCTCCCAGCTCAATGCGGTAGCCGCGGACTTTCACCTGATCATCTTCACGGCCGATATATTCGATCGTCCCGTCCGGCAGCCAGCGCGCCATATCACCCGTGCGGTACATGCGGCCGCTTCCGTTAAACGGGTCCTGCAAAAACTTCTCTGCGGTCAAATCCGGCAGATTTAAATAGCCGCGGCCTACACCGTCACCCGCGATATACAGCTCACCGGCCGTGCCGTCGGGCTGAAGCCGCTGGTGCTTATCCAATATATACAGACGGGCGTTGCCGAGCGGTTTTCCGATCGGAACGTACGCCGCCTGTTGATTCATTCCGTTATCCGCTGACATCTGATGCACGGACGCATCTACGCACGTTTCTGTCGGCCCGTAGACATTCGTCAGACGCGGCGTCCTGCCCGATTGATGAAAGAGCGTCATCAGCTGTTCAGCAACAGCCGCGGACAGGCCCTCTCCCCCAATGAGCATGTGGCGCAATTCAATTCCGCTGACATCTCCCGCCGCAACCATCATCTGCAGATGCGCAGGCGTTCCGTCAGTGGCTTCAATCCGGTTTTGCCGATAATAGTCCAGCAGTGCCGAGCCATTCGTCACAGTCGTTTTCGGCACGATATAAAGCGTCTGTCCCAAAAGAAGCGAGGCGAATATCTGTTTGACGGACGCATCAAAATGAAACGGAGCCAAAAGCGCCATTCTTAATGTCTGCTCACCGGATTGATAAATCTCCTGCTGCAGTGATTGCACCAGATGATGAACTTGCCGGTGCTCAATCATCACGCCTTTCGGCCGCCCCGTTGTACCTGACGTGTAGATGATGTAAGCCAGCCGGTCTGATTGTGTGATGACACCGTCCGCAGCCGTTTCAAACTGAACAGCCTCGTCAAAATCAATCCGTTCGGCATCCGCTGCAGGCACCTGTATTCCGGCCTCCGTCAGAACAGCCTTCGCTCCGCTGTCCTCTAAAATGTACTGAATCCGATCCGCCGGAAAGTCAGGATCTATCGGCACATAGGCGCCGCCCGCTTTCAAAATTCCCAATATTGCCGCAATGACACGCTCAGAACGGCCAAGCAGCACCGCGACAGGAGAATCGGCTGATATCCCGGCTTGAAGAAGGCGTCCGGCGATACGGCCTGACTGTTCATGCAATGTGCGATAGGACAATGTTCGGCCTTCATACACAACCGCGGGTTTGTCAGACAGTGACTTCACTTTCTCTTCAAACAGCCCCGGTATCGTCATCTCTCCGCGGTAATTCACCGGATTGCCGGAGGCCCGTTTCAGCAGCCGCTCTTTCTCGGATTCAGAAAGAAGAGTAAGTTCATCAATTATGCGATCAGGAGATGAAATCGCATCTTCAATCAGCGTGATCAAACGTTCAGAAACAGATTTAATCTCTTCCCTCTTGAAAATGTCGCTGCGATAGTCAAAATCAATTGTCAATTTCCCGGTGTCCCATCGTTCCTTCACATGAATTGAAATATCATTTGTACCGCTTCCGCTGAAAATAGGGTCTGTCAGGAAGGACAGATTCTCTTTTTTCTGCCACTGCATCACCTGGTACTCCAGAGCCACCGTAAACAATCTGTTCAGCGAACTTTTCGAAGCGCGCAAATCATTGACAAGCAGGTTATACGGATACTTTTGGTGGCGGAGAATTTTCATCAGATCCTTCATCCGGCCTTTAACGAATTCCAAGAACGACTGTCCTCCGTCAACACTTGTCCGCACAGGCACCGTAGATACGAACATCCCGAGCATCTGCTTTTCTTTCGCATTCGTCCGGTTTCCCATAAACGTACCCGTGACAACGTCATCCCGGCCGGTCACTTTGTAGAGATAAGTGATCAGAGCTGACTGGAACAGAGATAGTACGCTGACTTTATGCTCCTCGCAGAATGAATGAATGCGGCCATATAAGTCGTGAGGAATTTCTTGAGAAAACCGTTTTGCATCAAGACCCGCATCTGCCTGGCTCCGTTTCAGGGACACAAGCTCCGGCACGGTCTCAAACTGCCCGTTCCAAAAATCCCGATCCTTTTTAAACCGCTTCGACTGCACATATTCCTGCTCTGTCAGCACGTGCTCGATAAAAGAAGGAATCTCCGTCTGTTCCTCACTTGCTCCGCCTGAGAGCTCCAAATAAATATCGGTAATCGCATTGCCCAGAATCGTCATGGAAATCCCGTCTGAAATAATGTGATGCACATTAGCGTAAAACCAGACCTCATTTTCACTGATCGTGTGCACGGAAAAACGGAATAAATCCTGATCATATAACGCCAGAGGCTTGCCAGCTTCTTCACGCCCCCATTTTGACAGCTCGTCCGCAGAGCAGCCGGCTTGCCTGATATCTGTGTGCCCGATAGAGAGCGGACGGTATTCGCTCACATATTGAACGGGCTCCCCCTCATCATCAAGCCGCAGCCGGATTCTCATCGACTCATACCGCCGGACGAATTCCTGTATCGCTTTCTCAACGTAATGAGCCTGTACGCCGTCTTCAGAAATGAGTTTCCCAAACCCGGCAAGATTTGAAATACTTGTGTTCGGATAGAATTTTTCTGTATACCAGATACGTTTTTGAGCATTTGTTAAAGGATAAAAAGTTATTTCCATATGTGTGCGCCTCCCCTTTTTAAGATAAAGATGTCAATTCTCCCTTAGAAACAGCCTCCCTCTATGTCCCTAACTCATTCTCAAGCCAAAAGAACCACTTACCTCCAAAAACGATCCCGATTCAATCACCGCCGAAATCCGTCATCCGTTCACCCGCGCAGTCCGAAATGCGGCATCAAATTTATGAGAAATCAAGACAAAAAGCCATTGATTGTAAGCACGAAAGGTTTACCTATTTCTGCATGTATTTCTATATATCTACTTACGTTCACTTTATATGAAAATATTGTTTTTATCACCGAAAAATGGGTGAAAAGTTTCATGCGGCACACCGAAAAAAATTCCGACAAATCCAGAGGGTATTTTGCGGCATCCCGCAATTTATTTTCAAAAATATTATTTACGTAAAATTAAAAATCTTTAAACTATAATGAAAATCTGTCGAATATCCAGTTATGGCAGAATGAAAAAAATTTACGTACGTAAGCTGACCCGGAAAAAACAGCGCAAGAACCGAAACAGACAGTCCGAATGTTCGCAATATGATTTCATTAAACCGCAAAAAAAGCACTCTATTTTACATAGAGCACTTCAAAAAGATTCCTTTATTGCAGTTTTATCAATGTTGATTAATTCCATATAATCTTTTCCCCACTTATACATGGCGTCCAAAATCGGCATAAGGCTTTCTCCTTGCGCCGTTAAAGAATACTCCACTTTCGGAGGGACGACAGGGTAAACTTCCCTGTGAACGATCAGATCCTGCTCCAGCTCCCTGAGCTGATTCACAAGAATTTTGTGCGTAATATCCGGAATTAAAGCTTTCAGCTCATTAAACCGCTTCGTCCCTTCTTTTCCCAAGTGCCACATAATCAGCATTTTCCACTTCCCGCCTATCACGGCAAGCGTCAATTCCTTTTCGCAATTAAACGTTTTCTCATCCATTCGGCTCACGGGCCATTCTCCTTCCTCTTACTTTTTGTACGTTGATCATCTATTCATACACGCTTACTTTTTTACACAACTTTCATCATGTTTATACTACCACGCAGTTTTGCTGAAACAAAGCGCATTGCCTGCGGGGACAGTATCCTCAAAGTAACTATTAGACTTCAAAGTGCGTACTTCTCAACATGCGGGGCACTCTATAGAATGGAAATACATAAAAAAGAGGAGTGGATATAAAGTGGAATTACAGCTGGCATTAGACTTAGTGAATATCCCGGAAGCAATTGAACTTGTGAAAGAGGTCGAACAATATATAGATGTTGTAGAAATCGGCACTCCCGTTGTCATTAATGAAGGCCTGAAAGCCGTGCAGGAAATGAAATCAGCCTTTCCTCACTTGAAAGTGCTTGCCGATCTTAAAATCATGGATGCAGGCGGCTACGAGATCATGAAAGCGGCAGAAGCGGGAGCCGACATCATCACCGTTTTAGGAGCGACAGACGACTCAACGATCAAAGGGGCGGTTGCCGAAGCAAAAAAACAGCAGAAAAAAATCCTCGTCGACATGATTAACGTAAAAAACCTTGAAACACGGGCAAAAGAAATTGACCAACTCGGTGTTGATTATATTTGTGTTCACACAGGTTATGATCTTCAAGCAGAAGGAAAAAATTCATTCGAGGAACTGACGGCGATTAAAAAAGCGGTCAAGAGCGCTAAAACCGCAATTGCCGGAGGCATTAAACTTGATACGCTTCCTGAAGCCATCAAACAAAACCCAGATTTAATCATTGTCGGCGGAGGCATTACGGGAGCTGACAATAAAGCGGATGCTGCTGCTAAAATGAAACAGCTGATCACACAAGGATCATGAAAACGACTGAATACTTACATGAAATACTAAATGAAATATCCCGCACCGCAGCATTAATATCCGACAGTGAAGCTGACAAGCTTGCGGATCAAATTTTATCGGCAGATCAAATCTTCACGTCCGGAGCGGGACGTTCCGGCTTTATGGCTAAAGCGTTCGCCATGAGGATGATGCACATCGGTCTGAACGCTTACATCGTCGGTGAGACGCTTACCCCTCCCCTCCAAGAAGGCGGTCTCGTCATCATCGGCTCAGGCTCAGGCGAAACAAAAAGTCTGCTTCATACGGCTGAAAAAGCCAAAAGCCTTAACGGCATCATCACTGCATTAACGATTAACCCCGACTCAAGTCTCGGCAAACTTGCGGATCTTACAATAACGATTCCCGGCTCTCCTAAGGAAGAGACCGGCGGAGACAGAAAGACGATTCAGCCGATGGGTTCTTTATTCGAACAAACTCTTCTGCTGTTTTACGATGCGGTTATTCTAAAAATCATGGAGAAAAAAGAATTGAATTCAGCAGACATGTTTACAAAGCATGCGAATCTGGAATGATTTGCTGACGGCCTTCTTATCAGATGGCCGTCTTTTTATCGTCTTGTTGCGCACGGTCACGCAGGCCAAGGTTTTCGGGTCGGACACTCGCAGACGAAGATATCCTGCCGGTGAGCTTATCGCTATAATAAGTCAATTGACGATATACCCGCAACCATTCATTTCTGAATAGGGAAACGGCAAAAAACACTTTCTGATCGGATTTTTAATGAATAAAATTGATTTGTGCGGATGGTTTTACAGATATTCAGCTGAATTGCGGCTGAGAAATATATTTTAACAGCTTTACAGCAACCCGATTCTGCTTTATTCTTGGACCAGCTTTACAGCAATTAAAACTGGAGGTGATTGATACTCTTGAAAACATTAAAAGCACTGCTGCTTGTTCTTATCATCATTGCCGGAGCAGTCGCGGCCCTGATCAAGGGTGATCTTTTCTCAGATAACGAGCAGACCGTTCAGAAGGGTGATTACGACAAAGTAATCTTATTTCCGTCCGATCGATATCCGGAAACAGCAAAGCATATTAAGGACGCGATAAAAGAAGGACATTCCAGCATATGCACCATTGACAGAGACGGAGTACATAAGCGGCGTGAGCAATCTCTTAAACATGTGCCCGTCAAAACGGGATACGATAGGGATGAATGGCCGATGGCGGTTTGTAAACAGGGCGGAAACAACGCCTCCGTAGAATATATTTCTCCGGCAGACAACCGCGGAGCCGGCTCATGGGTCGGACACCAGCTTACCAATGATCCCGACGGAACAAGAGTATTATTTAAAATTAAGTAAAAAACAGGAGGAACAGCGCATTGATTAAATCATGGAAACCGCAAGAACTGGCCATTTCTTATCATCAATTTACAATCTTCCAAAAAGATTCAGAACCGCCTGTTATCGATTGGACCGATGAAGCCATTGAAAAAGGATATGCGGAAGCTGACGGAGCTGTTTCATTTGAGGCAAGGAGAAATACGAGGGCATTTATCGTCCTCAGGCTTAACACAAGTGAACCGGTACCATCCTATGAGAAAAAAGCGACTGTTCCCTTTGAGGCTGTAAAAGATGGAATTGAGATTGAAAGCGTGATGTCAAAGCGGCTTTCTTTTAATATTCCGAAAGGCCGATACAGCCTTACCTGTTATTCAGTGCCTGCCGAAATATCCGATCTTCATGCGGATACGTATATTATTGATGCAGCCGCAATGTAAAAGAAATCCCTGAGAGAATCTTATTTCTCTCAGGGAACTTTTATAAACTTTTACCGTTTGCTTCAATTACATTCTGGTACCAATAAAAACTTTTTTTCCTGATCCGTTTCAAATCCTTTTCATCTTCTTCATCTCGATTGATATAGACAAAACCGTAGCGTTTTTGATAGCCGTTCAGCCAGCTTAACAGATCCGTGAATGACCAGCTGCAGTAGCCGATGAGATGAACTCCGTCACTAATGGCCTCTCTGCACTGTTCAAGATGGGAGCGTAAATAGTCAATTCTGTAGTCATCCTGAATTGAGCCGTCTTCTTCTATTTTATCGAATTCCCCCAGCCCGTTTTCTGTTATAAAAACCGGCAGCTCATAGCGGCTCGTTATACGTCGGAGGCCGATGCGCAGACCTATCGGGTCAATCGTCCAATCCCAATTACTCGTCACGAGGTTAGGATTCTTTTTCGTTTTAAACAGCCCCGGTATACCGGTATCCTGGTTTGTCCCTTTCTGACCAGTCGTGTTCATTTTCCCCTCCGATACACCGTCAAGAGGATTTCTTTCGTACGTAATCGTCTGATAATAATTAACACCGATAAAATCCGGCTTGCCTTTTGCAAGCAATTCCATATCCCCGGCTTCAATGGCGGGCGCCCAGCCCTTTTCCTTTAAATAATTGAAAGGAATTTGCGGATAAGTCCCCCGGCAATACATATCAAGCCACCAATGATTCATAAATTCCTCTGCGTTTTCAAATGCAGTTATGTCTTCAGGATGACTTGTAAGCGGATAAGCCGGTGAATAAGCGAAGCTCGGGCCGATCAAACCGTCAGGAACATATTGTCTGAAGGATTCAATCGCTTTGGCATTAGCTAAAAATGCGATATGATTCGCTTCATAAAATCGTTTTCTGTCCTTTACGCCGGGCGGATGTGCAGCTGTAATAAACCCGTTATGAAAATTATAATTCTGCTCGTTTAACGTGACCCAGTATTTCACCTTGCCGGCAAATCTTTTGTATAACGCAATGCAGTAATCATTAAAATCATCAATAATTTTTCTTGATTCAAAGCCGCCGTATTCATCCATCAGCGCCTGAGGCAAGTCCCAATGATAAAGAGTCAGCACCGGCTCAATATCGTTAGAAATCAATTCATCGATCAGGTCTTCGTAAAATGCGATCCCTGATTCGTTGATTTCCCCTCTGCCATTCGGAAAAATTCTCGGCCAGCTGACAGAAAAGCGGTAAGCTTTCAAACCCATTTCTGCCATCAAGGCGATATCTTCTTTATAACGCTCATAATGGCCGACTGCTGTATCGCCATTTGAGCCTTTAAACGTTTTACCCGGTATTTTCGTGAATAAGTCCCATACTGAAGGTCCTTTACCGTCTTTATTCCAGGCTCCTTCAACCTGATAGGCAGCCGAGGCTGACCCCCATAGAAATGTATCAGGGAACAGGCCCTGTTTTTTATGTATCATGTGTTTCATCCTCCTGATGCGTATGATATTGATATAATACGTTATGAAACGCGTTTCAGAGCAATCCCGATAAAAACAAAAAAGCATCCGGCTTGCCGGATGCTTAAGAATGATGATGCCGCTTTTCCAATTTATGAGGCGGAGGCTTCGGGACAAACCCATTTTGTTTCATCATGTTAAAGCGCCTGTCCATATGCTGTTTAATATGTTCTGCTTTTTCTTTCGGCAGGACCCCGTACTCAACATATTTGGATATAACATGTTTTCGTTTTTCGAGCACTTCTTTTTCAAGTGATTCAATTTCTTTTTTCTGCTGTTCCGTGAGTGACATTGTTGAAGGCATTTTTGTTCCGGCGGCGTGTGCCGGCATTGTGAAAACCATTGCTGTAATGAAAAACGCAGCTAAAGACAATGCAGCTTTTTTCATGACTCTTTCCTCCTTTAACGTTTGTTATATGTTGCTCCCTCATCCATTTTTTATGCAAAAAAAAGAGCGAAATTATTCGCTCTTTTCAATCGATTCGTCCGGCAGCGCGTATGTGACATACGTTCCCGCTACAAAATCGTGGATTGACCGTCTGTCTTCTCTCATTCCGACCATGAATGCGCTCACGATCACACCGATTCCAAACGTCACGCCATATACCAGGCCGCCCACAAGCACTCTCAAAATCATAGTGAGAAAGCCTACCTGAGTGCCGTCTTTTTTGACGATGCGGATACCGCAGATCTTTTTGCCGATAACATAAACGTTCCAGTATACAGGGAGCAAAATAGCATAAAGAGTCAAAATGATGCTGATCATTGTGCTCTCATTCGGATCTTTTCCTGTTGCCAGCATAAAAATAATCGCCAAAGGCACTGAAGTAATTAAATAGTCGAGTACCACGGCTCCCAATCTGATCCAAAATCCCGCCGGTCTGTAAATATTCATCGTGTTTCTCCTCGCTATGGCTTTAAAATCACTTTAATGTTGCCATCTTCTTTTTTGTCAAATATATCATATGCAGCAGGAGCTTCCGCAAGACTCATTTTGTGTGTAATGATATCCGTCGGATCAATTTCATTTTGTTCGATCATTTGATACAGCATCGGCATCAGATGAATAACGGGTGCCTGGCCCATTTTCAAAGAAACGTTGCGTGTGAAAAAATCACCGAGCGGAAAGCCGTCCGCTTCAGAAATGTATGCGCCCGTGAGCTGCACGGTTCCGAACTTCTTAACGGCTTCTGATGCTGTAAGAATCGGACTGATCGTTCCGAACTGATTCGGTTTTTGCTCTGCTTTTTCTTTTGAAAGCGGCGTGCCGTCCATTCCGACACAATCAATCACTACATCCGCGCCCCCTGACGTATGTTCATGCAGCAGTTTCCCGATCTCATCATGTTCTGAAAAATTGAAGGTCTCTGCTCCGTTTATGCGTCTCGCATGTTCAAGGCGGTGCGGGACTTGATCAACTGCGATAACCCGTTTAGCTCCTTTTTTCCACGCGAATTTTTGCGCCATTAAACCGATCGGACCTGATCCCAGAATAACGACTGTATCTCCTTTTTTCACTCCGCTGTGCTGGACGCTCCAAAAGGCGGTCGGCATGACATCTGACAGAAGCAGCACCTGCTCATCTTCAAGCTCACTGTCTGCCGGAACCAGAAAAGAAGAGAAATCAGCATAAGGAACACGTAAATATTCAGCCTGCCCGCCGGGATAATTACCGTTAAACTCCGAAAAACCGAATAAGCCGCCGGCATCTGTATGAGGATTTGGATTAGATTCATCACACTGGCTTTCCATCTGGTGCTTGCAATAATGACATTCTCCGCAGCCGATGTTAAAAGGAATCACGACCCGATCGCCTTTTTTCAGCTTTTTGACTTGACTGCCCGTTTCTTCAACGATTCCCATCGGCTCATGCCCGACGATATAACCCGGATCGGCGGGTATTCCGTTTTTATATAAATGAAGGTCTGAACCGCATATCCCGGTTGCGGTGATTCGAACGATGACATCTCTCTCATCTTGAATGGCGGGTGCCGGGACTTCTTTCACTTCCATATGTTCTTTTCCTTGGTATGTCAGTGCTTTCACACTTGGTCAGCTCCTTTTTCATCACTCCTTCCCTTTTCACCTGCTTCTAAACTTGGCCGGTATGTTATTCGGCCCGCTGAATATCCCATTGAAAAGGATCTTCAAGCTGCGACCAATCGGAATCAAACTCAGACGGCGTGAGCAGGCACTGATCCAATTCCTTTGTAATGGCTGCTTCATCTAAATCTGTTCCGATAAACACCAGGTTCGTATGACGGTCTCCGAATTGGTCGTCCCAATCTTCCAGAATCTCCGGTTCCTGCTGTTTGATCTGCTCCTGCTCAAGTTTCGGCATTGCCGCCACCCAATAAGAAACAGGCTCAATCGAAACCGCCGGACCCGCCTGAGACATCAGCAGCGCAAGGCTGTTGCGGGTTGCACACCAAGCAATTCCTTTTGCGCGCACAATGCTGTCAGGCATTGATTGATGCAGCCAGCTGTCAAAACGAGCGGTATGAAACGGCAGACGCCGCGAGTACACAAACGAAGTGATGCCGTACTCTTCCGTTTCCGGAGTGTGCGCTTCATGACCTGCCGTCAGCTCCTTTATCCATCCTGCTGATGAACTCGCTTCCTCAAACTCAAATAAACCGGTATTCAATATGCATTCGGCAGGCACTTCTCCGCGGACTGACCGGATCAGTCTGGCGCGGGGCTGTAATGCGCGAAGGACCGTTTCCAGCTGTTCAAGCTCTTTTTCGCCCACCATGTCGCATTTATTTAAAATGAGCACATCACAAAACTCGATTTGGTCAATTAATAAATCGGCAATCACCCGTTCATCCTCTTCTCCCGCCGCTTCCTTCCGGTCAAGAAGGCTGTCACCGGACTGGAAATCATGCCAGAAGCGGTTTGCATCCACCACGGTCACCATTGTGTCCAGCCTGCAGAATGTTGTCAGATCAATGCCCATTTCTTCATCTATATAAGAAAATGTCTGGGCAACGGGAATCGGTTCGCTGATCCCGGTTGATTCAATCACTATATAATCAAATCTGCCGTCTTTCGCGAGTTTCTCAACTTCGACTAATAAATCTTCACGCAGCGTGCAGCAGATACAGCCGTTGGATAATTCTACGAGTTTCTCATCCGTCCTTGACAAGCCGCCTCCCTGCTTCACCAAGCCCGCGTCTATATTTACTTCGCTCATGTCATTGACGATGACGGCAATTTTTAAACCGTTGCGGTTTTGTAAAATATGATTCAAAACGGTCGTCTTTCCGGCACCAAGATAGCCGCTCAATACTGTAACCGGAATTTTTTTCATAAAATAGCCTCCTGACAAAATAGAATGATTACGATTTACACCCCGCACCTGCCTTATTATCATGATGTACATTGTTGTAAATCGTAATGGTTACTATTTATTCTGATATATTCTCCGTTTAAAATCGAGTGAAAAATAATCAATCATAAAAAAGACACGCTGTCATACGTGTCTTCCGCCCAAACTTAAACATCCGCAGGACTGTTTTCAGTCCCATAGCTTTTTCTCCAAAAATAGCCTGCGGCCAGAACAAACACAAATGCGAGCAATGCGATACATGAGAAAGAGATAAAACCGATCGCATACGTTCCCGTCATCTGCTTCAATGATCCTAAAATATTCGGAAGGAAAAAACCCCCTATGCCGCCGGCTGCTCCGACGATTCCCGTCACCATTCCGATTTCTTTTGCAAAGTGCTGCGGGACAAGCTGAAATACCGCTCCGTTGCCCATACCGAGCGCCATCATTCCGATAAACAGCAGAACGATCACCGTTGAAAGCGGAGGCAGGCTGCTGACTCCCGCCATACACAGAGCCGCGATGACAAACAGTACAGCCAGAACTTTCGCACCTCCCGCCCGATCTGAAATCCAGCCTCCTGCAGGGCGAAAAAAACTGCCCGCTGCGACACATATTGTGACGAAATCACCGGCATGGATTTTTGACAATTGATATTGATCAACGAAAAAAATCGCCAAAAAACTTGATAATCCCACAAAACCTCCGAAAGTGACGCCGTACAGAAGACAGAAACACCATGTTTCCTTCTGCCTGAACACGTGAAGGTAGTTTTTAAGCGGCTGCGGTGCGGGCTGTGCAGGAGAGTCCTTCGCCATGACGATAAACAGTATAAAAACGATCATCAACGGAAGAAGCGCAATTCCCATTACACTGTGCCACCCAAACTGTTCCGCAAGGCGGGGGCCGAACAATGTCGCAAACAAAGTGCCGCTGTTGCCGGCACCTGCTATCCCCATCGCAAGCCCCTGCAAGTGAGGCGGATACCACCGGCTCGCCATCGGAAGCGCAACAGCAAAACTTGCGCCCGCTACGCCCAGCAGAATGCCGATCGCATACAGCTCAGTCAAAGAACGGCCGCCGAATGCCCCCCAAAGCAGCGGGATCATCGTGATCAGCATCCCGATCACGGCTGTTTTCTTCGGCCCGATCCTGTCCGTTAACACACCTAAAATGATCCGAAACACAGATCCTGATAAGATCGGCAGAGCCACGACAAACCCTTTTTCAAAAGAAGATAACCCGAAATCCTGAGAAATATAAACGCCGAGCGCCCCCAGCATTACCCAAATCATAAAACTCACATCAAAATATAAGAAGGAACAGAGCAGAGTGAGCGGATGACCGCTTGTTTTTAATTCCGACAGCTTCATAACATTCTCCTTTCCGGTCTTCTATCATTTCAAATTGCTGAATCAAGAATATATGACCGGCATTCACCGGAAAAGACATGTGTAAGATAATGCGACACATTTAATGCGTTAATCAGGCAATGTGCCATAATTTCTCATAGAGAAGCAATCTTACAGGCAGCTGCAAAGGAGGTTTGGCGAATGAAGAAACAACGATTAATTGCAGCAGGGAACGGAATGGCCGGAATCCGCTGTATTGAACACATTTTAAAGATGAACCGTGACATGTTTGAGATTGTCATTTTCGGAAGCGAACCTCATCCCAATTACAATCGCATTCTCTTATCCTCCGTTTTACAAGGTGAGGTTTCGCTTGATGACATTACGCTGAATAGCCGCGAATGGTACGAAAAAAACGGAATTACGCTTTACACGGAAGAAACGGTTGTAGACATTGATACAGAACGGCAGGTTGTCACAACGGATCGAAAGCGCAGCATGACTTACGATCAAATCATCCTTGCAACGGGCTCCTCTCCTTATATTCTCCCCATACCCGGAGCAGATAAAGAAGGTGTGTACGGCTTTCGGACAATAGAAGACTGCCAATCTCTTATCAATGCGGCCGGCCGGTATCAAAAGGCGGCGGTCATCGGCGCCGGTTTATTAGGTCTTGAAGCGGCCGTCGGCTTACGGCAGCTCGGCATGGACGTCAGCGTCATTCACCACTCTTCCGCCATTATGCAAAAACAGCTTGATCAAACGGCATCCCGCCTGCTGCAGAAAGAGCTGGAACGAAAAGGCTTAGTCTTTCTTTTAGAGAAAGACACGGCATCCATTACAGGGAACTCACGGGCGGAAGGCATCCGTTTCAAAGACGGTTCTTCCATAGAAGCAGACCTGATTGTCATGGCCGCCGGTGTGAGGCCCAATATCCGATTGGCTCCATCTGCCGGACTTTCAGTGAACAGAGGAATTATCGTCAATCAATTCATGCAGACGAACAAACCGAATGTGTATGCCGTCGGTGAATGCGCGGAGCATGACGGGATTGTATACGGATTGGCGGCGCCGCTTTATGAACAGGGAAAAGTGCTCGCGCAGCATCTATGCGGCGTCCCGTGCGAAGGGTTTCAAGGCTTTGCACAATCTGCAGCCTTAAAAATAGCCGGTATTGATGTATGGTCGGCAGGAAAGGTGCACGAGGATGAGCACACAGCCGGCATATTGTTCCATGATGAGCATGCAGGCATCTACAAAAAAGTGCTCTTTGAGGACGATAAACCGGCCGGCTTTATTTTATTCGGGGACACGCGCGGTAAACAGCGGCTACTCGACAGTCTTGTGAAGCAAAGAGATATTTCCATCGTGAAAAAACAGCTCATGGAACCGGATCAGGGCGGTATATCCTTTAAATCCATGCCTCCCCATGAAACCATTTGCCAATGCAGCTCAGTGACCAAGGGCTCCATTGAAGAAGCGGTGAACAAATATGGCTTAAAAACCGCGGAGGAAGTGAAGCACATGACAAAAGCGTCCGGATCTTGCGGAGGATGCAGGCCGCTCGTTGAAGACTTGCTGAAGTATATGGCAAGCGATGATTACACAAAACCCTCCCGCCAGCCTTCGTTTTGCGGCTGCACCGATTTGACAGAAGAAGAAGTCATCGCCGAACTTCGGCGCCGTCCGTTCACTGATGCCGCCGAGGTGATGGAAGTGATCGGCTGGAAAACAGAAAACGGCTGCCGCATTTGTATTCCGGCGCTTCACTATTACTTGGAAAGGACGCGGCCTGATTTTATGCAGTTCAATGAAATATCGGCAGAAGAGACATGCACCCTGATTCCGCAAATGTACGGCGGACTGACAAGTGCGGCAGAGCTCAAAAACATCGCAGACGTCATCGAAGCATACGGCATCCCCGAGGTTTCGATGACTGACAGTCACCGGCTGAGGCTTTCCGGAATCAGGCCAAATGACCTTGCAAGCATCAGAAAAGCACTGAACATGCCGGTTTTCTCCCCCCGGCACCGCTGGACGATTCAAATCAGAGCATGTACGTGCGGACAGCATCGCTCCTTTCAAGAGCTGGCAAGCAGGATTGAACGAGATACCGACACACTTGCCGTACCCGCTTATGTATCCGTCAGCTTGTCATGTGAAAACAATTGCACCGATGCTTACATTCAGGATATCGGCGCGCTTCAGACACAAACTGGCTGGGAGATTTATATCGGGGGCGTCCGCGGAAAACAAGCCCGCGCCGGCAGCCTTTTTTGTGTGACGGATAACGAAGACAGTACCGCCGCTATGATGAAAGGCCTTATTCAATATTATCGCGAAACAGCTCACTACAACGAAGCGATTTATCAATGGGTTGACAGACTCGGCCTCGTCCATATCAGAGAAATGCTGTTTGAAGAAGATATGCGGACACAGCTTCTGAAAAATCTCTGTTCAGACATATCCCTGCTGCAAAACCTGTCTGCCGGGAAAACGCCATACGAAAGGATGAAGCTTTTTGACTGAACCGATGCTCCGTTATTTCCGTGACAAACTGCAAGATGTCCAATCGGAAAAAACATATGAGACGCAATGCCCGTTCTGCAGCATGCAATGCAAAATGCAGCTTACGGAACAAACCTTCGCGGCACGGAAGAAATACACTGCAATCGGCATTGATAATCCGACGACACATGGCCGTTTATGTACAAAAGGCATGAATGCCCATCAGCATGCCGTGCACTCTTCCCGCATTACACGCCCCCTGCTTAAAAAAAACGGTGAATTTGTGCCTGTCTCTTGGGCTGAAGCACTGAATCGCATTAAGGAACAAATCAATCTGATCCAAACCGAACACGGCAATGATGCGATGGCCGTCTACGGGAGCGCCTCAATTACAAATGAAGAAGCCTATCTGCTTGGAAAGTTCGCACGGGTCGGCTTACAGACGAAATACATCGATTACAACGGGCGGCTCTGTATGTCTGCCGCAGCAACGGCGGCCGGCCAGACATTCGGCGCGGACAGGGGCCTGACGAATCCATTATCGGACATCCCGCATACACGTGTCATCATCCTGGCAGGCACCAATATCGCCGAATGCCAGCCGACGATCATGCCGTATTTTGATAAAGCGAAAGAAAACGGGGCTTACATTATCGCCATTGATCCCCGGGAAACGGCGACGACCAAAATAGCCGATCTTCACCTGAAAATCAAGCCCGGCACAGACGCAGCCCTGGCAAACGGACTCGTCAAAATCTGCATTGACGAACAGCTTACAGACAAAGACTTTATCCGCACACGCACAAACGGATTCAATAAGCTCAAACGGCATACCGACGCTTTGGATCTGAAAGAGATCTCCGAGCAGACAAGTGTTCCTTTGGAGCATATACGAAAGGCATCCGTGAAGTTTGCCAAGGAAACATCCGGCATGCTGTTTACAGCGCGGGGGATCGAACAGCAGACTGACGGTACCGCGGCAGTGAAAGCTTTCTTAAATATGGTGCTGATCACCGGAAAAATCGGCAAGCCCTTCTCAGGTTACGGGGCGATTACCGGTCAAGGCAACGGACAAGGCGCGAGAGAACACGGCCAAAAAGCGGATCAGCTTCCGGGCTACCGTTCTATCGAAATTGAAGAACACCGGGCGCACATTGCGAAGGTGTGGGGGATTCATCAGGATGAGCTGCCGCGCAAAGGCGTCTCAGCCTATGAAATGATAGCAAAAATAGATAGCGGCGACATCAAAGGACTGTTTCTCATGTGTTCCAATCCGGCTGTTTCCGGCCCAAATGCGAATTTCGTCAAGCAGGCAATCAAGAAACTGAGATTCTTTGTCGCAGTTGACTTATTTATTTCTGAGACCGCGGCATTCGCGGATGTGATTTTACCCGCCTCCTCTTATTTGGAAGACGAAGGCACGATGACAAATGTAGAAGGCCGCGTGACATTAAGAGAAGCGAGCCGCACCTGCCCCGGAGAAGCGAAACATGATTGGCAGATCATCTGTGACATTGCCTCGGCTCTTGGTAAAGGGCATTATTTTCCCTATACGTCGTCGGAGGAAATCTTTAACGAACTGAGAGAAGCGAGCCGCGGCGGAATTGCTGATTACTCTGGCATCACCTATGACAGGCTCAGGCGGGAAGGCGGCATTCAGTGGCCATGTCCTGAAGCGGATCACGCCGGAACCGGGCGATTGTTTGAGCACTCATTTGCCCATCCCGATCACAGAGCTGAATTAAGCGTGATTCCAAATGAACCGGCCGTCCCGAAAGAGAAACCGAGCGCCGGCTATCCGCTTTATTTAATCACAGGAAGGGTGATGTCTCATTACTTAACGGGTGTCCAAACGAGAAAAAGCTCTGCCCTGGCTGCAAGACATTTCGAATCCTTTGTGGAAATCCATCCAAAAACGGCGGCCGACTATCATATCGAAGACCGTGTTCTCGTGAAAATAGAATCCCCCCGGGGCAGCATCACGGTCCGGAGCAGATGGTCGGAGAAAGTACGAAAAGACACGTTGTTTGTTCCCATCCATTGGTCTGACACGCAAAACGTCAACGACTTAATTGGTGAAGCCTTGGATCCGGACTGTAAAATGCCCGGTTTTAAGATGTGTGCGGTACGAATCAGCCCTATATAATTTTTCATAAAATTTTTAGATTTTTTAGTATTTTTTGTTACATTTCATAACATGCATCTTAAATATTTGTTTTTGCTGTGCTACGCTAAAAAAAACAAAGATAAGGAGCGGATCATCTGATGGGAAAAAAACAGCTAGTTCTTGTTGGAAATGGAATGGCCGGGGTAAGAGCGATTGAAGAAATACTGCGTGTTTCAAAAGACGAATTCGAGATTACAATATTCGGGGCCGAACCTCATCCCAACTATAACCGAATCCTTCTGTCAAAAGTGCTGCAAGGCGATACCGATATTCAAGACATTACGTTAAACGATTGGAACTGGTACAAAGAAAACAACATTCAGCTGTATACCGGTGAAACAGTCATCAAAGTCGACACGGAAAACAAAACCGTCATCACCGATGCAGACAGAATCCAGCCTTACGATGAACTCATCCTGGCGACAGGCTCTGTCCCTTTTATCCTTCCGATTCCGGGCGCAGACAAACAAGGCGTCACGGCATTCCGGGATATAAAAGATACAGACACGATGCTCTCCGCGTCAAAACAATATAAAAAAGCAGCCGTCATCGGCGGAGGACTGCTTGGTTTGGAAGCCGCACGCGGACTGCTGAATCTCGGAATGGACGTGTCTGTCATCCACCTCGCCCCATTCCTGATGGAGCGCCAGCTTGACGCAGCGGCGGGACGCCTGCTGCAAAACGAATTAGAAAAACAAGGCATGACCTTTTTCCTTGAAAAGCAAACCGAAGAAATTCTCGGTACTGACCGTGTCGAAGGCGTACGCTTCAAAGACGGCACAAGCATCGAAGCTGACCTGGTCGTCATGGCCGTCGGCATCCGCCCGAATACACAGCTTGGCACAGAAAGCGGCATTCCGGTAAACCGCGGAATCATTGTCAACGATTATATGCAGACTGACATTCCGCACATTTACGCGGTCGGTGAATGTGCCGAGCACCGCGGAATCGCATACGGTCTTGTGGCGCCGCTCTATGAACAGGCAAAAGTGCTGGCCAAACATATTTGCGGCATTGAAACAAAACCGTATGAAGGCTCCGTTCTCTCCACTCAATTAAAGGTATCAGGCGTCGAAGTCTTCTCTGCCGGTGATTTTAACGAATCAGAGGACAAAAAAGCGATTAAAGTGTTCGATGAGCAGGACGGCATTTATAAAAAAATCGTCCTGAGGGGCAATCAAATTGTCGGCGCTGTTTTGTTCGGCGACAGCAGCGAGGGCGGCCGCCTGTTTTCTATGATTCAAAAAGAAGCCGATATCTCTGAAACCTCCAAAATATCAATCTTACAGCCTCTTGATCAGGAAGCAGGCGCAAGCATGACCGCGGCGATGAGCGACGATGAAATCATCTGCGGATGCAACGGCGTTTCAAAAGGCGCGATTATTCAAGCCATTCAGGAAAAAGGCTGCACATCAACGGACGAAATCAAAGCATGCACCGGGGCATCCCGTTCCTGCGGAGGCTGTAAACCGCTCGTGGAAGACATTCTTCAATATACACTGGGCTCAGAATTTGACGCGTCCGCGCAAAAAGAAGCGATTTGCGGCTGCACATCACTGTCGAGAGATGAAGTCGTAGAAGAAATCAAAGCCAAAGGGCTGTCCCATACAAGAGAAATCATGAACGTGCTCGGCTGGAAAACGCCAGAGGGCTGCTCCAAATGCCGTCCTGCCCTCAACTACTACTTAGGCATGATTAATCCGGCTACATACGAGGATGACAGAACATCCCGTTTTGTGAACGAACGGATGCACGCCAATATTCAAAAAGACGGAACATACTCAGTCGTGCCCCGGATGTACGGCGGCGTGACCAACTCTCAGGATCTCCGCAAGATCGCCGATGTCGTCGACAAATATGAGATCCCGCTCGTTAAAATGACAGGCGGCCAGCGAATTGATCTCATCGGCGTCAAAAAAGAAGACCTGCCGAAAGTATGGGCCGAGCTTGATATGCCGTCAGGCTACGCGTACGGAAAAACACTCCGCACGGTAAAAACGTGCGTAGGCGAACAATTCTGCCGCTTCGGCACGCAAGACTCCATGGCACTGGGCATTGCGCTTGAGAAAAAATTCGAAGGGCTCAATACGCCTCACAAGGTCAAAATGGCCGTGTCCGCCTGCCCGCGGAACTGTGCGGAATCAGGCATTAAGGACCTTGGCGTTGTCGGCATCGACGGAGGCTGGGAGCTTTATGTCGGCGGAAACGGCGGAACCCATTTGCGCGCCGGTGATTTGCTGATGAAAGTAAAAACGAATGAAGAAGTCTTAGAATATGCGGGGGCTTACCTTCAGTACTACAGAGAAACGGCAAACTATCTGGAGCGGACATCCGCATGGCTTGAGCGCGTCGGTTTATCTCATGTCCAATCCGTATTAAACGATCCGGAAAAACGGCAGGAGCTCAACGACAGAATGAATGAGACACTCTCTGTCCACAAAGATCCGTGGCAATACTTCCTTAAAGATAAAAAAGCATCTAAAGATCTATTCGAAAATGTCGTCACGACTTCATAAAACAGTAAGGGGGAACGGACATGGTGAATAAAGATATGACAAAGGTTTGCATAGGCAAAGTAAACGAATTACCCGAGGAGTTAGGAAAAACCGTATATATAGAAGATAAAGAGCTTGCCGTATTTAAGCTTTCTGACGGGAGCGTCCGCGCCGTCGAAAATCGCTGTCCCCATAAAGGGGGCGTCCTGGCTGAAGGCATCGTCAGCGGAGAATACGTCTTCTGCCCAATGCATGACTGGAAAATCTCCTTAGAAGACGGAAAAGTCCAAGAGCCGGATCATGGCTGTGTCAAAACATACGAAACACTGATTGAAGGAGAGAATGTATACCTCCTGTATTGAGCAAAGACCGGATCACTTTTTCAAGTGGTCCTTCATTTTTTAAATTGCTGAAGGGATGACGCCATCATGAAAAACGGAATCGTATATTTTGTCGGTGCCGGACCAGGAGACCCGGGGCTGATCACCGTAAAAGGAAAACAGGCTCTGGAGAAAGCGGATATTATTTTGTATGACCGGCTCGCAAACCCAAAGTTTCTTGAGTATGCCTCACCGGACTGCCGGTTCATTTATTGCGGAAAGCTGCCCGACCGCCATTTTATGAAACAGTCTGAGATAAATGCCCTGCTGATTGAAAAAGCGGCGGAGGGCTGCACCGTAGTCCGCTTGAAAGGCGGAGACCCAAGTGTGTTCGGCAGAGTCGGCGAAGAAGCAGAGGCGCTTCATCAGCACGGCATCCGCTACGAAATGGTGCCCGGCATCACCTCGGGAATCGCAGCGCCGCTGTATGCGGGAGTCCCCGTCACCCATCGTGATTTCGCTTCGTCCTTCGCGATGATCACCGCTCATGATACATCATTGCAAGGCAGGCCGAATCTCGACTGGGAAGGGCTTGCCCGAAGCGTTCAAACGCTTGTGTTTTACATGGGCGTTAAAAATCTGTCATTTATATGCCGTAAGCTTACGGAGTACGGAAAATCCCCTTCCGTCCCCGTACTCGTCATTCAATGGGGGACGTGGGGGCGGCAGCGGAGCGTTAAAGGAACGCTTCAGGATATCCATGAAAAAGTTCAAAGCCAAAACATCACCAACCCAGCCATTATCGTCATCGGTGATATTGTCAATTTTCAAACACACAGCTGGTTTGAAAGCAAACCGTTCATCGGGCGGCATATCATGGTTGTCACTCATGGCGATGAAGAACACACATTGACAGACAAGCTGCGCGAATATGGCGCCGATGTTATTGAATGGCCGAAGCGGATCGTTAAAAAAATGCCCGCAAACGAAAATATCCTGAAACAGATCAGCACCTTTGAACAACTATTTTTCACATCACGCCTTGCGGTATGCGAATTCTTTGACACACTGGCTTTCAAGCAGATCGACATCCGCCGGGTGACCGCAAGCCTGAATGCAGCGACTGAAGCCGCAAAGACGGAACTGACAAAACGGGGCTTTCTCCTATCCGAATGTCAAATTGATTCTCCGCATTCACTCATTGTAGGAAGCCGTCAAGCAGCAGAAAACTTGTCAGACTCAAAATCATGCCCGTTTTATATCACCCATGAACATATCGCAGATGAGCGGTTCACTTCCATGATCGAACGCACGATCAGCGAGTCTCCTCTGCAAATGATTATCTGTACTGGCAAAGAATCCGCTCAGCATTTGATCAGCGCCGGAAAACAAATCGGCATATCACCGGATCCGTCAGCAAACCGCCCTCCCGTCATCTGCATGGGCGAAGACGTCCCCGCCGGCTGCGGGTTTACCGCCGTGAAAAATCAGGAACAGTTATTTGCGTTTATACGAAATGAAATGAAAGACATGCTCGTTCACAGCTGATACGCCGGAATGCTTTTCTGACCCCCCAGACTCAACATCGGGGGTCAGCCCTTTTTTATTGTGTCACCAATTTTTTATGGTGAGTCGAATACATCGCCATCTGATCCGCCTGCGGGTCCAAATAGGCTTTGGCGCTGTTCACGGCGGTCGGCCCCTCCGTGAAACCGCCTGCAATCAATCTGAGCTTACTTTCATAATGGGCGGCGTCACCTGCGACAAACACGCCCGGAAGATTCGTCCGCATATGTCTGTCAGCTTTAATCCTGCCTTCTTCTATCTCAAGCCCCCAGTCCTTCATCGGACCGAGATCAATTTTAAACCCGTGGTTGATAATGAGCTCATCAAGCTTGATGACTTCAGAAAGTCCGGACTCGGTTTGGCAAATGGTGACGCTCTCGATCCGTTCTCCGGTGCCGTTGAGATGCTTCAGACAATACGGCGCAAGCACCCGCACGGAAGACCGCTTCATTTTCGCGACGCTGCTTTCCAAACCGCCGAACTCCTCCCTGCGGTGCAAGACGGTAACAGACGCCGCAATCGGTTCCAGCTCATTCGCCCAGTCAACCGCGGTATCTCCCCCTCCGGAAATCACGACATGCTTATCTCGAAACGCATCAAGCTTCTCCACCTTATAATGAAGGTTCTTTCCCGAATAACGGCTCGCATCCGCGCTGTCAAGTTCATTGACCTCAAGCGTCCCCATGCCGACGGCCAAAATCACCGTGCGCGTATAGTGCTTTTCCCCTTTGGAACTTTCCAGCACAATGGTTCCGTCATCCAGCCGTTCAAATCCGGTCACCCGCTGATTCAACACGATATCCGGCTCAAATGTCGCAGCCTGTTCCTTCAGCTGCTTAATCAGCTGTTCTCCGGCAATCCCGGGTATTCCGCCGATATCACGGATGATTTTTTCAGGGAAAAACATAGACACTTTCCCTCCGAGCCGCGGCAAAAACTCGATCACTTTCGTTTTCAGCTCGCGCATCCCGCAATAAAAAGCCGCAAACAGGCCGATCGGGCCTCCGCCTATAATCGTGACGTCATACACCTCATGATTTTCCGCCATCGTTCTGCCTCCCGTTTATATCTATACTTCAAACATTTTTAATTGAGAATCAATATCAATGAAAGTATAACACATATTGAGGAGAAGTGTTTATTCATTTCTCTCTTGCGGAAAAGGAGTGATTCAGAAGTGAGGTTCTGAGATTGATAAGCGGGAAGGTATTAAAACTGAAACCAGTACGGCGACTGGTTTCTTTTTTATCTCTTTTTCATCAGCATGATATCGAGATACAGCTGGCACCTTGTCCTGAAGTCGTTTAAATTAATTGATGTCATGTCAAGAATCTGTTTGATACGGTAGTTCAATGTGTTTTGATGAATAAAAAGCTGTTCTGCGGCTGGTTTTGTTTTGCAGTTATTGAGGAGATAGATTTCTAACGTTTTCAGCAGTTCTGTACTGCTTTCTCTGTCTTTGGCTTTTAATAACGCTAAATCTTCGTTTACATATTCCAGTGAGGCGTTTTTTTCTTCGATGCTTTCAAGATAGCGGTAAATCCCGAGCTTACTGTATTCGTACGGGATATTTTCCTGGTTTCCGGTAATTTCGGCGGCCTTTATGACTTCAAGGGCCTCTATATAACTTTTGCCGAGCTTCAGGATGCTGCTGTATTCATTGCCGATTCCGATATAGATGGGAGTGGGGATCTTCTGAAAGTGAAAATGAGTCAGCAGTTTGTGGATGAATTCAGATGCTGCCGAAGTGCCGGAGCTTTTTTGCGAGAAGCTTGCGACGACGATGACAATATTGGAATCAATGGTTAAGACGTGACTGACTTTATCCCGCAAATTCAAGTACGATTTGATATTTTCCTTCACATCTTCGACTGCCTCCCCATCCCCATTTGCGGCATGCAGGACGACTACTGAAAAAACCGACGGCAGCACGGCGTTCATCTTTTCCGCTTCCCGCCTGAACTCCTTTTCAGAGGAGAATTGCTGAAAGATCGCCCGTTTCACCAGGTCTTCCGCTCTCTCTTCTTTTTCCTGTTTCAGCCGGTTCGTTTTATAGATGATTTTTCCGACATGGAATGAAGTTTCATATAAAAAGTCGAGCTCCTCGTCCGTCAAGTTTCGGTCGAGCTCCTGAATCCAGATGTAGCCCATCACTTCCCCTTTATGTTTTGCGCTTACAACCACTCTCTGATTCAGTCCGATACTGTCTATTTTTTCGACACGGAACGGTTCAGGAACGGTTTTCAGCTTTTCGATCACCCCGTCCTTCAGAAACCTTTCAAAAATCTGCACGGGGCATTTTTTTGAAAATATCGTCTGCTGGTTGGCGGAGTCGAAGTGATTAATGTAATAAGAATTATAGGCAAGCAAAAAGAAATCCGCGCTTTCCAGAATAACGGGCTTCTGCAATTCATAACTGATGAAATCAATTAATTTATCAATGTCCGTAAATGAAAAAACTCTCTCTAAAAGCTCTTCCATACCTATTTCTCCTATGCTCTTTTTATCTTTATCATACTCTGCGGGGTGACTTTTTGTATAGAAAAAAATTCACATAATCCCAAAACGGCATGATCCGGAATTCTGTATCGTGAAAAGAGGAAAAAGGGCGATCCCTTCTTCCTCTCGTTCCTTGCTTTTATTGAGAAAGTGTATCACGGTACTCATGAAACTGATCTGTGACATCTTTTGACGGAGCCTGTGTCAATAAGCTGACGACAAATACAGCGGCAAGGCTTACAGCAAAGCCCGGAATGATTTCGTACAAAAAGTCTGAAAGACCGGCATTCGCCCAAATGATTACGGTAATCGCTCCCGCAATCATGCCGGCGAGTGCCCCCCATTTCGTCATCCGTTTCCAAAATAAACTGAGCAGTACGACCGGCCCGAATGACGCGCCGAATCCCGCCCATGCATAGCTGACAAGACCAAGTATCGTGTTGTTTTTCTCCCAGGCGAGCACCAAAGCGATGATTGACACCGCAAGCACTGCCATTCTCCCCAGAAATACGAGTTCCTTATCAGAAGCTGAACGCCTGAACATGGACTTATACAAGTCCTCCACTAAAGAACTGGACGTAACGAGCAGCTGAGACGAAATCGTACTCATAATGGCCGCTAAAATCGCAGAAATGAGAAATCCCGTAATAATCGGGTGGAACAGAATGTTGCCGAGCTGAATAAAAATGGTTTCCGGATCAGCCAGCTTCAGTCCGTTCTGGTGGTAATACGCGATTCCCGCAAGACCCGTAAACAGCGCGCCTAGTGCAGACAAAATCATCCATCCCATTCCGATCCGTCTGGCGCGTTTGATTTCTTTCACAGACGTGATCGCCATAAAACGCACAATAATATGCGGCTGCCCGAAATAGCCGAGCCCCCACGCAAATAAAGAAATAATGCCAAGGACGGTCGTCCCTTTGAACATGTTAAACAGTTCCGGGTTGACGGAACGGATATCGGCAACGGTTTCCCCCGGGCCGCCCGTATGGAAAATCGTCACAATCGGCACAAGAATAAGCGCCACAAACATAATGATCCCTTGAACAAAGTCCGTCCAGCTTACCGCCAAAAAGCCCCCGAACAAGGTGTAGGCGACAACGACGCCTGTCACGACCCACAGTCCCGTGTGGTAATTCAACCCTAAAATGCTGTTGAATAAGACACCTCCGGATACCATGCCGGATGATACGTAAAATGTGAAAAAGACGAGAATGACAAGACCCGAAAACAGTCTGAGAAGCTTCGTATGATCACCGAAACGGTTTTCAAGGAAACCCGGAATGGTGATGGAATTCCCCGCTTTTTCGGTATACGTTCTCAGTCTCGGCGCCACGAAAAGCCAGTTCGCCCACGCCCCGAGCACAAGCCCGAGCACAATCCAAGCGCCGCTTAATCCTGTCGAGAACATAGCACCCGGAAGCCCCATCAAGAGCCATCCGCTCATATCCGCCGCTCCCGCGCTGAGCGCTGTGACGGCAGGGCCTAAAGAACGCCCCCCGAGCATGTAATCCGTCAGATTTGACGTCCGTCTGTAGGCGAAATAACCGATAAACAGCATACCCGCCATATAAATACAAATGGAAATAATCAACTGAATGTTTGCTATGGCATTTCCTCCTCCGCTTTATATGTTTATGGTGAAATGGACACCCCCCGCGAGGAGGATGCCCATTCAGTCCCTCTTAAAACATTTCACTGATTGTTTTCGCCTGCATGTGGAGGGCCAAATAATCCGGGCCGCCCGCTTTTGAATCAGTGCCGGACATTTTGAAGCCTCCGAACGGATGGTAGCCGACAATCGCTCCCGTACAATTGCGGTTGAAGTACAGGTTGCCGACATGGAATTCCTGTTTCGCCCGTTCAATATGTTTGCGGTTATTTGTAATGACCGCGCCTGTCAAACCGTATTCAGTATTGTTGGCCACTTCTAAAGCTTCATCAAAGTTTGACACTTTAGAAAACGCCACGACAGGCCCGAAAATTTCTTCCTGCATGAGTCTGGCTTTCGGATCAAGGTCAACGAAGATCGTCGGCTTGATAAAGTAGCCTTTTGAATCATCTCCGGTGCCGCCGCTTACTAAACGGCCTTCTTCTTTTCCGATTTCAATGTAGCTCATGATCTTGTCGTAAGAACCCTGGTCGATGACAGGCCCCATATAAACATCTGCACTGTCAGGTTTAGCAGTTACTTTTGATTCCGTAATTTCAATGACACGCTCTAATACTTGATCATACACTTTTTCATGGACAACTGCACGTGAACCTGCAGAACATTTTTGTCCCGCGAAGCCGAATGCTGATGTAAAGATGGATTGAGCCGCCAATTCAATGTCCGCATCTTCGTCAACGACAACCGTATCTTTACCGCCCATTTCTGCAATGACGCGTTTCAGATGCTGCTGGCCCGGCTGCACTTTCGCCGCGCGTTCGAAAATTCTCGTACCGACTTCACGTGATCCTGTAAATGTGATAAGGCTTGTTTTCGGATGGTCAACAAGATAATCGCCTACTTCTGCTCCGCTTCCCGGCACAAAGTTGACTACGCCTTTTGGCAATCCGGACTCTTCAAGCACCTCAACAAATTTTGCTGCAATAACAGGTGTAGCACTCGCAGGTTTTAGAACCACTGTGTTTCCAGTAACGATCGGCGCCACTGTTGTTCCTGCCATGATCGCAAACAAGAAGTTCCACGGCGGAATAACAACTGTCACTCCAGTCGGCGTGTACACATATTGGTTTTTCTCGCCCTCACGGCTGTTGACCGGTTTGCCTTTTGCCAGTTCGATCATTTGGCGTGCATAATACTCCATGAAGTCAATCGCTTCAGCCGTATCTGCATCAGCTTCGTTCCAAGGTTTTCCCGCTTCCTTGACGAGCAGGGCGGAGAATTCGTGCTTTCTGCGGCGGACTTTGGCAGCTGCGCGGAACAAAACGGCCGCTCTTTCTTCAGGGGATGTGTATCTCCACTCTTCGAACGCTTTCGCAGCAGCTTCAATCGCTTGCTCAGCGTGCTCCTGGGACGCCTTTGACACTTTTCCGACGACTTCTTCTTTATCAGCCGGATTGATTGAAACGATTTTCGCTTCCGTCTCTACCTTTTCACCGTTGATGACGAGCGGATAATCTTTTCCCAGATACTCATTTACCGTCGCAAGCGCTTTCTTAAATTCTTCAACGTTCGATTGATCTTGGAAATTCGTGAATGGTTCGTGTTTATAAGGTGTAGTCATTGTCATCTCTCCCTTTTTTACTTCTTAGTCATCCCTTTAAAGGCGAATGCGATGTTTGAGGGGCGTTCGGCGAGCCGTCTCATGAAATAGCCGTACCAGTCATCCCCGTAAGGCAGGTAGACTCTCATGCGGTATCCTTCTTCCACCAGGCTGAGCTGGGTTTGCGAGCGCATGCCGTACAGCATCTGAAACTCAAAACGGTCGTTTGGAATGCCGTGCTCTTTGGCAAGCTGTTTTGTAAACTCGATCATTTTGTCATCATGCGTGGCAACTGCCGTATAATGTCCTTTTAAAAGCTGTTTGCGGATGAGTCTTTTATAATTTTCATCGACGTCGCTTTTTTCAGGATAGGCCACCTTTTCCGATTCTTTATAGGCTCCTTTGACAAGCCGCAGAAACGGATTCAGCGGGCTGAGGTCATCAAGATCCTTTTCCGTTCTGTACAGATAGGCCTGCACCACGGTGCTTACATATTCATACCGGCTTCGGAAGTCTTTAAAGATATCCAGCGTCTTCTGGCATCTCGTTTCATCTTCCATGTCAATCGTCACCATGACTTTATGTTTTTCAGCCGTCTGGAGGATTTTCGTCATATTTTCATAGACGAGATCGAGATCTATATCAAGACCTAAAGACGTCATTTTTAATGACACTTGGGAATTCAGCTGTTCATCAGCGATTAAGGCGATGGTCTGCATGCACTCCTCGGTGCGTTCTTTCGCGACATCACCGCTGTTGACAAATTCCCCCAAATGATCGACAGTAACTGACAGCCCCTGGCTGTTCAAATGTCGGATTGTCGGGATAGAACTGCGGAAATCCATTCCTCCGATGATTTTGCCGGCTGCCACACGGCTTCCCCAGCTTCGCGCCATCTTATTGAGAAAGCTGCTCTTGGATAAAAATAAGAAAAAATCTCTTGTAATCACTTCCAACCTTAACACCCCGCAATCTAAGAAGTATTTGTATGAGTCTATTGTAAATGGACAAAACATCCTCTCACAATATTCTAAAAATACAAAGATTCTGATAAATTTTTGTGGTTTTACCACAATCAGCTTCTTAGATAGCAGGCGGATTATGCCGAAAAAAGGCGGACGGAAATGACGGCAATCGTCAATTTCCGCCTTTTTCCCCCCACGCCTCTTCGACGGTCTGAATCAATAGCCGATTCAGTTCCTCCGTTATGTCAGGTTTCGGCGTTTTGATCGTTTTGACATAGTGCCCGATGCGTTCTATTTCTTCTTCTATAAATGCATGAATGATCGTATTTCTGGGTTCCGGAGCCAGCTCCTGACCGCTTTTTTTCCTTGTAAGCAGTGTATTGATTTCAGAAATGAGCGCTTCATCCGTCAATAAGGCATCGGCCAGTACGGGAAATGACATCGGCGGTACGGAGCCGAACGTTTCAATCCATCTGCAGGCAAGGAGAGGACGCAGAACATAAAAATACTTTTTAATCTTTACTTCACTGCCCCGCAATTCCGTTTTTTCATTCCGTTTTGCCATATTGAGATAATGATAGATGCCGGCTTCAGGCGAAAAGGCGCGGATTTTCAGTTTTCGAAGCTTTTCAGCCGCTGAGAAAGCTTCATAATAGATCATCTCAGAAGAGAGCCATTCCAAAAGAGGCGGATTTGATTTTTTAAAAAGCCTAAGCGCTTTTCTCAGTTCCCAGCCGCTGATGTCAAGCATGTCATGAATCGGCTCTTCTATGACATCCCTATGCGGTTCGATCGAAAAGTACCATTCTTTTTTCGGCACATAGAGAAACCGCACATCGTAGTCGCTGTCGCTTGACGGAAACCCCCATGCGCGGCTCCCTGATTCTACGGCGTAAAGCACCTTGACGCCGTGCTGTGCTTCAATTCGTTTTAATTCTTCGATGATCCTTTGTTTCATCTGTATCCGTCCTTTTCCGTGATCATTCCTGAAAAAAGCCCAAGTACTTGGGCTTTTCGCTGTCGTCAGCCTTTCAGATGCGCTTTCAGAAAGGCCAGCTTTTCCGTATGGAAAGAAGGTATGTATTCATGTCCGAAATACCGGTAAACCTTCAATTCTTTTTCCGTTTCCAGATGATTGTACGCGGCAAATACCGTCGACGGCGGGGTCACACGGTCAATCAGCCCGATGGACATGAGCACCGGAACTTTTACGCGGTCCGCCAGATTCATGATATCAAAATAGGCCAGTGTATTCATCGCGGCCTTCTCCGTTTCAGGGCTGCCGTTCTTTCTGAAAAAGGAGTTAATCTCAAGATACGGCTCATCAAGAGCGACATCAATGGCCCGCTCAAAATTGCTTAAATAAGGATAATCGGCCGCAACCGCTCTCGGAATGTCAGATAGTGCCGCCGCGGCGATTGAAAGTCCGCCTCCCTGGCTCCCGCCGATGACGGCGATCCTCGTTTCATCAACTTCATCAAAGCCGCTGATGACTTCCAAAGCCCGGACGGCGTCTAAGTACACGCCGCGGTAATAATATGTATCTTTATCTAAAATCCCTTTCGTCATCCAGCCGGGAACGTGTCCGTGCGGTGAGACGCTTGTATCTGTGCTGCTGTGCTGGCCGCGGACAAGCATGCCGAACGCGGCATATCCGTGAAGCGCCCAATTTACGATGTCATGTATATCCCCGTCATAGCTCGCATTATAGCCGTGATATTTCACGATGGCCGGATGCGGTCCTTGCCGGTCGGGAATGGCGTACCATCCCTCAATTTCCGCCTTGCCGAAGCTTCGGTATGTCAGCCGGAATACTTTCACGCCGTCAGCCGGGTAGCTTTCAGCCGTCAATTCAGGCTTTGCCTCTTCCTTTGCAAGCTCATGTAATGATGATGCCCAAAAATCCGAAAAGTCATGAGGAGCGGTTTTATTTGGTTTATAGGTTTGCAGTTGGTCGAGCGGCAAGTCGTATAATTGCATATCCGATTATTCTCCTTTGTTTTATAAGATTTAATTTTCTGACTCTATCTTAACACGATTTTACACTCATTTTCTAAACATTTTAATAAACGTTTGTTTAAAAACAAAAAAGCCGTGCGCTCACAGCGTCACGGCTCTTTTTACATCGGCTGATACAGGTCCCAGCCGATTTTTAACGTTTCTACGATATAATCGGCGATTTCTTCTGGTTCCAGATTATCCGTCGCCACTTTTGAATTATGTTTATCATAGATGCTTTGGCGCTCGTTAAAGAGCTGCTGCATTTCATCCATGGAACGGTTATGCAGAACGGGACGGCTTTCAATCAGCAGGTCAGCCCGCTGCTTCCAATTCTCCCATGATAAATCAAGATGGAGCACGAGGCAGTTTTCAAGGCAGCACTGTCTGATTTCCTCTTGTTTAAACGAACCGCCCCCAAGCGACACGATCTTGAATTTCGTATTACGGCAAATATCTAATATATAATCCTTTTCGGTCTGACGGAAAAAGGCTTCACCCTTCTGCTCAAACATTTCAGGGATGGACATATTGAAATCTTTCTCAATCTGCAAATCAATATCAATAAAGTCTCTGTATAGTTTCTTAGCGACCAGCTGGCCGATTGTTGTCTTTCCGACACCCATGAATCCGATCAGTACGATATTTCTTTCTCTTACGGGAATGGCACGTTTTGCGTTCATCTTCGGCGAAATCCTCCTAAGAAATGAAAAAGTTATGTTTATTATATGATAACTCAATATTGAAATATAGAGATAATGCAATGAAAGAAAACCCATCCTTTATAAGAAGAGATGAGTTTTTCTTTCTATCGGAGCTTAATGCGTTCCACCTTTCCGACAATGAAAATATAAGAAAATGCCCCGATAAATGCGACAGCGCCGACAAACAGAATCGCTCCGTTATATGAACCGGTCGCAGAAACGATAAACCCGATGAGAAGCGGGGTGATAATACCGGCCATATTGGCGAAAAAGCTAAAGACGCCCCCTGCCAATCCGATTGTTTCGCTTGGCGCGACCTCACTCAGCATCGTCCAGGATATATTGGACATGCCCTGCGCAAAAGAAGCAATGGATAAGATCGTCAAAACCGCGGGAGCAGAATCCGTAACATTCGCAAGCACGATGGAGCCTGTCAGCAGAAGACCGAGGATGACGGGCGTTTTCCGGGCAACGTTCACCGACACCCCCCGTTTCATCATGCCGTCAGACCAAAATCCGCCGAACAATACGCCGAAAAAAGCGGCGATATACGGGATTGATGCGGCAAAGCCGACTTTTAAGAAAGCCATGTGCTTTGCCTCCGCCAGATAAGTCGGAAACCATGTCAAAAAGAAGAACAGCGTGGAGGCTACGGCGAATTGGCCGATATACAATCCGACAAGCTTGCGGTATTTTAGCAGCTGGACGAAATCCGCCCACGATATCCCGCCGGCTGAATCAGACACCTCAGTCAGTCCGCCGCCTTCTTTAATATAATCAAGCTCCTCACGATTCACTTTCCGATACCCGTTCGGCTCGTGATACATTTTAAACCAGAAAATGGAGAAAACAATTCCGAGCACCCCTGAGGAAATAAATACGGCGCGCCAGTCAAATGCCGTTAACACCCAGAATAAAACCGGTGTGGCAAACGCCAGCCCGACATATTCCCCCGCCGTATAAACACCCGTCGCAAAGGCGCGTTCCCGCCTTGGAAACCATGTCGTGACAATCCGGTTGTTTGCCGGAAACGCCGGCGATTCAGCTATGCCGATGAGCAGGCGGCAGCCGAATAGAAACCCGAAACTTGTCGCAAAAGCTTGTACTCCGGTAAAAACCGACCACACAAATAAAGAAATTCCGTATGTCCGTTTTGACCCGAATTTATCCAAAATGAGCCCGCCTGGAATCTGCATCCCCGTATAGGTCCAGCTGAACGCAGAAAAAACGATGCCCAAAAGCGCGGGGCTTAGGTTCAGCGAATGTTGAATGGATGGGCCGACAATAGATACACTGGCTCGGTCTATATAATTAATCGCAGTGATAAAAAACAAAAGAACCAATATCACATAACGAGCGCGAGTCGGTTTATTGCGGACGGGACTGAAGGCCCTCAGCTCCGTTTCTTTTTTCAATGGCTTCTCCCCCCTTACTCGAATGAAATTAATTGTACAACACTTCGGTTAATTATTTAATACTTTGACGCAAAAAAGCGTTAAACAATTTGTGTGCCGCACTGACCTGATGCAGACACACCCCGCTTATAAAAAAGTGTCTGCCCTTTTCACCTGTTTATCCGTATCGCACCCGGGGAAAAAGTACACATATGATAGACAGTTACGGGAGGATTATCGATGAAACTGAGTTTTTGCACGACAGGATTTAAGAAAAAGCATATTTTCGACATCATTTCTTTCGCGAAGGAGCACTCCTTTGAGGGAATCGAACTGTGGTACGGACACGCTAAACAATATATAGAGGAAATCGGCCCGCTCGACAGGCTTTATCAGCAGCTTCAGGAGGTAGGCATCGGGGTGCCTGCCGTCAGTTTGTACACTGACTTCGCCACTCAGGATGAAAGGCAGGCGTTAAAGGATGTTCAAAGGGCATTAAGCGCGGCACGACAGCTGCACAGTCCCTTGATCAGAGTCTTTGCCGGCAATCTTCCTTCGCACCGGACGTCACCGGAAAAGTGGCAACGTGCGGTTGATCAATTTCAGCAGGCGGCACGGCTCTCAGATGACTATGAAGTCGATATCGGGCTTGAGATTCATTACGATACGTACGCGGATACACCGGAGGCGGCGCTGGCATTTTTGGAGGATGTCGGACATCCGCGGGTCCGCACCATTTTTGACGGCTCCAACCTACACGTCAATCACGTTGACCAAATGTCCGCTTTGGAAAAACTGTATCATACCGTCAGCCACATTCATCTGAAAAACTATCACTGGAATTTTGACAACTGGTATCTCAGCAAGCCAACTCCGATTTTTCAAGGAGATCTCGATCAAAAAGCATTTTTAAAAGAGCTGATGAACAGACAATATGACGGTTTTGTTTCTCTTGAGTATTTTGGGGAACATGCCTTTACGCATATAAAGGAATCGCTCCGCGAATATACGTCTGTTTTTTCCCGCTGACTCTTCGATCGAAGGGTCTTTTTTTGTATCATATAGAAAAAGGGGGATATCATGATGATCATTTGGATAAATGGGGCTTTCGGTTCCGGAAAAACACAAACAGCGTTTGAACTGCACAGAAGACTGAAACCGTCTTACATATATGATCCTGAAAAGATGGGGTTTGCGATGCGTTCGATGATACCGCCGGATATCGCTGAAGATGACTTTCAAAGCTACCCTCTGTGGCGGGAATTCAATTACAGCATGCTTTCCTATTTGTCAGATACATATCAGGGCATCATCATTGTGCCCATGACCATTACGAACGATCAATACTTCCATGACATTATCAGCAGGCTGAGACAGGATGGCCGGACCATTCACCACTTTACCCTGCTGGCTTCAAAGGAAACATTGCTGAAACGCCTGCGCACCAGAGCGGAAGGAAAAAACTCCTGGGCCGCAAAACAAATCGACCGCTGCATCAACAGCCTGTCTGATAGCCTCTTCACAGAACATCTCCATACAGACCAAATGTCTATTCAGCAGGTCGCAGAAACGATCGCTGCCCAAGCAAATCTGCCTCTTGAGCCTGATTCGAGAGGAAGCCTTCGAAGATTCACCGACAGATTGATGGTGAAGCTGAATCATATCCGTATCAAATAAAAAAACGTTTTGAAAACATGTCCCTGATCCATGCAAATGGATCAATAAATAAAAAGCCCCTCTGAAGGTTAAGAAAAAAATTTTAGAAATGCAGAAGGAATTTTATGGATAATAATCTAATTATTAACACTGTAACACATTTCATTTGAAAAGGGAGTGCTCGAAATGAAATTCAAAAAAGTGTTAACCGGTTCTGCGCTGTCTCTTGCCTTACTGATGTCTGCCGCTCCTGCCTTTGCCGCATCACCAACAGCATCCGCATCCGCGGAAAATAGCCCAATCTCAACGAAAGCAGATGCCGGCATTAATGCCATCAAACTCGTTCAAAGCCCTAACGGCAACTTCGCTGCTTCTTTCGTTTTAGATGGGACAAAATGGATTTTCAAAAGCAAATACTACGACAGCAGCAAAGGGTATTGGGTAGGGATTTATGAAAGTGTAGATAAATAAAAATGAGATAAACAAAAAACCTCCCTTTCAAAAGGGAGGTTTTTTTCATTCTATTTCCACCAATCATCAAACATCGATGCCGGCACCTGGCGCTTATGCTCTGTAGTGAGGTAGCGTTTTTCCAGCGCCTCAATCACTTCGGAAGAAACGTCCTTGCCTTCTAAATAATCATCAATGTCATTGTATGTGATGCCGAGTTCGGTCTCATCAGTCTGCTGCGGTTTTTCATCAAGCAGATCGGCCGTCGGTAATTTCAAATACAGGCGTTCCGGCGCGCCGAGCTCTTCTAATAAACGTCTGCCCTGGCGTTTCGTTAATCCGGTCAGCGGCAGCAGATCAGCTCCGCCGTCACCGTATTTCGTGAAGAAACCGGTCACCGCCTCGGCCGCATGGTCGGTTCCGATGACAAGCAGCCCCTCTTGTCCGCCGATGGCATATTGAGCGATCATTCTCATTCTGGCCTTTACATTTCCTTTGTTAAAGTCAGACAGCTGATCGCCCGTGTCTTTCTTATACTGATCAGCGAACGCGCTGACAGCGGACTTAATATCAAATGTCCATGATTTATCAGGTTTAATGAATTTGAGCGCCAATTGGGCGTCATCCTCATCCTGCTGTGTGCCGTGCGGAAGGCGGACGGCGATAAATTCAGCGTTTCCGCCTTCTTCTCTGATGCTTTCAGCCGCCAATTGGGCGAGGCGTCCCGCAAGCGTGGAATCCTGCCCCCCGCTGATGCCGAGCACAAAGCCTTTGGCACCTGTTTTTTTCAAATATTGTTTCAGAAAGTTCACTCTGTCCTCAATTTCTTGTTTCGGATCAATTGAGGGCTTTACATGGAGATCATTCATAATTTGTTTCTGGATGCTCATCCCAATCACTCCTCCTGCATTGTTTCTTTATGATCCATTTCCCGTTCATGCTGAAAATGAATCATGCCACTATGTACGACTCTCTGTTAAATATAGCACAGGTGCAGATTTTAAGTGAATCAAATACACCGGGATCAGCTGATTTCCACCCGCAGCGCCGTGATGCTGTCTCCGTTGCATTTTCCTTTTTCAATCGGACAGGATGAAAACGCGACGACGAGATCCATTTCCGCACGGAGCCGTACATAATCACCCGCGTCAGAAAGAGGCGTTTCGACTGATAAGTTCCCCTTCTCATCGAGCACCGTGTTCATAAAGATGGCAAATGGGTAATGCATATGCGGCCGCGGCACCCCGAACGGTTCAAGCGCCCCGCTCATATTGTCATAGCACGTATCCTGGAGCTCGTCTTTATGCTTTCCGTATAAAAGCCTGTTCATATCCGGACGGCAGGCGGGAAGCAGCAGGTCATGCTTGCCGACTGTATCCTCAATCAGCGTCAGCATCGGCTTGTATAAATTCGAATAAATATGATCACCCGTTTTTACATGAATGGACTGGTTGGCATCAATCGTCGCGCCCTGATCAAGATGTTCATAAAAGTCCTTGGCATGATAAGCCGTGAAGTCAGCCACCTGCTGTCCTTCCACATCGACTACTTTTATAATCTGCCCTTTGTGAACCTTCAGGCCGAGCCCTTTTTTCGGCGGTACAATAAATTGCTGTGTCATCAGACTGCTCCTTTTTTTCTTCTATTATGAACTTCGGCCGTTTGTTTCATGTAAAGCAATTTATTGGATGTATATTCCCCTTCTGACGGCTGCAATCTAAGCTTTGATAAAGGGGTTGAACTTCATGGGTAAATCACAGGACCAGCCTAAAGGGAATCTCGCTTGGTGGCAGCTCTCCTTAATCGGCGTCGGCTGCACAATCGGGACGGGCTTTTTTCTCGGGTCCAGCATCGCTATTGTCAAAAGCGGATATTCCGCGCTGATCTCATTTCTTATTGCCGGGCTTGGCACCTATTTTGTCTTTGAGCAGCTCGCGAAGCTTTCGGCCAAACAGCCCGAAAAGGGGTCTTTTTGCGCTTATGCGAGAAAGGCTTTCGGCACTTGGGCCGGTTTCAGCAACGGATGGGTGTACTGGTCGTCCGAGATGCTGATCACTGGAAGCCAGCTGACAGCGATCTCGCTGTTTACGAAGCATTGGTTTCCGAATGTGCCGCTGTGGATTTTCGCCTCCATCTATGCGGTGCTCGGTCTCTTGATTATATTTACGGGGCTGTCCGTTTTTCAAAAAACGGAAAATGTGCTCGCTGTTGTCAAGACGGCGGCGATTGTTATGTTTATCGTCATCGCCATATTGGCGCTGTGCGGTATATTTTCTCATAAACCGGATGTGCAGGTGCCGAACGAATCAAAGGATTTGTTCCCGCACGGAGCGATGGGGTTATGGACCGGATTGATTTATGCGTTTTACGCCTTCGGAGGAATTGAAGTCTTGGGGCTGATGACCGTGCATTTGAAAAAGCCGGAGGAAGCCTCAAAATCAGGCCGGCTGATGCTTGCCGTTCTTGCGGTGATTTACGTCATTTCTCTCGGCCTGGCGCTGCTGTTAGTGCCGCTGGGCAAATTCACCGAACAGGACAGCCCGTTTATTACATCGCTGAAGGGTTTTCATTTAGATATCATTCTTGATATATTTAACGGGATTTTTATTATTGCGGGATTTTCCACGCTCGTCGCCTCGCTGTTTGCCGTGACGACATTGCTTTGTACAATGGCCGATGACGGGGATGCGCCGAAATGCTTCAGATTAAAGGAAAACAAAAAAATCTGCTGGCCTGCGCTCGGATTGACGTTTGCCGGACTCATCGTCTCCATCATCCTGTCATTGGTGCTGCCGAAAAATATATATGAACACATGACAACCGCGGCGGGCCTGATGCTTCTTTATACGTGGCTGTTCATTTTGTTCTCGGGCAAGAAACTGCTTGAAACGACAAAGATGGGAACCGTACAGATTGTTATCGCCCTTGTGCTGATTGTCGCGGCCGTCTCCGGGACGCTGTTTGAGAAATCGAGCCGGCCCGGTTTTCTGGTCAGCCTTTGTTTTCTCGCCGTCATTGCGATCGTGACATGGATCGTACAAAAAAAGCAGGGACACAGCCCTGCCGGATCATAGCTTATTTCGTCGGTTTAAACAGTCTCTTCAAATAAGAAAAGGGACACTTTGACACTTGCGTCTCATCATCACGGAGGAAATATTGCTTCCATTCTAAATTGTCTTTTCCTCCGTACCACCCCAATCGGGGATGAAGAGGGGCTTCATCATACGCCTCTAAGCGTTTTCTGATCAGCCGGCTCATGTTTCGTCCGAACGCGGTTGAATCATTTAATCCTTCGAAAACCCATCTCGGCTGAAACGCCAGCATAAAAAACGGGAAGCTTCTGCTTTGTCTCGCTTCATGCGCAGGCGTCGCGCACAGAATAAAATACGGCTCGCCGTCAAAGCAGAACTCCCATTTATAATGTTCAGGGTCTTCCGGCATGTCTTCCGGCCAGTCATTCGGGTCGCAGCCGCTCAGCCGGTTTAAAAAAGACCAGAACAGCTCTTCATACGCCTCAACGGAATAATGCTCAGCTAAATCCTCAGGCGTATCAAAAATCACAAGCAGCGACGCGTATCTTCCGGTATCCCTTGAGATCTTTCCGTACTCGGACAGCAGCATCCCCACTTCCTCCGGGGTTCCCTCTTCGCGGGGATCACCCGCAAAAGATATCCGGAGCTGATCTGTCAAAAATCCCTGACGTCCCGGAATGCACGGAAACGCGTCCGCTTTATCACCTACTTTTTCTGATAGAAGCTCAAAAGCGACTCTCTGCCAATTTGGCATATCCAACAACTTTTCCTCAAGGCAACTTTTTGTGTACAGCTCGCTTGCCATCAGCCCACCTCCAGTATCGTCAGGATACGTTATGATGGAGACAGGCGATGGGTGACAGTCCTTCTATTTATGAGATGAGCATTTGAATCCCCTGCCAGCCGAAATAAAATCCGAAAACGATCAAAGACACACCCGCCGCTCCCGTCAGCCAGCGAAGCGCTGTTTCATGAAGAAGATTTCTGAAAGTGCTCGCAGCGACCGCCATGCAAAAATCCCAGATCAAAATGCCGAGAAGAATGCCGGAGCTGTAAATCAAAAGCTGATTTGCATCGAAGGATTCAGCGGTTTTGGCGAGAATGCTGCCGTATATGCCGAGCCAGAATAAAATGCTCAGCGGATTGGAAAGAGAAATAAAAAATCCCGCGCCGAATGTTTTGTAAAAAGCCGGTTTTCCTTTTCCGCTTCTGACATTCATGGCTTCCCTGATATTTTTTAACGTTTCGACTCCCGTATAGGTCAGCACGAAAAAACCGAAGAGCCACAAAAACGTTTTTACAAAAGGAGCGGTCAAAAATTGAGACAGCCCGAAATAGATCAGAATCATATACAGCCCGTCCGCGGCCATGGCGCCAAGACCGAAAATCCATGCATGCCAAAAGCCGTTTTTGATGCCTTTGTCAATTTGCGCCGCATTGACCGGTCCGACAGGTGCTGACAATGACAGCCCGAGAACGATGTAGCTTAAAAAGATGTTCATTGGCTTCCCCCTCATTCATGCAACTTGTACAAGTTATTCATGAATGGGCCGTGCTATGATATATTATTTTAATTTCTCAAGCTCGTCTTCCATCATGTCCGTCGCTTTTCCTAAAAAATCGAATATCAGCCGCAGTTCTTCTTCTTTATATTGCCGGCAAAGGCTGATCGTGGACTGGGATAAGGAGCTAAACAATTGCTTCACATTCGCCTTTCCGGCTGTCAGCGGCACGATAATCACCCGACGTTTGTCTTCGGGGTCTTTTTTCCTCATGACATATCCCGCTTTTTCGAGCCGGTCAATGAGCGCCGTTACCGAACCTGTGCTGAGACCGGTTTTTTTCCCAAGCTCGCCTGCGGTCATCGGGCCTGCTTCATTTAAGATATCAGCTGATTTTAAATCGGTCGGAAACAGACCGAGAGATTGAGCGGCCGCCTGATGAAAAAGGATCGTCCTTGTGGCCATCTTTCGGAATAACTGTATCGCGGTTTCCTCCGTCTCGCTTCTGGTATTTCTTGTTGACAACTGACAGGCCTCCCTATAAAATCAATTTATCTTGACGATCAAGATAATTTTCGGCAAATCTAATATGATCATAGCAAATTTAATGATCAAAAGTAAGTATGGGAGGAAAAAGCATGGAACAAACAGCCGCGAAGGACGCCTCGACGAAGTTTGTCGTCATCGGTCTTTTGCTGGGCATTTTAATGTCGGCTATGGATAATACAATCGTTGCCACTGCGATGGGAAATATCGTGGCGGACCTCGGAAGTTTCGATAAGTTCGCGTGGGTGACGGCATCATACATGGTAGCCGTTATGGCCGGTATGCCGATTTACGGAAAACTGTCCGATATGTACGGACGGAAACGCTTCTTTTTATTCGGTCTTATTCTTTTCTTAATCGGATCCGCGTTATGCGGAATCGCCCAAACAATGGATCAGCTCATTATTTACCGCGTCATTCAGGGAATCGGCGGAGGCGCGCTGATGCCGATCGCCTTCACGATCATTTTTGATTTATTTCCGCCGGAAAAACGCGGAAAAATGTCGGGCATGTTCGGTGCCGTTTTCGGCCTGTCCAGCGTTCTCGGGCCGCTTTTAGGCGCGCTCATTACCGACTCCATCAGCTGGCACTGGGTGTTTTACATCAACGTGCCGATCGGTATTTTATCATTGTTTTTCATTCTTCGTTATTATAAAGAATCCCTTGAACACAAGAAACAGAAAATCGACTGGGCCGGCGCAATCACGCTGGTGGTTTCCATTGTCGGTCTGATGTTCGCTCTTGAGCTCGGCGGAAAAACATATGATTGGAACTCCGTGCAGATCATCGGTCTGTTCGCTGTGTTCGCCGTGTTCTTTATCGCCTTTTTTATTGTGGAAAGAAAAGCGGAAGAACCGATTATCTCATTTTGGATGTTTAAAAACCGTTTATTTGCCACGGCACAGATTCTGGCGTTCCTTTACGGAGCCACGTTCGTCATTTTAGCGGTGTTTATCCCGATCTTCGTTCAGGCTGTGTACGGAAGCACCGCGACAAGCGCAGGCTTTATTTTGACGCCGATGATGATCGGCTCTGTTATCGGAAGTATGATCGGCGGAATTTTCCAGACGAAAGTGCGGTTCCGCACTTTAATGCTGATTTCCGTGGTCGCTTTCTTTATCGGAATGCTGCTGCTTTCCAATATGACACCGGATACGGCGCGTACGATGCTGACGGTATTCATGCTGATCTCCGGATTCGGCGTCGGCTTCAATTTCTCACTGCTGCCGGCTGCGTCCATGAACGATCTGGAGCCGCGTTACCGCGGAAGCGCCAACTCAACAAACTCGTTTTTGAGATCATTCGGTATGACGCTCGGTGTGACGATTTTCGGAACCATCCAGACGAATGTGTTTACCAACAAGCTCACAGATTCATTCAGCGGCATGAAAGGAGCGGGCGGTGCGATGCAGAACATCGGAAATCCGCAGGAGATTTTCCAGGCCGGCACGCGCGCTCATATTCCGCCGCACATTCTGGATCGCATTATTGACGCCATGTCGCAAAGCATCACATATGTATTTACGCTTGCGCTGGCGCCGATCGTCATTGCGGCCGTTACCATTTTGTTTATGGGAAAAGCGAGAGTAAAAACCTCTCAGGAAATGGCGAAAAAAGCGAATTAAAAAAAGCAGTACATGGCGTTTGTCATGTACTGCTTTTTTGTTTACTCTGCGAAATGCGGAGCGAGAATATCTTTCAGCACGTTTGCGCTGCGGCTGAATTGAGCCTGTTCTGTTTCATTCAGCTCAAGTTCCGTCACACCTGCAATGCCGTTCCGATTGACGACGGCCGGAACGCCGATAAAGACGTCGTTTACACCGTATTGGCCGTCCAGATATGTGCTGACGGTTAAAATGCTGTTTTCATTACGCAAAATCGCTTTTGTGATACGGGCGAGGCTCATCGCCACTCCGTAATATGTCGCGCCTTTTTTCTCGATAATATGGTAGGCCGCGTTTTTCACATCGTCAACAATCTGATCCAGCTCGTCCTGCTTGTAAGCTGTATTTTTCTCCAGCAATTGCTGCACCGGCACTCCGCCGATATTGGCGTGACTCCATACAGGAAGCTCGGTATCGCCGTGCTCGCCGATAATGTGGGCGTGTACGTTTTGCGGAGCGGCTCCGAAGTATTCACTCAGCATATAACGGAATCGCGCAGAATCCAGTGTCGTGCCGCTGCCGATGACGCGTTCTTTCGGCAGCCCGCTGAATGTCCATGTCGCATAAGTGAGAATGTCGACCGGGTTTGTGGCAACGAGGAAGATGCCGTCAAATCCGCTTGCCATTACTTCACCGACAATGCTTTTAAAAATGGCGAGATTTTTTTCGACCAGCTCAAGTCTCGTTTCGCCCGGTTTTTGATTGGCCCCTGCACAGATGCACACGATATCGGCATCCTTGCAATCCTCATATGTGCCGTAAGACGTTTTGACCGGATGAGGCGCAAATGCCTTTCCGTGATTTAAATCCATGACATCTCCCATGGCTTTTTCTCTATTTACATCAATGATCACAAGCTCATCTGTGATCCCTTGGTTAATTAACGCAAATGCATAACTGCTTCCAACAAAACCTGCTCCGATTAATGCTACTTTGTTCACTCGTTCGTTCATCATGTATGCTCATCCTCCAGTGTTTCGTGGTGTCTGTTTTTATCTTGTGAAGTATTTCACATTTATATTGTGCAATACTTCACAAACTTTTGCAAGAGAAAAGTTTGATTTTTGGACAAAAAAATATCGGTGATGGTTTCCGGATTGTTGACAACATCCTAAAACGGAACCGTTTTAGGATGTTGTCACATTTTCAGCGTGATTGAAGACGCGCTGTCCCTTTCCCAGAAGCGGGGGTTTTCCGGCACGCTGATGTGATGATAGCCCTATCCATTATTGCGGAAGATAACCATTCAAACCAGAATTGTTATACAAACCATTCTGCACATAATCAAAGCCGGGCTGGTTCTGTCCGGGCACTTGGGCGCTGCCATTGTTAAAAATCACTTTGGCGTTGGCCGTATCCGCATTCTCAGGCAGCGTCAGCGTGTACATTCCATCTGCATTCTTAGTCATGGCTTTCCCCGGCCACAATCCGGTTAATTCTATGGCCCTGCCTCCATCATGTTTGTAAATATAAGCATTTACCTGGCCCCAATGGTCCGGATTTTGATAGCCAATGATGTTGGTTTGGGACGGGTCTTTTTTAACAAACGTGTATTCTTGGGTTCTCGCTGCACCCTCGCCGTTCGTTCCGGTTAATTTAATGTTGTAAGTCGTGCCGATTGGATCTCCTTTCCCGATCGTTAGTCGGTCTCCATCCTTAAATGCTGTCTGCTGCCCATTATTGATTTGGTAAACGGCTTTTGTTGTTTTCGCATTTGCACGCAGGGTGACCGTCAGCTGATCATTGAAAGAATGGACTGCCCCCGTTTGGTAATTCTCAAGAAAGACATGAGGCGCATTTCCAATATCATCAGGATAAAGAACAGCCGCCGATCTGGCATTGATCGTACCTGTCAGTTTGCCGTTCGCTACTTGAAATGAACCGGCGCCGGCCCTATTATCATACCTGCCGTCAGGTAATTTCGCTGAAGTATTGATGGTGACAGAAGACGATCCTGCATTTGCCAGCACAACGCCTTTTGAGCCGCGCTGATTCATAAAGATTTGGTTGTTCCCATTCGGATTCGAGAGTTCCTCAGGCTGCCCGGCCATTACATTGTGAAATGTATTGACCGCAGTGATCGCCTGATCTTTAAATAAGGCGCTCCCGCGATCTCCTATTTGACTTTTTCCGGGAAATCTTACACCATTTCCTCCGCCCTCAGGTCTGGAAAAGAAAAGAGGCGTGCTTCCTGAGCGGGAACCAATCACTGCCCAGCCTAAACGAATATCGTCATCACTCATCCATGTGGACTCTTCATCATCATTGGCATACGTATCATGTGATTCCACCCATGTGACTAACTTGTCCGCAGACACGTCAGATGCATAATGGGAGAAATTCGACACACTCAGATTACGGTTCTTTAAAGCGGATCTGATGGAATGCCCGTAGTTAGAAGCCGTCACATTCATATAATTCGCATAAGCAGTATCTCTGGACGCGCTGTCTTGCAGGATTTCTCCGTATTGGAACTCCGCCGATGTATTTGTGATATTCGGCCAAAATTGGCTGCCGTAATTCCCGTCATCCGGAAGCTCTATATGCTTGGCGGCATCATAGCGGAACCCGTCTGCTCCGTCATTCAATGCTCTTTCCAAGAAACGTTTCAGATAGGCCTGCACCTCAGTATTCTGTGTATTCCAATCATACAGCCCAAGCAATGAATTTTGAGTGACGTCCCATCGATCCGACCAATTTTTAATTTGTGTGTTTCCATGGGTCCAGTTTGGAATACGCTTAATCTCGTCAGAAATCGCACCATAATCGCTGGTGGTATGGTTGATAACCGCATCAACAATGACTTTTACACCATATTTTTCCGCGGCTGCACACATGTCCTTAAATTCTTGTTCAGTGCCTAAGTAACGGTTGCCGATTTGGTACGATGTCGGCTGATACAGCCAGTACCAGTTCCTCATGCTTTTATCTCCTTGGTTCCCTTCCTTTACTTGGTTAATCGGAGACGTCTGAATGGCTGCATAGCCCGCATCACGAATATCTTTCATATTTTGTGTTAACGTATTGAACGACCAATTCCATGCATGAAGGATGGTCCCGTTTTTGACCGATGACGCGGTCACCTTATTCGATTTGTTTGCAGTTTCAGCGTTTGCAGCCGCCGGGCCTGACAAAACCAAATGAAACAGCAATAAAAATCCGGCGAATAACGGCAGTAAAGAGGTTTTGAATCGTTTTTCAAACATTTTTGACACTCCTTATTTGATTTTTGAAGACTGACTGCGGAGTCAAAAATTCCTCTTACTCTTTCTTCAGCTCCTTTCAACTGTTGTGAAGACTGGAGAATTCTGTTAACGCTTACATTTCAACTTATCACACACTCTCTATCAAAGCAACGTGGCAGAGTGAATTCAAATCTATATTCCTATCAATTAAAAAGACTTCCCGCTTTCAAACAAAAAAAGAAACCACCTGTCAAGATGATTTCTTTTTTATTTCTTTTATCGCTCTTCTGTAAGACAGCTTCACAATGACATACCGAAGCAGAAACAGAATGCCTCCGCAGACGATAAAAAGAAAGATCATTTTCAGCCAAGCAAAGAATGTATGGGGAAACCCCCTGTCGTACATCGTAATCGCCGCTACCGCAAAAGTGACCGCAATTGAATCTATCCGCTGCTGCTTCACCCGCTTTTGCAGTTCTTCTTTGGTGTCTATTCTCGGCATGAGCATTCCCGACGCTCCCGCCCTAATGCAATAATAAACAATTATAATGAAGAAAACCGCCAAGCTACCGGCCCATTCCCTAAACGGACAGTTCAGAACAAGTCCGCGTACGATGATGTCAAGCAAAGACAGTGTGCCCACAAGCATTCCGACTTCTGACCAAATCATTCGTTCTTTCTCTTTCACACTCTCACTCTTTCCATTCACGTTTGAAAGTCCGTTCCGACGCTGATTCATGACTTCCTCCCGTACTATTAAGAATGGCTTACAACTCCCATTATATCTTGCCGATTCATAATGATAAACCGAAATATCATTGACAAAAATGTTAATAAGGACCCCAATTGATCAGGACGCCTATGCAGATAAACACGAGACCGATGACAAACCAAATCAGCGCCAGCGGAATCATGAAGCGAAGCCACTTTACGTACGGAATGCCGCTGGCAGCCAGTACGGCCATCAGCACGCCGGAAGTCGGATTGACACAGTTTACGACGCCTTCTCCGAGCATGACCGCTTCAACCGCGACCTGTCTCGTGATGCCCATCAGATCGGCAAGCGGCGCCAAGATCGGAATAAATACGACCGCCTCCCCTGAGCCCGATGAAATCAGAAAATGAAGCAGGGCGCTGGAAATATACATTCCGATGGCGCCTGCCATCGGGCTGAAACCGTGCAGCAGTGACGCTAGTCCATTGACTACCGTATCAAGCAGCTTTCCATGTTCCAGGATAACGGAAATGCTTCTCGCCATTCCGACGATCAGCGCACCGTAAACGAGCCCCTGACAGCCTGTAATAAACGTTTTTGCGATATCATTTGCCGCCATTCCCGCAATCAGGCCTGACACGATTGAGATAAAAATGAACACGGCGGCCATCTCTGAATCAGACCAGCCAAGAGTAAGCGCGCCGTATAAAAAGCCGGCAAGCGACAAAGCCGCAACAGCCAGAATCAATTTATGGCGGACGGTAAACGGGACATGCTTGTCCTCCGGCTCAGAAACCTGCGGGAATGAACCTGCCGCCGGAAACCAATCGTTCCCCAGCAGACTGGCGTCCTTTGCTTTTCTGAGTTTTCTCGTATACCGATAAATATATAAAATAGATGATAACAGAAAACAAATGTAGACGGCAATCCGCAGGCCGATACCGGAAAACAGCGGCAGCTCCGCGATGCTTTGTGATAACCCGAGCGGTGAAGGTGATAAAATCGTCGCGTTAAACCCGGCATAGCAGCCGATATAAATGACGGCCGCTCCGGCCACGGCGTCCCATTTCAGCGAGCGGGCGACGATCAGGCCGATCGGAATAAAACCGATCACGGAATTAACGACGATGCCGGTTGTGCCGAGGATCGAAAATAGAGATCCGACAATCGCAATAAACAGCAGCTGTTTTGTGCGGAACGTACTGATGACATTACTGATCAATCCATTGATGGCGCCCGTTTTCTCCAAAATCGCAATGGTGCCGCCCGTAAACAGGATTAAAAAAATAATCGGCGCAGAACTTGTCATCCCTTCCTGAATCGCGGTAAAAAAAGCGATCGGGCTGACAGGAGACTGGTCTAAAGAATGATAGCTTCCCGGGACGGCGGACGTCACACTGCCCTTTGTCACCCTGTCAAATTCCCCCGCGGGAACGATGTACGACGCTATCGCGCATAGTAAAGCGACAATGAACAGCAGCACATAAGCATCAGGCATCACAAACAATTTCTTCTTTTTCAATACAGGTTCGGCCTTCGGCACAGCCATAACATCACCATCCCGCTTTAAATTTATAAACTATTCAGAAAATACAGATATGTGCTATATTATATACAGACCGATTGCCTGTTTTCAATATCAAAAATAAAAAACAGACAGCTTTTGAAGGAGGACTTACGGCATGAACAGACTCACAGCGCATGAAAAGCAAGTCATTATGGATATTTTTGACCACCTGCACGCTAATCCCGAAGTAAGCTGGAAAGAATATCAAACAACTGAATATCTGACTGAAAAACTGAAAGAGGCCGGCTGCCGGACCCGCACGTTTGATGATTGTACCGGTGTTGTCGGCGAAATCGGAGAAGGCTCGCCCGTTGTGGCTGTCCGGGCGGATATTGACGCGCTGTGGCAGGAAGTGGACGGTGTCTTTCAGGCGAACCATTCATGCGGACATGATTCACATATGACGATGGCGCTCGGCACGATGATGCTTTTAAAGAGTCAGCCGAAACTTCCGAAGGGCACCATCCGCTTTATTTTTCAGCCGGCTGAAGAAAAAGGCGGCGGAGCGCTGAAAATGATTGAAAAAGGCGTACTGGATGATGTTGACTTCTTATACGGCGTGCACGTGCGCCCCGTACAGGAAACGGCAAACGGCCGATGCGCACCGTCCATTCTGCATGGCTCAAGCCAGCATATAGAAGGCCTGATTATCGGAGAAGAAGCCCACGGCGCGAGACCGCATCTCGGCCTTAACAGTATCGAAATCGCCGCTCTTCTCGTCCAAAAACTCAGCTTCATTCATCTTGATCCCGGCATCCCGCATTCCGTGAAGATGACAAAGCTTCAGGCAGGCGGTGAGAGTTCCAATATCATTCCGGGAAAAGCATCGTTCAGCCTTGATCTCCGCGCACAAACCAATGCCGCCATGGAGAAATTAACCGCCGAAACCGAAAGAGCCTGTGAGGCGGCGGCTGCCGCATTCGGCGCAAAAATCGAACTGCAAAAAGAACACAGCCTCCCGGCAGCCGAGCGAAACAAAGAGGCGGAAGCCATCATGGCATCTGCGATAAGCGGCATTCTCGGAGAAGAACATGTGGATGAACCTCTTGTGACAACCGGAGGAGAGGATTTTCACTTTTACGGGTTAAAGGTGCCGAACTTAAAAACGACGATGCTCGGCCTAGGATGCGGTCTGCAGCCGGGGCTTCACCATCCCCAAATGACATTTGACCGAAGCGCCATCTTTACTGGCGTTGAGATATTAACGGCCGCCGTCCTCAAATCGTTTAAAGCATAAAAAAAGCAGCCCGTTACAGGGCTGCTTTTCTTCGTTATTTCTTCAAATCTTCAATTGAATTGACGTTTTTCATATACTGAGGAACGACCAGACCCATCTTGACGCCTGTCAGACTCGTTCCTACATCTTCATATTTGCCTTTATATTTAGACGCATATGCCTTATGGGTATTCGGAAGCCAAGCAGACAATGACGCATCCGCGCTGCCTGTCGCAATCGCAGTCCACATCGGTCCCGCCTCCACTTGCGTCAGCTTCACGTCATAGCCGAGGTCTTGAAATACTTTCCCGATTACATTCGTACTTGCGATTTCACTGTCCCACGCCACATAAGCCAGGTTGATTTTATCCCCTTTAACTTTATGGGCGCCTTTTGTCCATTGAGCCACTTGGTCTTTGTGTTTTTTCACATATTCAGCTGCGGCTTTGGCCGGCTTTTCGCCTTCCTCAACGGCAATCATGACTTCTCCCATATCGTCCTGCGTCCATTTGAACTGGCTGAGAACTTTGGCCGCGTTAGGCTGTTCCTTACTGAAGCCGGTTCTTGTAATTGTATGAATCTGCTCGGCAGTTCCGTACGTTTTTTTCGGATCATCAAGGAACTTCAGCTTGTATCTGGAGAACATCCAGTGCGGCGTCCAGCCCGTTACGATGATCGGCTTTTTCCGGTCATATGATTTCTTCAATGTCGCCGTCATGGCAGCACTTGACGCCGTGACGACATTCCAGTCTTTCAATCCGTAATCCTTCACGGCCTCATCCGTCAGGGCCATGATTCCCGATCCCGGATCAATACCGATAATGGTTTTGTTCACCTGGTCCGCAGCCGTTGCCTTACCATCAGTCTGCGAACCGCAGGCAGCCAAAGAAAGAGCCAGCGCAGCGGTAACGCCGACACCGATGATTTTCTTAAGCATCAGGCATTCCCCCTGCTCTTCTTCTTCACTTTAATGTTTTGCGTGATACGGTCGAGTGTAATCGCTACGATGACGATCGCGATACCCGCTTCCACTCCGACACCGGTTTTCAACTGTGTCACGGCGCTGTATACTTCAGAACCGAGGCCCGGCGCACCGACCATGGCCGCGATAACGACCATTGATAAAGCAAGCATGATGCTTTGGTTAATACCGGCAAGAATTGTTTTTGTGGCAAGCGGAAGCTGTACCTTGAACAGACGCTGAGACGTCGTTGAACCGAATGCTTCCGTCGCTTCGATCAAATCAGCCGGAACTTGTTTAATACCGAGAACCGTCATGCGAATCGTCGGAGGCATCGCGAAAATAACAGATGCCACGACGCCTGGCACAACCCCGATATTAAAGAAGAAAATTGCAGGCAGCAGATATACGAAAGCCGGCATGGTCTGCATTAAATCCAGAATCGGTGTAACAATGCGGCGGACCGTTTCTTTCTGAGACGCCCATATGCCGATCGGAACCCCGATAATAATGGAAATCAAAACAGATGTGACGACAAGCGCCAACGTTTGCAGCATCGGCGACCAATAGCCCAAATAATCAATAACAAGGAATCCGATTAACGTAAAGAGTGCAATTCCTCTCGTACTGATCCACCAAGCGAGAGCTGCAAAAATAACAGTCAATAAAATAGACGGGATGAAACCCAAACCGCTCACAATCGCGTTTACGAAAGCGGCCAAACCGTTTGAGATTCCGTCAAAGAAACCTCCGAACGTCATGGTAAGCCAGTCAACAAACCGGTCAACGATATCTGCTAACGGAATTCTAGGCAATCTGTCCATTTACTTCACCCCCTGAACAGAAGAATCCTGAGCTTGTTCAGCAGAATCTTCAACATTTATATAATCGTTATTTCCTGAAAGCGCGCCGATTAATGCGCCTTTTACGACAATGCCTTTCATGCGGTCCTTATCGTCCGTGACGGCGATCGGAATATTCGCATCAGACACGACATCGAAAATTTCCGTCAAGTATGTGCTTTCGTGCACAGTCGTAAATTCAGTATTTAAAATATCCTGAAGCGATAAGTCGGATTCCACCGCTTTTTTCGCATCCGCCGCGTGAATGACGCCGAGAAGCTGTTTCTGTTTATCAACGGCGTAAATAGAAGAAATACCGAGATTCTTCATGAGCTGCAGCGCTACACGAGGCCCTTTGTCAATCCGCACGGTTTCAGCGCGCTTCATGATGTGGCCCGCTGTCAGAACTTTGGATAAATCAACGTCCTCAACGAATTTCTCAACGTATTCATTGGACGGGCTCATCAGAATTTCTTCAGGCGTCCCGATCTGAACGATGTTACCGTCTTTCATCAGCACGATTCTGTCGCCGATGCGCAATGCTTCATCAAGATCATGCGTGATGAAGATGATCGTCTTGCCGACAGAGTCATGAAGGTCTAAAAGCTCATCCTGCATGTCTTTGCGGATCAGCGGATCAAGCGCACTGAAAGCTTCATCCATCAGAAGAATGTCAGGATCATTCGTCAATGCGCGGGCAAGTCCGACACGCTGCTGCATTCCTCCGCTGAGCTGATCTGGGAATTGGTGTTCAAAGCCTTCAAGACCGACAAGTTTAAGCGAATCAAGCGCTTTTTGCTCACGCTCTTTTTTGTCGACGCCTTGAAGCTCCAGGCCGTATTCCGTATTTTCAAGAATCGTTCTGTGCGGAAACAGTGCAAATTTTTGAAAGACCATGCTGATTTTTTTCCGGCGCACTTCCCGGAGCTGGTCTTTTGACATATTTGTTATCATGTCACCATCAATATAAATATTCCCGGCAGTCGGTTCAATAAGCCGGTTTAACAGCCGAACTAAAGTTGATTTACCGCTCCCCGATAGACCCATGATGACAAATATCTCCCCATCATATACATCAAAGTTTGCTTGATTGACACCAACGGTTGATCCGGTTGCTTTCAGGATCTCTTTTTTGTTTTTTCCGCTGGACAGCATCTGAATGGCTTTTTTTGTCTGTTTTCCGAAAACCTTAGATACATTTTCGACTTTTATCTTAATTGGTTTCTCATCCAAATTCATATTTTCCCTCCATAATAAGCAATCTTTAATACCGTAACACGTTTGTAATAAGTCAAACAAACATCATAATCCCTTTTTATTTTGTATCATTACTTTAAAAACATCCCTGTGTCTTATTTTCCTCTGGTATGCTTCTAAATACTCTCTAATCCTCCTTATTGAGGATAAATTATAAAGGAAACCGGGCTTTTATCAGGCTTGAGAACGTTTCCATCGAATGTGCTGCAAACTGATTTCCTATCCTTTTTTTACAAAAACAAGAATTTTTTCGCGACATTGTCCTGAAAAAAGAAGTTTTCCCCTCCTAAAAATAAGGAATATTTAAGGAAAAATATAGGTCTGTCAACAGACCGCTCACTAAAAAAAGCACCCCAAAAGGGTGCTCATTGCGCAAGCTCTGTCTGTTTCGTTTCTTTTCCGAGAATAATAATGGTGATGACGGCAATCAGGATGGCCGCACAAAAGACGGCGAAAATCACTGTAAACGAAACGTTCCGGGCTGCAAGCGATCCGACGAGAAGCGGACCGAAAATGCCGCCGATTCTGCCGACGGCCGCCGTTGTGCCGGAACCGGTCGCACGGATCGCCGCAGGATACTGCTCCGGTGTATAGGCGTAAAGCACGCCCCATGCGCCGAGATTGAAGAAGGACAGCAGCATGCCCGCTGTGAGCAGCATGGCCAACGAATCCGCGGCACCGAAGAAATAAGCGCTGCCCGCCGTTCCGAGCAAATAGATGACTAAGATGGTCTTCCGCCCCGCTTTTTCGATCAGCCACGCCGCAGAGAAATATCCGGGAAGCTGGGCAAGTGTCATCAGAAGGACGTATTCGAAGCTCTCAATCATGCTGTAGCCTTTCATCAGCATCACGCTCGGCAGCCATAAAAACATGCCGTAATATGAAAAGACGACGCAGAACCAAACGACAGACAGCAGCACCGTCGGCCGGATATACGGTTTCGTCCAGACACTTCCCGCCTGCCCGCGTATGCTTTTTTTCTGCGGCAATGCCTGATGCGCCGGTGATTCCGGAAGGCTTCTCCGCAAGTACAGCGCATAAAATGCGGCCAGCGCCGTTAAGAGCAGCGCGGCCTGCCAGCCGAATGACGGTATGACAAAGTAGGAAATCACCGCCGCAAGAAGCCAGCCCGCGGCCCAAAAGCTCTCAAGCAGCACGATGATCCGTCCCCGCTTTTCGGGAGCGGACGCTTCTGACACGAGCGTTGAGGCGACAGGCAGTTCCCCTCCAAGCCCCATTCCGATCAGAAAACGCAATATGAGAAAAACCGTCAATCCCGTTGCGAAAGCGGATATGCCGCTTCCGACAGAAAAGAATAACAGCGTGATCATAAACACTTTTTTCCGGCCGATCCTGTCGGCCAGCATTCCGAATACAAAGGCGCCCGCTGCCATACCGATGGAATTGACGCTCCCGATCCATTTCATTTGATCGGGTGTTAAATTCCAATCAGTGTGAAGCGCGGCGATAATAAACGATAAAATTCCGACATCCATCGCATCAAACAGCCAGCCCATTCCGGCAATCGCCAGAAGTTTTCGCGGAGTGACGGCAGGTTGTTTGTTCATAAGCAGCACCTCAAATCGAAAATGATTACCGTATAAGTTTACACCTGTCTTTACACATTGTCATTATCTTTTTTCGCAAAAAAATCCCGCTTGCCGTAAGCAAGCGGGGTGTGTGTTAATTCTTTAAGACTGCGTTTTTAATATTATCCTGAAGCTGTTGAATTCGTTTCGCTCCGTCTTCTCTGATACGTCTGTTCTCTTCCTCGATCTGTTTCGTTTCCTGCATACCGCTGACAATCGTATTCCAAGACGTTTCAATCGTCTCAATGTCAATGCTCGGACGGCCTGCCATACGGGCAATTTCCACGCTTTGGTTTGAGATATTTTCAGCGTTTCGCTTCAGCATTTCATTCGTGCGGCGGTCCAGCTCGCTCATTGAATCAGCCACAAGCTTTTGCCGTTTGACTGTGACAGCCTGAATGATGCCGTTTTTGAAAATCGGAATCGTAATGACGAAAGCGGAATTGATTTTCCCGATGAGCTTCGTATTTCCGCGCTGAAGGAGGCGGATCTGCGGCGCCGTTTGCAGCGCCACCATCCGCGCCATATCTAAATCATAGACACGTTCCTCAAGCGCCTGAAGCCCGTCACGCAGCGTATCAAGCTGCATTTGCGCAAGCTGGTTTCCGCCTGCCGCTTTTTCTTCATAAGAAGGAATGAGCGCCTGCATTTCCTCAAGCTTCATCTGCCCGGCAACGACATACTTTTCAAGCTCCATGTAGTAGTTAATGTTGTTTTCATACATCTCTTCCAGCGTATGGTTCGTCTTTGCCATTTCATCTTTGTATTTTGAAATTTCGACGTGGATTTTTTCAATTTCTCCGCCCAGGGTGCGGTACTTTTGAAAAATCTTTTCAATCATGCTGTTGCCGCGTTTGAACATTTTAGCGAGAAATCCTTTTGGTTCATCGAAATCATTTTTGTCAAAACGGTCCATGATTTTTCCGAGCTGCGTCAGCATTGTGCCTGAATCCGTGACACTTGTTGTTTTCATCATATTTAAGATGCGGTCGGAGAACTTCGAGATTTCAACTGCCGGTTCTTTTCCGTACTCAAGCAGCTCCATTTGGTTTTTCACGTCAATCTGCTGTGAAATGCGCTGCACCTCAGGGTCTTGGCGCAGCTGCACCCTGATGTCATCTGCTTTTTGTTCAGAAATCTCTTCATTTTTATCAAGAACAAGCGGATTTTGATTTTCTGTCATGTTTATTTACTCTCCCTGCTTTTGCGTAATGGTTCTAAACAGCTTTCTTACGAGTGACGGCTCCTTATATTCCTGCCGAAATACCATGTCCTCCAGCCAATGGACATCAAATTGGCTTTCTTCAATATAATGCTCAATGTCTTGATGCCCCGGCGGATTATACAAGATGATATCGACGCCGAATTTATTTAAAAACAACAGAGCGGCGGCGTCAGAACGTGTGAGTTCGCCATTTTGTTCCGTATGATATAAAACGAGTTTCGGAACGGTTTGGGCGTAATCAAACGTCTGAATCAATTGCAGCAGCGAAGCGGGCAGGTTCGTCGCCTGGCGGAACAAATAGATTGCGGCATCCCTTGCCTGCTCCCCGGGCAAAGCCTTCAGCCCTGGGTTTCTGCACATGTCAGAAATCACATTGGCGATGGCGTTCTGCACGCCTGACGGGAGATGCTTGTACTGCCAGATGTTGCTTCTTTTCAGCCTGTCCGCGTCAATCGCTCCTTCTTCGTTCAAAACCTGACTGTAGTGATACTGGTAGTTGGCTTTCAGCTCTTCCGTAAACGGAAAACTGCGGATCATGTGTGTCTCCTGATAGTCTGCGGCGGTATGGAGTCTATTCCAATATTCTTTCGTATCTTTGGAAACCCCCATCACTTTCGCAAAAAGGTTCGGAACGGCCACCCGCTCCCTGTCCGCTTTAAATTGCGGCCGGATAAACGCCCGCTCCTTCGCAATGAGAAATAACTCATCATACGTCGTTTTTAATGTCACGGACTGCGGGGTATGATCCCTGAACTGCCAAGGCTTATACATCATAGATTCCTCATGGTTCAGCACATGCTCAATTTCTTTCGTTGACCGGTAGGCCGTCGTGGACGTTCTGTCCGGCTTTTCTTTCGGGAATGGCTCAAGGCCGCCTGTTGCGGGGAGCTTTATCACAAAGCTGAGTTCCTCATCCGGATCAATCAAGCTGAACGGATCTTCCGCAGCCGGATGAAACAATAGGACGTCACAGCCGATCAGCATGAGATAATAGAGAAAATAAAGCTGGCTTTTGGTAGCGTCTCCATACCACACCACCTTCGGCATCTCACGCTCTATATCGGCTTGTTCGAGCCATGGATTCAGGTGGTTCAGCGAAAACTTTGACACATCCAAGAGCACACGCCGGAAATCGGGATGATTCAGCCCATTTTCATGCCGGTCCGCAAAGGTTTCCAAAAGCGTCATAAACGCGGTTCTCAGCCGGCGGTGCATAAGCGGATCAGCGTGTTTGGCAAGCAGCCTGCCCCCATCGAGAAACGCGACAAATCTGGAAACCGAAAGCCCTTTCTCTTTTTGATTGACCGAATGGATGTGCTGGAGCGCCTGAAACGTTTCAGGCGCGATGGTCTTATCCAGCGTCTCGCTTAACACATGGATGTTTTCATGAGAAGACAGCTCGAAAAGCTTATTGTAATACTCCGTCTCATCATAAGGAGTGCCCAAAATCCGGACGGCAAGCCGGGTAAACGCCAGCCCGTTTTCCCGCTCGTAACCGGGACGTTCCGGCAGCGGCCGCAGCAGAAACGTTTCCCAGTCATCGTTTTCCGGCTCTGCCTTTCGGATCACCAATTCTTCCTGCCTCATCATTTTCCTCCTTTCTCTTCATGATCGGTACAAAAAAGGAAGGAAATGAACTCTCCCTCCTTTTTTGTTTTATTCTTCTTTAGATGCAGCCGTTTGCTCCTGAACCTGCTTTTGTTTGTTGAAATAGTGGATAATAAACGTTACCACAAACGCAGCGATGATGATTCCGAAGAACACCACGTGCGGCATTTCATAATCAAAGGCGCTCGCCGCCATTTTCACGGCGATAATCCCGATCAGCACAAAAGCCGTATTTTCAAGCTCAGGGATTTTATCAATTAAAACAAGGAATACTTTTGCGACTGTACGCATCATGAGAATGCCAAGCATACCGCCGATCAAGAGCACCCACACTTTTTCCGATACCGCAAACGCGGCCAGAATGCTGTCAACAGAGAAGGCCAAATCCATTAACTCAACTGAAACGACAGTGGCCCAGAAAATTCCGAACGTACGGACCATCCATGAATTTTTCTTCATGCCTTCCGTATCGTCATCACCTTCTCCGATCCAGAAATGCTTAATGACGAGCCAAGCCAGGTACAGCGCGCCAAGCACTTTAATCCACCAGAACTTAATGAGCAGCATTCCGATCCCGATAAAGATAAAACGGAAAATATATGCCCCGAACAATCCGTATGTTAATGCTTTCTTCCGCTGTTTTTCAGGCAGATGCCTTACCATCACCGCAAGCACTAACGCATTGTCGGCCGACAGCAGCCCTTCCAGCAGAACCAAGGAACCGATCAGCCCCCATGATACAGGGTCAGTCAGCACCTCACCCCACATTTTCCAATCAAAAAAGGAAGCGTAGGTCGACATAATATGATGTAGAAAATCCAAGTTTTTTCCTCCTATTTAGTAAAACGGTAATTTCCTGCTTACACCTGCAAGCCGTAATTCCGGCAAAGTGATGCCAGACCGCCGGAAAACCCGCTGCCGATGGCGTTAAACTTCCACTCAGCCCCATGGCGGTAAAGCTCACAAACGACAACCGCCGTTTCAATCGAGAAGTCTTCTCCTAAATCGAAACGAAGCAGTTCATTCTGGCTGTTTTCATCGACGACGCGCACGAACGCGTTCGAAACTTGTCCGAAATTTTGGCCGCGCGCTTCCGCATCATGAATCGTGACGGTGATGCCGATCTTTTCGATATTTGCGGGTATTTTTGAGAAGTCGACGATAATTTGTTCATCGTCTCCCTCGCCCTCGCCCGTCCGGTTGTCTCCCGTATGGATGACGCCCCCGCTTGGGTGTTCCAGGTTATTGTAGAAAACAAAATCAAGATCATTTACACAGTTGTCATGGGCATCGACAAGAAAAGCCGACGCGTCAAGGTCAAAGTCATGCCCTCCGGAGTACTTGTTCGTATCCCACCCTAAGCCGATCACCGCTTTTGTAAGGCCGGGGTTCGTTTTTGTCAGATCAACACGCTGTCCTTTCGCCAATTGAATAGCCATGTGCCGTCTCTCCCTTCTGTGTTTGATATGGTTCAGCCGATTTGCAGGCCGTAATCTGTCGCAATACGGGCCAGTCCGCCTTGGTAGCCTGAGCCGATCGCGGAAAATTTCCATTCGCCGTTATGTCTGTAAAGCTCCCCTGCGATAATGGCTGTTTCAATTGAGAAATCTTCAGCCAGATCATAGCGGATCAGCTCCTCATTTGTCTCTTCATTGACAATGCGCACGAACGCGTTGGAAACTTGTCCGAAGTTTTGGCCGCGCGCTTCCGCTTCATGAATCGTGATGACGAATGAAATTTTGTCAATAGCCGCGGGCACCGCGCTCAGGTTGACTCTTACGCTTTCGTCATCGCCTTCGCCCTGGCCTGTCAGGTTGTCGCCTGAATGTGCGACAGAGCCGTTTCCGCCTTCAAGCTGATTATAGAAAATGAAATCATCGGGCGACGCGCATTTTCCTGCTTCATTTAATAGAAAGACGCTGGAATCTAAATCAAAATCATGTCCGCCGTCGTATTTGTTTGTATCCCAGCCAAGGCCGACAACGACTTTAGAAAGACCCGGATTTGTTTTAGTCAAATCTACTTTTTGTCCTTTTGCCAATGAAATTGCCATGTGTGCACTCTCCTTTTTATCGTTTAGGCGTATCGGTTAACGATATCGCCGATTTTTGTATCGTTTGTGCCTTCTCCTACTGCGGCGAATTTCCACTCGCCGTCCTGGCGGTAGATTTCAGCCGCGATCAGGCTCGTTCTGCCTGAATAGTTATCTCTTAAATTGTAAGTCACCAGTTCTTCGCGGTTAGCCTGATCAACGACGCGGATGAACGCGTTTTGAATCATGCCGAAGTCCTGTTTTCGTCTGACGCAGTCGTAAATATTGACGACAAACACAAGTTTATTAATCTGAGCGGGGACTTTCGCCAAATCGATGAGAATTTGTTCATCATCGCCGTCGCCTTCTCCCGTCAGGTTGTCACCCGTGTGTACGACACCGCCGCATCGGCTTTTCAGATTGCCGAAATAGATGACGTTTTTACTGTCTGTCATTTTATCATTTTCAAGCATCAGTACGGAAGCGTCACAGTCGATATTGGCACCGCCTCCGCCGAACAGCTTTCCGAAAAAGCCCCCGGATGATACAGGGTCCCAGCCGAGTCCGACCAGCAGTTTTGACAGACCGGCTTTTCCTTTTGTTAAATCAATCCGCTGTCCTTTTTGTAAAGAGATCGCCATATGATTCACTCCTATTCTGTAAGGGTGCCGCTAAGCACGCCGCAAGTGCGCATTTTTACTAAATTCCGGGACAAGAATCCCGGTGTTTATTAAGATATACGTCTTTTATTATATCAAAGTTTCATAAAACATAAGAATTTTTGGCGAAAAACGGCGAAAAATTACTTCCTATATTCTCCTTCTTTCCGGAGAGAATAGAGAAAACAAAGAAATTGACGAAGACTGAACATTTTTCCTATCCTTGTATCAATACATGTCAGGAAAGGGGCAGACGAGTGATTGATTTAAGCATACTTGATCAGGCGCCCGTATCCAAAGGAAACGGGCCGCACGAGACACTCCGCCATTCAGCGGAGCTCGCCCGCCTCAGCGAAGGATGGGGCTATAAGCGGTACTGGTTTGCCGAGCATCACGGCACAAGAGGGCTCGCAAGCGTTTCGCCGGAAATTATGATCGCTCATACCGCCGCAGCCACAACGTCCATCCGTGTCGGATCAGGCGGCGTGCTGCTGCCGCAGTACAGCCCCTATAAAGTCGCGGAAACTTTCCGTCAGCTTGAGGCGCTGCACCCGAACCGGATTGACCTTGGGGTCGGACGCTCGCCGGGCGGTACAACGAAAATCCGGCTCGCCCTCACAGACGGGGTAAAGAAAAGCATGACCGAGTTCAACAGGCAGCTTCAGGATTTATCATCCTTTCTGACAGATTCGGTTCCCTCGGACCATGCTTATGCAGGAATAAAAATAGCGCCTTTGATTGAAACAGCCCCGCAGCTTTGGGTGCTCGGCCTCGGGGAAAACAGCGCCAGACGCGCCGCTCTTCAAGGTGCGGGCTATGTCTTCGGCCATTTCATTAATCCGGAACGCGGGGAAAAAGCTTTTCAGATCTATCGGGACCATTTCCGGGCCTCCGCCCATTTTTCCGCTCCCGCCTCGCTCTGTGCCATTTTCGTCATATGCGCGGCTACGGATGAGAAAGCGGAAGAACTCGCCTTAAGCCAGGATTTATGGCTTCTTCGTGTCGGAAAAGGCGCCGACAGCCGCGTGCCGAGTGTGGAGGAAGCGAAGGCTTATCCGTATTCGCCGGAGGACCGTAAACAGATAGAAGAAAACAGGAAGCGGATGGTGATCGGCTCTCCTGCCGCAGTGAAACGCCGTCTGCTTGAACTTTCCGAGCGGTATCAGACAAAAGAGATGATGGTGCTGTGCAACGTCTTTGATTTCGAAGCAAAAAAAGAGTCATATGAGCGTCTTGCTGATATATTTCTGTAAAAAAAAGCCGTCAAACGGAGCAGCAGATGAGACTGCTGCACCGCTTAACGGCGGTTTTTTCGTTCTTTTCCTTTTTTAAACGCATTCCAAATCCCCTGCAGCGTAAACCCGAGCAGAAGCAGAATGATTAACAGTAAAGTGATTGACGGCCCCGGAGGCGTTCCGAGCTGGTACGAAGACGTCAGCCCCATGAACACACTGAAAAGAGAAATAATAATGGCTGCCGCAAACACCCATTTAAACCCTTTGGCGATACGGATTGCAAAAGCCGCGGGCAGTACGAGGAGCGCGGAAACGAGCAGCACGCCGATAATCGGAATAATGACCGAAATCGCCAGCCCCGTCACGATGCTGAATGACATTGACAGCAGGTTTGTGTTAATGCCTGATGTCTTCGCCGTCGCCTCGTCAAAGGTAAGCAGATAGAGCGGTCTGTTTAATATAATGAAATAAAGCAGGATCAGCAGGGTAATTACGCCGATAATATAGACTTGCTGCTGGCTGACCGTGACAAGCGATCCAAATAAATATTGATCGATGCTCATCGACGCGCCGCCTTTTGACAGGCTGATCAGAAACATCGCAAACGACAGCCCGGCCGCCATTAAGATTGCGATAGATACCTCGGAATATGTACGGTACGCCCGCCGCATATATTCAATGCCGATCGCTCCGATCGTGACGACAACGATGCTCGCCGCCGTAATATTGGTACTGAGAAAAAAACCGATGGCCACGCCCGACAATGAAATATGAGACAGCGTATCCGCCATCAGCGCCTGTCTTCTCAGCACGAGATATACGCCTAATATCGGCGCCATAATTCCGATCATGCTTCCCGCTAGAAAAGCTCGTCGCATGAATTCCAAGTCAAACATTTCCATCCGCCTTTTTCCCCCCTCTCAAGCCGTATAACTTTATCCAGATACTGCTGTACTTCGTTTTGTTCGTGTGTCACCATGACGACGGTGCGGTTGTGATTTTTCACCTGATGGTGCATAAATTCGTAGAAACCCTGTCTGCTTTCATAATCAACCGCGGTTGTCGGCTCATCAAGCATCAGCAGATCCGGATTGCTCGCAAGCATTCTCGCAATGCAGATTTTCTGCTTCTGTCCGCCGGATAAATCGCCGATTTTCCGGTGGCGGAAATCCCACATTTCCACCATCTTCAGCGCGTTTTCCACCTCATGGTGATCCGTTTCGTTCAATCGTTTAAACCATTTTCCTTTCGTATAACGGCCTGATTGCACAAGCTCCAGAACCGTGCTTGGGAATCCTGCGTTAAATGAAGAAATCTGCTGCGGAACATAGCCGATTGTCAGGCGTTTTCCGGCTGCGTTCTTTTTACTGATCTCGGCCGTTCCTTCCCAAGGTCTGAGCATGCCGAGCATGACTTTCATCAGCGTCGATTTTGACGCGCCGTTCGGTCCTGTAATGCCGACGAATTCGCCGCTTTTGATTTCCAGCGACACGCCGTCAAGCACCGGTGTATGCGAATAACCAAAAACAATATCCTGTAATGTAACGAGATTCATGCTGACCTTCCTTTCCCGCATAGAAATAGTGTGCACCCCGCGGCGCACACTATGTTATTTAACCAATAGCGAATCTTTCAGTGCATCAAGGTTTTTCTCCATAATGTCAATATAACCGATGCCTTTATCCCGTTCTTTTTGGCTTAAACCTTCCAGTGTATTGAGCACTTCCGTTTTCGCGCCGATTTCACCGGCAAGTGTATCTGCAACTTTAGGCGATGCAACTTCTTCAAAATAGATGATCTTCACATCATGCTTTTTGGCAAACGTTTTGAGATCCGCCAGTTTGGCCGCACTCGGCTCTTCTTCAGGAGAAAGGCCTGCAATCGCGACTTGTTTTAAGCCGTATTCTTTGGCGAGATAGCTGAATGCCGCGTGCTGTGTGATCAATTCTTTTTTCGACGCTTTATTTAATGTTGTACGGTATAGTTTATCAAGATCCTGCAGTTTTGCAATATATTCTTTACTATTTTTCTCATAGTATGCTTTATTCTTCGGGTCCTGTTTTACGATCTGCGCCGTAATGGTTTTGACCTCTTTTTGCGCAAGAACCGGGCTGAGCCACACGTGAGGGTCCATGCTGCGGCTGTGGTCATGACCGCCGTGTCCATGTTCCTCTTCCTCTTCATCCGAACCTTCGAGCAAGTCAATTCCTTTCGACGCCTTTACAAACTTCGCATGATCAGAGCTCATGCTTTTTTCCGCTGAAGGAACCCATGTCTCCATATATTCGCTGTTGTATACGAAAAGATCGGCATTTTGAATGCCGGCGATATCCTTCGGCGTCGGCTCCCAATCATGGGGTTCGACCGAAGACGGGATGAGAATGTCTACATCGCCTTTGTCTTTGACAATTTGTTTCGTGAATTCGTACATAGGATAAAAGGTCGTCACGACGTGCAGTTTGCCGCTTTTCGAAGAACCTGACGAACCTTTTGAAGATGAATTGCCACAGCCCGCCGCAATTAAAAAGCATGCCGCAATGACAATGATTCCGCTCCATTTTTTAAACAAGCCGTTTCCCCCTGTTCTGTAAATCAGAATGATGACGATTTCCAAAGCGTACTTTCTCGTTCATTTGTTACCTATACCATAATAAAACGAAGTAATTACGTTTTGCAAGATATTTTTGAAAAGAATTGATCTGCATATCTATTTCCGTTATTATTATATCCAATAGATATATATCAATTAGATATATAAGGAGGAGTGGAAAGATTGAATAAGAGATCTGATACTTATTACGCCTTACTCGGTTTAATCACAATAGGGTGTCATACAGGTTATGAGATAAAGCAAATGATGGATCGGAGTCTGCAACATTTTTGGACCATCAGCTACAGCCAGATTTACCCTAATTTAAAACGCCTTACAGAAGAAGGATTGCTGACAGTGACAACAACCGTTCAAGAAGACCGTCCCGACAAAAAAGAATATCACCTCACGCAAAAGGGAGAAGACGCACTGCAGGATTGGCTGAACGAACCGGTCAAGCAGCCGGCGGCCGAAAAAAATGAACTGCTGCTTAAACTTTTTTTCAGCGATAAACAAGACACTGCCTCAAATATCCGGATGATAGAGCTCTATAAAAAACAGCTCCGTATGAAATATGAACTGTATGAAACAATCGAACAGTCTCTTTTAAAACGGGAGGGTATGGAGCACAGGCTGTTTACCATTGACTACGGCAAACGAGTGACTTCGGCCGCGATTGAGTGGGCTGATGCCGTCATCAGCAAACTGAAAAAAGGAGTTGAGCTTTAAATGAAAAAACAGATGATCACCGCTTCGCCGGTAACAGCCCGCTCTGATGAGGAAGCCGTCGTTTTTGTTATCGGTGTTCGAATTAACAAATGGCATTCTATATATCGCTGGCTTCCGATCGTCCGGGCAATGACGCCGATGATTAAAGAGTTGTATGCCAATAAGGAGCTTGGCTTCCTCTCTATGGAAATGTCCTGGACATTACGAAGTATTACTCTGATCCAATATTGGCGTTCTTTTGATGACCTTATTTCTTACGCCAGGGGAGAGAAACATATGAAAGCTTGGCGGCATTTTTATCAGCGCGCTGCTGCATCTCAAGCGGTCGGTATATACCATGAAACATATACAGTTCCCGCCGGCGGTTATGAATCCATCTATGTCAATATGCCGGCATTCGGCCTCGCCAAAGCAAAAGGAAGCGCCCCCGTTACAAAAGAAACGAGGACAGCAGCTAAGCGGATGAAGGCCGCTCAGAATCAGGCAAGCAGATAAACTCTTGTTTCGTAAGGGCGGAACGTGATGCGGGATTCCGCGCCGCCGTTATTTTCATAGTTGCTGAGAAGCAGCTCGGCCCTTTCAGATTCGGAGCCGTCCGGCCAATAAAAGGCGGCTTCTTCTTTCGATACGTTGCTGATGGATATGATTTTTTGTCCGTTTGCCTGTCTTTCATACACAAACAGCTGCGGGTCATCGGGAAACAGCAGCGTGTAGCTGCCTTTTATGATATCAGCATACTGTTTTCGCAGGCGGATCAGTTTTTTGTAAAAGTTCAATATAGAATCGGGATCATCCTGAGCCTCGGCCGCATTGACGGTTTTGTAATTGGGATTGACCTTCAGCCACGGTTCGCCCTCCGTAAATCCGGCATTCTTGCTGCCGTCCCACTGCATCGGTGTACGGGCATGGTCCCGGCTTTTCGCCATAATGGACGCCATGACTTCTTCCCTGTTGCGGCCCATTTCAAATACCCTTTTATGATACATATTGACGGTCTGAATATCTTGATAATCCTCTATTCTGTCAAACGGGGCGTTTGTCATGCCGAGTTCTTCTCCCTGATAAATGTACGTCGTGCCTTTCATGAAATAAAGCAGGGCGGCAAGCATTTTGGCAGATGCCTTTCGGTATTTGCCTTCGTCTCCGAAGCGGGATACGATCCGGGGCTGGTCATGATTGCACCAATACAGCGTATTCCAGCCTTGATGTTCCAGTTTTTCCTGCCAGTCTGTGAGCACTTTCTTCAAATCGGACAGCTCAAGCGGTTTTACATCCCAATGCTCTTGGCCCGGCTTTTGATCAAGCTCCATATGCTGAAAATGAAAAATCATATTCAGTTCATGCTCATCGGTTCCCGTGTAAACCAGCCCCTCCTCAGGCGTCACTGATCCGGCCTCGCCGACCGACATCACGTCATATTTGGAAAATACCTCTTTCGTCATTTCTTTTAAGTAATCATGTATCCGTGCTCCGTTTGGCCGGAAAGGCTTCGGATCTGCCCGGCGGGCGATGTAATCTTCATATGGCGGCAAGTATTCTTTTTTTGACAGAAGATGAAGCTGGTCTATTCGCAATCCGTCCACGCCTTTATCGAGCCAAAATCTCATCATCTCGTATACTGATTGCCGAACCTCGGGATTTTCCCAATTCAGATCGGCTTGTTTAACGGCGTTCATATGCAGGTAATATTCGCCCGTATGTTCTTCGTACTGCCAGACGGATTGTCCGTAATCCGACACCCAATCGGTCGGCGGGCCCTCCGCGGTGCCCGGCCGCCAAATATAATAATCGCGGTATTTGCTGTCCGGATTCATTTCCGCCTCTTTGAACCAAGGATGCTCCGTGGATGTATGATTTAAAACGAAGTCCATCACAAGCTTTAATCCGCGGCTGCGGCATTCTGTAAGCAGATCGTGAAAGTCCTCCATCGTTCCGTATGATTCCATAATCGCTTGATGATCCGTCACATCGTAGCCGTTATCGACGTTTGACGACGGGTAAATCGGGCAGATCCATATCACATCGGCGCCAAGCTCTTTTATATAATCGAGACGCGCGATAATCCCCCGCAGGTCGCCTATGCCGTCGCCGTTCGTATCTTGGAAGCTTCGCGGATAGATTTGATAGACAACGGCGTCTTTCCACCAGTCATTCGCCATCTTGCGGCCCTCCTGTTTTTTAGAGAACCATTTCCTTTATGACCCTTCTCTAAACAAAAAAGAGAAGGTTTCCCCTCCTCTTTTATCTTTCCAGCTGGGACGGATAAAGCGTCATGCCTCCGTCTACGAAAAGTGTCGTTCCGGTTACGTAACTCGCTTCTTCCGACACCATCCATGCGGCGGCCGCGGCGACTTCTTCCGGTTTTCCGAAGGCGTTCATCGGAATTTTTTTCAGCTGGGCCTGTTTATGTGTTTCATCTTCCAGATCCTTATTGGACTCCGTGGCGATCGTGCCGGGAGCGATGGCATTCACCCGGATGCCTTTGTCTGCGTAATTGAGCGCCATCGTTTCCGTCATCATTTTGATCCCGCCTTTGGATGCCGAGTACTGCACGTTTTCAGGACGCGGTATTTGCTGATGAACGCTCGATATGTTTAAGACCGTTCCTTTTTTGCCGTGCTCGAGCATATGTTTCAGTGCCGCTTTCGCCCCCAAAAAGGTGCCGGTCACGTTGACGTCGATGACCCTTTGCCAATCCTCCAGGCTCATTTCATGGGGCATCGCTTCGGCTCCGTTAAAACCGGAATTGTTGACCATCACGTCCACGCCCCCGAAATGCTCCTGCGCGGCATTAAACAGCGCCTGAATCCCTTCTTCTGAGGATACATCGGCTTTTACGGTGACGGCTCTGCCTCCCGCTTTCTCAATGATGTCCGCCGCTTCTTCCGCTCCGGCGGAATCACCGAGGTAGTTCACAACCACATTCATCCGCTCCTTGCCGAAGCGTTCGGCAATGGCTTTTCCGATTCCTTTCGAAGAACCTGTTACAATCGCTGTTTTTCCCTGTAAATCCTGATACATTGTCTCATTTCCTCCCTGATGTTAATACAGAGCATGTACCCGGTTTTAATCGGCTGAAAACAAAAGGAATCATAAAAAGAACGATGAAACCGAAGCTCCCTCGTTCTTTTTTTCATTATGCGTAGTTGTTCATTTGCAGCCTTTTTTGCACGCCGACAAGCCTGCTGAAAAAATAAGATGCCGCTTTGTAGTTCTCCCGTTTATGAAAGAAATGAGCCGCGTCCTGAAGCAGTTCCTCTGTGTCAGCCAACAGCTCTTTTGATTCCAGGATGTCAAAATACTCTTTGAGCGAATCCTGTCCGCCTTCCCCCTGATAAAGCTCTTTAATCAGACGGAATTTTGTCATATAGATCTCATCTTCCCACTCCGCCGCACTTCTCATGCCCCGCGCGCAGCTGGCGGCGGCTTCACTGTATTTTTCCGTTTTAAAGTAGATATGCGTGAGTGAAAAAACAGCCTGGATGACCTGCCGGAAGCTGTGTGCTTCAAATCCGGCAGCCGCCCGTTCAAAATCCTCCGCCGCCTTGCAAAAGTCACCCAGACTGTACATACAGTGCCCGATATTATAATAGGCCGCAGCAATCATATATTGATCATCAAGCCGCTCCGCGTGTTCCAAGGCGCATTCGAGGTATTCCAGCGCTTTTTTATGCTGCTGGGCGTCCATCAGATTTCCGGCAATGATAAATTTGCACTGCACCCTTCTCATTCCGTATAATTCATATTTCTTGTAAATATCAAGCGCCTGCCCCGCGTAATTCATCGAAAAGAAAGTCTGCTTGATATGATAGTACACCTCAGAAATTTTATACAGAAACTCGGCTTTCTCTATGTCATCTTCCACATATTCAAGCTTTTCCTCAGCCCGCTTATAATGAGAAATCGCTGAGATGAAGTTTTTCTGCTTAAATTCATACATTCCCCTGAAATAGTAAAAATAATATTCCAGTAAGCCGGTCAGCTTTTGCTGGTTCATCTCAATCTCAGTGAGCATTTCAGAGAACGGAGGCTGGCAGTCGCCGTCTTTCATGGGTTTTAATTTATCCAGCATGATGCGGTGCCGAAATTCCATCAATGAAAAATACAACAATAAATCCTGGTTCTCTTCCATATCTTCGAGTTCATATTGAATCTCCCGCTTCAGCGCTTCAGCTTGATCGGCTTCAAACGCGCGGATCAGCTTATACCATTCATTCATCTTTACGGCCACTTCTTCAGATGGAATCTTGGATTTCATAGATTTGCCTCCTTCCTCCGGCTACTAATTATGTTATATTTTATCATAGCAAATTTATGGCAGTGAGCAAACAAAGATTTTAATCAATTAAAGAAAGAGAGAATTCACCATGAAACGACCAGTCAGAATTGCGCTGCTTTTGATCCTCTTCTTTTCCGCAGACCTATGTTTTTCCTATGTGCAGAAAGAATTGAGGCCGCAGACGGCATTACAAGACAGAGCCATTCCAAGCGCTCTTCATCCGCTCGTGAAACAGAATGCGGAGCTATTGCAGACGGCCGCTCTGAAAAAAGGCATCACCGTCGTTATCACAGAGGGTTTCAGATCAATTGAGGAACAAAACGAATTGTACCGTCAAGGACGTTCAAAAAAAGGAAATATCGTCACCTACGCAAAAGGCGGGGAATCTTACCACAATTACGGCCTTGCGATCGACTTCGCCCTGCAAAAAAAGGATGGAAGCCTGATTTGGGATATGACGTACGACGGAAACCGAAACGGCACGCCCGATTGGCTTGAGGTCGTATCGATTGCCAAAACGCTCGGTTTTGATTGGGGAGGCGATTGGAGAGGCTTTAAAGATTATCCTCATTTACAAATGATCCCTGGCTAATAAAACCTTTTCTTTTTTCGCTTTTGCGCATCAATGTACGGAGGATAGACAGGCCTGTACACAAGCTTATATCCTTCATTGCCGGACGGCGTAAAATCGCGCTGCCACTCCAGCCGCAGATGGAAATCGGATAAAAAAACGGCCTTTGCTTCTTCGGGAGTAACGGCCGGCACCGGATTGATCTTCTCCAGCTGCTCCGGGTCAATGTCAGGCGCCATGTAAGCTTCCACAAGCCCCGTTACGGGACTGACAAGTATTCTCGCAGCGCCGAACCGCAGCGGAATATCCTGATGCCATATGGAAAAATGGAAGCGGAACCTGCCCCTTCCGTCCGTTTTCAGCGGGTTCATTTTAAAAAACTCGTCCGCTCTCGGATAAAGCTTGTATAAAAATTGAAGCGCGACGGCCTCACACTCTTCCGCAGAATAAAAGGCCGGGCCCTGATGCTCAATAAAAGATTTAAAGGCTGTCATTTTCCCTGTCTTTTTGTCCGTTTTCATCTTCATTGTATTTTTGTTGCTGCTTTCAAAATAGCTTTCGATACTCAAATCTTTCCGTTCCGGAACCGACCCTTTCCGCCATGTCGTTCCGATCTCATCCCCGAGATCGCGCCGGCGCGTCTGAACCATATCCGCGGTAAACCCCATTAATTCATCCAGGCTGATTTCCCGTTTATGTTCAAACGCGGGAAGCGGTTTTGCCGGCTCATTCCTGTCTTCGCAAAGCTGCTGATCCGGCACGATATCATCTTCACCGGCCGGATAGCTGTAAGCCGGCAGAATCGGTTCATAGACGAGACGCGGTATTTTCTCAAAATTGACCACATCATAGACGAGACTGAATGTCAGCACACTCATATAATGCGAGACGACTTTTTCCCGATCGACGAATGTTTCCGGGACGGGCGCTTCACCCTTATCCCCGTAATAGATAAACTGCACGACGAAGCCGCTCCTGCTTACATCAACGAAAAAACCTGAATCGGGAAGCGGCCGGCCGAGCACTTTTTTTGTATAGATAAATCGGATGCACCCATTGCGTTCTTCCCTCGCCTGAAAGATGAAATTCATAAAAGTAAGCGGGCGGTGTCTCGCCGCAAACCGAAGAGCCGTCAGCTTTAATTCGGCGTCTGACAGCTGCATGTCTGAACTCGGACAGTCGTTGCGTGAATAGGTAAGCAAAGATCCGTCGTCGCCCAGCTCAATCGTGACCGTTTTATCCGGCTGGTTACGATCTTTCCATATATAATAGGCTTTCGTTTTTTGTTTTTCATCATAATCTTCTATTTCAAGCTCATAGTCCGGCGGTATGTTCCCGATTTCCAGCGCTTTTTTTCTCAGATGTTCTTTCAGCAATGGGGTCATCCTTTCAGAAGAGTGTATAAAAAAGAACTGTTTTTTATTATATAAAAACGTCCTTATCCTTTTAAAGGGAAGAAAGTGCCTTTTATGTGTCTATTTTTAGCAAAGAGGGAAAAGAGCCGTATTCAGAGCGGCTCTTTTTCATACAAATGTCACATTCCCCGCGAAAGCCCCGGGACGAACGCCCATGACCTTCAGCCTATTAAACTCGTGATCGCTTCCCCTGTATGAGCCTCAATAAACAGCGGGAAAACCGGCTTGTATACGAGCCTGTACACTTTTCCGCAGCTGTCGTCATCGTAACAACGATCCCAAGCGAGCTCGGCTTTGATGGCCCGGCGGATCGCGTCTTTCGCCTCTTCCATTGTCAATGAAGGAACGGGATCGATTTCCTGGAGCTCTTTCGGATCAATTTCCGGCGGCATATAAAAAGTGACAAGACCCGTCTTTTTGCTGACACAGATTCTCCCCTCTCCGAATCGCAAATCAACGCCGCCCGAACAAGCCTTATATGTAAGTCCCACGTTTTCTCCTTCATCATCCGGCTCATCATATTGAACCCGGAAATACTGATCCGCTTCCGGAAACATGGCGAATAAAAAGCGGATGGCCATGTGATGGCATTCTTCCTCGGAAAACACCGGTTCGCCTTCAACCTTTATAAATGACATCGCCCCGGTGAGCCGGCCCGATTCTTTATCATGCATTGTTTTCAATACGTGTTCATTCCGTTCTTTAAACAGACTTTCAAAGCTTTTATCTTCCCGTGCGGATTTTGTTTTTTCAGGACGCCAGGCAATGCCGATACGGCCCTCTCCAAGGTCGCTTTCCCTCTCTTTATAAAAACCGTCGTGCAGCCCGATCATGTCATTGATGCTCATCTTTTCCGCTTCAGGTGCAGGGCGCGAAATCGGGACATACGGCCGCGTGTCGTCTTCCAGCTCTTCATATTCGTCTAATTCTGCATTCTCTTCCTTCAGGTCGGCCGATATCGGCCGCGTCGGAGACACGATTTGATAGACGAGATGGGGCTTGTCATCCCCCTGCACATAGACGGACTGATGCAGGACGGTGAACAACAGCTCTGCTTCAATATGTTTGACAAAGTGAGCCAATGCTTCCCGCTTGTCCGCAATTGTCTCCGGTCTTAACAGATCATCGGCCTTCCCATGGTAAGAAAAGCCGGTTACTTCCCCTGTCACAGCCAGGTCGATGTAAAACCCGGTCAGCGGAAGCGGCAGACCGTCAGCCATCTGAACATAGGAATATCTCACATCGCCATCATTGGCGGAGCCGCTGTTTTCCAATTCGAACTCAGCCAATGCCCCAGGACGATGGGTTTCTAAAAACGCCCGCATCCGTTTTTTTATGTCCGATTCCGAAAGAGCCGGCAGATCAGTCTGGAAAGCCGGACGGGATAAGTATTTCAGTTTTCCGTCCCGGTCTAATTCGACCATGATGCCGGCTTCCGGATCATTCTTATCTTCCCACCAAAACAGAACCTCATCTTCCCGGTATTCTTCCACATTACTCTCGTAGCGGGCAGGTACGTTTCCGATTCGGAGAGCCAGCTGTTTCAATTCTTCTTTATTCATCATAACACTTCCTTTTCTTCCAAAAAGATTGATGATTACCAAGACTCTTTTATACAAAACTAGTATAATTAACCTGTCCATCTTCATGACTATCGAATTAATCATTAACAACAGGGGGTAAACCAGATGTCCATCAAAAAAATGAGCGCCGTGTTTTTCATTCTGCTTCTCACGGCATTTACCGCCGCGTGCAGCAGCGAAACGAGCGGCGGCCAGGAAAGCAGCACGGCGAAAGTGAAAATAAAAGAGACAGCATGGGCCGCTTCAGACGATACTGAACATCCGGCCGCGCTGAAAGTAACGGTCACCGTCAAAAATACGGGCAAAGACCCGCTTACCGTCAAAAGCAGCGACTTCTCGCTTTATCAGGATGACGCGAAAACAGCCAAGGCCGATAAGGAAGACTTGATGCAGAGCGGCACGCTTCATGCGGGTAAGACAGTGACGGGCAATCTGTACTTCACGGCTGACGAAGGCAAATCCTATGAATTGGTATATCAGCCGCAGGCAAAAGACGCGAAGCCTTTATCTTATAAACTGAAAGTCAAAGGCACAGCCTCCAACGCAAAACCTGACCCAGCGGACGCATTATCCGCATACATTGATGTGATGCTGTACGGCAAGCACAATAAAGATTTCACCCGCCTGACCGGTGTAAATGAAAAAATGACGGCCGCCGCATATCAGGAATCGGCGAAAGCCAGCTTTATCGCTTCTGCAGGCATTTCACAAGAACAGGCGGATTCAAAAGCCATTTCCGCTATTATTGACGCCATGTCATCAGCGCTTCGGGATAACACAGAGCTCAAGGTGCATACCAAATCCATGTCAGGCAAAAAAGCCGTCCTTGAAGCAAAAGTGACGCCGCTTGATATGTCTCCGCTTGCGGGCCAGCTGCAAGACCGCGTGCAAGACTATGCCGGAAAGCACCCTGATGCTGATGAAAACGAAATTGTCAGCCACCTGCTTTCTGTCTATCCAGAAGAGTTTATGCGCCTGAAACCGGCTTCTTCTTCTGTTACAAGAGAAATCGAGATGAAGAAAAACGCCCGCGGCCAGTGGTATCTGGATACAGACGCCGATCTGGAAGGATTGACAGAAGCGTTTTTGAAAACGTCCTGACAACAAGAAAGGAAATAGCGCAGGCTATTTCCTTTTTTTATTTTCACTTAAAGATGTCACTGATATATTGAACCTCATCCTCGGTTAACTGCACATTAAGCGCGTCCAGATTGTGTTTCAGCTGGTCGGGGCGTTTGGCTCCGGGAATGATCGCATCCACCGCCGGCTGCGACAGAAGCCATGCGAGTGCGATATGCGCTGTCTGCGCCCCTTTTTCCTCCGCAACGGCCCGAAGCTTATCCACTCGCTCCAGATTTTGGTGAAAAGCTTCTCCCTGAAACGGCGGCCTGTTCTTTCGGCTGTCCTCAAAGACTGTGTCTTTTGTAAACTTTCCCGTCAGCAAGCCGGAAGCAAGCGGAAAATAAGGAATAAAGGAAATGCCGTTCTTTTCACAATAAGGCAGCAGATCATGCTCCGCCTCACGCTGAATCAGTGAATATTCCGATTGAAAAACCTCTAAATAGCCGTCGGCGTTAAACTCCTGCAATTGCCGGAAGCTGAGATTGGACGCGCCGATTGCTCTGATTTTCCCTTCGTCCTTCAGTTCTTTTAGCGTGCCCGCCACTTCGGAGAGCGGTGTTTTGCCGTCAGGGAAGTGGACGTAATACAAATCAATCACGTCTGTTTTCAGCCGCTTCAGGCTGTTTTCCGCCTCACTCCGGAGAAATTCACGGCTGTTGTCCAGCTCGATTTGTCCGTTGACTTCTTTATGCGCGCCTTTTGACGCAATCACGAGGCTGTCCCGCACGCCGCGCTCTGCGACAACTTCACCGATTAACTCTTCGGAACGCCCCAAACCGTATATAAACGCCGTATCAATAAAATTGACGCCGCCGTCCAATGCTGTGCGGATGAGTTCTTTTCCCGTTTCATCATTAAGATTCGGAAACAGATTATGTCCTCCGACCGCATTTGCGCCAAAACCGATACGCTTTACCCGTAAATCCGTCCTGCCCAGCGTACGTGTCTCATCCATGGCTCAGGCTCCCTTCCTTTTATCGCTCTGTTTAGTATTAGATAGACGGTAAGAATTATCCTGCCTGAGAGCCTATCTACAGAAAAAACCTTGAAAAGCGTTTGCCCTTCAAGGTTTTTTTGGCTGTGTATTAAGATGTCAGAGCTGCGGCGAAGCGTTCGGCTTCATCCGTGAGAGCACCCTCGATTTCCTTATAGCGGCTGGAAATCGTTGAGGCGCTGACGCCGTACTTCTTCGCCAGCTTGGCTTGAGAAACGGACGCGCCGTTCAGAGAAATGCTGTTTACGTAATATTCGACCGCCGCCGCGAAAGCTTCAGGCTTTCTGATCGTCGGTGTTTTTTTGATACAGAACGTTTTCCACAGATCAATTACGGCCGGAACCAGCTCAGCCGGGTATTCATCCCCGCTCAGGCCTTTTTCAATAGCGTCTGCCGTTTCCTTTTCCATGTCGTTGGCCCACTCTGTCTGTTTTTCTTCAGCAGCCTGCTCAGGCTCTTCCGCCGTTCCTAAAAGAGCGGCCAGCACAATGTCGAAGTTGTCCTGCATAAAGCGCTCAGGCGATTTTCCTTCCGCAAGAGCCGGGGCAGCCGCCTTTTTCACTTTGCTGATTAGAGCTTCGGTCCGCTTCACAGGGAAGATCGTAAATTGCATGAAGAACTCCGCTTTTTCCGCTTCGTGGATCGGATAGCCGAGAATCAGGCTTCCCGCCGGCGGAAGATCCTGCTGGCTGACGTCCATTTCCACTTTGAATTGTTTTTTCGTCATCACATCTTCAAAGTGAATCATTCCTTCTTTCACATCTTCAAGCACCATAACGGCAGGTGTCATGCTTTTCCATGATTCAACGATTTCCCGTGTTTTCGGGCGGTTGATGCCGCCGGCTTTTTTCTGAAGATATTCTTCAAAAATCGTCTTGCCGCCTGCCAGCGGACGGAAGAAAATTCCCCAGATGCCGAGGTTGAAGACTCCGATGTCTTTTGTCTGTCTGTCCAGCTCCGTAATGAACGCGTGCTGGTTAATAAATGATGATATGCCGTCTCTATGTGCTGTAAAGGCGTACTCCATTAGGCTTTCCTGAATCTGTTTCGCTTCTTTTGCCGCGATGTCTGCCGGAATGGCAGCTTCTTTGCTTCCGCAGCATTTTTTATATTTCTTCCCGCTGCCGCATGGGCAAGGGGCATTTCTTTTCACTTTTCCCACAATAAACCCTCCGAATTCTGATATAACTTTATTATTTTAACAAAAATAACTTCAGAGGGCTTGGTTTACGGCGAAAAAAGAATATGGAAGAAAAAAAGACCCCGGGATATTCTCATTCTCCGGGGCTTTGAAACTGTTAATTTGTATTTTGTCCGCCGCCGTTCAGACCTTCTTTAATCAGCCCGTTTACTTGGCTGTTCATCAAAAGTCCGATGTGTCCGACACCGTGAATCTGCACGTTTTTCCCGCCGATCAGCCGTGACAGCGGGTTCAGGACGATTAAGTCCGCTGAGCTGTAAATCGATGTATATAAAATCTTTTGGTTCGGATCAGTCCCCGGAAGCGCCCGGTTGGTCACAAGGCCGTTCGCTCCGCCCAGTGTGACGACGTTTGCGATTTTGTCTCCGCCGTCAAGATTTTTAATGTAATAGAGCGTGTTGGCGCCGCCCATGCTGTGCGCGACGATATCGACTTTTTTCGCACCTGTTTCGCTGAGCACTTTTTTCACGTAATTGGACAGTCTCGGTGCATTGTGTCTGTTGTTTCCGGTTTTGTCCAGAAAATCAATGGCGTACATCTCATTTCTTGACCAGCCTTGGGATGCCAAGTACGTTTTGATTCCCGCGAAGTTAAAGGACGCCCCGCCGATTCCGTGGACCATGACAACCGGGTTATGCTCTGAGGAGGCTTTCGATACGGTCGGCTGGAAGGCAAATACGGAAATGACGGAGAGCATGCAGACTGTAAGGATCGCTAGGATTTTGCTTTTGATTTGTTTCATGAACTTTCCTCCTGTTATGTAATTTTTTGCAATTTTCATTTTATTAGAGAAGAAAAGGAAAAAATAGAGTATTTTTTACTGTTTTCAACAATTGAAAAAGAGGCGGAAAAATGAGAAAGACGCCCCTTTCCCGAAAGCACACTTATACTTTAATACGGCAAACAAAAAAAGGAGAGAACACCCGGTTCTCTTCTCCTAGTACTCATTGAAATAGGTTTGAATCCGCTTAGGGTCATGCGTTTTTGTCAGCGCGAGCATCAGCAGAATCCGCGCTTTTTGAGGGTTGAGAGAGTTTGAAGCTGTCAAATGGTCTTTTTCATACTCTCGATTAGGTGTTACCGTTCCGTTTCCCGTCCTTGTGGAGCGGACGACCGCCAGCCCGCTTTTGACCGACTTTACGGCGCCTTTATGCGCCGCATCAGACATTGAGCCGTTTCCCGGGCCTGCAAAAATAATGCCTTGCGCCCCTGATTTTACGGCAGCTTCAAAGAGATAGCTTCCGTCATTTTGATAGCCGTATATAATATCGACTTGCGGCAGTTTATCAAGTTTGTCTATCTTGAAATCTGTATCCTTCGTATGCTTTCGGGTCATGATGTTATTAAAATAGATGTCATCAGCAATTGTTCCGATATAACCCATTTCTTCCGATTTGAATGTGTCGGCCGCGGTTGTATTGGTTTTTGTCACATAGCGCGCCGAAGCGATTCTGTCATTTAATACGACAAGCGTCCCCTTACCTTTCGCATCAGGCGCAGCCGCTGTTTTTACAGCGTTATATAAGTTGGACGGCCCGTCTGCTCCGATCGCCGTGGACGGCCTCATTGACCCGGCGACAACAACGGGCTTGTCACTTTTGACCGTCAGATTGAGAAAGTAGGCGGTTTCCTCAAGTGTGTCTGTTCCATGTGTAATGACAATGCCGTCTGTATCATCAGACTTGAGCAGCTTGTTTACCCGTTTTGCAAGTTTCAGCAGTGTCTCGTTATTCATATTCTGGCTGCCGATATTCACAACCTGTTCTCCGCTCACATGCGCGACCTCTTTTATCTCCGGAACGGCCTGAATCAGGGCATCAACTCCGATTGCCCCCGCCGTGTACTCCGTAGCTGACGTCTTTGAAGGAGCAGCGCCTGCAATTGTGCCGCCGGTGGCAAGAATTTTAACATTCGGAAGTCCGTCTTTTTTCGCTGAGGCTGCGGCTGCCATCCGGGGCGGTGTTTCTTTCGCTTGAGGAGATTGGGAGCAGCCGGCCGCGATGAAGAGCAGAGCCGTGATAAATGTAATGAAGGGCATGAATTGTTTTTTCATTCTTTTCTCTCCTTTTCTTTATTTATGAAGATTTTCCTCTCACCGGTCAACGCGCTTGTCAGGCAACCTCCCGAAGAAAATAACCGTTAAAAAACCTTGACACCGTCATGTGAAATCAAGATAATAGACCAGTCACTATATTTTAAATTTGTCAAAAATCAGTAAGGTGGGAACATTATGAGCTATGGAGATTCTCGTGAAAAAATCCTCGCCGCGGCAACCAGGCTGTTTCAGCTTCAGGGGTATTACGGCACGGGGCTGAATCAGATTATTAAAGAAAGCGGTGCGCCGAAAGGTTCTCTTTACTATCATTTTCCGGACGGCAAAGAGCAGCTCGCCATTGAGGCTGTCAATGAAATGAGCCATTATATCCGTATGAAAATAAAAGAAAGCCTTGATGCCCATCCTGATCCTGCGGAAAGCATTCAAGCGTTTTTACAGGACTTATCAAGCCAATTCACATGTCCGGAAAACTTTGAAGGGTTTCCTGTCGGTTTACTGGCTGCCGAGACTGCTTTAAAGAGCGAAAAGCTCCAGCAGGCCTGTCAAAGCGCTTATCAGGAATGGGAGAATCTGTTCGCGGGCAAATTGAGATCAGCCGGTTTTTCTGATGAGAAAGCGGCGGAAATCAGCACTGTTTTAAATGCCATGATAGAAGGCGGCATCATTGTGTCCTTAGCCAAAAAAGACAAAATGCCGATCCTCCATATTTCTAAACAAATCCCGAACCTGCTGAAGACATAAAATACGAGAGACATGTACGTATAGAAAAGAGAGGAGAATGATTTTGGAAAACGCTCAGCCTTCCAAACAATATAAAGTCATGCCGATCATGATTTCTTTACTGACGGCAGGATTTATCGGCATGTTCAGTGAAACGGCGCTGAATATTGCCCTGACCGACCTGATGAAGGAGTTGCATATCACTCCTGCGACTGTCCAGTGGCTGACGACGGGCTATCTGCTCGTTCTCGGTATTCTTGTGCCGGTATCGGGTCTGCTTTTGCAATGGTTTACGACGAGACAGCTGTTTATCGTTTCACTCGCTTTTTCCATTATCGGCACGCTGATTGCAGCGCTTGCACCGAGCTTTCCGTTTCTTTTGGCGGCAAGAATCGTGCAGGCTTTAGGAACCGGGCTGCTGCTGCCGCTGATGTTTAATACGATCCTCGTCATCTTCCCGCCGCATAAGCGCGGAGCGGCGATGGGGACGATCGGGCTTGTCATCATGTTCGCTCCTGCGATCGGTCCGACATTTTCAGGGCTTGTGTTAGAGCATTTGAACTGGCATTGGATTTTCTGGATTTCCCTGCCGTTTCTTGTGTTGGCTCTTTTATTCGGCATCGCCTACATGCAGAACGTGTCTGACATTACAAAACCGAAAATTGACGTGCTTTCCATTATTCTGTCTACGATCGGGTTTGGCGGCATCGTATTCGGATTCAGCAATGCGGGCGAAGGATCAGACGGCTGGTCAAGCCCGACGGTTATCGGTTCGCTCACTGTCGGTGCGATCGCGCTCATCTTATTTTCCATCAGGCAGCTGACAATGAAGCAGCCGATGATGAATCTGCGCGCTTTCCGCTATCCGATGTTTGTTCTCGGTGTCGTGATTGTATTTATCTGTATGATGGTTATCTTATCAACAATGCTCCTATTGCCTATGTATTTACAAAGCGGACTGATGCTGACGGCGTTTACGTCCGGGCTCATCCTGCTGCCGGGCGGTATTTTAAACGGCTTTATGTCTCCGGTGACGGGGCGCCTGTTTGATAAATACGGACCGAAGTGGCTTGTCATTCCCGGGTTTGTCATCACGGCCGCCGTACTTTGGTTTTTCTCAAACATTACCGGCACTTCAACGGCCATTCTCATCGTCGTGCTCCACACATGCCTGATGATCGGCATTTCCATGATCATGATGCCGGCGCAAACGAACGGCTTAAACCAGCTGCCGCCGGAATTTTATCCGGACGGAACGGCCATTATGAATACGCTTCAGCAGATGGCCGGCGCAATCGGCACTGCGGTGGCGGTCAGCATCATGGCAGCCGGGCAGAAGAATTATATGAGCACCGTGAAAAACCCGAATGATCCTCCCGCATACTCTCACGCGCTGATTGCGGGCGTCCAGCACGCCTTTATCTTCGCGATGATTGTCGCCGTTATCGGCTTGATCAGCGCTTTCTTTATGAAACGGGTCAAAGTGAATCACTCATAAGAAAACAGCAGGCTCCCCGTGGGTCTGCTGTTTTTTTATATACCGCGCGCTTCAGCCAGTTCATCAATCGCATAGATCAGATCATCGGCCGTGTTATAGAAATGAGGCGCCAGCCGGATGATTTGTCCGCTGGGTGCGCATACGATGTTTTTCCGCCTCAACAGCGCAGCCGTTTCCGCCGCTTTTTCATCCCGTATGGAAATCATGCCGGGTCTGTCATCGGCAGACGGCGGCCCTGTGAGGTGCAACCCTTTTTCAAAAGCGTATTCATACGCAAATGCGCTGAGTTTTTTTACTTCCCGGTGAATGCGGTCTGTGCCGGCATCGTTTACTAGAGATAAAGCCGCCTGTGCCGCATATATGCTGATAAATGCCGGGGTTCCGGTCTCAAAGCGTTTGGCTCCGTCCGCATAAGAAAAACGGGTTAAATCCAGCATCGACGCCCGCTGCTGCCCGAACCACCCGGTGACTTTCGGCTTCAGCCGTTCGGCAAGTTCCTTTCTGACATAAAGAAACGCCGTTCCCGGTATGCCGAGCATATACTTTCTCGCACCCGCGGCCAGCATATCAACTCCCCATTCTTTTACATCAATCGGGATGTGCCCCGCCGATTGATAAGCATCGACAAAAAGAAGCGATCCCTTCTTTGCGGATATCTCGGCAATGCGCTTCATATCCTGGACAAAACCGGACGTATATGACACATGGGGCACACAGGTGAAAAGCGTCTGTTCCGATATGTACGTCTCATACCGCTCTAACGGGATCATTCCATCTTCAGACGGCACGACTGAAAGCTCCATCTCAGTCTGTGCCTTCAAAATGTGGGCGATCGCCGGAAAATCCAATTCCGTATACACCGCCTGTTTCTTTCGGCAATCAGGTAAAGCGGAAACGACGGCAGAGACAGCAGCCGTTACTGAAGGTAAAACGGCAATTTCTTCAGGATGGGCGCCGATCAATTTCGCAAATTCACACCTTGCCTGCTCCGTTCGTCCAATGGCTTCTTCCCAGTTTCCGCCATGCTGAAGCAGGCTTTCCTGATAGTCATTGATCGCTTTTGAAACCGGCAGGGCAAGAGCGCTTTGAGAGCAGCTGGCGAGCATCGTATGTGTGCGGAGCGCCGGAAATAAAGATCGGTATTGCACCAGAGGCGAATTCAAGACGTGTTTCCCCCTTCGGCAGGAATATATGTCCATTATAGAGTATGGTAAAAAGAAAAGGAGGGTTTTATATGGAGAAAAAAGTATTGCTGACAGGCTTTGACCCCTTCGGCGGGGAAACGGTCAATCCTTCATGGGAAGCGGTCAAACGGCTGAATGGTGCCGCTGAGGGCCCCGCCTCTATCGTATCTGAACAAGTGCCGACCGTTTTTTATAAGTCTCTTGCCGTGCTGCGCGAGGCGATCAAAAAGCATCAGCCTGACATTATCATCTGTGTCGGACAGGCAGGCGGCAGAATGCAGATCACGCCGGAACGGGTCGCGATCAATCTCAATGAGGCGCGCATACCGGATAACGAAGGAAACCAGCCTGTCGGGGAAAACATTTCTCAAGACGGTCCCGCGGCCTATTGGACCGGTCTTCCGATCAAGCGGATCGTTGAGGAAATCAAAAAGAAAGACATTCCCGCGGCTGTATCCTACACGGCGGGGACGTTTGTATGCAATCACCTCTTTTACGGGCTGATGGATGAAATCAGCCGCCATCATCCGCACATCCGCGGCGGGTTTATACACATCCCGTACATTCCGGAGCAAACCTTGCAAAAGTCTGCGCCGAGCCTCAGCCTGGATCTCGTGACAAAAGCGCTCAAAATCGCCGCGGTGACCGCCGCGGCGCATGAGGACGATATTGAGACCGGCGGAGGCGAACTTCACTAAGCTGCAGACGGCGCCTCGGCCCATTTCTTCCGGTAAACGATGCGGGACAGCGTCACACTGATTTCATAGAGGACGAGCAGCGGAATCATGACGAGAAAGTCAGACATAAAATCCGGAGGCGTAATCAGCACCGAGACGACGATCAGCACAAAATACGAAAGCTTCCGCGCCTTTGCCAGCCGGGTTGGATTCACGATTCCGAGCCGTGTCAGAAACATGACGGCCAGAGGCATTTCAAACAAAAATCCGAACGGCAATGTAAGATTCAGCATAAAGGTAAAATACTTGTCCGCCGTAAATACCATGTCAAAATGGCCGGCGGATAATTGTGTTAAAAAGCCGAGCACAATCGGAAACAGCACAAAATACCCGAAGGAAATTCCGATAATAAACAAAACCGAAAGCCCCGGAATGTAAAGCAAAGCGGCGCGGCGTTCAAACGGGGTCAAAGCCGGCGCCGTAAAACGCCAGAGCTGAAAAGCGGCAACCGGAATCGTTGCCGTAAGGGCGCATATTCCCGCAATCATCATATATACCCATAAAATCTCGCTCGGCCCTAAAACGGCCAGCCTGCCATCCAAATCCTTGATCAGCCAGTCATAAATATCCTGCACAAACCAGCAGGCGCCGATAAAAAACACGAGAAAGGCGATAACGGTTTTAATGAGACGCTGCCGGACTTCCTCTAAATGCCCGATCAAGTGGGTTTCTTTTTTATCCAATCGTACATCCTCCTTATAGAGAAAGAGGCAGAAGCGGATTCGTCTGCCCCCATGTCAGGATTCAGCCTGCCGTTTTGTCTTTCTCAGCCGTCTGCTTGTCCGGCTCTTCATTTGAGACCAGTGTTTTTGCGGCGCTTTTAAATTCAAGCAGCGTGCGGCCGGCGGCACGGCCGATTTCCGGAAGCTTTGAAGGTCCGAAAATGATGAGAGCGATGACGAAAATCAGGATCAACCCGGGAATGCCGATATTTGAAAACATGAGTGTGCCTCCTTATTGTGAGATTTTGGCCCGTTTCTTTCTCATTTGCTTTTCATGCGCATTGTTATGGGCGAAGAAACGATCCTCTTCCACCTCGTTTGACTGCTTTAAACCGCCTGCAACCGCCGCTTGAGAAACCTTCCGAATCCCCGTCTGGTCTTTCTGATAAATGAATGAAGCCCGCGTGGATACCTCAGCCCCCGGCTCCGTCACGTACGGCACCACTCTGTAATCCGCTCTCCATTGGGCAGGGGTCACCGTACAGCGGACATAGCCGCGGTAATCGTTGAAAAACTTAATATGCGGGTTTTGTTTTAAGATCTGATCCGTATCGGCCCGTTTATCCGCCCCGTTTCCTCCAGATGTAATGGAGGTCCCGACGAATTCGGCTCCGAAAATCTTTGAATTCGTTTGATTAAAATCGGTATGCAGGTTTGACGCCCAGCTTGCGTGAACATCACCCGTCAGCACGATGACATTGTTCAGGTTTTTGCTTTTTATAAAATTGATGACCCGCTCCCGCTGTGCCGGGTAGCCGTCCCATGAATCCATACTGAATATCGGATTGGCGGTTGTTCCGAAATTCCATTGCGCGAAAAAGATTTGCTGCGCCAGCACATTCCACTTTGCTTTTGATGCGGCTAAATTTTCGAACAGCCATTGCTCCTGCTCTGTCCCCATCAATGTGCGTTTCGGGTCTCTCCACTCATCAGAAGGGGGCTTATTCCCGTCGCCGTTGGCCTGATCATCTCTGTACTGTCTTGTATCAAGCACATTGAACGATGCCAAATTGCCATAAGAAAATTGCCTGTACAGCCGCATATCAGGACCGTTCGGCAATGACATGCGCCTGAGCGGCATGTGTTCATAATAAGCCTGGTAAGCTGCGGCCCTCCTGAGCACAAACGCTTCAACGGATTGGCCTTTTTCAGGGATAATATTGGCATAATTGTTTTCCACCTCATGATCGTCCCACGTCACGACCCACGGAAATGCGGCGTGGGCGGCTTTCAGATTGGCATCAGAGCGGTATTGAGCATGACGGTTGCGGTAATCTGACAGTGTATACACTTCAGCGCTGCTGTGCGTCCTGACATTTCCCGTTTTTGACACATATTCGTTCGGTCCGTATTCATAAATGTAATCTCCGAGATGGAACACGAGATCAAGCTTTTCCCTCGCCATATGTTTATACGCCGTATAATAGCCGTGTTCATACTGCTGGCATGAGGCAAATGCAAACGTCATGGCGGATACGTCAGCGCCGGGAGCGGGCAGCGTTTTCGTCCGGCCGACGGGACTGAGCTCATGCCCGCTTTTAAACCGGTAATAGTACACTTTATTGGGCTTGAGCCCGTCCGCCTCGACATGGACGGAGTGTCCGAGATTCGGCTTGGCCATTTCCGTTCCGCGTTTGACGATGTGACGGAAATGTTCATCAGCGGCGATTTCCCATTTTACCGGCACGGCCTGCTTCGGCATGCCGCCCCCATTCAGCGGGTCAGGGGCAAGACGCGTCCAGAGAATGACGCTGTCAGACAGCGGGTCGCCGGAGGCTACGCCGAGGGTGAACGGATAGTTTGAAAATTTCGGAGCTGCATTCACTTCAAACGCGCCGATGGATTGCGCGATCGCTAACCCGAGGGAAAGACCGGCGATTTTCCCGGCGCCCTGTATAAATGCGCGGCGGTCAAACGTATTGTTCTGAAAGCTTTTGTTCTCCAATTCCTTGATCCATTCATCTAAACGGCCGTCATGTGTCATGTCAGTTCCCCTTTCGTCTCATTGATCGCCCTTATTATAAAAAAGAAATGTTAAACCGCTATGAAGAAGTGTGAAGGGTTTGTAAGGCTGAAAAATGGACGGCGGGAGACATTTTTCACATTGTTTCGACAAACCTTGCCCCGCCGGGAGAAAACCCCCTCTGTTTCTTTTTGGCTTGTCATCCGTCAAGCACACTTTTTTCCTATTTTTCTTCACAAAAAATTAAAAAAACACCGTTCATTCTAAGAACGGTGCGCCCGGGATTAAAATGTATTGTACACGTTTTCGCACGTTTCACCTGTCGGCTGATAGAAGCAGTGGGATTTGAATCTGGCGACAAACGGCTGATCATACCAAGTCGGCGGGCAGTTTCCCGGCGGCTTAAAATACCACAGGCTGAACTTAGCCGGCCAAAACCGCTCTCCGTTAATCGTCCGGCGGGCAAGCCTCCGCTCTGATTCGCGCGGTCTCTGGTAAAAATATCCGTGAGTCACCGCTTCAAACGCGTGCGGCTGAAACACCATCTGCCTGATGGTGCGCAGACCTTTAAAATCAGAACAATTCGCCCGCACCCGATTGATTCCCACATTGCCGACCAAAAGCATTCCCTGCTTCCCTTCGCCTTCCGCTTCCGCCCTGAGCAGCCTTGCCATTAGATCCAGATCGGCGCTCGACGCTTTTACGACTGCCATCATGACACCTCCCGTATTTTCTCCCTTCATCATATTCAGCCGCGGCCCAGTGATGACAGACAAAAGCCAGAAAACAAATGTTCACGAAAAAGAGGTTTATATTTCACGTTATGAGGAAACATACTAACATGATTTCCATAAGGAGGAATTCGCATGGAACACATTAAAGCGCTTGCCATCAAAGGCATTATGACCATCATTATTCTGTATCTGATACTCGGCTTAGGTTTTCGCTTTACATTCGGCGACGTGCTGCTGATGACCATTGTGCTGGGAGCCGTTTCTTACTTTACGGGCGACCTGTACGTGCTGCCGAGATGGAATAACATCACGGCGGCGTCCGCTGATTTCGGAATCGCGTTTCTTGTTGTCTGGCTGATGGGAATGCCGCTGTCCATGGGCATTTCCGGAGGAAGACTGGCGTTTGCCGCTCTTATTTCCGCCGTCATCATCGCCGTCGGAGAATATTTTTTCCATATCTATCTGATGAGAAAAGACTTGGGCGGGTCCCGTTTTTTAGAACCCCGGTCCGAATAACGTAAAAAAGGCCGGATAAAAGCCCCTTTAAAGGGGGCTTTTTATTTGTAAAGTATAAACGCTTTATACATCTTGATATAACTGATAAACCCTTTTCAGCCTTTCTTCGAGCTGTTCAAAATGAACAAAGCGGGCTTCTCTCAGAAACTCAGTCCCATCAATGAACAAAAGAAGCACGGGAACAGTGAAGACTGAAAATCTGCCGGCCACCTCTTCTACCTCGTCAGCATTGATATGCCCCAATTTGATATTCGGAAACTGATCCAATACTTTTCTGAGCTGCGGCAGAACAGCGTGACATACTGTACAGGCGGGTCTTGAAATGTAGATAAAACTGAATTGATGCTGTTTAATAAAATTCTCGATAGAATCTAATGAATGTAATTCTGCCATCTCTTTCATCAAAACCCTCCTCCAAATCGGCTCGTCTTTTATGACCAAGCTCATCAATACTCGTACATTCACTATACACATTTATATTGAACATATCCGCTTTTTTGCTATTCAGAGCACCTGAACGTTGTGCTTGAAAAATAAAAGAACAGTTACCGCTTTTCAGTAACTGTTCTTAGATACTTATATTAAAAATGCAAAGCGTACGCCCCTGAACCGATGAGTGCAACTCCGATGGAGACTGCAATCAGCACCAAGTTATATTCAAAACCGCCGGCACCGTTGGCAAATCCTTTCGCTCCATGGACTTTTACGATCGCACCTAACATAATAATCGTTATAATAGCAGCTCCGAGCGGGAGGAAAACACCTAAAATAAATAGAATTCCGCTTGCGAGTTCCCCGAGACCTGATAAAGCGGCCGCGGCATTGCCTGGTTTAACTCCAATTGACTCGAACCATTGTCCGGTTCCTTTAATTCCGTATCCGCCAAACCAGCCGAATAATTTTTGTGATCCATAAAACAGAAACACCACACCAATCATGATTCGAATAAGTAATAGTCCTGCATCTTCCATTTTTATCTCTCCTTATTTTTCATATTATATGATGTCTGCAAGGCAGCTGTTTACCAACAGTCGCTTCCAGCAAACATCTGTTAAATGTATGTCTTGTTATTTTTCTTCATGCTTCACGTTCATCTATCAATCAATCTAATTCTCTCACTTCAAACGGCAGCAGCCCTTGTTCAATTTGTGCCCGGTGCGGTTCATACTGCTCAGGGAGCATCAGTTTTCCGCCCATTGTTTCTTGTGGCTCATCATGGGCAAAGCCAGGCGGATCAGTTGCGATCTCAAATAAGATTTCCCCATGTTCTCTGAAGTAAACCGCATTAAAATAGTTTCTATCCTGAACAGGAGTCACACCATATCCGTGCGCAGCAATGAACCTTTGCCAATCTAATTGATCTTCGTCATCCTGAGCCCGCCAAGCGATGTGATGGACCGTGCCGACACCCATTTGCCCGCGGCCGATAGGCGTTAATTTAAGATCAATCACATTTCCGATATCACCGGCAGAACGATAACGAACGAAGTCGCCTTCTTTACCGACTCGCTCAAGTCCCATGATGTTTTCCAGCAGTTTCCCTGTTTTTTCAGGCTGTGCTGATAACAGGGTCGCACCGCCAAAGCCTTTAATGGCAACATCCGGGGTTACATCTCCGAACGTCCATGTATTGGCTTCTCCTTCTTCTCTTTCCACGATTTCCAAGTGCAGACCGTGCGGGTCATCAAATTCTATATATTGTTCTCCAAAACGCTCGATTTTTGTGTATGGAATGTTGAACTTTTCAAGTCTCTTTTCCCAAAACGCCACGGCACCCTTCGGCACGGCGTAAGATGTCACGCCAACCTGTCCGTCTCCAATGATGCCTTGGCGGGCGCCCGCCCATGGAAAGAATGTGATGATTGTTCCCGGCTTCCCGCCTTCATCCCCAAAATAAAGGTGATACGTACCCGGATCATCAAAATTGACCGTTTGCTTAACCAATCGCAGCCCCAGCACTCCAGCGTAGAAATCAGCATTCTCTTGAGGGTGACCGACAATTGCTGTAATATGATGGATGCCCATCGTTTTTTTCGCCATTTTTATTTGCTCCTTTACAAATAGTTAAATATACTCCACAAACTCATTCACAGGCTTTCGGTAGCCGCGCGGCCTTCTGCTTTCTATTTTTTCTTTCCCGATTGTAATCATCATGACGACCTCAAATTGATCATCTATCTTCAAAATCTGTTTCACGGCTTCAGCATCAAACCCTATCATCGGACAGGTGTCCCAGCCTTTTTCCTTAGCACTCAGCATAAACATCATCGCAGAAAGTGAAGCATTTCTTATCGCCTCATCTCTCTTAAATGGTTCTCCCCTGTTTTCATAAAACGAAACGGTGTCTTGAACCATGTGATCATACTCTTGTTTATTTAATACCCCCAGCATCTTCAATCCTTCATAGATGTCAGCCGCTTGCTGATATGCCTGCTTATCCCCTAAAACCAAAAGAACAGCTGATGAGCTAAACACTTTATATTGTCCGTTTGCGGCCTGCTTCAGCTTTTCTTTTACATCCGGGTCAAGAACCGTCACATATTTTGTGTGCTGCAAATTAAAAGCTGATGGAGCCAACGCAACTAATTCAAACATTTCGTTGAGTTCATCTCTTGTGATTGGATGTTCTGGAAGAAAGTTGCTTGCAGATCTTCTTTCATTCACTAGCTGTACAAATTCAGCCATTTCCCTCATACCCCCTTTATCTCGAATTCGAGATATTATAGTATAAAAAACCAAATAACATATGATCAAAAAACGAAACGTTCTCTTCACTGATCTTTTCGTGATTCAAACGATCAGAAGGTTCTTATCCTGCACTCTAATTAAATTATCTTGAATTAAAAAATCTTGAATTCGAGATAATAATAAAAGATAAATACTCAAATGTCAACAGTTCTTTTTTTAATTCAGCCCCATTTTGTCTGTGTACTGTTTAGCCCTGCTCCAACTTTTTTTCTGTCACCTTATTTATTAGTAAACAGGAAAAAACCTTGCTATAGACCCACTCGAAACTGAATTGGTACGATAAGCAAAGTGATTACACAAGAAAGGATACGGAGAGCGAATCAAAAGCGCCTCTATTTTTTTGTGCAGTTTTATAGGAGGAAAAAATGACAAGTGAAAGAGAACAAATAAGCAAAAAAGTTGCTTTGATTGCATTGATAGCCAATCTGATCTTAATGGCAGGAAAGATCTTTTTTGGACTGATAGGCGATAGTGAAGCAGTTTTTGCCGACGGTATACATTCTGCAGCGGATGTCGTGGCTTCAATTGCTGTCCTGGCCGTCATCGGCATTTCTAATAAGCCGCCCGATCAAGACCATCCTTTCGGGCATGGCAAAGCTGAGGTCATCAGCGAAGCGATTGTAGGAATCATATTAGTGCTCGTTTCCGTGTATATTCTGATAGAAGCGATTTCGTCCTTTGTTGAAGGTCCAAGCATCCCGCAATACAGCGCATTGTTTGCGGCTCTGATATCCTACGCGGCTAAGCAGATCTTATATCGTTATTCGATCAAACAAGGGGAAAAATGGAACAGTAAAGCGATTATAGCGATTGCATACGATCATAAAGGCGATATCGTTGCCTCTCTTGCCGCTTTTATCGGCGTCCTATTGGCGATTATCGGGAACACACGCGGATGGTCCTATCTGTTGTACGCCGATGCAATTGCCAGTGTCATCGTGGCGTACCTTATTTTTAAGATTTCAATGGAATTAATCAAGCCGTCTGTTGACGTTCTCATGGAAAAAAGTGTTGATCCCGAACTGATAGAGGAATATAAAGCCGTTATTTTGCATTGCCCTCAAGTCAAACGGCTCGATAAAATCCGAGCAAGAGAACACGGCCACTATAAATTGCTTGATGTCCGGTTATCTTTGGATCATGATTTGACGATTAAGCAGGGACACGATATTGCCCGCGAAATCCGAAATGAAATCCAAAGACACTTTTCAGATGTTGAAGAAGTGCTCATCCACGTGAATCCTTATTTTGAAGAATGAAAAAGCAGCTTGTAGAGAAAACGATGTTTTTTCTGCAAGCTTTTTTGTTTTGTGCTGTTTCTTTACATATTCATTTGATTTCAGGTGCAGAAAAAGCACTCCCACATGCCTAGCTTTGCTTGGCTGGGTATGTGGCAATCTTCAACATCATTTTGAATAAGATCAGCGGATCAAGTGAGGGGCGGTCTTTATTTTCGCTGCAGTAAGGTTTGACCTTTTCAACGATGAAAGAGAAGTCTATGTATTTATCAATTTTTCGAAGAAGGTGATCCTCTTCGACGAGTTGGTCAAACAGAACGAATTCGGCTCTGTTTCGAGAAAAATTTCTTGTGCGGAACATGAGAAAGCCATTTTTTCTGTCTTTCTTTTATTTTATGACAGGGGAATGGATATCTTAAGGGAAAAATAAAGGCTGTCGAGATTTTCTCGACAGCCTGAAGGCCGGATAACGGCCTTTTTCGTTTGATTTCACTGATCAATATGCTTTCTGATAAAATGCAGCAGCGTGTTTCCTTGAGCGGTCAATATGACGCCCTTCGCGCCGCACTTCGGACAGGGCGTCCCTTCCTTCTCCTCGCCGGTTCCTTCACAATGCGGACACGTGAGCTCAAGATCGTCGGTTGCGATCACCATGAATATCCCTCCTTTTTTGATTGTTTGTCCGTCTCCAGTCACTTTCCATGGCCATCACCTCCTTAACAATACAAAAAAACCCCGTCCATCAAAGGACGAGGTTTTCGCGGTGCCACCTTTATTAACGGCTGAAGAGCCATTCGCTCAAAAAGTACAGAAACACGCGGTTTCAATACTCCTTTCTTGATAACGGGGAAAGAATCCCGGCACCGCCTACTGTCATTTTAGCGCAGCAATTCAGAAGCCCATTCGGCACCGGACGGGGATCGGTTCACAGCGGCCACCGACTCTCTGAACCCCGCGCGCTGATGCGTACTTACTCTTCCTCAGCATTGTTCATCCGTTCTTTTATTTTAAAATGTATCATACGCTGTCATCCGGCGGAAGTCAATAACCTTTCGGATCGGACAGGCCGAGCATGTCCCGCGCCATTTGCATATGCTCCTCTTGCCCCGTCTGAAGCGCGAACTTCGCCGTTTCCGCAGGGTAAGCGGCCTGCCATTCTGTCACATGCTCCTGCATTTTCGGCCAGACGCGCCCGCCTTCAGCTTCGCAGCTCTTCATCAGCCGTTTTGTTTCTTTTTCTCCTAATATCACTTGATAAAGGACAAAATCCTTGGCCGGATCGGCAACCTTTGCCTCCGTCCAATCGAGGAGACCCGTCACACGCTGATTTTCGCCGATCAAAATATGCGGAGGATGCAAGTCGCCATGGATCAGCGCGGAAAAATCACAGTCATTTATCCACGTTTGCCATCTTTTCCAAAGCCAGCTTACCGGCTGCCTCCGCTGACAAATTTTGATCCTTCGCGTAAATCTTTCGCCTCCAAAAAAAAGACGTGAATGAATTTTTTCATATTCACTTTAACCGGAGAAAGCGGCACGGTTTCCTTAGCCTGCATTTCTTTCATTCTCTTGCTGACAGCGGGGAAATCAAAGAATTTCGAGGCGTAATATTCAAATTTGGGGTTTGAAAAATCAGTTGTGCCCAATGAAGCGAAATGGTTTAACGAATGAATGACGGCCCTTCTGATCCGCTGTTCCGAGGCTTTGATTTCTCTGTTAACCTCGGCTTGTGCCGCCGCAGGCCCCAGCTTCCGGATGGCGACGTTTGTAAACATCTGCTTTAAAGACGGGATGTTTCTTTCCGCCTGTTCATCCTCAAATAAATAGTGAAGGACGGCCATGAGGTCATGCGCCCCGCTTTCTCCCACGATGCCTAATTCCGATAAAAGAAATTTTCCTGTTTCTTTGATTGATTTCTCGTACATCCCCCCAGGCCCGCTTTTTTTCGGCTCATTCCGCTGAATAAGACGGCTTAACGAGTGTTGGATGTCGCCGATCGAGGTTTCCAGTTCAATCCGCTCTTTTACTTTTCGCAAAACGGTGACGATCTCGATTTTGTTGATCGGTTTGTGGATAAAGTATTCGATGCCGAGAGAATAAGCTTCTCCCACCATTTCCTTAGCCTCCACCTGCGATATCATCACTGCTTTTCCGTTGTACGACCCCTGAAGATGCCGGATCGTCTCAATCCCGTCCCGCCCCGGCATCAGCAGATCAATTAATAAAATATCGACTTGTTTAAAATGGAGATAATGCCCTTCAATCTGGCTTCCGTCCTCTGCCTCACCGACGACTTCACCTAAGTCCTCGTCCTCGATCATCTGTTTTAAAATGGAACGGATCGCCCGGTCATCATCAGCTATAAAAAAACGCATATTATGAGTTCATCCTTTCTGCAATCAAATGCTTCACCGGCAGCTTAATCGTAAATATGACGCCTTTTGGCTTGTTGTGAAAGGAAATGTCTCCGTCAAGTTCAGTTACGATTTCCTTCACGTAAGTAAGCCCGATGCCCGTTGAAGGTGTGCCGAATTCATCGTATTTGGATGTAAACCCGGGATCATAAACGACCTCTCCGATTTTTTCCGGAATGCCGGGACCGTCATCTTCCGCCTGAAATTCAGCCTTTTCTCCTTCCGCCCTGCGCAGCGCGAGGCGGATCTCACCCCTGTCACCCATGGCTTCGACGGCATTGGCGGTCAGGTTATTTAAGATCGACAGGACGGTAAAGACGTGATAATCGGGATGTTCTCCTTCAATCACGCTCCGGAATTGAATGTCCTTGCCTAAAGATTCGGCGTATTTTTCATTGATTCGGATGACGATACCGACCAGAGCGGCGGCATTCATGTAATCCCGGAATCTCTCATTGGAAATCAGCTTCGACAGGCCGGCGAATATTCGCTGATTGTCTTTTTTCACTTCATGAATTTCTCCCGCGAGGCGCAGCATTCGGCTCCCGAGCTCCCGGTCGTTCCCGCTCATTTCCCGATATAGCTGATAGGATTCTTTCGTCACATGCTCCGTCGTTTTCAACGTTTTTTTCAAATGAATCGTTTCTTCATATAAGTTGGACACAATCATCAGCATGTGCTCATGCTGCTTTCTCGTTTGTTTTTCCCTGACCTGAGATTCGTGCAGCTTCATCACGTTGAAAAAACTCAGCACAATAAATGTGTGAGAAACAGCGATAACCGCAATATCCGCCAGCTTGTCCGGCATCATAATCTGCCGGCCGCCGGAAAACTGAACCGTCATTTCAACGGCATCGGACGCAATTTCAATGAGAAAACCGAGAAAACCGATCATAAGCGGCCGATCCCAAAAAAGCCTGACCTTCAGCACATAAAACAAGCAGGCATATGTAAAGTAAAAAAAGAAACTGGGATATTGGCTGAAAAAAGCCTCCGTAAAGCCGGCATGCTCTCCTCCCCAGCACGCCAGGCCGATCCGGAATGCCACAACGGCTGCACCTGTCAACAGCCCTGACAATACTGCCGGCACATGCCGAAGCAGCAGCAGAAAAAAGAAAAAAGCCGGGGCGCCGAAGCTGATCCGATATACCTCATTCAGAGGGTAAAATTTCAGTTCCCCCGCCAGCGGCACGGTGATCAGCATAAGGGCGAAAAGATAGCCGTCTTTTTTCAGTAAATAGTCGAGCCTGATCATAATCACTTCCTTCTTCTGTCTATTTTGAACAAGACCGATACAGTCCGCAAATTTCTTTAGACCCGAATGGCGGGACACTCCGGCTGATTTATAAATCTATCGGCTTATTTTAAGAATGATTTTGTCGTATTTTGTATGATTCTGTAGATGTCATTATACATTAACATGGAACACGCTATTTTTGAAAACGTTTTCCAAGACCGGTTTCCGCTTCGGACAGGCTTGCAATAGAGGAGGAATGTTATGAAAGATATGGTCAGAGAGCGCCTTGAAAAAGAGGAACTGGCTTCACTTTTACAAGATTGGGTCGAGCATTACCGACCGTTTTCCGTCAATGGAAAAAGCGCAAATTATATACCCGCCCTCGGAGAAATCAACGACTCTCAGCTGGGCATTTGCATATTAGAGCCGGATGGCTCAATGATTCATGCCGGTGAATGGAATGTCCCGTTCACATTGCAGAGCATCTCAAAAGTCATCAGCTTTATTGCCGCCTGCATGAACAGAGGCATTTCTTACGTGCTGGATCGTGTGGACGTGGAACCGACGGGTGATGCGTTTAATTCTATCATCCGGCTTGAAATCCATAAACCCGGGAAGCCCTTCAACCCGATGATCAATGCCGGCGCCATTACCGTCGCCTCGCTGCTTCCGGGTGAAACGGCGCATGATAAATTAGAATATCTCTTTTCCGTTTTTGAAAAATTAATAGGAAAACGCCCACACATTCACGAGGAGGTCTTCCGTTCTGAATGGCAGACCGCGCATCGGAACCGAGCGCTCGCCTACTATTTAAAAGAAACGAACTTTCTCGAGGCGGATGTGGAAGAAACGCTTGAAGTGTATTTAAAGCAGTGCGCCATGGAGGGTACAACCGAGGACATCGCTTTAATCGGATTGATACTTGCGCATGACGGCTACCATCCGATCCGACGGGAACAGGTCATTCCGAAAGATGTCGCAAAACTCGCCAAAGCCCTGATGCTGACGTGCGGAATGTACAATGCGTCAGGCAAATATGCGGCTTTCGTCGGCGTCCCGGCCAAAAGCGGGGTATCCGGCGGCATTATGGCATTGGTTCCCCCAAGCGCCAGAAGAGAACAGCCTTTTCATAACGGCTGCGGCATCGGCATTTACGGTCCGGCCATTGATGAATACGGCAACAGCCTGACCGGCGGCATGCTGCTGAAACATATCGCACAGGAGTGGGAGCTCAGTATTTTTTAATCAAACGAACCAAGAGGTGATTGGATGCAGGAATTCCTTGAAAATGTAATCGGCTCGGCAAATGATTTTTTATGGTCAAAACTGTTAATCGTACTGCTTCTTTCTCTGGGACTGTTTTTTACGTTCAGATCAAAGGGTCTGCAAGTCCGCATGCTGAAGGAAATGATCCGGGTTTTGAAGGAAGGCGCGGCCGCCCGGACAAAAAACAGCATTTCCCCGTTTCAGGCATTTTGCATCAGTATGGCGGCGCGTGTCGGAACCGGGAATATTACCGGAATCGCCATTGCGATCTCACTCGGCGGTCCGGGCGCTATTTTCTGGATGTGGATTATCGCAGTCATCGGTTCGGCTTCAAGCTTTGTTGAAAGCACGCTGGCCCAAATTTATAAAGTAAAAGATCAAAACGGATTCCGCGGGGGCCCGGCCTATTACATGGAAAAGGGCCTGAAGAAACGCTGGATGGGCGCGCTGTTCGCCGTATTAATCACACTGTCATTCGGGGTTGTTTTTAATTCCGTTCAATCCAATACGATCAGCGTCGCCTTTCAAAACGCATTCGGCACCAGCCGGCTTACATTGGGCATTATTTTAATCTTGGTTTTCGGCGGCGTAATCTTCGGCGGCGTCAAACGAATTGCGAAAATGGCGGAATACATCGTAGTCGTTTTGGCCGTTTTATATATCGGTGTCGCTTTCTTTGTCATTCTGACGAACATCACCCAATTGCCCGGCGTTCTGTCGCTAATCGTAAAAAATGCGTTCGGCATTGATCAGGCCGCGGGCGGCGCTTTAGGTGCGGCCTTGATGCAAGGTGTAAGACGCGGGATTTTCTCAAATGAAGCGGGTATGGGAAGCGCTCCAAACGCGGCGGCGACAGCTACGACGAGCCACCCGGTGAAACAGGGGCTCATTCAGGCATTCGGCGTCCTGACGGATACGCTCGTCATTTGTACAAGCACGGCGCTTATCATTTTATTTTCAGACGCTTATCACCAGCCGGGACTGAGTGGCATCGCGCTTTCTCAGGCCGCCTTGAGCGATCATGTCGGCGCGTGGGCGTCAGGTTTCCTTGCCGTCTTAATGCTTTTGTTCGGCTTCAGCGCTCTGATGGGCAACTATTATTACGGAGAAACCAATATCGGATTTTTAAGCCAGAACAAAAAATGGCTGTTCATTTACCGTATCTGTGTGCTCGGAATGGTACTGTTCGGCTGTATTTCCAAAGTCCAGCTTGTGTGGGATATGGCTGACTTGTTCATGGGCTTAATGGTGGTCGTGAACTTAATCGCGATTTTCCTTCTGTCGAAAAAAGCGTTTGCCGCTTTGAGCGATTATGTCCGGCAAAAGAAAACCGGAAAGGACCCCGTCTTTTACAGAGATGTGCTCCCTGATGATGACGGGATCGAATGCTGGGAGTATTCAGACATCGCGAAAAGCGCGAAAGGCAAACACATTTCCTAAACAAAAGGTGTTCGGGCAGCGTCCTGAACACCTTTTTTCTGCCGGTTCATTGACAAAGAGAATAGCGTCCATTACCCTTTTTATATATTTTCAGTAAAGTCAGAAAGGAAGGCCTATGAATCCCATTACACAAATATTAAATGAATACCCGGTTATGATCATAGACGGCGCGATGGCAACTGAGCTTGAGCGGATGGGCTGTGATTTACATGACGATCTGTGGTCGGCCAAAATTCTTTTGGAGAGGCCGGAACTGATCAAACAGGTGCATGCAGAATATTTTGCCGCCGGCGCTGATTGCGCGATCACCGCCAGTTATCAATCGACAATCGAAGGATTTGCAGCGCGCGGCATCCCGGAAACCGATGCGATACGTCTCATTCAGACATCTGTTGAACTTGCCGCGCAAGCACGCGATGAATTTTGGGCGCATGAAGAAAACCGTTTACACCGGCCCAAACCTTTGGTCGCCGCTTCTATCGGACCTTACGGCGCGAGCCTCGCTGACGGCTCAGAATATCGCGGGCATTACGGACTGACGGAGGATGAGCTGATCAGCTTTCACCGCCCCCGGATGAAAGCTCTCATAGAATCCGGCGCCGATCTTTTGGCCTGTGAGACCATTCCGTGCCTGTCAGAAGCAAAAGCGATCACAAGGCTGCTGGAGGAATTCCCCGGCATTTATGCATGGATCAGCTTCAGCGCCAAAGACGGACGGCATATCAGCGAAGGCACGCCTATTTCCGAATGCGCGGCCCTGCTCGACTCCTGCAGCCAAATCGCAGCGATCGGCATCAACTGCACACCGATCGAACATATTCCGCAGCTGGTACAAGAAATCAAACGGGCAACGTCCAAACCGATTATCGCCTATCCGAACTCCGGCGAACAATATGACCCAGTGACAAAAACCTGGAAAGGCGCAGCGTGCGAAAACCATTTCGGAAAAAGCGCGCAAAGCTGGTACGAAAACGGCGTGAGCCTGATCGGAGGCTGCTGCCGGACGAAACCCGCGGACATCCAAGCCATTGCCGATTGGGCCAAGACCATAAAAACAACTTGACTAATCGGAATAGTTTGTATATTCTATTCAAAAAGCCGGTTCGCCGGAATCTCGTGCCGTTCGCCGGCATGAGATTTTTTATTAGGACGGCCCTCGCAGAAAGTTGGAAAACAATGAACAACGAGAACGAGACGAATTTTCAGAGAAGTATGAAAAGCAGACACCTCTTTATGCTATCACTCGGAGGTGTGATCGGAACGGGGCTGTTTTTAAGCTCTGGGTATACCATTCATCAGGCGGGTCCGGCGGGCACCATTTGCGCTTACCTTTTGGGCGCGGGCATCGTCTATCTTGTCATGCTTTGCCTCGGTGAACTGTCAGTGGCCATGCCGGTGACGGGCGCATTCCACACCTATGCGAAAACCTATATCGGGCCCGCGACAGGCTTTACGGTCGCATGGCTGTACTGGCTGACGTGGGCGGTGGCGCTGGGCTCTGAATTCACGGCGGCCGGGCTTTTCATGCAGCGTTGGTTCCCGCATACTTCGGTTTGGATGTGGAGTGCGGTATTCGCTCTTATCATCTTTTTATTAAACGCCTTCTCCGTGAAATTTTTTGCTGAATCGGAGTTTTGGTTCTCAAGTATTAAAGTCTTAGCCATCTTACTGTTTATTTTATTGGGCGGTGCGGCGATGTTCGGCATCGTCCCGATGAAAAGCGGTGAGGCCGCACCTATGCTGTCGAACTTTACGGATGGCGGCAGCCTTTTTCCAAATGGCTTTTTCCCGATACTGATGACGATGCTTTCAGTAAACTTTGCTTTTTCAGGGACGGAATTGATCGGAATCGCCGCAGGGGAAAGCGCCGATCCGGAAAAAACCGTTCCGCGCGCCATTAAGACCACAGTCTGGCGGCTGGCGCTTTTCTTTATCGGAACGATTTTTGTTCTGTCAGGGATGATCTCCATCAAGGAAGCCGGTGTGATTGAAAGCCCGTTTGTCACGGTATTTGACAGAGTCGGCGTGCCTTATGCGGCCGATCTGATGAATTTCGTCATTTTAACGGCGCTTCTGTCTGCGGCCAATTCAGGGCTGTACGCGTCATCACGTATGCTGTGGTCCCTGTCTAAAGAAGGGGAGCTTCATCCCGCCTTTGCCAGGCTGACCTCTAAAGGCATTCCTTTTAACGCTCTGATCTTCAGTATGATCGGCGGCATTCTGTCGTTGTTGTCAAGCGTATTTGCAGCGGATACAGTCTATCTTGTTCTCGTCTCCGTCTCAGGATTTGCGGTAGTGGCTGTGTGGATGAGCATCGCCGCATCGCAATTTTTGTTCCGAAGACGGTTTCTTACAGAAGGGCACCAGCTTTCAGACTTGAAATACAGGACACCGGGATATCCGGCCGTACCGATAGCGGCCTTTCTCCTATGCCTCGCCTCCTGTATCGGCATCGCTTTTGATCCGAACCAGGCCATCGCCCTTTATTGCGGAATTGCATTTATGGCCGTTTGCTACACCGCTTATTACTTGAAAAACCGGAAAAGCAGAGCCCGCGTGCAAGCCGTAAAATCCCAATAACCAAAAAAAGAACCCTGCAGCGCAAGGGTTCTTTTTTTATTTATACTTCAACCACCCATCTGAACGAATCCCGCACCTTCCCGACTTGGATGCCGGCAATCGTTTCATAGAGCCTTTCTGACACTTCACCGATCAAACCGTTATTCAGTTCAATCGTTTCTCCGTGAATGTGCAGCGCGCCGACCGGCGAGATGACGGCCGCGGTTCCCGTACCGAATACCTCTGACACCTCGCCTCTCATCGCAGCCTCATAGATGTCATCAATGGCGACCTGTTCTTCCCTGACGCGGATGCCCCAGCTTTTTAACAGCTCTATCACAGATGCGCGTGTGATGCCCCCGAGAATGCTTCCGTTTAATGCCGGCGTTACGGCCTCTCCGTTTATGATGAAAAAGATATTCATACTCCCTACCTCTTCGGCATATTTCTTTTCCACCCCGTCGAGCCAAAGCACCTGATCATACCCCAGTTCTTCGGCTTTCCGCTGAGCCTGTAAGCTGGCCGCATAATTTCCGGACGTTTTGACGTCGCCCACTCCGCCGGTGACGGCACGCACATACTCATCCTCCACATAAATACGGATCGGTTTCAGCTGATCGCCGTAGTACGAACCGACAGGCGTCAGAACAACCATGAACTTGTAACGCTTTGAAGGCCGGACGCCTAAAGAAGGCTCAGTCGCAATCACAAACGGACGGATATATAAAGAGGTTCCTTTTTCTATCGGTATCCATTCCTGCTCCAGCTCCACCAATTGTATCAATGCTTCCAGCGCCAGCTTCTCGTCAAGAGGCGGCATGCTCATCCGCCGTAACGATTTATTCAGCCGTTTTATATTTTGGTCAGGACGGAACATCAACACCCGGCCGTCTTCTGACCTGTAAGCCTTCAGCCCTTCAAATACGGCCTGCCCGTAATGGAAAACGGATGCGGACGGATCAAGATGGACCGGTTCATAAGGGGTGATTCTCGGATCATGCCACCCTCTCTCCTCTTCGTAATCCATAACAAACATGTAATCTGTGAAGTACTTGCCAAATCCCAATGAAGCGGAATCCGGTTTTTCTTTTCTTGCTGTGACCTTACGTCTTTCAATCAGTTGATTCAACAAAAGCACACCTTTCTTGTAATTGTTTAAATTTTCAGTCTTTTATAAGCTGCCTGTTTTCTCTGCCTGAATCGTGTATGCACAGATATATGAGAATGCAGTTGACCGTATCATATCAAATATACCACTTATAAGAGGATAATTATCAAAATTTTTAATATTTTCATCAGAAATCTTTCTTTATTCTTATGCTCCTTCATTTTTTTCAATGAGGACTTTCTGTCATATTAAATGATTGCGCTTACATAATGTAAAGCAATCCTTTCTTTCGCACAGTCAATAATGTGACAAATTTATGGCGGATAGGAAGGTGGTTGCCGCCTGCTTCACGAATTACGTATGAAATGCGCAAGTAAAAGGGGGATTCGCTTGAAAAAATTTATCGCATTCCAGATTTTGATCGCTTTAGCCATCGGAGCATTGATCGGCCACTTCTTCCCGGATTTCGGGATGGCGCTGCGGCCCGTCGGAGACGGATTTATCCGCCTGATTAAAATGATTGTCGTGCCGATCGTGTTTTCGACCATTGTTATCGGAGCCGCCGGCAGCGGCAGTATGAAAAAGATGGGCAGTCTCGGCATCAAAACAATTATTTGGTTTGAAGTGATTACGACGCTTGTTCTGGCGCTCGGTCTGTTATTGGCGAACGTGCTGAAGCCGGGAGTCGGCCTTAACCTCTCTCATCTTGCTAAAAAAGATATTCACGAGCTTTCCGGCTATACGGAAAAAGTAGTCGACCTGAAACAAATGCTTCTTGATATTATCCCCGTTAACATCATTGACGTCATGGCGAAAAACGATCTTCTCGCCGTCATTTTTTTCGCGATTTTATTCGGTGTTGCCGCAGCCGGCATCGGCAAAGCCTCCGCACCTGTCATGAGTTTCTTCGAATCCACGGCAAATATTATGTTCAAGCTGACGCAAATGGTAATGGTCACCGCTCCGATCGGCGTTCTCGCCCTTATGGCCGCCTCTGTCGGGCAATTCGGAATCGCGCTTTTGCTTCCGATGCTGAAGCTGATCGGCACTGTGTTCCTCGGGCTGTTCCTGATACTCTTCGTTCTGTTTCCGATCGTGGGGCTTATCTTTAAAATCAAGTACTTTGAAGTGCTGAAAATGATTTGGGATCTGTTTTTGATCGCTTTCTCCACGACAAGCACAGAAACCATTCTGCCTCAGCTGATGGATCGGATGGAGAAATACGGCTGTCCGAAGCGGGTCGTCTCCTTTGTGGTTCCGTCAGGTTTATCGCTGAACTGTGACGGCTCAAGCCTCTATTTATCGGTGTCCTGTATTTTTCTGGCGCAGGCGTTTCATGTGGAGATGCCGCTTTCTCAGCAGCTTCTGATGATGCTTGTGCTCGTCATGACAAGCAAAGGCATTGCCGCCGTCCCGTCAGGCTCACTCGTCGTGCTTCTGGCGACAGCGAATGCCGTCGGTCTCCCCGCGGAAGGCGTCGCCATCATTGCCGGTGTCGACCGCGTCATGGACATGGCGAGAACCGGCGTCAACGTGCCCGGCCATGCGGTCGCCTGCATCGTCGTGTCCAAGTGGGAAAAGGCATTCAAATATAAAGGACCCGTCACGGCAGACCAGACCGCCCGGACAGAAAGTATGTAAACACAAAAAAGACCACCTTATTGGTGGTCTTTTCTATTAATCAATCGCCGCATGATCCTCTTTTTCAATCAAAGCAAGGCGTTCATTGATTTCTTCCTGGGTCATTTCGTGCTCTTTCACATACATGTTGCGTTCGTTCGTACGGCATTCGTGACTGCAGCTGCGCATGTATTTGTATTCATTCTCAGGTGTGCAGATCATTTTTTTATTACATGCCGGATTTGCGCAGTTCACATAACGCTCGCACGGCTCGCCCGTGAAATAATCTTTTCCGATGATAACGTGCTCTACACGGTTGACCGGTACGCTGATTCTTTCGTCAAACACGTAGCACTGTCCGTCCCACAGTTGCCCTTTCACTTCAGGATCTTTACCGTAAGTGACGATACCGCCGTCAAGCTGGGACACGTCTTCAAAGCCCTTCTTCAGCAGCCAGCCGGAAAATTTTTCACAGCGTACGCCGCCTGTGCAGTACGTGAGTATTTTTTTGCCTTCAAGCATGTCTTTATGCTCTTCAATCCAGTCCGGCAGCTCACGGAACGCCTCAATATCAGGTCTGACCGCTCCGCGGAAATGACCGAGATCATACTCATAGTCGTTTCTGGCGTCGATCACGATCGTGTCAGGATCCTGCATTTGCTCATAAAAGTCTTTCGGTTTCAAATGCTTGCCCGTCGTGACATTCGGATCAACATCATCTTCGAGACGAAGCGTCACCAATTCTTTTTTATGGCGCACAAACATTTTGCGGAATGCATGTCCGTCAGCCTCGTCAATTTTGATCGGCATGTCGGCAAAGCGCGGATCAGCTTTCAGCGCATTCATGTATTGTTCCGTCTGTTCAACCGTTCCGGACACCGTACCGTTAATGCCTTCTTCAGAAATCAAAATACGGCCTAACAGACCGAGCTCCTTACAAAACTTCAAATGCTGAGCCGTGAACTCCTCAGGCTCATCAATCTTTACATATTTATAATAAAGTAAAACTCTATATTGTTTTTCCATGATTTATACACCCTGTTCAATTATATTAATGATCGCACACTCTACTATATCATACAGGAAAACGGGCGAAAGATGAACATTTCCGTCCGTACTCTTTCTTCCAGTCACGCTTCGCCTTTTAAAACCTGCTGAAAATAAAACCGATACGTATTGCGCAAAAAGGTCTCAAGCGAAAGGCCGGCCGCGGTCTGATACTTGCCGATAATAAACGGAAAACGGTCACGGCCTTTTGCCCGCAAAAGATCGGCGCTGTCTTCAGCCAGTTCTGAGATGAGCGCCTCAACGACAGGCCGGTATGCGTCCCGCACGGCTTCAAGAATTTGCTGATCCCCTGTATGCTGGTACTGCTCTATCAGCTTTGCCAAATCCTTTTCTTCCATAATGTTCACTTCCTTACACCATATAAAAAAGAGGAGCAGCTTTTATAAAGCGGACGCCTCCTCCTGTGACTCCGCATAACCGATGATCTGGCCGACCTGTAATTCACGGCCTTCAGTCAGGTTATCCGAAGGGGTAAACATATCTTTCTCGAATACTAAAATAACGGTCGATCCAAATGAAAAATAGCCCAGCTCTTCCCCCGTCTCAAGCCTGTTTCCGGTGTTTGTCTGAACGATCGAGTTAATATTCATCGCACCTACCGGAATCATGAGCATCTGCTGGTCAGCACGGGTCAGCTCGTACACATAACGGTAATTTTTTGAGAGCACATCTTTCCCGTACTTCAATCCCATCGTATTAACGGGATAGGAGCGTTTCCCCAGCTCGGCCAGCTTCTGATACGTGCAGCTGACGGGAGAATGGAAGCGGTGGTAATGTCTCGGGCTCAGATAAAGCACGGCAAAACACCCGCCGTTATACTTGTGATCGGCGCTTTTAAACCCCGTCAGTTCGGCGAACGAATAATCCTTCCCTTTTACCATGAAAGTTTGATTAGGATTAATCATGCCCACCGTCTGAACGACGCCGTCCACCGGGCTGACGATGGCGTTCTTCTCTTTTGCCACGGGGCGGAGATTCAAATTAATATCACGAATGAAAAATGACGCCAGTGAATCAAAGTCAGAAGCCGTGCGTTCCGTTTCATTCCAGTTGATGCGATAGTGTTTGGAAAACAGCGGAATCATCGGCTTGCTCAGTTTCGATTCACAGAAGTTTTTAATGAGATAAGACGTCAATCGATTATTAGTCAGTTCAATCAATGAACGGTAAAGAACTTTAGCGGCAGTATTAAACATTGATTACTCCTATGAATTTTCCTATAGTAATAAAAATAAAACACCATAAAAACGCTCCGATGGCGGCGAAGCATAAGTAGGTTTTGAATTCCATTCTGCCGATTCCGGAAAAGTAGCAGGTCACGTGTCTGATGCCGGGGATGAAATAACCTAAAATAATGGTGTACGGCCCGTACTTCTTCATCCACCTGTCTACTTTCTCCATCCTCTTTTCCTTCAGGCCGACCCATTTCCCGAACTTATTAATAAACGGCCGGCCTGCTTTTCTGCCGATGAAGTAGCTGATAATCATCCCCAGGAGCGCTCCGATAAAGCTGATCAGAATGGAGAGCCCGTAATTCAGCACGTTTAAATGAGCGAAGTAGCCCACAAGCGTCATCATGACTTCATCCGGAATAGGCAATCCGATAATACCGAGTGTCAGCATAAGAAAAATCGCGATATATCCGTAATCGGATATTAATTGCTGAACTAATTCCATCTTCTGCTCTCCAGGTTTTCCGGCGCCTGTTTTTTAAAGTGCGGAAATTTAATGTTGCTGACCATTAAATAACCGAGCGCGATCGTTCCCGCCCCCAGAAGAAAAGCGTTATTGATAAAGCTCAAAATGACAAGACACATACCCGCAAACGGAATCGGCATCCCGATAAACGTCGGCAGCTTGCTTTGTTCAATATTAAATCTGGAAAGACGGATCATCCCGCAGATACTGTAGGAAAGCGCGATTAAAATTCCGATGAACGGAATCGTATATAGTGAAACACTGTAAGCGAGCATGGACGGCGCCACGCCGAACGTCACGAGATCAGCAAAAGAGTCAAGCTCCCTTCCCATCTCCGATACCGCGTTCAGCTTACGGGCGGCCAAACCATCAAAGAAATCAAGAAACATCCCGGTGAAAATAAAAATCACCGCAGAGTGTATATTATGATACAAAAGGGAATGAATCGATAAGAGCCCGCAAATAAAATTTCCAATTGTAATCATACTAGGTATATAATTCACAGTTTACACAAACCTCCAATTAAAACCATATCAAATCGGACTGCGTATGCATAAAGGCTCCATTTTACGGAAACATAAAATGAAATTCTTTCAATGCTATCATTCAAATTCTTTTATTATACAGCATTTGGTGTTATTTGAACAATCTAATCTGGTGATTTTTGTTTTTTCGCCGTTCATATTAAGGTAAACAATCATGGTTTCCTCTATTCCGGATTACCCTGCTTAAATATTCCATGCCGCGATCCGGATTGTCCGTTCTTGATGAATGAAAAGCCGTATGATGTATTGTTATTTCCTTCTCCGTGAAATGAGAACATTACATATAACGATTGCGGACATAAAAAGTTTCATGAATTAAAAAGCCGGCACAAAACGGCCTCATACATTATCTCACAACCCCGTTTTCCAGTATATAGTCTGCCAAACAAAAAAGGCGCCTTACCATTACGGTAAAAACGCCTTTTAAGATCATTTTATGTAATTGATAAATGACTGAGTGCTTCGGCCGCTCTTTCTCTGGCTTCTTCAACGGTCTCAGCTGCAGAAAGTGCAACCGCCATACGGCGTCCAACTTTCGTGACGGGTTTACCGAATACGCGGACCTGAGTGCTTTTTACCCCCAAAGCCTTCTCCAAACCTTCAACCGCGTAATCAGCAAGCTCTTTTGGCGCCTTCAGCGGACGGCTTGCCCCCGGCGACAGCTGAGTGATTTCCGGAATCGGGAATCCCAATACCGCGCGGACATGCAGCGCAAACTCTGACAAATTTTGCGTTACAAGCGTAACGAGCCCCGTATCATGCGGACGGGGGGACACCTCGCTGAAATATACTTTATCTTCAGTAAGGAAAAGCTCCACCCCGAACAAACCGTATCCGCCGAGCTCGTCCGTTATGCTTTTCGCAATGTGTTTCGCCTCTTTGATCTGCTGTTCCGTCATATGATGAGGCTGCCATGATTCAATATAGTCACCGTCTTTTTGTTCATGTCCGATCGGCGCGCAAAAGGACGTACCGTTCGCCGCGCGCACTGTCAGAAGAGTGATTTCTGATTCAAACGGAATGAATTCCTCAACGATGACCCGGCCGTTTTTCACCCGGCCGCCTTCCATCGCCATGTCCCAGCAGCTTTTCAGCCCGGAAGCCGAGCGGCACACGCTTTGCCCTTTTCCGGAAGAGCTCATCAGCGGTTTTACCACGCACGGAAAGCCGATTGTTTCCGCCGCTTCTTTAAATTCTTCATATGTATTCGCGAATTCATAGCCGGCAGTCGGAAGATGAAGCGTCTCTGCCGCAAGCCGTCTGATGCCTTCACGGTCCATCGTCAGCTTTGCCGCACGCGCATTCGGAATGACGTGAAAACCTTCTTCCTCAAGCTTCAGCAGCTCATCCGTCGCAATGGCTTCCACTTCCGGCACGATCAAGTCCGGTTTTTCTTTCTCAATGACTTCTCTGACCTGCGCTTTATCAAGCATATCAATCACATAGCTTTTGTGCGCGGCCTGCATGGCGGGAGCATGCTCATAGCTGTCAACGGCTACAGTGACAACCCCGAGCCGCTGCGCTTCAATGACGACTTCTTTCCCCAGCTCGCCTGATCCTAATAACAACATCTTCTTCGCCTGATACATGTCCTTTGGCCCCTCCCTTTCTATACCCCACTCATTATAACGGAAATATTCAAAAAATAAAGACAAGATAGATGACAAGCTCTATCCTGTCTTTTGCGCTGATTCGAGCGATTCAATCGCAGCTGACACGTCCTTCTCGCGATATTGCCCCATTAAGCATAACGATTCTTCCGCCCGGCAGGCGTGAGAAGCAATGCGGCGCTTGGCTTCCTCATGGTTGTCAAGGATGCCGAGATCACAGAGACTGACGGGGAAACCGAGCCGGCGGTAAAACGGAAGCAGCTCTTCAATCTCAGGTCTCCGATTCTCAAGCGCGAGCTGCACCAATATGCCGTAAGCAACCTTCTGGCCATGCAGCACCTGATGTGTCTCCTGAAGAAAACTGAGTCCGTTGTGGACCGCATGCGCCCCTGCCATCCTGCACAAACGGCCGCCATACCCGCCGACTGTACCCGCAAGCATAATGATCGTTTCCGCCGTATGGATGAACGGCACGGACAGCTCGCCTTTCTCCATGCTTCCGACGGCCGCTTCACTGTAACGCAATAACAGATTACGGATATATTCCGCCTGTCTCAGCCCCGCCTGCGCCATCAGCGGCGCCGCCTCCTCCGTATTTCTGATGACCGCCTCGGCCTCATACCATTTCGCCAGCGTATCACCGATCCCGCTTTTCATATATTCAATGGGAGAGGACAGCAAAAACAGCGGATCAACAAGCGTCAAATAGCTTGAACGCTTATGATAATCAACTCTGATAAAATTGCCGCTCTCATCATATATGACACTCAACGGCGTACTTGCCGCACACGTCCCCGCAATGGAAGGAACCATCACAGCTTCAATATCAAGCCGGTCTGCCGCCGCTTTTGCCAAATCCAATATCGTGCCGCCTCCGATACCGATGATCACATCCGCGTCTTCCGCCTGCTCACAGACCTTACGCACCGCCTCAGGTGAACAGTATCCTTTATGCTGAATCACATCCCAGGAAGAACCGCCGCTGTAATCGGAGAACGCCTGATAGGATTTGGTTCCGGTCACAATAACGGGTTTTCTGAATGTCTCCAGCAGCCTCGGAAGTTCTTTTGCGATTCCTTCCTTGCATATGTACTGATTCGGGCCGCTTCGGACGATATCTTCAGGCTTCATTCGAATCTCTCCTTTGGCTGGAATTTATATATATTTTCCCACTTGTCAGAAAATACATCAACCGGAGGTGCTTAGCGCTTCGCTTCTTCCGCCTCCAAAAACAGCTCATCAAGCCGCTCCAAAGCCTCTGCCTTTTCAAAACTGCTGAACCACAGATCATCATAAGAATCAAGGATGCGGTAATGGTGGGAAATCAAATGCTGCTGCAAGCGGAACTCGCCTTTTTTCTCGATGGCTTTCCACCACACCTTGCCGCCCATCGTCTTCCCCTTCGGCCTGTCAATTGTGCGGTGAGCAACCGTTTCAATGACCTCCAGCGGATCATCTCCTAATACGGATTGCAGTGTTTCACTTGATCTGAAAAGCGCGCAAACCGCCACAACATGCGGCCATTCCGCAAGCGCCCGCCCTTTCTCAATCTGCACCAGCGACTTTTTAGAAAGACCGATCACATCCGCCATTTTCTCCTGTGTGTAGCCTCTCTCCGACCGGATTTTCTTCAGCTGGACTGAGACAAGCTCAGTCATATAATCTTGATCCATCTCAACCTCCATATTTATCAATATAGCCATTTTACACCGCGGCACGCCTTTTTTATATCAGAACATTTTCAAACGAATCAAAAGAACCCGGGATTGGCTTATCATTGAAGCGATGTACCTTTCCGCATAATCCAGAATGATGCGGTGAAATACAAACGCACGCCCGAAGAGACAGGTGCGGGCTCCCTGGCGGTTGAGCTCCGGACAAAATAAAAAGCTGCCGCAGCTGCAGCAGCTAAAACTTTATAGACCGGAAGATCAGCATTATGAAGCGAATACAATCCATTTTGCACTATAATTGACACGTTTTTTCGAACCCTGATTGACCAATTTAAATCTGTATGAATCTCCTTTTTTCAACGAAGGTGTTTCAAAATAAGTCGTTCCATTTTTCTTTGCATTGGCGGTTTTGATTGTTTTCCAGGCACCTTTGCCGTTGACTTGCTTTTGGACGTATATTTTATACGTGCCCTTCCCTTTACTGTTGGATTTAAAAGTCACGGCTCTCAAGGTGTACTTTTTTGTCGTTTTAGTGAATTTAGGGTGATATGTATTGATCACATAGTTAGTGAAATACCCGCTTTTATAAGTATGAAGCCAGTCTTTAGCCTCTGCTTTTTGCGGAGAAGAAAAACCCATAAAACCAATTCCGCTGATTAAAAGAGTAAAAATAATGATGAGCGACTTAAAAATCTTTTTGCTTTTCATCGAGAAAATCCTTCCTTCCTGTAACTATTTACCCTATTTATGTTAATGACAATATAGCCAATCATAAATCCGTCCAACTAACCATTTTGACCGCAGGAGGAGATGTGAACAGCCCTTAAAATGACTATATGACTACTACTTATGATTCTTGTCATTTTTGATTAAGTGATAAAGTTACTTTAAACCGCTATTCATTTTGTTGTTTTTGTATCAATTGTCATAGCGAGGTCTTTTCCTATCAATGCCTCTCTTTCGGCGTTTGTTCTGCTGCTGTGATGGGGCTCTCCTTGGATAAACCCCTGCACCCATGACAAACTGTCATACGTTTGCCACCTATGAATGAACGCACAATACACATAATGGAGGGATTGCAATGGACGAAATGGTCCTGGAAACACAACAATGGCTGAATGAGACGTACAAAGGCAGACACGGGTACAACAAAGTGCCGGAAAACGGAAAAACGGGCTGGGATACCATTTACGGTCTGACACGGGCGCTTCAAATTGAGCTTGGTATTTCAGAACCTGCCGATAACTTCGGACCGACGACACAAAGATTGTTTAAGCCGTTGAAAAAGCAGGCTCCCGATTCAAAGCCGACAAACATGAATTACATTCTGCAAGGGGCGCTGTGGTGTAAAGGTTTTAACCCCGGCGGATTTTCAGGCGTTTTCTATGAAAATACCGAAAGGGCTGTAAAAGAGTTTCAAAAAGCGGCCGGGCTCACTAAGCAAGACGGCATCGTCACGGCACTCATTATGAAAGCCTTGCTGGATATGAGCGCTTTTCGATTAGTAGCGGGAGGCGACAAAAGAATCCGCCAAATCCAGCAGAACCTGAACCGGGATTACAATGACTACATCGGCTTGATGCCTTGTGACGGCTTATACGCCCGCGATACAAACAAGGCTCTCATTTATGCCCTGCAAAAAGAAGAAGGCATGAGCACAAGCGTCGCCAATGGATTTTTCGGAAACGGGACGACCAGCTTATGCCCTACCTTGACTCCCGGCGATTCACGGACAGGCTTTGTCTTGATTGTCCAATACGCGCTTTACTGTAATGGGGAAGCGTTTGATCCCGGTGAATTCGACGGAAAATACGGCGTCGGCGTTGTATCGGCAGTGAAAGCTTTCCAAAAGTTTATGTGCCTGCCGCAGACCGGTTATGCGGACATGCCGACGATTAAAGCTTTATTATCAAGCTCAGGCGACACAACGCGGGCTGCTTCAGCTTGTGACACCGCTGCCATTTTGACGGCAGATACGGCTAAAACTTTGCGTGAGAATGGCTATAAGATCGTGGGAAGATATCTGACCGGGAATGTGCGGACAAGCAGCGGACTGACATCGAAAGCGTTAACGTCAAAAGAACTTTCCACGATTTTCAATGCCGGCTTAAGCGTGTTTCCGATTTATCAGGACGGCGGCTATGAATCTTCTTATTTTGTAAAAGACCAAGGAACGAGAGATGCGTACAGCGCTGCATCAGCCGCCCGAAGATTAGGTTTTCCGTCAGGAACGACCATTTACTTTGCGGTCGATTTCGATGCGTATGATTATGAAGTCACGGATAAAATCATTCCTTACTTCCAAGAAATCAAGTCAGCTTTTATGAAAATGCAGGCGTTCTCAACTGCGCCGAAATATGAAATCGGGGTATACGGACCGAGAAACATTTGTATCCGGACGTCAGAAGCAGGTCTGACCAAATATAGCTTTACGGCTAACATGTCGACCGGATTCAGCGGCAACCTCGGATACCCGATGCCGAAAAACTGGGCTTTTGATCAATTTTATGAAGGAACGATCGGAAGCGGAGCGGGAAAAGTCGCCATTGACAAAGACGGATACTCCGGGAAAGACTCGGGTGCAAGCAGCGTCCATCCGCCTTCTGATCCTGTGTATGATGCAAGACTGCGCACACTGACGGATATTTTAACAACCATTCCTGCTTTAGAAAATATATCGAATCTTGCGAATGCCATGTTTGAATTCGACAAGACAGAAACCATTTATGCATCACCTGAAATGGATATTCTTTTATCTACTTCACTTTTGGCAACAGTGCCAAGCGAAGGTTCTCCCAACACAGTTACCATTACAAATGGCAAACCGGGAGCTTATATTACCGGTCTGATGGGGGATTCACAAGTCTCTTTTACAGCATCACAAATTGATTCCTATCAAAACCTGCTTAACAGTCTGAGCTTGTCAGTCCGCAACGGTTATTTAGAAGTGTATGTCAATCCGGCTGCCGGATCGCTGAATATTCAATTTAAAATTTATACACCTGATATTCCGGTCGGTGACAGTGCTACAACTGGACTAACAACTACCATTACATTTAAAATAAAACAAAAGAGCTTCAGGTTGCCGGATTCCGAAAAAGTGTACTCTCCGGATTGGGATTCTGTCGTGAATACCATGGCTATTGCAGGCGCAGGAATTATTGTTATTGTAGGGATCGGTGCTCTAGTCGTTTTAGCACCTGAATTAGGAGGAGCTGCAGCCTTGTTCAGCACGGTTTTATCACTATTTCTATAATTGAACAGGCAGCTCCTTGCTCCAGGAATGCTCAATGAGTATTCTTGGAGTTATTTCTAAAGGAGGATTCGCATGAAGATTGATATGCAGACATACAAGGAAACCGTTCAAAAAATAGAAACCGATTTGATTCCGCGAAGTCAAAATGACAAAGAACTGCTTACATACTTAATGAAACAAGATTCGCTCACACTGAATCAAATGAAAATGTGTTTCACTGAACCGCCCCTCACCTTCCAACATACTGTCAAAATCGTATGTACAGTCACATTCATCACGTTATATATCTTTTTTTTCAGCACTCATTTTAATGATTTAATTGAAATGGCTCTGCAGATGGTTTTCGGCCTGGCCGGCCTTGTTTGGGTTATTGCTGTATTTCCGTTTTCAAGAAAAATCCAAGTGTCTGACCGTTTCAGACAAAAATCTGAAAACACCCGTATCACCGGAATGATAGACTTTGTCCTCGAACAACGATACAAAGACATGATCAGTTAAAAACCCCTCTGCTTAAGGGGTTTTTTTATTATGCAATCCCTTCACCCCCCTTATCAAAAAGGCTCTTCCCCTTTGGAAATAACCGGAACACCCAATTTCGTTTTCAATATAATGAGGTAGTGGATCTGCAAAGAAAGAAGGGCGACATGATGGGTATCATTAATGGAAAAATGTTCATTGACCGATTAAATCAGCTTGGAAATGAGATTTGGCTTGATGGTGAAAAGATCGAGGGACAGATTTCTGAACATCCCGCATTTAAGGGCCTTTTGGAAACGAAGCGCTCTCTTTATGATTTACAAACGAAACCGGACATGAAAGATCAAATGACTTACAGTCTTCCCGGTAAAAAAGAACGGGCCGGGCTTTCATACCTGCAGCCGAAAACGAAAGAAGACGTAAAAAGAAGAAGAAACATGTTCGAACATTGGGCCAGACACACGCACGGAATGATGGGACGAAGCCCGGATTATATGAATACCGTGCTGATGAGCTTCGCCTCCTCTGCCGCGCTTTTGAAAGACCGCGATCATTGTTTTCCGGAACATGTTCAAGCGCTGTACGAACGAGCTGCTGCACAGGATCTTTCTTTTACGCACACGTTTATCACCCCTCAGGTGAATCGTTCACAAATGGGTGTAAACGTATCGCCGACACCTATCTCGGCAAAAGTCGTCGATAAAAATGAAAAAGGCCTCATCATACACGGCGCCCGGATTTTAGCCACACAAGGCGGCCTGACGGATGAAGTGCTCGTGGTTTCTCTGCCTAAAATGTATTTTGAATCGGATGAAGCGTTCGCTTTTTCAATCCCTTCCAATACAAAGGGAGTAAAATTCATCTGCAGGGAATCTTTCGTACTCGGAAAATCATCGTTTGATTATCCGCTCAGCTCAAGATATGAAGAAATGGATTCTATCGTTGTATTTGATCACGTTTTGGTCCCTTGGGAACGCGTATTTTTTTATAATAATTACGAGGCGGCTTTTGATTTTAATATGAAAAGCTCTTTTAACGCCTTCGCATTTCATCAAGTTATCACGAGACAAATTGTAAAGACGGAGTTTCTCCTGGGCCTCGCCCAAACGCTTGTCGAAGCGATAGATGTGGGCGAATATCAGCATATTCAGGCTAAGATGGCTGAAATCATCACCGGTCTGGAAACGATGAAAGCCCTTTTGGAAAAGTCGGAGAATGATGCGGAAACAGATGAATGGGGTTATATGCGTCCGAGTGTCACTCCGCTTCGTGTGGTCAGCGCGATTTTCCCCGACATCTACCCGCGCTTCACGGAAATCATTCAGCTGATCGGGGCAAGCGGAATGGTGACTTTGCCGACTGAAAAAGCGTTCCGTTCTGACATCAGAGGAGACCTTGACCAATATTTGCAGGCGGCCGAATTGAACGCTGAGGACCGGGTAAAAGTGTTCCGCCTCGCATGGGATTTGACCATGAGCCCCTTCGGAACAAGACAGACACAATATGAGCGGTACTTCTTCGGTGACCCCGTCCGCTTAACCAGCCATCTGTACAGAAGCTATCCGAAAGAAGAACAGACCGCGGTCATCAAGGAATTCCTGCACATTCATAAATAAAACAAAGCAGAGAGCGCATCTCTGCTTATGATAGCTGGATCGGCTGCCGCCGATCCTATTTTTTATTTTGGCTGATCACCACCATCGTAATATGCGATAACGCGAAAGAGACAAGCGTATACACAACGGCCCACCCGATAAACGAGAAATTCAATACGGTAAAGGTGCATATAAGGCAAACGGCCAAAGCGGCAGCCGGCATAATGAACGCGTTTTTAAACAGGTACGTTCCGGCGACTGACAAGATGATGATACAAAGCGGCAGAACACCGAACGCAAAATCCAATTCATCAATCAACAGATGCACTCCCTTCGCTTTTCTTAGTTCGGCCTAACACATCTTATGCCTGAGTACAAAATCGAGTACTTCAAATCTTTCGCGCTCCGGCTGATTTTCCCTCCGGTTATTTATTCAAAAAAATGAAAACTTTCCTTAAAGCGTTTACATTCACGTCAGACTGTGATAATTTAAGAAAGCGCTATCAGACACAAGTTAATGATTTTTGGATGGAGATGAGGAGAACCAGGAAACCCCGCCCTTTCACAAGGGTGATTTCTGGTTCTTTTTGTCATTTTCAAGGAAAGGAGTCATACATACATCATGATAGACGTTCAGCAAAGGGGAGGATATGATGTTTCAATTGTTTAAGCCGGCTCCGCATATTGAGAGATTGGATGATTCAAAGACGGATGCGGCCTATAAACGGCTCAGGCTGCAAGTATTTTTGGGGATTTTCATCGGGTATGCCGGGTATTATTTGCTTCGCAAAAACTTTGCCTTCGCTATTCCTTATTTTCAGGAACAAGGGTTTTCAAAAGGGGAACTTGGCTTGGTGCTTGCGGCCGTATCAATCGCTTACGGCTTCAGTAAATTTATTATGGGGATGGTGTCTGACCGCTGCAACCCGAGGTATTTCCTTGCGACAGGTCTGTTTTTGTCAGGTGTCGTAAACATTTTATTTGTTTCCATGCCGTGGGTCACGTCAAGCGTGACGATTATGTTCATTTTTATGTTTATTAACGGATGGTTTCAAGGAATGGGCTGGCCGCCTTGCGGACGGACGATGGCTCATTGGTTTTCCATCAGTGAACGCGGAACGAAAATGTCGATATGGAATGTCGCCCATAACATAGGCGGAGGTATTCTCGCCCCGCTCGTGACTCTCGGCATCGCCATGTTTGTTACTTGGAAAAGCGTGTTTTTCTTTCCGGCGATTATCGCCATCGTCATTTCATTTGTGATTGTTCTTCTCGTTCGGGACACGCCGCAATCCTGCGGGCTTCCGCCGATTGAAGAATACCGGAATGACTATCCGAAACATGCGTTCAAAGACCAGGAAAAAGAGATGACCACCAAAGAAATTCTTTTTAAATACGTGCTGAATAATAAATTTCTGTGGTATATCGCATTTGCCAATGTCTTTGTTTATTTCGTGCGGTACGGTGTCGTTGACTGGGCGCCGACTTATTTGACGGAAGCGAAAGGATTCTCTCCTGAAGACTCCAGATGGTCTTATTTCCTTTATGAATATGCGGGAATTCCGGGAACGATTTTGTGCGGCTGGATCAGCGACCGGTTTTTCAAAAGCCGCCGCGCGCCGGCAGGCGTGCTGTTCATGGCCGGCGTATTTATCGCTGTATTGGTCTACTGGCTTAACCCTGCCGGTCATCCGCTCATCGATAATATCGCGCTGATCAGCATCGGCTTCTTAATCTATGGACCTGTCATGCTGATCGGGCTTCAGGCCATTGACCTTGCGCCTAAAAAAGCGGCGGGAACGGCAGCCGGCTTAACCGGGTTTTTCGGATACATCGGAGGCTCTGCTTTCGCCAACGCCATCATGGGTTATGTCGTAGACCGCTTTGACTGGAACGGCGGCTTTATCATGCTTATCTCCTCATGCGTGCTGTCCATCGTCTTCTTGGCTATGACGTGGAATACGGGCAAGCGGGCGGAGCATGTGTAAGAAAACAACATAAAAGATTAATATTTTTGCAGTACAGCATTTACAACGATTTTCTACACTAGAGACAGATATTGATTTTTAAGGGGGAAGAAAACATGCGGAAACATAAATTGTTTGCTTTGGTATTGCTTTCATTCGGTTTATTGTCATTCATCGTCACGCCTGTATCGGCAGCGGGAAAAGGAAACCTCTTGTCTCCTGACAGAATTTTGACCATTGCCCATCGCGGTGCTTCGGGGTATGTCCCGGAGCACACGATCCTTTCTTATGAAACTGCGCAAAAAATGAAGGCTGACTATATTGAGCTGGATTTACAAATGACAAAAGACGGCAAGCTGATCGTCATGCATGATGAAAAACTGGACCGCACCACAAACGGACAAGGCTGGGTGAAGGATCATACATTAGCCGAGATTCAAAAGCTCGATGCTGGCTCTTGGTTCAATAAGGCCTATCCGGAAAAAGCAAAACCGCAATACGCCGGACTTCGCGTTCCCACACTTGATGACGTGTTAAAACGGTTCGGCAGACATGCAAACTATTATATTGAAACAAAGGCGCCCGAAACATATCCGGGTATGGAAGAAAAACTGATCGCTTCACTGAAAAAATACAAATTGGCAGGTAAGCATGCGAAACTTGGACAAGTTATCATTCAGTCTTTCAGCAGGGACAGCCTTCTGAAAATCAAACAGCTCGATCCGAAACTTCCCGCTGTCCAATTGCTTGAAGCGGAACAGATGACGTCAATGACTGACGCAGATTTAACGGACATTAAAACATATGCCGTCGGAATCGGACCGGATTACAAAGCGCTGAACGCTCAAAATGTCCGAAACATTCGCAGCCACGGCCTTCTGCTTCATCCTTACACCGTAAACAGCGAGGCGGACATGCGCCGTCTGCTGAATTGGGGCGTAACCGGTGTGTTTACCAACTATGCGGATATATTCCAAAAGGTTAAAAAAGAATACAAATCATAAAGCCACATGGGTTCGGAGATGATGCCGAACCCATGTTTTTTGCCCGATCATGCAAACGCCGTCATGGGTTATGTAGCGGGCGGAGCATATTATTAAAGCTTACATTCACCTTTATATTAATTAAAGGTATCACTGTAATTTTGAATTACCTATGATACCTTACAAACAAAAGGATATAATTATTTATTTCTATTATCTATTTTCGTTCTTACACTATTTGTAATATATGATAATATTAGTGATATTAAACCATAGACAACCACCCATCCCCAGAAGGATAGATTAAAAACAGTGAACATTAATATGACTGAAACAACTATACTGACAAGCGGCATTATATACACTTTTTTGAAAATATAAGTGAATATAATCGATAAGACGATAATAGAAAGTGGTAAAATACCAAAAGCAAGATCTAGCTCATCCATTATTATTCTCCTTTGTGAATTTAATTTCCCTTTAAATATACTCACTCAGCTGTCTAGCAATTTAAAAAATGTATCTAATCACTCCATACTTCTTTGTTTTTCTTAATCATAAAAAAGTCATATTCAGAAACATGGGTATTGTTAATAATTTTTTCAAGTCCTCTGATAGGAGTAGATTTTAATTTTTTTCCGTTTTTATAAGAGTAAGAATTAATCACATATTTCCCACCCTTGCTTATTTCTAACAAGAAAATTTTAGATTCGTCAAAATAAGTGAATTTTGCTTGGTTTTCAAATTTTGTCGACCTATTTAACGGAATTTTTTTTCCCGGCTTCATACTTTTCAAATCGAAAGTATAAAGTATTGAATTAGCTGCCAAATGATATAAAGTGTCATTTTTCACAAAAAAGTTATTAGTGGAAAGAGGAATTGCCAGTTGAGAAATTTCATCAGGGATATTATAACTGCCTAAAGGATATGCCCCTTTAAACTTTTTATGCTCTAAATCAATTTCTGCTACTTTGAATTGTACTTTGTTTGATTTATCCGTTTGGTTATATAGTATAAAAAAGGCTGAGCTTTTTTTAACTATTATTTGTGAATAAACACTCCAATTTTCTTCATTTAATATAGGAATTGTTGTTCCTTTCCCTACTGTAACTTTATCTTTATCTATTTTAATACCCTGAAAAGTCGGTGTTTTGATTGAAGAATCTTCATTTATCACGTAAATATATTCACCGTCATTACCAGTACTTGTATAGAAACCCGGAATAATCTTTTCATGAAATCCACTGCCGTTACCCCATCTAATTAAACTATTATAATGGTTTTCACCGACTCCTTGATTATTCAAAAAATAAAAGATATTTTCTTTTATTAAATGGCCTGATGATTGCCCATAACTTGTATGTACTTGATGTTGCATCGGGAATTTTTTAAAGTTATCACCTATCATATAAACTTCTTTTTTGTCCTGTCTAACTATGTTTTTTTCATCTTGTGCAATGGTTCCAACCTCAATAGCATCTCCTTTTACAGCTGTTGCTGCTCCTTTTTCATCAATGTATACAGTATAACTCCCATCTTTAGGATAATCTATTGTAGCTGAATAATATATAGCTGCAATTTTATCATTCAAGAAATACTTTTCCTTTTCTTTTTCAGTTTGTTTAACGTCAGAAACTGAATTAGTATATTTAAAAGTTCCAATACATATAAATATACCTATTAATACTATGACCGCAATTATAATAAGCCACTTAATCTTGTTCAAATATAATCTCTCTCCTTAAAATAATATGACTCCCTAAATAAACTTAGGGAGTGAAAATAATTCATCTAAATGTTTTAATAGTTTTTGTATAATTGGAATCTCTGATGTCTCTTGGATAGACGCCCATGCCTTTATCTTTATCCATATCTATACCAGCCTTTAGCTTAAAAGCTGACCATAATAGTTTTGAACAGTTTTTATCACCATAATGACTCGATTTTCTATTTGTTGCAAAATTATATGAATAACCATCCTTCCCAACCCTGCTATAACCCCAATTTACTGAATTATTTTTTTTAGAACTAGAAACTTTCACATTTTGAATTACAGCGTTTTTTTCGACCTTACGTTTCGATGAAGCTATTGCACGAACACCTTTTTTAGGGACCGATTCGACAATTTGATTTCCCTTATAGTACATACCGACATGTCCATGCGGAAGCCCAAAAGTAGATGCAGGTGTATAGTAAACATTACCTTTAGAGCTTGATCCTATAATTTTCGGCCCGCTATTCTTGCCCATTATGCTCATTCTATTACTTTTATCTTCTTCTTTATCTAGCTTTTCTTGCTTCTTTAATTCAGTTTTAATTTCCCTAAGATCTCATTAGATGTTTTATTATCTTGTTTAACTAGATCATTAACGGATTCAATTAATTCTTTTTTCGACAGATTCGGATTCATTTTCAATATGTAGTTTACTGTTTCTGAATTATACGAGTCCACAGCCTTAACACTCGTAAAACCTCCAAATACTAAGGGAGTAACGATGCATAATGTTGCAAAAAATTTCCGCAATTTCATACTTATTACCTCCAACCATTTGTTTATTCTCCTATATTTTAATTTATTATACAATTATTGTAAACACAACTTACGTACTGTATTTTCTCTATGGTTAATTATTTGTTTTGTCGCTAAAACTTTGACTTGAAGTACAGGAAAACGGATGAAGTTACGGAGAAGAAAGAAGTTGCCCAACATATCTTTTACATTCATTGTTTAATATGGAAGACAGTTATTGATAAGGCGGAGAAATCATGAGAAAAAAAGAATACTGTCCGTGGTTGCCTGTCGTTAGGCTTTCTCATTCATCGTCACGTCTGTATCGAGCCAGCATGGGTTCGGAGATGATGCCGAACCCATGTTTTTTTGCCCGATCAAAAAACCTTGCGGGAACGTTACCGCAAGGTTTTTATCAATCATTATTCTTTTCCGGCAGCGGCTTCAGCCTGTCCGCCTTTTAATTGATCGTTAATTGCTTTGGCGTCTTTCAAATACTCAGTCTTGAAGCCGCTCTTCAGCGCCCACGCATAGAAGGCAAGGGCAACGATTGCGATCAGCCCCATATCCCATCCGTACGGAATGATGTTCAGACCGCCGAATTTTTCACTTCCGAGCCATGAAATGACCATCATGCTGAGCAGATAGACAACCATCCAGACGCCGCCTTTAAAGTTTCTGCGGAATCCTTTCCACTTCGCTTTCGCTTGGTAGTAGAAATAAATCGGAAGGCCGATCAAAATGATAAACAGCACCTGCCCTGTTAACGGCCAGCGCGCCCAATACAGCACGAGAGACGCGAACACGAAGCCGAGCGGTGCAACCACGCTGAGGCCTTTCAGACGGAGAGGCCGGTACAAATCCGCCGCCGTCCGCCGCAGCGTCATCACCGTCACAGGACCCGTGATATAAGAAATCAGCGTCGCAACGGAAATGATTTCAGCAAGCACGCCCCATCCTCTGAATAAAAACAGAAAGATAAACGATACGACCAGGTTGAAAATCATCGCTTGGCGCGGCACGCCGTACAGCGGATGAAGCTTTCCGAAAATGCTCGGCATATATTTATTTTTTTCCATGCCGTAAATCATGCGTGACGTCGTAGCGGTATAAGTGATACCCGTTCCTGACGGAGATACGAACGCATCCGCATAAAGAATAATGACAAGCCAGTTGATATTCAATGCGATCGCCAAATCGGCAAATGGAGAGTTGAAGTTCAGGTGACTCCAGCCGTGAACAATCATGGAAGGTTCAACCGCACCGATAAATGCGATTTGCAATAGGACGTAAATGACGGTTGCGACCAGCAGCGAACCGACAACCGCAATCGGAATCGATTTGCCGGGATTTTTTGCTTCTCCGGCCATATTAATCGGGCTTTGAAACCCGTTAAACGCAAATACGATACCTGATGTGGCCACCGCCGTCAGCACGCTCGCCCAGCCGTTCGGCGCAATGCTTGAACCGGATGTGAAGTTTCCGCCGTGAAAACCGGTAAACAGCAACGCTCCGATTGTCAGCCCCGGAATAATGATTTTAAAGATGGTAATCAATGAATTCGCTTTTGAAAATAAGTTAACTGTCCAATAATTCAGTAAAAAGTAAATAATCAGTAATACGGATGCGAAGCCGAGCCCCTCTCCCGTAAGAGTGCCGTTGTGAACGAGATTGCTTGTCCATTTTGCCCATTCCCACGGCCATGAGCTCATGTATTGAACAGACGCAACCGCTTCCACCGGAATAACGGAAACAATCGCAATCCAGTTTGCCCATCCTGCGATAAATCCAATAAATGATCCATGAGAATATTGAGTATATTTTACCATTCCCCCGGCTTCCGGGAACATTGAACCCAATTCACTGTAAGAAAGTGCGATAAACAAAATAACGATCATACCGATAATCCAGGAAATAATTGCGGCAGGTCCCGCAATCTGAGCCGCCCGCCACGCCCCGAATAACCAGCCGGAGCCAATCATCGACCCAAGTCCGACCATCATGAGTGCAAACGTTCCCATTCTGCGATGTAATTGATTCATAAAGTTAACACCTTTCAATTAAAATATGACTCCAGCGCTATCATATATTTATAATATTATTCTGAAAATAGTTTTGTCAATCTTTATCGCATTAAAGCAGAAAGCCAAAATTACCCTTCCGATGTTTAAACAGCCGTTAAGCGGGAATAACTACTGCAAGCCAGAAATAGAAAGGAGTTTTTATCGTGAAACAAAAACTGCTCATTTCAGGACTTGCCGTGTCGACTGTCGGAGTGACTTCCTACCTGCTCAAAGATAAATCCAACCGCCAAAAGGTGATGAACTTTATCCGCAATATGAAAACATCGCTCTCCGGGAAGCAGGATATTGAATCATTCCCCGTCAACAAAGCAGGCAACCCGCATCCCGAAGATATTGAAGATAACAAAATGGTATCCGAAGGCTCCATGTACCCGGTTCAATATTATGATGACAAGAAGAAATAGTCTGTTCCCGGGCTGCCCGGCCGTATCAAACGGCGGCAGCTTTTTTTATGCAGACGGCGTTTGATAGATCCGCCAATATTGGCGCGATCCTTTCTCCCGCACGGTAATGCCCAGTTTGGATATTTCCGCTTTCAGCTCTTTCGCATCAGCCTTTTCCTCCTCTTTCAGCGCCTTTTCTCTCGCTTTAAAAAGAGCATTTGCCCCTGGCTCCAAATCCGGCGTGTCCGGCACCCACCGTTTGTATTCTTCTTTAAAAGGATCTTCCGTCCCCAGCCAGACATACCCATGCGCGCGAAACGCATCAGCCGCTTTTTCAACCGCGGGCTCAAGCTTCTCCCGAAAAAGCTCCTGCCCTTCAGTCCCCAATAAGACAAGATGCTTTTCATCCGTAAACACACCGGAAATGCTGTCTTTCGAAAACACGCTTTCTTCATTATATATGGTTAAGGACACCTCGCTGTCCGTCACGACCGCCGTAAGACATTCTTTAAAAACAGTCCGCGTCAGCCACATTCCCCCGATTAAGCCGATAACGGCGGTTGCAGCCGCAGCCTTCCATCCGTGAAAAGAAGCGATCATTTCCAGCGGCCCGATAACAGGCAGCCAATCCAATGTTACGGCCCACTTCGCAATGACCGGCAGAAACCATCCGATGACCAGCCCCAATAATGGCGGCACCAGAAAAACCAAAGCTTTTTCAACCGATGACAACTCAAGAACCGTCTGTTTTTTTATTTCGTTCATGTTTCTCCTCCGTCTGTGTTTTTCACAACTATCCATTATACAAAGGGTTGGATGATTCTGTAAACTGTTTCCGAAACAATAAAAAGCCTCCCGACCGCCGGGAGGCTTTTTAAAACAGGAGCTCATATACTTCATTCAATTCCATCGTGCGCTTCTCATCCTGCTCGTTCTCAGCATATTTGATTTCCTTTTCAAGCAGCTGATTCAGCGCGTCCATTTCCAAATCATTTAGATCTTTCACAAACTCGCCCTCATTTGCATAATGCTTCACCTGAAGCTTTTTATAAATCCCCCGGCACACATCATGCTCCAAGTGGTTCGAAAGCGACTCGCGCAAATATCCGAGTGTCCTGTCCATCATGTAAGCCCTCCCTTTTCTTTAGGAATAGCTTCCCGGAAAGAGAGAAAAACTATACATGAAAGCACCGGGCGGCTGTTTTAACTCTGTACCTGAATGGAGAAAAATCCGCTGCTTAACGGCGTGTACGGCCCGTTCAGCCCCGTTGCGGAGAAAGAGAACGTTCCTGAACTGACATAAGAAAGAGGAACGCTGTAATATTTAATATAGCCTGTAACGATATTGCCGTTTTTTGTATATTCATCTTCCAGCGCTTTTGACGTAAGATTTGTAATATTCGTTCCGTTGTTAAACGCCTGGATCGTGTTATTGTTCGGATACCCTTGGAAATATACGGCTAAATAACCCGTTGTACCCTTCATCGGTTTTGATGCGCTGATTTGGTTCGGCCCGATATTTTCCCATTGGTAACTCTGACCGTCAGACGTCACACCGATAATACGGATTTGTGTTAAAGCAGGAGCCGGCGCCGCAGACGCTGATGGAGCCCACAACCCGCTCACAAGCAACAAAACAGCGGCGGCCGCCGCGAATAGCATAACGAGTCTCTTTTTCATGTTTCTTCCCCCTCTTATTCTTTTCGTAGAATCCTATACTATTTTACACGATTTACAAGGAAAAAGATTACATTTTATAAAAGAGTCCGGAACACTTTGTGAACTAGATATGAAACGCTCTTGAAACGCCGTTGATCATGAGAAAGATGCCGCAGATTCTTAACACGACTCTCGAACTTCTGTCATCTTTACCGAAAAAGGTTTTTCCGAGCCGCCCGATCCATACGTTCATTGCAACTCCCGCGAGCAATTCTATGATTCCGATCATTTCTGCCATATACAAAGCAGCCACCCTTCTAACCGTTTTTTTTCATATGACGGCTTATCATATAAAGTGATAAGACCAATGACGCTGCACCGACAGCAAGAAACAGGCTCAGCGGCACGATCTGCATGCTGCCTCCGCCATTGTGTTGAAATGCGCCGATCGCCCATTTTTCAGGAGTAAACAACGACAGCATGCGCATGTACTCCGGAGCCGCGTCTAATGTGAAGAAAGCCCCTCCCAATAAACCCGTGACAGCTATAAAAACGGAAGCAAGCGACGTGAATTGCTTTTGGCTCTTCATGAACGGTATCACGGCCATCGTTACAGCAGTCAGCGCAAACGAGCAGGCCGCAAGCACCGCTCCCGCAGCAAAAACATGATCAGCAAAACGGATATGCAGCATGAATGTTCCGGCAGCGAGGATCACGATAATATGGAGAAGTCCGAAAAGATACGCCGCCGCAAACTTAGAGATTGCATATGCCGTATAGGAAACGGGCGTGCTCAGCAATCTGTCATATGTATGATTTTCTTGTTCATCTATAAATGATCGCAGGCTTTGGACTGCAACGAACCAGATAAACATCACTAAAAATCCGATAAGTCTGTCGGCTGCCTGTCCGCCTTCATAAACGTGATGGCGGTCAACATTAACGGCGGAATGACCCTGAATATCCTTCAAGAGATCAGCTGCCGCCTGCTTCCCGTCGGTGTGCAGCGTGCGGGATATCACTTTTGCATCGCGGACTATTTTTTTCAGCGCGCCCGCCTGCTGCGCAATCAGCTGCTCTGTCAAAACAGCATCACCCTTTTCTTCATTCTGAATAAATGAAACGTTCAATTCATCTCCGGAAAATAATGTCTCTTCAAAATGAGAGCCGATCAGCAATCCAAAGGATATATCCTGATGATGAACCTTTGTTTTTAATACGTCCTCCGTGACCTTCGTGACTTTTATATGGCCGGCTGTCTGAATCATTTTCATAAATTGCGCTGAATAGACGCTCTGATCCTTATCAGCTACATATACTTCCTTCTGCTGACTGCCATCCGCAGAAAAGGAAAAGAAATATGTGAGAAGGAGCGGGGCGGAAATCGTCGCAAAGATGGCAGCGCGATTTTGCAGCATCAGTTTCAGCTGATGTCTGATCATGAATAACAGCTGCGTCATGAAACAGCCTCCTTCCGTTTAAACACCCAGATGGTCAAACATAAAAACACGGCGCCAATGGCGGCAAGCTCTGCCAAATCCGTCGAAATACCGCTCAGACCGGCATGCTGCGTGACACTGACATAGCTGTTGATCGCTTTGCCGTTCGGTATCAGCTCCTGCACGATTCTCAAACTGTCAGGCAAGCTGTCTTTTGCGATAAAGCTTCCGCCTAAAAAACTGAATCCGTATAAAATGGGAGCCGCCATGCTTGAGACGGTCTCGTGGTTTTTTGCAGTAAACCCCCAAAGAAGCACGATACTGCCGATCGCAAATGAATAAACGATCGTAACCAGCAATATTTCAAACAAATTGCCCCATTTTACCTGATACAAGATGCTGCTTGCGATGATGACGGCAGCCATTTGCATAAGGATGGCAAGCATGATTCCCAAAAGCTTACCCGCCACGTACTGGATACGTAAAACAGGCATTGATTTGATTCTGAATAACGTGTGCTGCTGTCTCTCTTCCACTATCCCGTGAATGAGCGCAAACGCGGTCATAATGGAGAACATGACGACCATTGCGATTGAATAATACTGCATCGCATCAATCGGAGCCGCATGATTGCCGGCCGACTGTTTCGGAATGGTGACAGCCTGTTCACGTTCACCCGAAAGGCCGCTGATGATTTTGCTGACATCTCCCTTTGACAGATGTCCCGACTTCTTCAGCACCGCTTTTTCTTCACTGATCTCCGCTTTTACTCTAGTGACAAACGAATCGGCCATCATTTCCACAATGTCTCCGTTTACAGAGCCTTGTTGGTCCGAGATGACTTTGATACTTGTTTTTTCATTGTGTTCTGCCGCTTTTGCAAAGCCTTTCGGTACGTATACAAAAACGGAGACTTTGCCGCTTTCGACAAGCTGTTTCCCTTCTTGGTAACTGCCTATGTCTTTTACACGGATGAGATCAGTTTGTTTCAGCACGTCATTCTTTAATACGTCGCCCAAAGAACTCTCCGCGTGATCCGCATTATAAAACGCGGTCTGAAATGGCTTCACTTTCGAATCGCCGTGAAAAACCGTTCCTAAAATAAAAATCATCAGTGCCGGAAACAGAATCAGTTTTATATAGAAAGACTTTGCTCCGGCCAATAACCGAAAATCTAATAAGATCAGCCTGAATAATATTTTCATGGCGCCCCTTATGAATCCCGCAGCGTTTTGCCGGTGAGCCGGAGGAAAATGCTTTCCAGATTGGCTTCCTCGAAATGAATGCCTTTAATGGTGATACCGGTCTTCCTGATATCATCCGCAATATCAAGGATATTGCGATCTGCCGCAGAGACGAGCATCGTAATGGTCTGCTGGCTGACAGCAGCCTCGGCAACACCGGGAATGCGGCGGATTTTTTTAACGGCATCATCATTCAGCCCCTCTGCATTCACGATCAGGGTATCAGAGGCTTTGGCTGACTGCTTCAATTCATCTTTCGTCCCGCAGGCAATGATTGAGCCGTGATCCATGATCGCCGCTTTTTCACAGAGGTATTCGACCTCTTCCATGTAATGACTCGTGTAGATGACGGTCATCCCTTTTTCTTGATTTAACGTCTTCACGGTTTCAAGAATGTGGTGTCTGGATTGCGGATCAATTCCGACGGTCGGTTCATCTAAAATGAATAGTTTCGGTTCATTCATTAGCGCGGCCCCGATATTCACCCGTCTTTTCATACCGCCTGAAAACTCAGATATCCTTTGATTTCGCTGTTCCTGTAATTCGATGATGTCCAGCACTTCATCAACCCGTTTACAAAGTTCCTTACCGGAAAGTCCGTACAGACTCCCGAAAAAAGCCAAATTATCCTTTGCGCTTAATGCTTGATATAAAGCGATTTCCTGCGGGACGACTCCCATCACTTTTTTTATGGCCGCAGGCTGCTCCTGTAATGAGGTTCCGTCAATGCAGATTGTTCCGCCCGTCGGCGGGAGCACGGTGCTGATCATCGACACCGTTGTTGATTTACCGGCGCCGTTTGGTCCCAGGAGACCGAATATCTCTCCTTTTTCGACGCGCAGTGATATATGATTGACAGCGGTAAAATCGCCGTACTTCTTTGTCAAATCCGTTAATTCGAGCATTCGTGCAGCACTCCTTGTGTCATGTCTGCACTTATTCTACTCTCGGCAATCCTTGTTTTCTATTCACTTTCGTACTCGATATGGGTATTACTTTCGTCATATGTTTAGTGATAAAAAGGGAGAGAGGAGGGTGAAGCGGGGTTATAGCAATTTTTGCAAATATAAAGTAAGCTCGGTTCTGTTTGACACTTCAAGTTTATCGAGGATTCTGGATACATAGTTTTTCACAGTGCCTTCAGTCAGAAATAAGTCTGCAGCAATGCGTTTATTGCTTTTGCCTTCCATAATGTGTTTCGCCACATCAAGCTCTCTCGGCGTGAGAATCTCCGTCAGCTTTGACCGCGGCTCTTCCTGCACCGCAGGGATCTCCATATTGTTCAGCGCTTTTACGACGGAAACCGTGATTTTGGGATTCAGCATCATCTTCCCTTCATAAACGGCTTGAAGGGAGGCGATAATTTCATCTGAATCAGCATCCTTCAAGAGATAGCCGTCGGCTCCGCTTTTCAGCCCGGCAAAAATATAGTGATCATCCTCAAACGTTGTCAGAATGATGACTTTTACGGACGGATATCGCGCTTTTACCGCTTTTGTCGTTTCGATTCCGTCCACACCGGGCATTCTGATATCCATCAAAATCACATCGGTTTCGGTTTGAGAAAGCAGCCGGAGAACCTCTTCGCCGCAAGAAGCCTCTCCCGATATTTGAATTCCTTCATGAAGACTCAGAATCATTTTCAGCCCCTCTCTCACAATGGACTGGTCGTCTGCAATCATGACATTCACTTGATTATTCCTCCTTGCATGGAATCCTTATTTTCACGTCAAAACCCGTTTCCTTCCCGGAAGAGAAAACAGCCTCTCCGCCAAGTGCGGCCGCTCTTTTCTCAATTCCTTTCAGACCATTTGATTTTATGATCGTTCCGCAGGCTGAGCCGTTATTATGAATATGCGCCAATATCATGTTTCGGTTTTTTTGAATCCGGACAGAAACATATGAAGCATGTCCATGCTTTATCGCATTCGTAATCGTTTCCTGAACGGATTGATAAAGACAATGCTTCACATCCGGCTGTTCCGCTTCTATCGCCGCGTCCGTCTCCAGCTCGAAGCGTATGCCTCCCGCCTCTTGAAAATGGCTGAAAATGTCACGGAGCTCTTGCTCAAATCCCCGCCCCGGCAAAGAGCCCTGCAGCAGCATAACGGCCTGGCGAAGCTTTAAAATGGATTCTTTCGTAAGATCATGCGCCTTATGAATGATCTGCTTCACTTTGTCCGGCTGATGCCCGGCTGTCTTCCCGGCAAATTCCAAATTCATTTTCAGAGCAGCCAGATAATGACCGAGAGAATCATGCAGCTCCTGCGCAATTCTTGTTCTTTCTTTCGTAACGGCCAGTTCCTCAATCCGGTCTGAATATTCCTTCAGTGTGTCATTAGCGATCTTCAGCTCTCGGTTCAGCAATTCAACCTTCGACTTCTCCTGCAGGTTTTTCCGATATAAATAAATCACCGCAAACATGATGAAGTATGGCGGCACGATATCACTGACACCCGCTCCGCCGGCGTATAAAGCTGCGGCAAATGCGGCGGCATTCATCGTTAACAAAACAGCCGAAATCTGCTTATCAGTAATAAGCACCTCCGCCAATAAAAGCACCATTACGGCCTGTGTCCCCACACTATAGACATTGTACAAAAGAACTCCCGCGATAACGTTGCTCAGGAGAAAAGAGCCTTGATATACAGCCGGCCTTCTCTTCATATATAGCGGCCGCAGGCAGTCATTAGCCGTCAGCATAATCACGAGCACAGACAAAAAAACCTTCAGCTCCCCCCGGCCGGGAGGAAGCTGAAGAATCGCATGAAAGATTGATAGTAATGCAAAACCCCTGATCAGTAACTTCGTATGTGCAATCTTCATCGAATTCTCCTTACAAATGAGCAGCGGCTTTCCGCTCCACGTTCAGCACATCATACAGCTCATCAAGCGAATGAATCTCGTACGTCGGGATGATTCCGGACTCATTTGCTTTCTTTCCGGGATTAAACCAGCACGTATCAATTCCCGCCATCTGACCGCCTTTTATGTCCGCGCTCAGTGAATCGCCGATAATAAGTCCGCCCTCGGCAGAAAAACCGGGAATTCTCGCAAACACGTAATCAAAGTATTCCTTCATCGGCTTTTGAAAACCCGTGTCCTCAGATACAAACACATCTTTAAAGAACGGATACAGACCGGAGTCGCCCAGCCGCTTATATTGTGATCTTGAGACGCCGTTCGTCACGATGTATAAATCAAATAAAGGACTCAGCCGTTCAATCAGCTCATAAGCTCCGTCTATCATCTGGTGCCCTTCTTCTAAGTATTGGCGGTACGCCTGATTCATCAGCACGCCGTCGGCTTCGAGGCCGTATTCTTTAAACAAAAGGGCAAACCGTGTATTCACCACTTCATCGCGGGTCATTTCCCCCTCTTCAAACGCCTTCCACAGCCCTTGATTTAACGCTTTATAACGGGCTTCCACCTCTGCCGTCAGCTCCAGCTTTGAACCTTGAAACAATTTTTGAAGAGCATCGGTTTCTGAAGCGGTAAAATCCAGCAGCGTATTGTCTATATCAAATAATAACGTACGGTAATGACTCATCGATGTTTCCCCCGGTTCTGCTTTTTTTAACCAGTATACCACTCGCGGACAAGCCGAAAAAGACACCCCTGTAAGAGAGGTGTCTTTTTGAATTATACAGCGTCTTCTATTTTCGATTTTTCACCAGGCATGCGCTTGCCGATACCGAACGCATAATAGCTGACCGTCACAATCGCCAGGAAAATCACCCCGACAACCAAAGAAATCCGCGTATCTTTGTTAAACCACATGCCGATCAATACCATGAGTAAGAAAGCGATCGTCAAATAGTTTGTAAACGGCGCAAAAGGCATTTTAAATGGATGCTTATCAAGCTCAGCGCCCTTCGCTCTTCTGAAACCGAGATGGCTGATTAAAATGACGAACCACGGAATCATTCCCGGCAGCACACTCGCGCTGTACACATAGACAAAAATTTTCGGAGGCGCGATGTAGTTCAGCACGACACCGATCACAAGTCCGATTAATACCGCAAGCGTACCGAATATCGGCACACCGCTCGAAGAAACTTTCTTAAAGAATTTCGGGGCCTGTCCGTTCACGCCCAATGTGTAAAGCATGCGTCCCGCACTGAATATCCCGCTGTTGCATCCGGACATCGCAGCGGTAATCACAACAAAGTTAATCAAACCGGCCGCCGCCGTAATCCCGACTTTCGCAAATGTCGAAACAAACGGACTGCCGAGTGAGTGAAGCTCATTCCACGGATATACGGTAACGATTACGAAAATCGCACCGATGTAGAAAATTAAAATCCGCCAAATAATACTCTGAATCGCGCTTCGCAGCGTTTTTTGCGGGTCCTTCGCTTCCCCTGCCGTAATCCCGATCAGCTCGACCCCTTGATAGGCCGCAACAACCAAAGACAAGGCAAAGAAAAATCCTGAAAAACCATTCGTAAAGAAACCGCCGTGCGACCATAAATTAGATAATCCGATCGCATGCCCTCCGTTACCGAAACCGAAGAAAATAATTCCGATTCCGGCCACAATCATCAGAATAATGGTGACGATTTTGATCATGGCAAACCAAAATTCAAACTCACCGAAAGATTTTACCGAAATTAAATTCGCCGCACCGAGAATGGCCATGGCGATAATGCCGGGAATCCATGCCGGCAGATCAGGAAACCAATATTTCATATACGAACCGACGGCGATAATTTCAGACATCCCGACGATCACCCATTGAAACCAGTTGCTCCACGCCGTCATATAGCCGGCTAACGGATGTATATACTTATGGCCGAACGTCGCAAACGACCCTGTACTCGGCTCTACATAGAGCATTTCGCCCATCGCACGCATGATAAAAAAGATAAAGATACCCGAGATCGCATAAGCCAGCAGGACAGACGGCCCGGTCCATCCGATCGTGCTGGATGACCCCATGAATAAACCGACACCGATCGTGCCGCCCAGCGCAATCATCTGTATATGACGCGCGCCTAAGCCTCTCTTTAATTCTTTGTTTGCCACTTCGCTTCCTCCTCTTAACAGCTCTGATATATGTGAAATAATGAAGCAGAAGGTGCACCTGTTGAACCTAACTCACTCTTCATTTCCCGCAATATTAGAAATATTCTATTTTTCTATTGTTGTATAATCTCCAATTTCCTTATTTCATCATAATAAATTTCCGTGGAAAATACAATTGTTTTTTTCAGGTAAACACCTTGCACCCTAAACCAACAAACTAAAAATAAAGCGCTTTCATTTTTATTGAATTATGAATATTGAGATAATAAATGCCGCAGCCTCCGAGAAACAGGATGTCCCTGGAGAAACATGTTCCGCCCCCTATTCAATATTATTTTTGCTAAGCAGAATGGCGTAAAGTCTTACTCTCTTCCATTCTCCCTTGTATACGCCATAATCCTGCTTAACCGGCAAAAATCATGCATTAATCGATAAATGCCTCATTCAGCCGCAGCAAAAGCCGGCCGAACATTTCTTTTTCATCGCCTGACCAATCGTCAAGCATATGTTGGTATCGATCAAGACGCATCTTTTTATCAGCTTTTAACCTCTGTTTGCCAAGCTTCGTAATCGCAAACAGACTGACCCGCCCGTCAGAAGGATCGGAAAAACGCTGGATCAGCTCTTTCGACTCCAAGGCCGCGGCCTGGCGTGACAATGTGGAAATATCCAGCTTAAATGATTCAGCCAATTCCTTCACACGCGCCGGCCCGAATTCATCCAGCTGCCGTAATAACAAATACGCAGCCCTTTCCAGATGTCCGATTTTACGGTCGGAGTTATCAAGATAAACAGCTCTCCTGATAAAAGTGGTGAGCTCATATTCAATTAATTCAATCGGATCTTGTTTTGACAACAGCCTCACTCCTTACAATTGACAACAGCAATATTAGTTGTATAATACAAACATATGCACATTTACTCAGAAAACATATAGAAAGATTTTGCATACATATATTTGTATAGTACAAATATATGCACAAAAAGTAAAGAAACATATCGAAGCATCAAGAAAGGGGGAAGCTGCTCTTCTCCAAAGAACAGCATTGTCGTGAAAGTCATACGCATCATACTGCAAATCATTATTTTATTCGCATTTTCCTTTATCGGGGGAGCCGTTCAGCAGTTCTTTCACCTGCCCATTCCCGGAAGTATCATCGGTTTGATCCTGCTGATCATATGTTTATCGGTTAAGATCATTCCCGTCAAAATGATTGAAGACGGAGCCGGATTTTTGCTGTCTTTTCTTCCGCTGTTATTCATTCCGGCCATGACGGGCGTCATCAATTACCCGTCACTGTTTTCCGCCAGCGGGGCTGCTCTGTTTCTGATCATCGTGCTGAGCACCATCGTCACAATGATCGCCGCAGGGTACGCCAGCCAGCTGTTAGAGCACAAAGCCAATCAGAGAAAGGAGAAAAAGAAGTGCAGCAAGCATGTATCGCAATCCTTATAATTTTGTTCACGGCCGCCGCCTATCTGGCTATGGTGAAATTATATGTGCGCTTTCCATATCCCTTTCTCATACCGGTTTTGACGACTACGATTTTCATTATCGCCGTGCTGCTTGTTTTTCATATTTCGTATAAAGACTATATGATCGGCGGACAATGGATCAATTCACTGCTCGGACCCGCCGTGGTGGCTTTGGCATACCCGCTTTATAAGCAGCGCCGGGTGTTAATCAAGTATATGTTTCCGATCATCGGCGGCGTGTTAGCCGGTTTATTCTCCGGAATGGTCAGCGGCCTGCTATTTGCAGAGCTGTTCGGCATCAGCCGGAGTTTGATTTTGTCAATTATCCCAAAATCAATTACGACGCCTGTCGCCATACAGATTGCGTCCGGTATCGGCGGTGTCCCTTCCATGACAGTCGTGTTCGTCATGATCGCAGGGTTTTCCGGCGTTATCTTAGGACCGCTGCTTCTCAAGTGGATCCGCATCCGCAGCTCACTCGGGAAAGGAATTGCATTCGGGAGCGCTTCCCATGCGCTCGGCACCTCAAAAGCAATGGAGTACGGAGAATTAACGGTCTCCATGAGCTCTGTTTCCATGACGCTCTGCGCCGTGTTAGGGTCGGTCTTCGGCCCCGTCGTAGCATGGATGTTTCAAATTTAAAGCTGGCGGTTCTCCGTCAGCTTTTTTCATGTGCGGATCATCTCATTCCCTTCCATTATTATGTTTCATTTGTAAGAATAATGGTAAAGTAGAAAACAAGGAGGGATTTAATGATGACTGGAGCAATTCCGCAAAAGAAACTGCTGGATGGGACAAGCATTCCCGCGATCGGCTTCGGTACATACGCTCTTAATGGAAACAACGGCGTTCATGCCATTACCAGCGCCATTGATATCGGCTACCGTTTGATTGACACCGCTTATAACTATGAAAATGAAGGATCGGTCGGAGAAGCCATCAAGAGAAGCTCTGTTCCGAGAGAACAGCTATACGTGACGTCCAAGCTGCCCGGGCGCTACCATGACTATGACAAAGCTGTACAAACCATCCAAGAATCTTTATACCGCGCCGGTCTGGACTACTATGACCTGTATCTCGTCCATTGGCCGAATCCGAAACAAGACCGCTACACGGAAGCATGGCAGGCACTGATTGATGCGAAAAAATGGGGCCTGATCCGATCCATCGGCGTCTGCAATTTCCTGCCTGAGCATATCGAACGGCTCGAACGTGAAACCGGCGTAAAGCCAGGCATCAACCAAATTGAACTGCATCCCGCTTTTAATCAGCAGCAGCAGCGCCAATGGCACGAAGAACAGGGCATCGTGACAGAATCATGGAGTCCGTTATCCCGGGCCGGCGAAGTATTGAACGATCAAAAACTCGGACGGATTGCGGACAAATACGGCAAAACCATTTCTCAAGTCATTTTACGCTGGCATATCCAGCTGGGCGCCATCCCGATTCCAAAATCAGCATCGCCCGAGCGCCAGCTTGAAAACATCTCCGTTTTTGATTTCTCCCTTGATGAAAACGACATGAGCATTATCGACTCGCTTACCCGCCCCGACGGACGCATAAACGGCCAAGACCCGGCGGAGTATGAGGAGTTTTAAGTAAACGCATAAAGAAAAGCTGACGGCATCATTCGTCAGCTTTTTTCTCATTTTATATACGCACACCCAGCTCCCGTTTCCATTCAGAAAGCCAATCTGTATCCCCAGATCCGTATTGCCTGCTTTGGCCGACATCACGCAGAGATCCGTTTTTATACTCAATGGACAGAACCAAATCAGGAATGGCGTCATAACCCGTTCTCGCAAGCTTCGTGAGCCCCTGTCCGTAATGGGCGGCCGCTTCTGCCGCCGTATGTCTCAACAAAGGATCTTGCTGCAGCGCTTCCTTATAGACGTCTAAAAGGTCGCGTCCGTCTTCTGTGACGTACTTTCCGTCCACGATCTGCAAGTCTTTCAGATGATAGCCGGTCACCTCGTACATTTCCCGAACGACTTGATATTTCTCATATGTTTCCGGCGTAAACTGCGAGGAGTCATCACTCCGGCTGCGAATGATGTGCGCAAACAGCTCTTTGCTGTTTTCCCCGGAGTTTAAGACAGCTTCAATCTGCTGAGTGAGCTCTTTATCGTCAGTCCCGCTCACTTTTAACAGATAATCAATCGGTGATATCGTAAATGTAAGATTCGCACCCTCCGGAATCTGAATATGATTCCGATGGAAAAGCATCTCAATCTGCTGATTCACCTGCCCGCGCTGAAACACCTTTTCATTTTCGACTTGAATCTCTCCGTTGAGCGTTTCACCCCGAAACGCCGCATCACGGAAATCATAGCTCTGGGCTTTCCCCTTAAACAGCCATTCCGTTTCATTATGATAAGCGGCCTGACGCTCCGATTCTGATAAATCACTTCTGAAATAAGGTGAATCGGCACGCTGGTATTTGTCCTTAATATAATGCAAAGGATCTGGTTTTCGTTTATTGATTTCATTGATACGGCTGTATTTCTCATCAAGAATCTTGCTCGCAATATCACTCTCAGACTCATACGGATTATTAGCGTCTATTACCGTCTCATTCCCATTATCCGTAATCGTTTTCTGATTTGCAGATTGATATAAACGGGACAGGCTGCTCCCTTTCTCAGTGACACCGCTCCTTGAATAATTCACCTGGCTCAGATCGCGGCTCCCGCCTGTCTGAATCAATAAGCTGTCCGATCCTTTTGCCGCATCTTTCACATTTGTTTTGGAAGAATACCGCTGAAGCACTTGCTGAGCCATTACTTGATTTTTTATATATCGAGCGTTTAGGCGCATGTTTTTAACCTCCGCTTGAGATGATGTTCTAGTGTTTGTATCGGCTGTTTCCCAGTTGATTTTAACCTTAAATAACAAATGTTTACATAGCTAATGTTTTTATGTATGATGTAGTCAAAAAGGGGGGTTTTTCCATGAAGAAGTGTATATTGATTCTATTTGTCAGTGTCATCGTTTTATCAGGCGCATTGTTTGCATCTTCACCTTCAGCCTCTGCGTCTCAAAAGAACTCGTTACAAATAAGCGCCATTACAGGAAATCATTCATTTGAAACTGCCAATCCGGTAGGCTACTGGAAATATAAAAAATATTGATACTGCCATATTGCCAAAAGGGGAAAAAGATTCGTATTTCACTTTCACGGCAAATAAGGGAGAAAGACTTTATGTCAGGAGTTCAACAAGAAGTGAATACAAGGGAATGGACATTGAAATTTATAATAAAAATAAAGTACTGATCAGTAAAGGCACAGAAGTGATAAATCCTGATACGGCGCTACCTTTTATCTATGCGAATACAGATGCGAAAGAAAATAACGAGACGTTCTACGTGAAAGTGTCCCGCGGCTCCTACACTGACGATATGTACTTTACACTCTCTATTTACGACCGAATCAAATCCGGCAGTGAGACCTTCTCATTCAGCGGTACAGCTGAAAATAAAGGGAACACAAGCCTCAGTCCGAATGGATCAGATTCAACTGTTCTTAGACTCGACTTAACCAAACAGACAAGCATTCCAAGAGACGCCACAGTGAAAAGAATCAACACCACCGCAACCCAAACACCAAGCCAAGGAAATACAAGCCACTACATAATGTCGGAAGAAAATAAAGTGTGGCACCGTGCACTTGCAAACAGCTCCACTCAAGGAAATTACGGTATCACACTGGATGATAACCTCTCAGTCTCAAGCATCTGGAATTTTAAATACAACACACTCGCAACAGCAAAATCGACTATGAAAAATGTGAAATTGAAGATTGATTATGAGTACGATGTGACAACGCAGTTTTAATTAGAAGAACAGCCGCCCATTGGGCGGGCGGCTGTCTGCTTGGAGTTAAAGTGAATTTATGAGCCCGTGCCATGTCTTATCCTGTTATAGCTTGATCAGTTGCTAAAATTCTTTTTTATGATATATAGCTGCGGCAATGAAAAATGAAATGATATATAAGATAACGCCGATCATGAGATATATAATCGGAACATATAAAGAAGGATTTATGTGCAAAAATGACAGCGGTACTTGTTCTGCTGCATACCCAACGACACTTTGCAATCCAAAGGTAGCAAAAAGTCCCCCCATTGCACCTCCAATCACGATAGCATCGGATTTTTCCGGGCCTATCATGTAGAGAAGAGGATAAACGATTGCACCGGCAAAGAGAACGATGAACGTTCCAAAAGAGACAATATTAAATATGCCGTCAATTGGTTCATCAGAACCCAGGCTGTATACAAGGAAAATACCATAAGATATTACAGCTCCGATCACAACAATCAAAAGATAAAAGAAATAGTGACTTTGAACAATATTTGTTCTGCTGACCGGTAAAGTCAGGACATACCTGTCATAGCCAGACTTGCTCTCATACTTTATAACCTCAAGTGCGGGCATAACGACAAACAAAATAATCAGCATAGCAACAAAACGATGCATTGAAGCATCCCCAAAATAAAAAATGACTGCTGATACCAATATGGCCAACCCCGTGTATGCAAAGAAACTCCGATAAACCAGGTAATAGTTAGTCAGTAACAGACCTCTCAATGTTTTCACTCCTCGTTAAAAAGACGCTGATTTCTTCTATGGAAATGGTGTTGGCCGATACGCCATTCGGCAACTTCTGTTGATCCGATACAAGCACACTCCAATAAGATCCATGATTCCTTTTTGCTAGAACGATTTCTTCGTCAAGCTCAGCCAATTGACCTTCATCAACGTCTATAACGGTATAGCTTTCAAGAACCTTATCTTTCTCTTCATTTAATAAAATTTCTCCATCTTTCATAATAACGATATGGCTGGCTATCTTCTCGACATCAGTCATAATGTGCGATGAAAGTAAAATACCGCCGTTGCTTTTATCCACAAAGCTTTTTAATTCATTTAACAGATCATCTCTTGAAGAGGGATCAAGCCCTCCCGTTGCTTCATCCAGGAGTAATAATTTTGCATTATGCGACAAAGCAACAGCTACGGATAACTTCATTGACATGCCGCGCGAGAATGTATTCACTTTTTTGTCCATAGGCAAAGAGAAAGAATGAACCAACCGGTAAAAATGATCTTGGTCCCAAGCACCGAATAGTTTCTTAAATACATGATTCAGCTGCTTTATCGTAAGGTGCGCAGGAAGATTCATCGCATCAAATACGACCCCAATATCTTCTTTGAACTTTATATGTTTATCCAGATTCTCTTTACCAAAGATTTTCACTTTACCTCTATCCTGAGAGATTAATCCTAATATCGTTTTAAATGTTGTTGACTTGCCTGCGCCGTTATCACCGATAAAACCGACAATTGATCCGGCAGGCACATTGAATGTAACATCCTTTAAAACAGCTTTATGGCCAAAAGATTTGCTGATGTTTCTGATTTTTAAAGGTTTGACATCATTCCACTCCTATCATTGTTGTCAGGACTTTTTTAAGAATTGAACCGGATTATTGCAAAAATGTTGTTATTTTCATATCCAGTCGAGTATTCATAATGGATCAGGAGTCGGCAAATACAACAGGGATTTTAAAGTCTTAAGCATAATGTGGATGTGTAATCGATTGATTACATTTATATAATGGGATATTCATGATGAAAACTGCTGGAGGTGATTACTTTCTGATGAGGCATGCACAAAAATGATTTACTAATGATTACATTTATGGATTTTAACCGGAATGCATCTCGTATTATAAAGCAGGTGTTAATCCTTTTCAATATATAAAAGGGGATTTCTTTACAATCGCAAAGAGTATGTATTTCTAATTTCCGCATTAAAAAACCCCTCTGGCTAATAACCAAAGGGGTTAAATATATTATTCCACAGTCACACTCTTCGCAAGGTTGCGCGGTTTATCAACGTCACAGCCGCGGTGCAGTGCAGCGTAGTAAGCGATCAGCTGCAATGGCACAACAGATACCAGCGGAGCAAGCGCAGGGTTGACTTCCGGCAGGATGAATCTGTCGTCTGCGTCTTCTAAGCCTTTCAGCGAGATGATGCAAGTGTTGGCGCCGCGGGCTGCGACTTCCTTCACGTTTCCGCGGATGCTCAGGTTGACGTGTTCTTGTGTCGCAAGCGCAAAGACCGGTGTTCCTTCTTCAATCAGAGCGATTGTTCCGTGCTTCAGCTCGCCGCCGGCGAAGCCTTCCGCCTGGATGTAAGAAATCTCTTTCAGCTTCAGGGCGCCTTCGACACATACGAAGTAGTCAAGGCCGCGGCCGATGAAGAAAGCGTTTCTTGAAACAGTCAGGTACTCACGCGCGATCATTTCCATTTCGTCCTTCTGGTCGCAGAGGGCTTCCATGGCGTTTGCCGCAATACCTAATTCTTTGACTAAATCAAAACCGATATCAACGCCGTTACGTTCTGCTGCAACGGACGCAAGGATTGCGAGGACGGCAATCTGAGCCGTATACGCTTTTGTTGATGCAACCGCGATCTCAGGGCCTGCGTGCAGAAGCAATGTGTAATCCGCTTCACGGGAAAGCGTTGATCCCGGAACGTTTGTGATCGTCAGCGCTTTGTGACCCAGCGCTTTGACTTGAACAAGCACGGCGCGGCTGTCCGCTGTTTCTCCGCTTTGAGAAAGGAAGATAAAGAGCGGCTTCTTAGACAGAAGCGGCATGTTGTAGGAGAATTCACTCGCTACATGCACTTCAACCGGGACGTTTGCCCACATTTCAATATATTGTTTCCCGACAAGACCGGCATGGTAGCTCGTTCCGCAAGCCACGATATAAATACGGTCCGCTTCCGCCACGGCGTCAGCGACATCGCCGGCCACGGCCAGTCTGCCATTTTCGTCTTGATACGTTTGGATGATTTTGCGCATAACAAGCGGCTGCTCATCCGTTTCTTTTAACATGTAGTGAGGGTATGTGCCTTTTTCGATATCACTGGCGTCAAGCTCAGCGATATAAGACGCACGTGTCATGACTTCACCGTCAAGGTTTTTAATCACGGCTTCGTCTTTTGTCACGATCACCATTTCTTTGTCCAAAAGCTCAACGTATTCATTCGTTACTTGAAGCATAGCCATCGCGTCAGATGCCACGACGTTAAACGTATCTCCAAGGCCGATTAACAGAGGGCTTTTGTTTTTTGCAACGTAAATGGTGTCTGTGTTTTCACCGTCAAATAATGCAATTGCGTAAGAGCCTTTTAACAGAGTCAGTGTTTTGCGGAACGCTTCTTCTGTGCTAAGTCCTCCCGCCACAAATTGCTCGATCATTTGAACGACTACTTCAGTGTCCGTGTCGCTTTTCAGTTCAACGTTTTCAAGATATTCGCGCTTCAGCTGAACATAGTTCTCGATCACACCGTTGTGAACAAGTGTAAAGCGGCCGAGTGCGCTTTGATGCGGGTGAGCGTTCAGGAAGCTTGGTTCGCCGTGAGTCGCCCAGCGTGTATGGCCGATTCCCGCTTGAGATTCAACCGTGTGATCCACCACTTCACGAAGGTCGGCGATGCGGCCTTTTTCTTTGTACACATGCACGCCCTGCTCATTCGCCACAGCGATACCGGCAGAGTCATAACCGCGGTACTCAAGCTTCTCTAATCCTTTTAACAAAATCTCTTTCGCATCAAGCTGACCGATATAACCTACAATTCCACACATTTTTTCTTCCTCCTAAAGGTGCAAAAGGAGACGAAGAAAGTCAAATTACAAGGGGACTTTCAATCGTCCCCTCCCACATGTTTTTTTGGAAGATCATGTGATTTCTCTTTGTTCGGAGAGTCGCCCCTCCGGTTTGAAGAAATCCTTACGGCTGTGATCTAAATGAATCAGCCGGGAGGCATCCGCCGAAAATTCGATAACCTCCATCCTCGTCAACTAAGCCGTTTTTCGGGCGCTTAGTTCGGGCGCTGTAATTATAAAAGATGCAAACAATCCCGCCTTTCCTGCAAGTGAAAAACAAAGGCTGAACAAGCTTGATTTTACAGCATGTGCCAAGGACGGTCAATTATTTTTTGCCGCCCCGGCATCATGTTTACTATCATATTATGCTGATCGCACTTGTCTTGTTCGCTCTCTGCTTATAAACTTCGCTACTCCGCTCCCATTTCTGTCCGCACGACATCCACGATTTTTGTGACATATTCGTCACAAAGCTCTTTTGTTCTCGCTTCGGCCATCACGCGGACGAGCGGTTCGGTGCCTGACGGGCGCACTAAAATCCGGCCGTCTCCGTTCATTTCTTTTTCCACTTCAGAAATAACGGCCTTCACCTTAGCGTTTTCTTCTACCTTATATTTATCCGTCACTTTCACGTTCACTAAGAGCTGCGGGAATTTTTTCATTTCATCCGCAAGTTCTGAAAGGGTTTTGCCGGACGCCTTCAGCGTATTCACAAGCATGATCGCGGACAAAAGACCGTCGCCGGTAGTGTTGTAATCAAGGAAAATAAGGTGCCCTGACTGCTCGCCGCCGACATTATAGCTGTCTTTTTTCATCGCTTCTACGACATAGCGGTCGCCGACTGCCGTTTGAACGCTTTTGATTTCTTCTTTTTCAAGCGCTTTGTAGAAACCGAGGTTGCTCATCACAGTCGATACGACGGTATCATCCTTCAGACGGCCCTCTGATTTCAAATACTTCGCGCATATGTACATGATCTGATCACCGTCGACGATGTTTCCTTTTTCATCAACGGCAATGAGGCGGTCGCCGTCTCCGTCAAACGCAAGGCCGATATCGGCGTTTTTTTCTTTGACGAAAGCACTCAGCGCTTCCGGGTGTGTAGAACCGACGCCATCATTAATATTTAATCCGTTCGGAGACGTCCCCATTGTAGATACGTCAGCATCGAGATCGGCAAAAAGGTGCGTCGCAATGGATGATGTCGCACCATGGGCGCAGTCAAGCGCTACATGAATGCCTGTGAAATCTTCGTCCGCCGTCTGCTTTAAAAATTGCAGATACTTTTGAACGCCTTCAAAATAATCGTTTACAAGCCCGAGGTCCGCGCCTGTCGGTCTCGGCAGCTTATCTTCCGGTTCATCCATGAGACGTTCAATCTCGGCCTCCTGCTCATCAGAAAGCTTAAAGCCGTCCCCTCCGAAAAATTTAATTCCGTTATCCTGTACGGGGTTGTGAGAAGCGGAGATCATGACGCCCGCCTCAGCATCCATGGCTTTCGTTAAATAGGATACCCCCGGCGTAGAAATAACGCCGAGGCGCATCACTTCAGCTCCGATCGATAAAAGTCCGGCGACAAGGGCTCCCTCCAGCATATGTCCGGAGATACGTGTATCACGGCCGATCAGCACTTTCGGGCGCTGCTTATCTTTGGTCAGGACATAACCGCCAAAACGCCCAACTTTAAAGGCCAGCTCTGGCGTAAGCTCGCTATTGGCAACACCTCTTACACCATCTGTTCCAAAATACTTGCCCATTTTGTATCGCTCCTTTTTCATTCTGTTGAAGAAGAATCAGCACTTGATCCGTCTTCATCCTGGTCTTGATTTTGATCCTGGTTTTGACTTTTATTCTGATCGCTGTCAGTGTCGTCTTCCCGGTTCTTGTTCTTGTCTTTGTCTGCGTCTCCGCTTGTGCCGTTCTTATTGCCGGAATCAGCGGAACCGCCGTTATTTTTATTTGAACTTGTGTTTTTCTTAGAAGTCAGCTTGATCTTAACCGTGTCTTTTGACAGGGACCATGTGACGTTTTGCGGGCCGTTTACTTCAAGCTTTACAGAGTGCTCTCCGTCATCCAAGTCCGAGACATTGGCATACAGTTCAATGTCCGACTTTTTCAGCGCCTTAATGTTGGCGGGAGAGCCTTTGGCCGTAATATTTATCGCCTGCGATTCAGGATCGAGAAACTCAATCTGCTGTGAGCCTCCCAGTCCGACCGTCTTGATTCCGACATTGTCAAAATCCTTTTTGTCTTCACTGTCCACTTTAACATGAAGCGTGATTTTTTCCGGTGATACCTTAGTGACACCCTTAGGAAGCGGGATATCGGCATTGATATCGGTATCTTTATCAATTTTGCCTAAATCAAGAGATACGCCGTCAATAAATTCAAGTGAATCCAGCACATCCTGCGGGCCGTAAACCGTCACCTCACTCGGATTCGAGTCAATGCTCGCAACGCTCACCCCGTCCGGAAGACTTCCCTTCCTTTCGATTTTGAAAGGAAGCTTTTTGCTCGGACTGGCTACGGGAACCGTCACTTTAATGACTGACGGTTCAACATCAACAGGAAGTGCGTTGCCGTCTTTGTCATAGACGGTCACCTTCACTTCCTTTTCAATGGTCTCATTTGCATTTTCAAGGTTCACGGATGCTTTGACAAGTGAAATGTTATCAATCACATTTTTCGAACCTGTAATCTGCACGTTTTTCGGGCTGATAATCGGCTGCTGAGGGGTGTATCCCTTTTTCATTTTGCTTTTATTGTAGTATTCAACTTCCACGGGAAAACTCTCAGCCGTTTTTTCCTGAATCGTAACCGTCGTGACTGACGGGTTAATGGAGACCGTCAGTCCGTCCGATACGTTTTTCGCCTTCAATTCGACCTTATGAGTCCCGGTCTTCAGCTTATTCATATCGGCGTATATCTCAAAATTCTTCGTCTGTCTCGCCTTTTTCACCGCGCTTGTCGAGCCTTTAATCGTGACATTTACGGTCTGGGGCACGCCGGTGACGACATAGTTCGCTTCATCATAGTATGCTTTTACAGGAATATCAGTAAGCGTAGCCTCGTCAGTCGTTGATGTCGGAAAAAAGGATTCCCCCGGCTTTTTCGGAGTCGGCGCCTGGTTGTTGTTAACCGCAACGTAAAGCAGCAGCGCAAAGAGCAATGCAATGATCTTTACAGCCCAGCGGTTGTTTAAGAATTTATCCATTTTTCTTGCCCCTCCAGTACCAGCGGTTAGAAGAAGTATCTCTGGCGTTCTTCTTAAACTCGGCTTCAAGCATTTCTTTCAGTGCTTCTTCCGTCAATTCTCTGTGAAGGTCTCCGTTTTTGGCCACACTGATGGCGCCCGTCTCTTCAGATACAATAATGGTTAAGCTGTCCGTCACTTCACTGATGCCGACAGCCGCTCTGTGACGCGTCCCCAGCTCCTTTGAAATAAACGGACTTTCAGAAAGCGGCAGATAACAGGCAGCAGCCGCAATCTCGTTATTTTTCATAATGACCGCTCCATCGTGCAGCGGTGTATTCGGGATGAAGATATTAATCAAAAGCTCCGAGCTGACCTGCGCATTAAGCGGGATGCCCGTCTCAATATAATCGCCCATTCCCGTATCGCGCTCAATCGCGATGAGTGCGCCGATGCGGCGTTTTGCCATGTAGCTGATCGATTTTGTAATCGCTTCAATTGTCTTATGCTGCGCTTCCTCCACGGGGGTTCCGCTCCTGGAAAAGAACCGGCCCCGTCCGAGCTGTTCAAGCGCCCGTCTCAGCTCAGGCTGGAATATAATGATGATCGCTAAAAATCCCCATGTTATCGCTTGGTCCATCAGCCACTGAAGCGTGCTGAGTCCCAAATATGAACTGGCCATCCGGACCAATACGATGACGACGATTCCTTTTAAAAGCTGAACCGCCTTCGTCCCGCGTATGACCATGATTAATTTATATATCACATACCAAACAAGGAGAATATCAACGGCATTGCCGAGGTATTGCAAAAATGGGATGTCCTCAAAAGCCATTTCCTCGTCCTCCAAGAATTCAGTCATTTCGTTTTTCTGTTATGAATTGTGCTGCATGAGCAATATGTACAACATATAGCGTGCTCATTATACCACATTTTGATTTCTCAAGTGAAATGAGCCAGAGCGGCGATGCACAAAAAAAGAGTAAAGCGATTATACGCTTTACTCATCTTCATTCGGGTCCAAAGCGCTCACGACGCCCTGGCCCGCCGATTTCAGTTCGTACCAGACCCAGTCAAACAATTGGTTAATCTCTTCAATCTGCCCGGTGACTTGTCCGGCTGAGGCCATGTATTTTTCTCCGTTGACGACAGTCACATTGCCGTCGACTTTTCCTTCAATGAACAGCTTGCCGTTTTTTACTGTGACATCGCCCTTTACGGTCTCGCCTTCAGGGACGGTGACCGTGTGATTCTGCACGACAAGGTTCGGCTGTTTGGACACACTGAAATTGTGGTCATTATGCCAGCTGTTGAAAAAACCGCCGCCCATTAAAATCACAAAAACCGCTGCGGCTGCAATCATCGGATGAGTTTTGATCCATCGTTTTACAGAAGCGCGTTTTTTCTCTTTTGGAAGATTCGCCATAACTTTGGCAGTAAAATCAGCAGGGGCCGTGACATGCGATGTGCTTCGGACGAGTGCTACGGATTTCTCCATTTCATGAAAATGCCGTTTGCAATTCCCGCATGACTGCAAATGTTGTTTTAATACGTTTTCATCTTCAGGAAGGATATCTCCATCAAGATGCTTATGCATAAGCTGCACAATCTGTTCAGGACAGCTCATTTCATCACCCCACTTAAAGATCCCTCAATTGTTTTCTAAGAGCCTCTCTGCCTCTGTGTATCCTTGTCTTGACGGTGCCGACAGGGATATTCAGAATCTCCCCGATTTCAATTAAAGAGAGTTCGTCAATATACTTTAATACAATAACCGTTCTGTACTTGTCAGGCAGCTTTAAAATCTTTTTCTGAATTGTGTCCGACAGCTCCAATGACAATACGGCGTCTTCAGGGAGAACCCCGTCCGCGGCGATCTGCGAATACATCGTCAGCCCTTCTGCTCCCGCTACTTCTGCGTCCAGATAGTAATCAGGCTTTTTCTTGCGGATGCGGTCAATGGTCAGGTTGGTCGCAATTCTGTAAAGCCACGTTGAAAACTTTCTGTTGACATCGAAACTGTCGATATTGACGTACGCTCTGATAAAAGCTTCCTGCGCAATATCTTCCGCTTCGTGAACATTGCCGAGCATGCGGTAGCAAAGCTGGTAAATCTTATCTTTATAAAGGTCAACGATTTCTGCAAACGCATTTTGATCGCCTTTTTTGACTTGCTTGATTCTTTTTTTAATCAGGTTTTCCATGTTTTATCTTACCTCTGCCCTTCACCGGTCTGTATCTATACGTTGATTGTTTTAAAAGGTTTCATTTTTTTATTACATTTATTTTACCAAATTTCAGGCAGGGTGTAGATGGAAAATACAGAATATACTGCCTTAACAGCAGCTTAAAAATAGTATATCTGATGAACAATCAGAAATTGAAACAAAATGCTGATAAAAAAAAGACACCTTTATGCAAAAGGTGTCTGAGACTGGGCTAGCTGGATTCGAACCAACGCATGACGGAGTCAAAGTCCGTTGCCTTACCGCTTGGCTATAGCCCAAAAATGGTGGAGGGGGGCAGATTCGAACTGCCGAACCCTGAGGGAGCGGATTTACAGTCCGCCGCGTTTAGCCACTTCGCTACCCCTCCGTATTTTTTTGGAAAACAGTGCCGGCCAGAGGACTTGAACCCCCAACCTACTGATTACAAGTCAGTTGCTCTACCAATTGAGCTAGGCCGGCAAATATGGTGGAGGATGACGGGCTCGAACCGCCGACCCTCTGCTTGTAAGGCAGATGCTCTCCCAGCTGAGCTAATCCTCCATATGACCCGTACGGGATTCGAACCCGTGTTACCGCCGTGAAAGGGCGGTGTCTTAACCGCTTGACCAACGGGCCGTTGTGTCCGCGTCGAGCTGACAAAAGTTATTATATACAGGTTGTACCCCATTTGTAAAGAGAAAAATTATTTTTTTTATTTTCAAACTTTTTTACCCGTTTTTTAACTGAAAAACTCATCCCTTCTCTCTTATTTCATTTATGATGAAAGTATCAAAATATTGAAGGGAATGGACACAGATGATCTTAGTCAGCTCTTGTCTCGGCGGTATCGAATGCAGGTATAACAGCTCTCACGCCGCTTCGGAAAAAATCCGCAGACTCGTAGAAGAAAAGAAAGCTGTTATGGTCTGCCCCGAACTTATGGGCGGCTTCACCACTCCCCGCGAACCGGCGGAAATCATCGGCGGTACGGGCGAAGACGTGCTGAACGGAACAGCAAGAATCGTAACGGCATCAGGCGAAGACGTTACGGCTTTATATATGGACGGCGCGGAAAAAACGTTAGCATACGCAAAAGAAATAGGCGCCGCAACGGTCATCCTTAAAGAAAACAGCCCGTCCTGCGGCAGCAGCTTTATCTATGACGGCACTTTCTCAGGAAAAAAAATACTCGGAGACGGCATCACTTCCGCTCTTTTAAAACGGGCAGGCTGCCGTGTTCTATCAGAAGATGAATTGGATCAATTATAAAAAAGGAGAGTAGATATCATGGATGTAGCCCTGTCCTTTTATAAACCGGAACATGCAGACGGGCTGAACGGGTTTGTGCTGAGTGAAGAAGATAAAAAGTTCACAGCTCTGCCGATAGATGTCCTGCCGCAGGCTCTCGTCATCCGGGATCGCTACCCGACAGTCATTTTAAAAGAAGACCGCCCCGTCGGTTTTTTCATTTTACATACCTCAAAAGAAACCATTGCCCCGTATTCGAACAATGTGTCTGCCATTTTGCTGAGTGCGCTGTCCTTACATGCGCCGCATCTGGGAAAAGGTTATGCCAAACAAGCGATGCTGCAGCTCCCCGCTTTTGTCGCAAATTACTTTCCTTGGTGTGATGAAATCGTGCTTGCTGTGAACCATCGCAATCATCGTGCAAAGAACCTGTACCGGTCTTCCGGTTTTATTGATAAAGGTCGTCGCACGATCGGCCCCATCGGCGAACAGCACATTCTGCATCATTTTTTGTGAAAGCGCTTGATTATTCATCTCATCCCTGCCGATTTTTCTTGAAACATATATTCAGAAGCCCATATACTTCAAGTATTAACGACTTGGGAGGGTACAATCATGACAGACCGGCTTAACATTCACAGATTGACCACAGAAACCAGAAATCCGCAGACCGCTTCAATCCATCAAGCAGACACGATGGAAATTCTCCGCATCATTAACCAAGAGGATTTCAAAGTGGCTGAAGCCGTTCAGCAGGTGCTGCCCGATATTCAGATTGCCGTTCAATTCGCCCATCAGTCCTTACGGCGAAACGGCAGGCTGATTTATGCGGGAGCGGGCACAAGCGGCAGGCTCGGTGTACTGGATGCGGTTGAATGCCCGCCTACATACAGCGTAAGTCCCGACACCGTCATCGGTCTGATGGCCGGAGGGGCAGACGCCTTTTTGCAAGCGGCTGAAGGTATAGAAGACAGCGAGGAAACCGGCGCTCTCGATCTCAAAACGATCGGGCTTACCGCAGAAGACACCGTGATCGCCATCGCGGCAAGCGGGCGCACGCCGTATGCGGCCGGTGCGCTGAAATACGCAAGAACAATCGGCGCCAAAACCGTCGCACTCACATGCAATAAGGACTCGTTGATCAGCACTTATGCCGATCACAGCATTGAAGTCGTCGTCGGCCCCGAAGTGATTACAGGGTCAACACGAATGAAAGCGGCGACGGCACATAAAATGATTCTGAACATGATTTCCACGGCCGTGATGATCAAAAGCGGCAAAGTGTACGAAAATTTAATGGTGGACGTTCATGTCAGCAACGAAAAATTGAAAGAACGCGCAATCGGCATTATCCAAAGCATCACGGGCGTTCCGTACGACAAGGCAAAAGAAACGCTTGAGGCCGCAGGCAGCCATGTCAAAACGGCAATCGTCATGCTGAAGACGAATTCGGATGAAACACACGCGAAGGCACTGCTCAAAGAATCAGACGGCTTCATTGATAAAGCCATTGAACAGCACCTTTCAAAAGAAAAAGAACGCTGATCGTTCTTTGGTGAAAAATAATGTGCTTTTACGAGCCCGCGCCGTTTTCATGATCGGCGCAGGCGCTTTTAGGACGCGTTTCAGGCACAGCTCCCCGGGAAAAATCGTACGGAAAAAGGAGGATCTCCATGAGCAAAGAGGCATTTTATCAGTCACTGGCCAAAGATATCCTGGACAATTGCGGCGGTTCATCGAATATCTCAGGCTTTACCCACTGTATGACACGCCTGAGGATTACACCTTTAGATCAGGACAAAACGGATATTGAAGCGCTGAAACAGCTTGACGGGGTAATAGGCGTCGTCGAAGCCGAAACACTGCAGATCATTCTCGGCACGGGTGTCGTCAATCATGTCGCCGACGCTTTCGCAAAACTTATGTCATCCCGAAAAAACATTGATTTAAAAGAAGCCGCCTCACGAAAAAAAGCCGATCTCAACAGAAAAAACACCACACCCATCAAACTGTTTCTGAGAAAAATATCAAGCATCTTCATTCCCCTTATTCCCGCACTCATTGCATCAGGTTTAATCACCGGTATTACGAAAGCCGTCATTCAGGCCGGCTGGCTCCCGAAAGAATCCCAAATCGCACTTATTTTAACGGTTATCGGTTCAGGCTTATTCGCTTACCTCGGCGTCCTTGTCGGCATCAATGCGGCGAAGGAATTCGGCGGGACACCCGCGATGGGCGGCCTTGCGGGCATATTGATCCTTAACCCTGAGATCGCCAATATCAGTTTGTTCGGAGAGAATCTGCTCCCTGGCAGGGGAGGATTAATCGGCGTTCTTTTCGCTGCGGTTTTTATCGCTTATACCGAACGGTTTATCAGAAAGTACGTCCATCAATCCATCGACATTATCGTCACGCCTACATTGTCTTTACTTATCACCGGGCTGGTGACATATGTCGTTTTTATCCCTGCAGGCGGTTTTATTTCTGATCTGATTACATCAGGTTTATTGTCGCTGCTGAATGTCGGGGGAGTGCTCTCAGGGTTTGTACTAGGAGCCGCCTTCCTGCCGCTTGTTGTCACCGGCCTGCATCAGGGCTTGACTCCCGTACATTTGGAATTAATCCGATCAATCGGAGATGACCCGCTTCTTCCGATTCTCGCGATGGGAGGCGCGGGTCAAGTAGGGGCGGCCTTCGCCATCTTTATGAAAACAAAAAAAGCCTCATTGAAAAGAGCGATCGGCGGCGGACTTCCATCCGGTCTGCTCGGAATCGGAGAGCCGCTCATCTTCGGCGTCACGCTCCCGCTCGGCCGGCCGTTTTTGACGGCGTGTTTAGGGGCGGGAATCGGCGGCGCCTTTCAAGCCCATTTTCAGGTGGCTACTTTTTCAATCGGTGTCTCCGGCCTTCCGCTCTCGTTTCTCGTACAGCCGGCTCAAATCGTTTTGTATATCATCGGTCTCTTCATCTCTTACGCGGCGGGCTTTGTCTTCACTTATGCGTTCGGATTTAAGGATGATATGGCTGCTGAATTTGAATAAACCGGGAGGGATCAGAATATGAAAACACTGACAGCCGCCATACTCACAATGGTCATCAGCCTCTCTTTCCTGCCGCAGCACAAAGCCGAAGCCCAATCCAAATTATACGACGCAGCAAAGCTCAGAAAGGTTGATCAAATGATTGAAAAAGACATCGCAGCAGGATTCCCCGGAGCCGTCCTCGTCGTCGTAAAGGACGGACGGGTGATTAAAAAGAAAGCATACGGCTACAGCAAAAAATATGACGGGAACATCCTTTTATCCCGTCCGAAAAAAATGAAAACATCAACCATGTTTGATCTAGCTTCCAATACAAAAATGTACGCGGCGAATTTTGCATTACAGCGACTCGTCAGCCAGGGAAAGCTTGATGTTTATCAAAAAGTCTCGGCTTACCTTCCTGATTTCAAAGACAGAAAAAGCGATCCGATTCAAGAAAAAGACCGCATTCGCGTCATCGATGTGCTCCAGCATCAATCCGGTCTGCCGGCAAGCTTTTATTTCTATCAGCCGGACACCGCAGGCCCTTTATATTCACAAGAACGGGATAAAACGATCCGTTTTCTCACCCAAATCCCGCTTGAATACAAGCCGGGAACAAAACAAGTATACAGCGATATCGGTTACATGATTCTCGGCTGCATCATTGAAAGCATAACCGGAAAAACCCTTGATACCTATGCGGAACAAGAACTGTACAAACCGCTGAAACTGACGCACACACTGTTCAACCCGCTGCAAAAAGGCTTTAAAGAAAAAGCATTCGCAGCTACTGAACGTTTAGGCAACACACGTGACGGAGTCATCCATTTCCCTCACATCAGGACGTATACGCTGCGGGGGGAAGTTCACGATGAAAAAGCATTTTACTCCATGGGAGGGGTGTCCGGTCACGCCGGGCTGTTTTCCAGAGCTGATGATATGGCCGTCCTTCTTCAAGTCATGCTGAACGGAGGCAGTTATAAACACGTTTCTCTCTTCAATAAAAGAACGGCCGATTTGTTCACAACGGCGTCATCCTCTGATCCGACTTTCGCTCTCGGCTGGCGGAAAAACGGCAGCCCGGATATGGAGTGGATGTTCGGCCCTTATGCAAGCAGGCAGGCATATGGCCATACAGGATGGACCGGCACCATCACGATTATTGATCCCGCTTATAAGCTGGGGATCGCACTTTTGACCAATAAAAAGCATTCCCCCGTCGTCAGTCCCGGTGAAAACCCGAATGTTTTTGAAGGGGATCTTTTCCCGACCGGAAGCTACGGCAGCGTCATAAAAACGATTTATGAAGCCATTGAATGACAACCCATGTCTTTTGTCCAAACTATGACGGCAGGAGGGCACCATCATGAAACTTGTCATCTCAGCTGTATTACTGTTATTCATTGTTTTCGGCACGCATCATGCATCGACAAAACCGGACATTCCGTCACAGGCGGAACAAGCGGTATCCCGTATGACATTAGATGAAAAATTAGGGCAGATGCTCATGCCTGACTTTCGCAATTGGAAAAAAAAGGGGCAGTCATCACCTGAGGCTCTTACCCAAATGAATGACGAAGTCGCAGGGCTTATTCAAAAGTACCGGTTCGGCGGCGTTATCTTATTTGCAGAAAACGTAAAAAACACTGAGCAAACGGTACGCCTGACAGATGCCTTTCAAAAGGCGAGCCCTGACATTCCGCTATTATTAAGCATTGATCAGGAGGGCGGCATCGTAACTAGACTTGGTGAAGGCACTCATTTCCCGGGCAATATGGCGCTCGGAGCCGCGAGAAAAACAGCCTACGCGTCCCAGACCGGCGCCATTATCGGGAAAGAACTGAAAGCACTGGGCATTAATACGAACTTCGCTCCCGTTCTCGATATCAATAATAATCCCGGAAATCCTGTCATCGGCGTCAGGTCCTTCGGTTCAGACCGAGATCTGACAGCTTCACTCGGTCTTGCCTCAATGAAGGCCCAGCAAAAGCAGGATGTCGCTGCCGCCGTCAAACATTTCCCGGGACACGGCGACACGGATGTCGACAGCCACTACGGCCTTCCGCTTGTCACCCACAATCAAGAAAGGCTGCGTCAGATTGAACTTTATCCGTTCCGGAAGGCCATTCAGGCCGGAGCTGATATGATCATGACAGCCCATGTGCAATTTCCCGCGTTTGACGATACAACCTATAAAAGCAAGCTGGACGGTTCAGACATCCTCGTACCCGCCACACTCTCGAAAAAAGTGATGACTCATCTTCTCCGTGGAGAAATGGGATTTAACGGCGTCATCGTTACGGATGCATTAAATATGAAAGCCATTGCCGATCATTTCGGCCAGGAAGAGGCGGTCGTCATGGCCGTAAAAGCAGGAGTCGATATTGCCCTGATGCCGGCCCAAGTGACATCGCTGCAAACGGAAAACCGCTTTGCCCGGGTTCATTCTGCTTTAAAAAAGGCGGTACAAAAAGGGGAAATTCCGCTGCAGCAAATTAACAAATCAGCGGAACGCATCATTTCCCTGAAAATAAAAAGAGGGATATATCCCTCCCCGAAAGAGAAAAATCTGAAAAAGAAGATTGCAAAAGCAAAGAAAACCGTCGGCAGCAAAAATCACCTGAAAGCGGAAAAACAAATCGCGGAAAGGTCTGTCACCGTCTTACAAAACAAAAACCGCACGCTCCCATTCAAACCGAAAAAGAACAGCCGCGTTCTCATTGCCGCTCCATATGAAGATCAAACAGCGTCAATGGAACAAACCATTCGGCAGCTCATCAAAAAGAAAAAAATCCGGCCGGTAACCATCAGTAAAATGAACTTCGCCGAGCGTACATTTCATGATGAACACAAAAAGCAGATATCTGACGCTGATTACGTGATTACAGGCTCATATGTTGTGAAAAATGATCCTGTCGTAAACGACGGCGTGATTGACGATTCCGTCACAGATCCCGGCAAGTGGACAACTGCATTTCCGCGGGCCGTCATGAAAGCCGCACAATCGAACCAAAAACCCTTTGTGCTGATGAGCCTGCGTAATCCATATGACGCTGCGAACTTTGAAGAAGCTGAAGCCCTTATCGCAGTCTACGGCTTTAAAGGATATACAGACGGACAATTTCTCCAGCCAAACATTCCGGCAGGCGTTGAAGCGATATTCGGACAGACAAAACCGCAAGGCAGGCTGCCCGCTGACATTCCTTCCGTCACGCATCCGGGAACGACACTGTATCCTTATGGTTTCGGTATCAATCTGAAGACCGGAAAACCGCTTTAAACAGGAGGACTGATCATGAAAACACAAACGGCTGCGCTTCTTGCCGGATTAGTCGTCATCAGTGCTATGACGGCAGTCTCGGCGGCTTCTGACAGAAACCTTCATACCGCCAAGAAACCAAGCATCCAAACAGGCATCGACCGCCTGCTGAAAGATTATAAACAGGAACTGAAGGGAAAAAGGGTCGGGCTGATCACCAACCCGACCGGTGTGAACAATTCATTGAAAAGCAGCGTTGACGTGCTGTATGAGGCACCAGACATCCACTTGACGGCATTATTCGGACCGGAGCACGGTGTCCGCGGCGATGCTCAGGCCGGAGACAAAGTCACATCCTATATAGACGAAAAAACAGGGCTTCCCGTCTACAGCCTGTACGGGGAAACGAGGAAACCGACGCCTGACATGCTGAAAGATACAGATGTGCTGATTTTCGATATTCAGGATGTCGGAACGCGATACTACACCTACATTTATACAATGGCCTATGCCATGGAAGCGGCAAAAGAAAAAGGCATTCCTTTTTATGTCTTGGACCGGCCGAATCCGCAAGGCGGACGAAATCCGGACGGCCCGGTTCTTGAACCGGATTACGCTTCATTTGTCGGACTGTATCCGATCCCGCTGAAGCACGGCATGACGATCGGTGAACTTGCTCTTTTATTCAATAAAGAGTTTCATATTGGCGCCGACCTAACCGTCGTAAAAATGAAGCGCTGGAAGCGGACGATGACAATTGAAGATACCGGTCTGCCGTTCGTCCTCCCTTCGCCTAATATCCCGACCCCGGACAGCATATTCGCATATTCGGCGACAGGACTAATCGAAGGCACAAACGTATCCGAAGGAAGGGGCACGACAAAGCCGTTTGAACTGATCGGCGCGCCTTATATGAAAAGCACCGAGCTTGAAGAACGCCTGAACAGTCTCAAGCTTCCGGGCGTCACCTTCAGAGCCGCATCATTTATCCCCAGCTTCTCCAAGCACCAGAGCAAGCTGTGCCACGGCGTACAAGTCTACGTAACAAACAGAAACACATTTGAAGCGGCAAAAACAGGGCTTTCCATTCTGAAAACCATGCATGACTTATATCCGAATGACTTTTCATTCTTGCCGACAGGCTCTTTTGACAAGCTGATCGGTAACGGCTGGGTACGCAAAAAAATAGAAAAAGGCACTTCCATTGAAGACATCACCGGCACATATCAACGCCGGCTGGACCAATTCAAAACTATAAGAAAACAATACCTCATATACTGACAACATTCGTGTTACACGTGTAACATTTTGACGCATTTCACATTTCCGCTTTTTATAGGAAAACATTCATTTATTTGGTACAATTTAAATGATAACAGTTATCATTTAAATGAATGTTTCCTAAAAGGTGGTTTCTCATGAAAAACATATTATTCTTTCAGCCCATTGATATCATCTCCGTAAAAAAAACAGCCGACCTTCTGTCAGAGCATCAGCTCACTGATTCCCCCGTATTGATCTTTCATGTGAAAGGCGAGGGACAAATTGATATCGGAACAGACAGCTTTCCGCTGCAGAAGGAAACGCTCTACATCTGTCCTTGTGATGAGACATTCAATATTGCCCCTATACCGTCAGGCGGCATCCATTTGTATATCGTCAGACTCCGTGTTTTCTCCTATTCATCAGATGATGAAGCGATGCTTCCGGATAACGGGGAAGACATCTTCCACGGACTTCAGCAAATGAATTTACAAACGGTTGATCATTTGACAAGCCGGCTTCAGTCACTTTCTGAAAACGTGCGATCGGCGGATGCATTGCAGAAAATGAAATATACAGCCGACTTTCAGCAGCTGATGTACGACCTATATGCCGCAAAAGTATGCCATCAAAATAATACGAAAGCGGCGATCGAACAGACAAAACAATTCATACATGCTCAGTCCGACACAAAAATCACGCTCACCCAGCTCGCTCATATGGCGGGAATCAGTCCCAAGCATTACAGTGAAACCTTTAAAAAACTATACGGACAGAGCGTAACTGAATATATCACAGACATCCGCATAACCAATGCGAAAAAACTGATGGCCAAGGCAAACTGCAAACTGCGGGAAATCGCTCATCAAATCGGCTACCAAGACGAATTTTATTTCAGCCGCATCTTTAAAAAACATACCGGCAGCTCACCTACAAGCTATATGAAAAAAAGGCGCACAAAAATGGCCGCGTACGGAAAAGAAACGATGGGGCATCTGATTCCTCTGCATCACGTGCCTTATGCTGCGGCGCTGCACCCGAAATGGACGGCCTATTATTACAAACAATTCTCTTCCGATATTCCGGTTCACCTGAGTGCTTACCGCTATAATGCAAATTGGGAAGAGAACCTGCACACGCTTTCCCAAGCTGCCCCGGACATCATTTTCAGTCTTGATTCTGTCAGTGAAGAAGAAAAACAGCGCCTGAATGACATCACTGACGTTTTTTACCTTCCGGCTCAAGAGAATTGGAGAGACCAGTTTCTTCGCACCGCCGCATATTTGAATGAAGAGCAGGAAGCGCGGCACTGGCTTAAAGCTTATCAAAGTCTCGCCCATTCAGCGAAAGATGCTCTGAAACACGTGCGGCATCAGCGGTTCTTATTTGTCCGTGTATATAAAGAAAATATGTACATCGCCCATAACAACAGTATTGAGGATGTCTTCTTCGGTGATTTAGGCTTTGCCTCCGCAAAACCGGAATCTTTTGCTCCTGACGAAAAGATTTCCTTAGAAATGCTGGCGGATTGCCAGGCTGACTGCATCATGCTTTTCACTTGTAAAGAACCGGAAACGCTTCGTTATTTTCAGCGGATTCAGCAGACCGGAATATGGCAGAACCTTAGAGCCGTCAGCAATAAATGCGTGTTTCCCATATCATCTGACCCATGGATTGAATATTCTCCAAGCGGACATCAGCGGATGATCGAGCAAAGCATTTCCATTTTATCCGAAGATCGTCCATGGTAATACCGGAAATTATCCATGGTCTTATCCCTGTTCCTTCTCTATAATTCCAATTGATAATAGTTATCAATTGAACAGGAGGAACAATAGATGAAGAAATTGGCATTCGCTTTCATGATTTTGCTTTTGGCTTTCACGGCCGCGGCTTGCGGAAGCTCAGAAACATCCGATACAGCAAGTAAAGGAAAGGACGCTTCTTCAGATAAAAAGAAAATCGAATACCTCGGAAAAACATATGAAGTCAAAGCGCCGACTGACAAAATCGCCATTACAGGCAGCGTAGAGTCAATGGAAGACGCCAAATTGCTTGACGTTCATCCGGCAGGAGCAATTTCTTTCTCCGGCAAATTCCCGGAACTGTTTAAAGATATTACAGATAAATCCGTATCAACGGGGGAAAAAATGCAGCCGAATACGGAAAAAATTCTTGAGCTGCAGCCGGACGTCATTCTGGCATCAACCAAATTCCCGGAAAAAACGTTGAAAAAATTGAGCGGCACCGCCGAAACGATCCCTGTCTCTCATATCTCATCAAACTGGAAAGAAAACATGATGCTGCTCGCCCAGCTTACAGATAAAGAGAAAAAAGCGAAAGAAATCATCGCAGATTACGAACAGGACCTGAAAAAGACAAAAACAAAGATCAACAGCAAAGCGAAACAGTCAAACGCGCTGGTCATCAGAATCAGACAAGGCAATATTTATATTTATCCTGAACAAGTATATTTCAACTCCACGCTTTACGGTGATTTAGGCCTGAAGGCGCCGGACGAAGTCAAAGCGGCGAAAGCGCAAGAACTGATTTCTCTTGAAAAATTAAGCGAAATGAACCCTGACCACATCTTTGTACAATTCTCTGATGACGAAAACGCAGATAAGCCGGACGCTTTGAAAGACTTAGAGAAAAATCCGATCTGGAAGAGCCTGACGGCAGTCAAAAAAGACCATGTATACGTCAATACGATCGATCCATTAGCCCAAGGCGGAACCGCTTGGAGTAAAATCCGCTTCTTACAGGTTGCGGCTGACAAATTGACTCAAGACTAATAAAGAGTAGGTTTTTCACATGTATGCAAAACGGCGGACACACATTATTATCATTGCTTCACCGATTGCCATTGTTCTGTCACTGCTGCTTTCCGTTTTATACGGTGCAAAGCAGCTTGACTTCCATACCGTGTTCTCCGCATTGCTGCACTTTAATCCGGAGAATACCGACCATCAGATCATATGGCATTCAAGAATCCCGAGGGCTGCCGGCGCTATGTTTATCGGCGCCGCCCTTGCTGTTTCCGGAGCGCTCATGCAGGGAATCACACGGAACTATCTGGCCTCGCCTTCGATCATGGGTGTGTCGGACGGCTCCGCTTTTATCATCACCCTTTGCATGGTATTGCTCCCTCAATCGACATCCATTGAAATGATCATATACTCGTTTATCGGTTCCGCATTCGGCGCCGCTCTTGTTTTCGGGCTGGCCTCCATTCTTCCCGGCGGTTTTACCCCGGTGCAGCTTGCCATTATCGGAACGGTGACCAGTATGCTTCTCAGCAGTCTGTCGGCTGCGCTTTCGATTTATTTTCAAATTTCGCAGGATCTCAGTTTTTGGTACAGTGCGAGACTGCATCAAATGAACCCTGATTTTTTGAAACTGGCCATCCCGTTTTTTGCAATCGGAATCATCACGGCCATGATTCTCAGCAAAAAGGTCACTGCCGTATCATTAGGAGACGACATTTCAAAAAGTCTGGGACAGCAGAAAAGAACCATCAAACTCATGGCGATGGCGGCCGTTGTCATATTGACCGGAAGCTCGGTGGCACTCGCCGGAAAAATTGCCTTTGTCGGTTTGGTCGTTCCGCACATCACACGTTTTCTCGTCGGATCGGACTACAGCAGGCTGATCCCATGCGCGTGCATCATCGGCGGCGTCTTCCTGACCCTTTGCGATCTTGCCAGCCGATTCATCAATTATCCGTTTGAGACGCCTATTGAAGTTGTCACTTCTATCATCGGTGTTCCTTTCTTTCTTTATTTGATTAAAAGAAAAGGAGGGGATCAGCGTGGTGCGTAAAATGGCCGGAATTTATATCATTCTGATTGCTCTCATATTGCTCGTAAGCTATTTCAGCATGACAAGCGGTTCTTTTTCCGCAAAGCCGGGTGAACTGCTCAGTACGCTTTTCCGCATCCATCCGAATCCGCAATATGACATTTTGCTGTTTCAGCTGAGGCTGCCGCGCATTGTCATGGCGGCTGCCATCGGACTCGGGTTGGGGATAGCCGGAGCCGTTATTCAGGCCATTACCAAAAACGGTCTTGCCGATCCCGGTATTTTGGGCATAAATGCAGGAGCCGGAGCCGGAATCGTCACGTTTATGCTTCTGTTTCAGGGACAATCTGAAGCGACGGCACTTGCCTCTGCGATGGGTATGCCTGTCTTCGGCCTCATCGGAGGATTGATGGCGGCCGTGCTGATCTATATTTTCGCCTGGCACCGGGGGCATCTGGAATCGGGCAGAATTATTCTCGTCGGGATCGCCATGAACTCCGGATTCAGCGCGCTGTCTTTATTTCTTTCATTAAAAATGGACCCGCAGGATTATGAGATGGCGATGGTTTGGAAAAACGGCAGCATCTGGTCGGCAAACTGGATGACCATTACGGCGATCCTTCCGTGGCTGATCTTGTTCATTCCTCTGCTTATGGCGAAAACGTCATTGCTGGATACCATTCGTTTCGATGAGGACACGGTGAAAAGCCTCGGTGTTTCAACCAATAAAGAAAAAACGATTTTACTCATTGCCTGCATCGCTTTGATCAGCGCATGTGTAACAGCAGCGGGCAGCATGGCATTTGTCGGACTGATCGCGCCCCATATTTCCCGCAGGCTCGCCGGGATTGAGCACAGATACTCATTACCGGTCAGCGGATTGGTCGGTATGCTCCTCGTCATATCCGCCGACTTTGCGGGCAAATTGTTCTTTCAGCCTTCAGAAGTGCCGGCGGGAATTATTCTTGCGATTCTCGGCGTTCCTTATTTCTTTTTTCTTCTGTTTAAGCAAAAGAAGGGGCTGGATGCATGAGAGGCACCCTTACAGAACACCGGATAAACGGAAAGGAATGCACTGTGTATCTTCCTCCCTCCTATTCGGTTCAAACAGGGGCTTTACCCTGTGTGTACGTACTGGACGGGGGTTCTTTGTTTTTAGAACAGATGGATAAGCTTGAATCCCAATTTGCGAACGGAACACTTCCCGAATTGATTTTCATCGGCATCAAACCGGCTGACAGGCTCGATGAGTACACGCCGTGGCCCGCGCCTTCCCTGAGCCCTGCGTTTCATGATTTCGGCGGCAAAGGGAGGCTCTTTCTCGAGGAGCTGACAAATGTCATCATTCCAACTGTAGAAGATATGCATCACATTTCTGCACATCCGGAAACGAGAGGACTGATCGGCGCGTCATTAGGCGGACTGTTTTCGATATATGCGATGCTCCAAAAGCCTGAAATATTCGGCAGAATCGGTTGTATTTCTGGTTCCTTCTGGTATGAAAAATCAGCAGATTATGTCCGCTCCGCATCTTTGCGTCCGGCACGGCGGCGTATCTATATGTCTGTCGGCAGCCGCGAAGCTGAGCATAAAAACAACATCCAAAACAACATGATCCGACAAAATAAAGACGTGCATGAAAGCCTGAGGGAAAAAGGCTTTTCTCAATCTCAGCTCTCTTTCACTGTTGAAGAGGACGCCGTGCACCATCAAGAAGCATTCAAACGACAATTCAATGCAGCACTAAGCTGGCTGTACGGAAAAAACCGCTCACGTGACTGAGCGGTTTTTTTCATACTTGATCACGACCGGCTTAAGCTCAAAGCGTCTCAGCAAATAGCCGAACAAAGCGGCAAGGATTTGCTGAAAGAGCATCCCGATGACGACCGGAACCGCCACTTGAGACGGAAAAAAAGACACGGCGAGAACGGCTCCAGCGCTGATATTGCGCATGCCCCCCGTATAAATCAGAGACACAATTTCATCCTGGCTCCGCTTCATCAGCCTTCCGATCAGCCATGCCACGGCATAACCCGTCATGGCAATAAAAAATACCATGCCTGCGATGCCCGCAAATTTGATATCCACGTGCGTGACATACGGCGCGATTTCCGAACTGTTAATGGCAATGACAATCATCAGACAGATTTTTGAAAAAGGAGACAGCGACCGGCTTATTGCCTGAGTCCTTACCGGCGGGGAAAACTGGTTGACTATCATCCCTGCGATGGACGGAATCACCACCATCTCCGCCAGCCCTTTCATCATTCCCCACACATCCATCTGAACATTCGCCCCGGCCAGGACAGACAGGCTTAACGGTACGATAAAAGGAGAAAGCACGGTATCAACCAGGATAATCGACAGCGTCAATCCGACATTCCCCTTATACATCGCAGCCCAAATCAAACTCGTAATTCCGGTCGGAATCACCACACCCATAATCAGCCCCGTCACAGTTAAAGGGTCACCGCTGAAAATCAGATGGCCGCTTCCCCATGCAAAAACAGGCATGAAAATATGCAAAACAAACAATGCCATGATCATCGGTAGCGGCTTCTCGATACTGCGCTTCAGCGAATGAAAATTGGCACTCAGACTGCCCGTAAATGTAATAAATGCAAATATCCACGGCACAGCGCCGGCCATCCAGCTGATATGCTGAGATAACAGCACACCCGCCGCCACACTTGACGGAGTCAAAAGCGGCATGATTCTCCCCAACACTTGGTTCAACTTCTGAAGCCACATCATATGCAAGTCTCCTATATCACGGTTTTCAAATCTCATTCATTATAACAATGCACCCCGGCAAATTTAACCGAAAAAAAGCCCGGATATATTCATCCGGACTTCACAAATTCTATGCCATTTGTTTCATTAAATCTCGGCTTTTCTGATTTAATCCCTTTAATTCAGCCTCAATTCCGTATTCTTTACATTTGGCGACAATTTTCTCAAGAGCCGCCGCTCCCGAATCATCCCACACGTGGGCATCGGTCAAATCAATGACAATCCGTTTCACGTTTTCATCATAAACGATGGCATTCATCAGTTCAGACACGGAAGCAAAAAAGATCTGTCCCGTTACCTTATAAGTTCTGACATCTTTCTGTTCGGAATGTGACACAATCTTCAGCTTAGAAATTTTAGCCGTAAAGAAGATCGCGCTTAATAGCACACCCGCGAAGACACCCTTTGATAAATCATTTGTCAGGACGACCGTCACGACGGTAATAACCATAACGATCGAATCAGTAAGGGGCGCTTTCCGCAAACCTTTAATCGATGACCAGTCGAACGTGCCGATGGACACCATAACCATCACGGCCACCAGCGCAGCCATCGGAATTTTCACGATGATACCGCTTAATACGGCAATTAAAAACATTAAAAACGCGCCGGCGGTAAAAGCCGATAACCGGCCGCGTCCGCCGGCTTTCGTATTAATGACAGACTGGCCGATCATGGCGCATCCGGCCATGCCTCCGAAAAATCCGTTCACAATATTGGCGATGCCTTGTCCGCGGCTTTCTTTGTTCTTATCACTATCCGTATCCGTCATTTCATCAATGATCTGGGCTGTCAGCAATGACTCAAGCAATCCGACGAAAGCAAGCGCCAGAGAATACGGGAAAATAATCCGCAATGTCTCAAACGTCCACGGAACATCCGGTATCAAGAAATGCGGAAGTGAACTTGTGATCCCGCCCATATCACCGACCGTGCGGACATCCGCATGGAAGACCACCGCAATGATCGTCATGACAAAAATCGCCACCAGCGGAGACGGCACAGCCGTCGTAACCTTCGGCAATAGATATATGATAGCCAGTGATCCGGCAAGCATGGCGTACATGACCCATGAAGCTCCTTTGAACTGGGGCAGCTGCGCAGAAAAAATCAAGATCGCCAAAGCATTCACAAATCCGATCATGACCGAACGCGGAATAAATTTCATCAATTTCGCTATCTTACTGACACCAAGAATAAATTGAATAATACCTGTCAAAATGGTTGCCGCAAACAAATACTGCAGCCCGTAATCAGCCACCAATGTCACCATGACAACCGCCATTGAACCCGTAGCGGCTGAAATCATTCCCGGTCTGCCGCCGAAGATAGAAATAATAATCGCAATACAAAATGATGCATAAAGGCCGACCATCGGATCGACACCTGCAATAATTGAAAATCCGATCGCCTCAGGGATCAGAGCGAGAGCAACCAGAATACCGGCCAGAATGTCTTTACGGACATTCCCGAACCATTGCTGCTGTAACGTATAATCTTTCAAATGATAACGACTCCTTTTCACTATAAAAATCCGCACCCTATCAGTTGGAAACATTGATTTTCATCTGGGGAATATGAGGCAAGCTTACGGGGAAAAAGAGGACACGCTCAGAGTATAATGCCGTTGAGGAAAGGAATTGTTAACAAAGAGTATCATATTAAACTTTAAAGAAATGTGCAAGACCGTATAAATAAGAAAAGAAAACGGCTCTCACTGGAGCCGTTTCCGCTTTTATAAAAGTTCCGGATCAGACACAAGAATCGTTTTTATTGCGCTGATATCCTTTCTTTCTTTTGTCACCGGGTCGATGCCCATGAGATGATCAATGGCTTCTTCATAATTCTTCAGTTCCGTCTTTTCCGTAATAAAATCATAGAGCTGCGGAAGGTCGGACGCGCATGCTAACGCGGCTTCCATGATCTGGCGGGCTTCACCTGTGCCCACAATCGTTACGCCGTTTGACAGCAGCTGGTACGGCCTGACCGTCATCTCATACGTATCATCAAAGCCCATCGGCACGATTCTGCCTCCCTTTTCAATAAAAGGATAAGCCCAATCAAGCTGGTTGCCGATCGCGTCAAAAATCACATCAAATTTTCTTCCTTGATTAATCCGTTTCACTTCATCCGCGGTTAATGCTTCAGGGTGGTAGACATAATCCGATATCCGGCTTGCCGCCTCGCTTCGGAAACTGCCTATTTCAGTCGCAACCGTCAATCGCGCCAGTTTTTTCACCATCATTTGCACAAGCAGTCCGATCGGTCCCGACCCCAAAACCAAGACCGAGTCCTCCGGCTGAATCGAAGCCTTGTCCACAACATTCAGCACACAGGAGAGAGGCTCAACCAATGTGGCCCGCTCCCATTCCATTGAATCCGGAATTCTGTACATGAACCTGTCTTCCCCCACGTAATATTCCGCAAACGTTCCGTGCGCCCCGATTCCGAGCTGCCAATCCTCGAAGGTTTCGCAATAACACGTCAGCCCTCTCCGGCAATAATGACATTTCCCGCAAAACTGCGTAGGATCTATCACGACGCGGTCTCCGACTTTTACATTTGTCACGTCCGGTCCGATTTCCACGACCGCTCCCACCGATTCATGCCCCATAATCATATGATGGGTTGCATTCATTTTTCCTTTCAGCACATTTAAGTCCGTTCCGCAGATACCGGTGCCGAAAATTTTCACTTTCACATCATTGGATTTCCGAATTTGAGGCTCGTCCACCTCTTGATATTCAAGCTTATCATTAGGAGTCCAGACCAACGCCTTCATATTTCTCTTCCTTTCTGCCCCAGCGGATTTGGTCTAACAATGTTTGATGAAGCTCCTTCGTTGATGCCCCAATACATGATTGCTGATTCTGATAACTTAAATCTGTCAGAAGCGTTTCGTCCAAAGACCGGCCGTACGCATCCGTAATGACCACTCCCGCCTTCTTCGCCAAAAAGACGCTTGCGGCAATATCATAAGGAAACAAATGCAGCACCTGTCCGTTCCCGACCTGCTGAAAATCTGAAAGCAGCTTCGGATCATCTTTCAGCAGACGATTGCCGATATCCACATAAGCATCCATCTGCCCCGTGATAATTCGTGAAATCGAATAAGAAGCGCTGTTGAAAACAAAAACCCCGCCATTATTGGCCGACTGGTCAATCAGATGGCCGTATGCGTCCGTCATCAGCTGCGCCGGATGCCCGTTAAATTCAAGGCTCCAAAACATATTTTTAATATCCCGCACTTCGCTCAAATTCGGCAATTCTCCATGATACCCTTCAAAATGAATGGCATCGCTGTATATATCACCGTACATATAAGCGCCTGATTTCAATTCAAGTAAAAAAGCAAATTCGATATCCTTAATCTTTGCGTTTGGCTTATACGAAGCAAGCGCAATCGAAATACACGACATTTCAAGTCCCGCGGCAGCCGGGCGCGTTCCGTCTATCGGATCTACAATTAAAATATATTGCGGATCTTCTCCAATCAGCTTCAGGCCGCCATCCTCCGTGTAAAAAGCAACCGGATGGCCCTTTTCTTGAATATAATCCAGCACCGCCTCCTCAGCAGCGGCGTCTATGTTAAATTGGGCGTCGCCTCCCGGAGAATAGCCGTTTACGAGCCGGTTTTTCAGCGTGCCTTTTTGATTTTTCACCTTTTGATAAACAAATTGTCCAAGCTCAATGATATAGTCTCTCACTTGATTTCCTCCAATAGCTTGCGAAGTCTGTAGCAGAGCACTTCGGCTTCACTAAGTGTTATGGTTAAAGGCGGACGGATTTTAAAGACATTTCCGAAGCCGTAACGGGATGTCCGGAGAATCAGCCCGTAATCCATTGCCCGTTTTGCAATATAATTGGTCAGCTCCACATCCGGTTCATTGTTCTCTTTAACAATCTCCACACCGATCATAAGACCGACGCCTCTTACCTCAGAAATAAAAGCGAAATCCTCTTTCATCGTTTCTAAGCGATCCATAATATATTGACCGACCGTCGTTACATTTTCCAAAAATCCCGGTCGCTGCATGATATCTATGGTTTTACAAGCGGCAGCGGCGGCCATCACATTTGAGCCGTATGTGAAGGAGTGCGTATACCCCGGAAGCCCGGTATACTTGTCCTCCGTCAGAGTGGCGGCGACTTGGAAGCCTGTGCCCCCGAGCCCCTTTGCTACCGTCATCATATTAGGTTTCACATCGAAGTGGTCCGCGGCAAACATTTTGCCCGTCCGTCCGAATCCGGTCTGAATTTCATCAAAAATCAGAGCGATATCATGTTCATCACAAAGCTTTCTCAGCTGTTTAAAATACTCTTTAGGCGGAACGACATTTCCACCGTTTCCGGATATCGGTTCAATAATCATGGCGGCAATTTTTCCATTGCTCGCATACTCAATAAAATCATTAATTCTTTCTACGCACAGCATACCGCATGAATCAGGTTTCTGATTATAAAAACAGCGGCTGCAATAGGGATCGGGGACTTGCAGGCCAAAAGAAATTTGCGGCGGGAAAGGTTCTTTTCTGAATGAGTTGCCGGACAAAGCGGAAGTCATATACGTTTGTCCGAGGTGGCTTCGAAATAAGGAGATGACATCGGTTTTTCCGGAGTAATACTGAGCCATTTTAATAGCTCCTTCATTTGCACCGGAACCGCTGCTGACTTTAGGGTGTACTTTTGTGAGATTATCGGGGGCGATTTCTGCTAGTTTTTCTGCCAGTTTATTTACGGCGTCTGTTTGAAAAGATGATGTTACATGGATGAGCTTATCGGCTTGTTCTTTAACCGTATCAATGACCTCTTTGTTACCGTATCCTAAATTCAAGTTAAACGTGGCAGAGGCGCAATCAATGTACTCATTTCCCTCTTGATCGTACAGGTAAATCCCTTCTCCGCGCTCCATTACTACATCGTCAACACTGTAATACAAGCTGTCTGGATTCGTGATTTCCTTCGTTCCCACAAATACCACCCCTATGAAATTATTAGAATTTCGCTTTTTATCGTATAAATTATTGAAAATAATGTCAACGATCTTTCTTGTAAAAAATGTTAACAATTTGTTAACGTTACCATAAGGGATGTACGAGAAAAAGTTATGTGATATAGTAACAATACTTGGATTTTTTGTAAAAACATCATGTCATACGAGTAGAGAGAAATATGATTTTACCAATAAGGAGATAAAATGATGAAAACTCGTCTGCTGTGGATAAGCTGTTTTTCTTATGGATCGATTGCTTTTACACTTGTTATTCTGGGAGCCGTACTGCCTGAGTTACTCACACATTATTCACAAAGCTACAGTAATGGCGGAGTATTGGTCTTCTCTCAGTTCATGGGCTTTCTCATCGGTGTCATCGGAATGCCTTACATGGTGAAAAAGCTTGGGCGCAAAAACGTCGTTATCTTTGGCCTGGCACTCATCAGCTGTGAAATGTTCATCACCTTCCTGCCGCCCTGGCCGCTGCTCTTTCTTCTCGTCAGCATCGCGGGGCTTGGCGCCGGATTGGTGGAATCCTGTGTAGGCACGATCATCCTCACCGCTATTAAAGAAAGACAGGCTGTGGCCATGAGCAAGATGGAAGTGGCCTACGGATTAGGTGCGCTGTTCATGCCTCTGCTCTCAGGCTTTCTTATCAACAACCACATGTGGACAATTGCTTTTTTAGTATTAGGGTTATCCAGTTTTGCACTCTTAATCGCATGGAAGCAGATGAGTTTCGGCAGTATTGATCAGCTTCTCATCCGCAAAGAGGTCTCTTCCGATGACACTAAAAAAGAAAGCACCGGTTATCGGTCACACGGATTGCTGTTTATTGCCTTGGCGGGTGCTTACTTCTTCTTTTACGGCGGCAGTGAAGTTTCAATTGTACATTTTATCCCCTCCATTTTCGCTGAGAAATGGGATATCCCCAACTCTTTGGCAACGATAACAGTTACAGTGTATTGGACGGGGATGATCATCGGTAGGTTATTAACAGGCCCGGTATCAGAAAAGCTGACATATCACCGTTATCTCCGTCTCATAAGCATTGGCGGTCTGGCTGCACTTACCGTATTAGCATTAAGCAAAAACGTATGGTTCGGTTTTGCCCTTTGCTTCTTTTTAGGAGTGTTCATGGCAGGCATGTTTGCGATAGCCCTAATCATCACGAATCATTTTTATCCCGGAAAGACAGAAACGACTACCAGTATTCTGCTCGCTTCAAACGGATTAGGAGGTTCACTCCTTCCGATCGCCGTCGGCTGGAGCTTAGATGAATATCCCGTACAAACTGCGTTCTGGCTGT
>NZ_CP076408.1:167500-170000 GCF_018861275.1 Bacillus sp. JNUCC-22 | reverse complement strand
GCACTTTTCAACGTGCGTGGGTTCGGGCCTCCATTCAGTGTTACCTGAACTTCACCCTGGACATGGGTAGATCACCTGGTTTCGGGTCTACGACCACGTACTCAATTCGCCCTATTCAGACTCGCTTTCGCTGCGGCTCCGCATCTTCTGCTTAACCTTGCACGGGATCGTAACTCGCCGGTTCATTCTACAAAAGGCACGCCATCACCCGTTAACGGGCTCTGACTACTTGTAGGCACACGGTTTCAGGATCTCTTTCACTCCCCTTCCGGGGTGCTTTTCACCTTTCCCTCACGGTACTGGTTCACTATCGGTCACTAGGGAGTATTTAGCCTTGGGAGATGGTCCTCCCGGATTCCGACGGAATTTCACGTGTTCCGCCGTACTCAGGATCCACTCAGGAGAGAACGAAGTTTTGACTACAGGGCTGTTACCTTCTATGGCGGGCCTTTCCAGACCTCTTCATCTACCTCGTTCCTTTGTAACTCCGTACAGAGTGTCCTACAACCCCAAGAGGCAAGCCTCTTGGTTTGGGCTGGTCCCGTTTCGCTCGCCGCTACTCAGGGAATCGCATTTGCTTTCTCTTCCTCCGGGTACTTAGATGTTTCAGTTCCCCGGGTCTGCCTTCTCATATCCTATGTATTCAGATATGGATACCACTCCATTACGAGTGGTGGGTTTCCCCATTCGGAAATCTCCGGATCAAAGCTTGCTTACAGCTCCCCGAAGCATATCGGTGTTCGTCCCGTCCTTCATCGGCTCCTAGTGCCAAGGCATCCACCGTGCGCCCTTTCTAACTTAACCGTTAAAAAGAATCACTACGTGATATCTTGCATTACTAATTGAATGTGAATTACTTCTGTTATCTAGTTTTCAAAGAACAACATCTCGAAGAATCGAATGATCCTTCAAAACTAAACAAGACAGGGAACGTTCTGTTTATAAGACCCAAGGTCTTATATTCCGTTAAAATCCTTAGAAAGGAGGTGATCCAGCCGCACCTTCCGATACGGCTACCTTGTTACGACTTCACCCCAATCATCTGTCCCACCTTCGGCGGCTGGCTCCTAAAAGGTTACCTCACCGACTTCGGGTGTTACAAACTCTCGTGGTGTGACGGGCGGTGTGTACAAGGCCCGGGAACGTATTCACCGCGGCATGCTGATCCGCGATTACTAGCGATTCCAGCTTCACGCAGTCGAGTTGCAGACTGCGATCCGAACTGAGAACAGATTTGTGGGATTGGCTTAACCTCGCGGTTTCGCTGCCCTTTGTTCTGTCCATTGTAGCACGTGTGTAGCCCAGGTCATAAGGGGCATGATGATTTGACGTCATCCCCACCTTCCTCCGGTTTGTCACCGGCAGTCACCTTAGAGTGCCCAACTGAATGCTGGCAACTAAGATCAAGGGTTGCGCTCGTTGCGGGACTTAACCCAACATCTCACGACACGAGCTGACGACAACCATGCACCACCTGTCACTCTGCCCCCGAAGGGGACGTCCTATCTCTAGGATTGTCAGAGGATGTCAAGACCTGGTAAGGTTCTTCGCGTTGCTTCGAATTAAACCACATGCTCCACCGCTTGTGCGGGCCCCCGTCAATTCCTTTGAGTTTCAGTCTTGCGACCGTACTCCCCAGGCGGAGTGCTTAATGCGTTAGCTGCAGCACTAAGGGGCGGAAACCCCCTAACACTTAGCACTCATCGTTTACGGCGTGGACTACCAGGGTATCTAATCCTGTTCGCTCCCCACGCTTTCGCTCCTCAGCGTCAGTTACAGACCAGAGAGTCGCCTTCGCCACTGGTGTTCCTCCACATCTCTACGCATTTCACCGCTACACGTGGAATTCCACTCTCCTCTTCTGCACTCAAGTTCCCCAGTTTCCAATGACCCTCCCCGGTTGAGCCGGGGGCTTTCACATCAGACTTAAGAAACCGCCTGCGAGCCCTTTACGCCCAATAATTCCGGACAACGCTTGCCACCTACGTATTACCGCGGCTGCTGGCACGTAGTTAGCCGTGGCTTTCTGGTTAGGTACCGTCAAGGTGCCGCCCTATTTGAACGGCACTTGTTCTTCCCTAACAACAGAGCTTTACGATCCGAAAACCTTCATCACTCACGCGGCGTTGCTCCGTCAGACTTTCGTCCATTGCGGAAGATTCCCTACTGCTGCCTCCCGTAGGAGTCTGGGCCGTGTCTCAGTCCCAGTGTGGCCGATCACCCTCTCAGGTCGGCTACGCATCGTTGCCTTGGTGAGCCGTTACCTCACCAACTAGCTAATGCGCCGCGGGTCCATCTGTAAGTGGTAGCCGAAGCCACCTTTTATGTCTGAACCATGCGGTTCAAACAAGCATCCGGTATTAGCCCCGGTTTCCCGGAGTTATCCCAGTCTTACAGGCAGGTTACCCACGTGTTACTCACCCGTCCGCCGCTAACATCAGGGAGCAAGCTCCCATCTGTCCGCTCGACTTGCATGTATTAGGCACGCCGCCAGCGTTCG
>NZ_CP076408.1:37500-162500 GCF_018861275.1 Bacillus sp. JNUCC-22 | reverse complement strand
CGAATTAAACCACATGCTCCACCGCTTGTGCGGGCCCCCGTCAATTCCTTTGAGTTTCAGTCTTGCGACCGTACTCCCCAGGCGGAGTGCTTAATGCGTTAGCTGCAGCACTAAGGGGCGGAAACCCCCTAACACTTAGCACTCATCGTTTACGGCGTGGACTACCAGGGTATCTAATCCTGTTCGCTCCCCACGCTTTCGCTCCTCAGCGTCAGTTACAGACCAGAGAGTCGCCTTCGCCACTGGTGTTCCTCCACATCTCTACGCATTTCACCGCTACACGTGGAATTCCACTCTCCTCTTCTGCACTCAAGTTCCCCAGTTTCCAATGACCCTCCCCGGTTGAGCCGGGGGCTTTCACATCAGACTTAAGAAACCGCCTGCGAGCCCTTTACGCCCAATAATTCCGGACAACGCTTGCCACCTACGTATTACCGCGGCTGCTGGCACGTAGTTAGCCGTGGCTTTCTGGTTAGGTACCGTCAAGGTGCCGCCCTATTCGAACGGCACTTGTTCTTCCCTAACAACAGAGCTTTACGATCCGAAAACCTTCATCACTCACGCGGCGTTGCTCCGTCAGACTTTCGTCCATTGCGGAAGATTCCCTACTGCTGCCTCCCGTAGGAGTCTGGGCCGTGTCTCAGTCCCAGTGTGGCCGATCACCCTCTCAGGTCGGCTACGCATCGTCGCCTTGGTGAGCCGTTACCTCACCAACTAGCTAATGCGCCGCGGGTCCATCTGTAAGTGGTAGCCGAAGCCACCTTTTATGTCTGAACCATGCGGTTCAAACAACGATCCGGTATTAGCCCCGGTTTCCCGGAGTTATCCCAGTCTTACAGGCAGGTTACCCACGTGTTACTCACCCGTCCGCCGCTAACATCAGGGAGCAAGCTCCCATCTGTCCGCTCGACTTGCATGTATTAGGCACGCCGCCAGCGTTCGTCCTGAGCCAGGATCAAACTCTCCGATAAAGTAGTTTGACTGACTACGCACATCGCTGTGCGATTTATTTAAAACTTTGAATTAACAGGTACGTTTTGTCTTGTTTAGTTTTCAAAGATCATTACTGCTTGTTGAAGCAGCTTTATTATCTTACCACTCAGCTTCTTTTATGTCAACAACTTTTTTTAAGTTATTTCCGAAGCTTTTTGTTGTTGTCTGCTGTTCATCAGCGACGTTTAATAATATACCATGCATTCTTTAAATTTAGCAAGTGTTTTTTTCATTTTTTTAAAACGTATTTCGTTATATTCATCTCCGCCGCAGCATACGATGTAATCAAGCATGGACAAGATAAGGAGGCGTCATCAGTGAATCACTTCTACGTGTGGCACATCAGAAGGATAAAACAGCTGCTTATTATTATCATTGCCGCATTTGCAGCAGCCAGCTTTTTTTATATACAGAGAGCCGTCCCCCTTCCTGTATTTTTAACTGATAGCGGCCCGAAGGCTATTTCAAAAGGGGAAACGAAAGCGGGCGAAGTCGCATTAACATTCGATATCAGCTGGGGCGACGAGAAAGCAGTTCCTATTCTGAACGCGCTAAAAGCAAACGGTATTAAAAACGCCACTTTTTTTCTGTCAGCTTCTTGGGCGGAACGGCACCCGGACACAGTTGAACGTATGGTAAAAGACGGACATCAAATCGGCAGCATGGGATATGCGTATAAGAATTATACCAACCTAGAGGACAATGAAATCAAAAAAGATATCCTCCGGGCTCAGACCGCATTTAAAAAGCTGGGTGTAAAGAATGTTCATTTACTCCGCCCGCCGACCGGACAATTTAATAAAAAGGTTCTTACCATTGCACAGCAGTACCACTATTCAGTGGTTCATTACAGCGTTAACTCGCAGGATTGGACAAATCCCGGTCCTGATAAAATCATTGAAAATGTAAACAGTCATATAAAAGGCGGCGACATTGTCCTGCTGCACGCCTCTGATTCAGCAACACAGACTGAAGAAGCGCTCCCCGCCATTATTCACAATTTAAAGCAAAAAGAACTGAAAAACGTGACCGTCGGCGACCTGATCGCAAATACTGACGTCAAGTCATCAGAAGTGAAATAACTACCTCTGGGCAAACTTCGGCAGCATTAACAGCTGAAACGCATTGCAGCCCATCAGCGGAATCAGCATCAAATAAAGCCAGTCCTCATTATTCACTCGTAGCGCAGGAACCCATTCAAGCGCTGTAATAACGACCATTAAAAATAATGATGAAACGAACGTATTTTTTGAGGACTGCTTTTGTTTTATATACGCCGTCAACAGGCCGACGGCAAGCAGAGTCAGCGGCAGCCAGACAAACCCCGCAATCGAGTCATCCCGCTCTCCGAAAAACAAAAATCTGACGTACATTAAATCAAAAGCGACAAACAGAATGATAAACAGCTGAAGCAGATTCCAAAGCGAGCTTGATCTGAGAATTTCAAGGGCAAACCGGTGCACCGTCAGAAATACGAAGAATCCCATCTGGCTGATCACACTGAAAATCATGCCTACCCCGATAAACCAGATCAGAACGGAGAAAATCTGACCGGCCTCAAAATTCAGAAAGAACCCCTTGTACTCCCCCCACTTCAGAGCAAATCCCACGACGCTTGTAATAAGAGCGCCCACAGCTAAAATCGAAAAGAAAAATCGAACAAGCCCGCGGCTTTTCATCTCTTATTCATCCCCCTGACAATCGCGTTCAGCGATATTTTGTTATGTATAAATCCATTCCGATGAATCATATTAAAAATAAGTACAAGTAAGGAAGGAGCTTATGCATGTCAAAAGCCAAAACGCTATTGATAAGCTGTTTTGTTATATTATCTGTAACAGCTTGTGCTCCAAAAGACCAAGCAGCGGATATGGATTATGACCAGACTAAAAAAATGGTTGTTGATATATTAAAGACAGATGATGGAAAAAAAGCAATTAAGGAAATATTAAATGATGATGCGATGAATGAGGCATTGGTGATTGATCAAAATGCCATTAAAGGCACAATAGAGAAAACCCTCACCTCTAAAAAAGGGGCGGAGTTCTGGAAAACCATCTTTGAAGACTCAAAGTTCGCCGAGAGCTTTGCAAAAACTCTTCAGCCCGAGCACGAAAAAATCATAAAAAAACTGATGAAAGACCCTGATTATCAGAAAAGTTTTATGCAGATCATGCAGGACCCCGGCATGGATAAAAAATACTATGAGCTGGTGAAAAGCCAAAAGTTCCGCAGTTACTTAGAGGATGTAATTACAGAGACACTTTCCAGCCCGCTTTTCAAAAAGCAATTCGAGGATGAATTGAAAAAAGCGGCTTCAAGCTCTGAAAAAGAAAGCCAATAAAAGGCCGGGCCGTGTTGATCCCGGCCCCTTTTTTATTCAGCTGTTTTTTCAATGACTTTCTGGGCGATCCCCATATAAATTTCCCCGATCGGATGACTTCTGTCATAGACAGAAGGCGCAAACTGATCCTTGTCCCAATCAGGCTGTTTTAAAGGAATTCTGCCAAGCAGCGGCACTTGCAATTCCTCTGCAAGCTTATCTCCCCCGCCTTGACCGAACACATATTCTCTCTCGCCGGTTTTTGCACTTTCATAGTAAGCCATATTTTCAATGACCCCTACAACTTCATGATCGGTCTTAATCGCCATAGAACCCGCTCTCGCCGCTACAAATGCGGCAGTAGGGTGCGGCGTTGATACGATAATCTCTTTGCAGCTCGGAAGCATCGTGTGTACATCGAGCGCCACATCACCCGTGCCGGGCGGCAGATCAAGAACGATATAGTCAACCTCTCCCCAGTCAACTTCATGGAAGAAGTTATTCAGCATCTTGCCCAGCATCGGCCCTCTCCACACAACCGGAGCGTTTTCTTCGACGAAAAAGCCCATCGACATAACCTTTACTCCAAATCTTTCGACAGGAAGCAGTTTTTCTCCTTCTACTGTGGGGCGAACTGTAATACCCATCATGTCCGGCACGCTGAATCCGTATATATCCGCGTCAATCAAGCCGACTTTTTTTCCGAGCCGCGCAAGAGAAATGGCCAGATTGACGGAAACCGTTGATTTGCCGACACCGCCTTTTCCGCTTGCCACCGCAAGAAAGACCGGCGGGTGTTTCCTATTCAGCAGGGTTTCGCTTTCAGCAGCCGGCGGGCTGAATTTCGCCAATGTTTCTTCCGGCAGCTCTTCAAACCGCAGTCCCACAGTTTCCGCACCCGCTTCTTTCAGAACGGATACGATTTCCTGCTGAATGCCCATCTGTTCAGCCGTCCCCGTTTTTGCCAATGCAATTTTTACACTGACATGCCGTTTTTCCGGCTTGATCTTTACTTCTTTAATGGCATCCAATTCTCCCAGCGGTCTATGAAGAAAAGGTTCGCGCATGTTTCCGACTATATTTCTTACTTCATCTTCTCTTATCATCGAACCCTCACCCTTTGTGTATTCGTTTACAAATGGTATTATACCATATATTAAACATAGAATCGGCGAAAAACCCTCCTTACTCGGGAGGGTCTCCTTTCTCTGTAAAATATCTCAATACGCCCTTATACACGGAAGAAGCGATTTTGTCCTGATATTTGGGCTGACCGAGCCTTTTCGCTTCCGCGGGATTGGACAGAAATCCGATTTCCACCAGCGCGCCCGGTTTGGTTACATTCTGCATTAAGTAAATGCCGTGTATCCGTTTCGCCTTTCTCGTTGTATTCTCCAAATTGATTCTCAATTCGTCCTGTATATATTTTGCCACTTTTTCATTTTCTTCGTATTTTCCATAGTAGAAGCTTTGGGCGCCGCTCCATCTCGGTGACGGTATGGCGTTCAGATGAATGCTGATATAAAGCTCCGCCTCTGAACGGTTGATGATTTCCACGCGCTTTCTCAGATCTTCCGCTTTGCGTCTGCTGTAGCCTTTCGTCCCTTCAGGAGCTAAATCAGTATCCGTCTCCCGCGTCATAATGACCAAAGCTCCCTGCTCCTGCAAATAGTCTCTTACCCTGGAGGCCACTTCGAGAGTAATGTCCTTTTCAAGGTGACTGCCTCCCGTGGCGCCTCCGTCCGGCCCGCCGTGCCCCGGATCGAGATAGATGATTTTCCCGCTCAGCGGCAGACTCCACGGCCGCCAGGAATCATCATTTTGGAATTGAAACCGGAATAAACACAATAATATGATAAAGCCAAGTAAAAAACCGAGCCATTTCAGCTTTTTTGTCATACCTTTCCCTCCCGCTTGTCCCCGTTATTAATAAGTATGGGACAAGGGAAGAAATTATGATTACCTCATGCGGAGCTTACATTGTTTTTCTCTTTGCAGAAATCCTTCCGTCCACCAGCTGTTGATAAACCGGCAGGACGCTTCATAGATTTCTTTTTGTTTAACGGAAGAATATTGCTCATGCGTCCAATTGCAAAGATATTCAAAAAAATCGACCGTCAGTTCTTCCTCTTCCTCAGCCGAACGAGCGTTTGCCCTCTGCATAGACTCACCATAATAGCCAAAGACGCCGAACCGGCCGCCTAATAAATACGCTTCAATTGCAAAATCTATGCACCCTTCACTCAGAATGCCGTTTTCGTCTTGAAGAAAGGGAAACAAAGGGGTAAGACATGCTTTTACGGACTGAATGATCTGCGTCAGTGACAGCTCCTTTAGTAAACTCTTCTCAAGCTCAAAATCCTTCTGCCGTTTCACGTCTGAAAAAGATAATACTTCTGCCATTGCCAGCCACGCTCCTTTTTACTGTTATTTTGAAAGGAAAAGGGAAAAAGCATGCTTTGTTGATAGTGGAAATCCTCCCAAATGAAGGAGTTATATGTTAACTGGAAGAATAAAGAGCTGAGGTGACGTGATGAAAAAGCTGTTTCAATACAATTGGACGGTGCGTGACGAGTGGTTTATGATATGTGAAAAGCTGAGCCGGGAGGAACTGACGAAAACCCGGACGGGCGGAATGGAGAGCATCTTGCGGACTTTATTTCATATCATTGATGTCGAGATCAGCTGGGCTCGTGCCATTTTAGGTAAAGATGATGTTTTACCTGCTGAGTCTGACTATACGAGCATTCAGGATCTCAGAAAGCTGTCTGAACAGTATCGGGAGGATGTCATTCATGCGGTCTCCCTCAAAGGACCGGATCTTGTTAAGCCGGACTGGATGGACCAAACCTTTCCTAAAGAAGATATTCTCCGCCACATCCTTGCGCATGAGATTCACCATATGGGACAACTGTCGGTTTGGGCCAGAGAAATTGGAATAGAACCGGTTTCGGCTAATGTGATCAGCCGTCCGCAGGAAAAAGCCGCAAAAAAACAGCACCTCTGACGGGATGCCGTTTTTATATTTTAATGCTTCTTGTTACGGAGTATGTATTAATGTATTCATCCAGCACGAGGCCGCCTTTGTCCTCGTAAAAACCGGCAACCATGAAGCCTGCGTCAATCTGACCTTTAATTTGATCCTCCAGCGTATGACCGAATTCAAGCGCTTCATGATTATCAATAAGTTCCTTTACCTTTTTCTTACTCAGGTCTTTTTCATCCGAAAACGGAATGGAATACTTTACTTTGAGTACACCTTCCTGCTCTAAATCCATATCAAATAAGAACACGACGGGATTTACAAAACCGGAGACTAAAGACCCGCCTTTTTTCAATACGCGATGAGCTTCTTTCCATACCGGAAGAACCGTATCAACAAAGCAATTCGATACCGGGTGCACGATAAAATCAAATGACTCATCATCAAAACAGCTCAGATCATTCATGCTGCCTTTGACAGTCCGAAGCGTAAGATCGTCCCGCTCGGCAACCATTCTGTCTTGCGCAAGCTGTTTTTCCGAATTGTCAAAGATGGTCACGTCCGCTCCTGCAGCAGCAAGGACCGGCCCTTGCTGTCCTCCTCCTGAAGCGAGACAAAGAACCTTCAGACCGTCTATGGGCGGAAACCAACCCGCCGGCACATCTTTTCCGGGGGTCATTCTGATGCTCCAATTGCCTTTTTTCGCTTCACCAATCGTATGAGAATCAACCGCAACCGTCCATTCATTGCCTGTTTCGACTTTTTTATCCCATGCCTTGCTGTTATGTATGACTAACTTATTCATTATAACTGCGCTCCTTATTGGTAATGAATAGAGTATAACAAACAATTCTAGAAAAACATCGGATAACCTCTTGAATATGAGAAAAAAATACAAAAAAACCACAACCAAGAAGTTGTGGTTTTTGCCATCCAAAACGATTAACGTTTTGAGAACTGAGGTGCACGACGAGCGCCTTTAAGACCGTATTTTTTACGTTCTTTCATACGAGCGTCACGAGTCAGAAGACCAGCACGTTTAAGTGTTGCACGGTATTCTGGATCTGCTTCAAGCAAAGCACGAGCGATACCATGACGGATTGCTCCAGCTTGACCAGATAAGCCGCCTCCATGTACGTTTACTAAAACATCATAAGTACCAGCTGTTTCAGTTAAAGTTAATGGTTGTTTGATATCTTCGATTAGGGCTGGAGATGGAATGTGCTCGCTGATTTCACGATTATTAACGACGATACGACCTTCTCCTGGAACTAAGCGCACACGCGCTACAGAACTTTTACGACGGCCAGTACCGTAATATTGAACCTGTGCCAAATTGGTAACCTCCTTTTTAATTAACCGCGAAGTTCGTAAACTTCAGGTTTTTGTGCTTCATGTGGATGCTCAGAACCACGGTATACGTTCAATTTCTTGAACATTTGACGACCTAGAGAACCTTTTGGAAGCATGCCTTTGATAGCAAGCTCAAGCATTTTCTCAGGGTAGTTTGTACGCATTTCAAGAGCAGTTCTTGATTTTAATCCGCCTGGATGTTGAGTGTGACGGTAGTAGATTTTGTCAGTTAACTTTTTACCAGTTAACTCGATTTTTTCAGCGTTGATGATGATCACATGATCTCCAGTATCAACGTGCGGTGTGTAAGTCGGTTTGTGTTTCCCGCGAAGGATAGATGCAACTTCTGTAGAAAGACGTCCTAAAGTCTTGCCTGCTGCATCAACAACTAACCACTTGCGTTCAATAGTACTTGCGTTAGCCATAGGTGTTGTACGCATTGAATTTCCCTCCTAAATGATCTGTCATTTTCAATAATCTTCGATTACGTTCTATTTCACAACACAATAAGTTCCGGGGCTTATCGTGGGGTTGAAATACATACCATATGATATCTTATAACTTTATGCAGACTCTGTCAAGAAAATGTTACACCTGGTTTAGTTGTCATAGCAAACGCTCCATAAATACAGCCCGTGCCCCGGTGCGGTACGCCCCGCGGCTTCGCGATCTTTCGCTTCGAGCATTGCTTTTACATCATCGGGAGAAAATTTTCCAGCTCCTGTATCCAATAACGTTCCGGCAATGATTCTGACCATATTATAGAGAAAACCGTTACCGGTGATCCGCATCTGAAGGCCGTCTCCGGTCTCAGTCCAATCCAGCTCGTAAATCGTTCTGACCTTATCCTGAACCGCGGTATCAGCCGCGCAAAAGCTTGTGAAATCATGTGTCCCGATGAGGTGCCTTGAAGCTTCCCTCATTTTCTGCACATTAAGCTGATATGCAAAATGGTAAGCGTAATATCGTTTAAATACGTCCGGGTGTTTCTCCGTATATACAATGTAGCGATATTCCTTTTGGACTGCGCTAAATCGTGCATGGAACCCATCATCCGCAATCTCTGCTGTTTTGACGGCAATATCATCAGGCAGCAGGGCATTGAGCGCAAACGGCCATTTCTCAGCCGGGATGGACAGCGGCGTATCAAAATGAATGACCTGCCCGGCAGCATGAACATCGCTGTCCGTGCGGCCGGATGAGTACACAGGCACTCTGCCGTCCGTTTTATGGATGACGGCCAGCGCTTTTTCCAATTCACTTTGAACGGTCCGCTTTCCAGGCTGAACCTGATATCCGTTAAATAAATGCCCGTCATAAGCAATGGTACATTTCACTCTCATTCAGCAGCACCTCTAACTTCTTAAGAAAAACAATAACACGGCTAATACCATGATGAGCAGAATAGCTCCGGTATCCTTTCCGGTCCAGACAAGCTTTCTGTATTTCGTTCTCCCCTCACCGCCCTGGTAGCCTCTCGCCTCCATGGCGACCGCGAGCTCTTCCGCGCGTTTAAAGGCGCTGACAAACAGCGGGACAAGCAGCGGAACAACCGCTTTGATTCTGTCTTTCACCGGGCCGCTTGTAAAGTCCGCACCCCTCGCCATTTGCGCCTTCATGATTTTATCTGTCTCTTCCATCAATGTCGGGATAAATCTCAATGATATCGACATCATCAATGCGAGTTCGTGTACGGGCAGCTTCACCTTTTTAAAAGGATTCAGCAACTGCTCCATTCCATCTGTTATTTCAATCGGCGTTGTTGTCAGCGTCAGCAGCGTCGTCATAAAGATAAGGTAAACGAAACGGAGGGAGATAAAAATACCCTGTATAAGTCCGCCCTCATACACTTTAAACCAGCCAAGCTGAAAAATGACTGATCCTTCATGCGTCATGAAAATGTGTAATAAAAAGGTAAACGCCACAATCCAGATAATCGGCTTAAGTCCCTTCAGCAAAAAGCTGAACGGCACGCGCGTTAAGGCAATCACCCCGAATGTAAACAAACCGAGCAAAGCGTACGTCTGTACGTTGTTTGCCAAAAAAACGATACATACAAAAAGAAAGATGCTGACAAGTTTTGTTCTCGGGTCCAATCGGTGAATAAGCGATGATCCGGGAACATACTTTCCGATAATCATGCTGTCCATCATTGGTCCTTTTCCTCCTGAAAGAAAGCCTTAATTTCACTGGCGGCATCCTGCAGGGTCAGCATGGGTTTCTCATACTTGACGCCGAGAGCCGCCTCAAGCCGTCTCTGAAACTTTACCGATTCAGGAAGGTCCAGGCCCATTTCGGACATCTCTTCACCTTTTACAAACAAGTCACGCGGACTCCCCGTCGCTTTAATGGTTCCTTTGTGCATGACGATCATCTCGTCGGCATAACGGGCGGCGTCCTCCATACTGTGGGTGACGAGAACGGTTGTCAGGTTTCCCCGCTGATGAAGCGCATAGAACATGTCCATAATGTCCTGGCGCCCTCTCGGATCAAGACCAGCCGTCGGTTCATCCAAAACCAGCACTTCCGGCTCCATCGCGAGAACGCCGGCAATCGCCACTCTGCGCATCTGGCCGCCGCTGAGCTCAAATGGTGAACGATCCAAAATGTCTTCCGGAAGGCCTACAAGCCCCAGCATTTCTTTTGCTTTCCGTTCAGCGTCTTCTTTTTTTACACCGAAATTCATCGGTCCGAATGCGATGTCCTTCAGCACAGTCTCTTCAAACAGCTGATGTTCGGGAAATTGGAAAACGATTCCGACTTTTTTTCGCAAAGTCTTAAGGTCTTTATTCTTTTTACCGGCTGCCAGAATCGTGCTCCCGAGTTCAAGCTGTCCTTTAGTCGGTTTCAGCAAACCGTTTAAATGCTGCAGGAGCGTCGATTTGCCCGACCCTGTATGCCCGATGACGGCAACGTAGCTGCCCTCTTTTATTACGGCATTGATATCATACAGAGCAAGCCGTTCAAACGGTGTTTTCATTTGATAGCGGTGTTCTACATCTTTGATTTTAATGTCCACAGCTCACTCACCAGCCCTTCCTGAGTCAGATGGTTTTTCGTTAACGCCAGTCCGCTTTCTTTCAAAAGCAGGCTGAGCTGGAATGAGAAAGGCAAATCAAGACCGATGCGAACCAAGTCTTCGTTTAATTTAAAAATCTCTTCAGGCGTGCCCTCTGCATATTTCCTGCCGCCGTTCATCACAATGATCCTGTCCGCCCTTGCGGCTTCTTCCAGGTCATGTGTTATCGAAATGACGGTGGCCATGCCCTGATCTTTTAAGCGTCTGACAGTATCAAGGACTTCTTCTCTCCCAATCGGGTCAAGCATGGATGTCGCTTCATCCAAAATCATAATATCAGGACGCGCGGCAATAATCCCCGCGATCGCCACTCTTTGTTTTTGACCTCCGGAGAGATGGTGCGGCTCTTGATCAAGAAAATCCTGCATATTGACTTGTGTGACAGCCCAATCTACTCTCTCAATCATTTCTTCGCGCGGAACACCATTGTTTTCTAAACCAAAAGCCACATCATCGCGAACAGTCGTTCCGACAAATTGGTTATCGGGATTCTGAAAGACCATCCCTATTTTTTTTCGCACATCCCACACGGTATCCTCAGTCAGTTTGATGCCGCCGACTTCAATTTCTCCGGCCTCAGGCAAAATCAGTCCGTTCAGCGCTCTGGCCAAAGTCGACTTCCCTGAACCGTTGTGGCCTACGATAGCAAGCCATTCTCCTTCGTATACCTCCAGACTCACACCGTCCAGCGCCGGTCTTTCTGCATCTTTGCGGTAGCGGAATAGAATGTCTTTTACGGATATAAGCTGTTTTTGATCCACGGGCGCCTGACCTCCTCTCAGCTATAGCTCTGCTTTTCTGTTTCATGATAAAAAGTTCTGATATCTAAAAAAAGGGCATAGATCCAGTTAGAAACTGTCCCGCCCTTCTTTAGATACACAAAAATATGTGATTAAACCAATTCGATGATTGCCATTGGTGCACCGTCACCACGGCGAGGACCAAGCTTCATAATACGTGTGTATCCGCCTTGGCGCTCCTCGTAACGAGTTGCAATGTCAGAGAACAATTTTTGAAGTGCATCTTGGTTATTTTCCTCATTAGCAACCTCGTTGCGAATGTATGCAGCAGCTTGACGACGAGCATGCAAGTCACCGCGCTTACCAAGAGTGATCATCTTTTCAACAACAGAGCGAAGTTCTTTCGCACGTGTTTCAGTTGTTTCAATTCTTTCGTTGATGATCAAATCTGTTGTAAGATCACGAAGCATAGCTTTACGCTGTGAACTCGTACGTCCTAGTTTTCTGTATGACATGTGATGTCCCCTCCTTTAATGGAATGCTGTTTCTAAATAAAAAACACACGAAAATCCTAGTTCACATGGAAACTAGATCAATCGTCTTTGCGAAGGCCGAGTCCAAGTTCTTCTAGTTTCGCTTTCACTTCTTCAAGTGATTTGCGTCCCAGGTTGCGAACTTTCATCATATCTTCTTCCGTCTTGTTCGCAAGTTCTTGAACCGTGTTAATGCCCGCACGCTTCAAGCAGTTGTAAGAACGGACAGAAAGGTCAAGTTCCTCAATCGTCATTTCAAGAACTTTTTCTTTTTGATCCTCTTCTTTTTCAACCATGATTTCAGCATGCTGAGCTTCGTCAGTTAAACCAACGAATATATTAAGGTGTTCAGTTAAAATCTTTGAACCGAGAGCAATTGCTTCCTTCGGTCCAGTGCTTCCGTCAGTCCAAACATCAAGTGTAAGTTTGTCATAGTTTGCAACCTGGCCTACACGAGTGTTTTCTACCTGATAAGATAAACGAGAAACTGGCGTAAAGATTGAATCGATCGGAATCACGCCGATTGGCTGATCGTCTCTTTTGTTCGAATCAGCAGGTGTATACCCACGTCCTCTTTGTGCAGTAAGGCGAACTCGGAAACTCGCATTCTCACCAAGAGTCGCGATATGAAGATCCGGATTAAGGATTTCAACATCGCTGTCGTGTGTAATATCAGCTGCTGTGACAGTTCCTTCGCCCTGTACATCAATTTCAAGCGTCTTCTCTTCATCAGAGTAGATTTTCAATGCAAGCTTTTTAATGTGCAAGATTATCGTTGTAACATCTTCCACAACGCCTTCGATTGTCGAGAATTCGTGCAGTACACCATCTATCTGGATCGATGTTACAGCGGCACCAGGGAGTGAGGATAAGAGGATACGACGTAAGGAGTTACCCAGAGTTGTACCATATCCACGCTCAAGCGGCTCTACGACAAACTTACCAAATTTGGCATCGTCGCTGATTTCAACCGTTTCGATTTTTGGTTTTTCAATCTCGATCATTACTTAAAACCCTCCTTCAAAACGTCGAAACCTCGAATAGAATCATATGAGATTCCATCCGAAATTCCCCATTGTTTAGTCCCGTATGTGCTCAGGCAACGAGTCGGTGCATTCGTTTCATAAATAACTGTATCATAACCCATTATTGACAGGGACACAAAATCTATACAAACAAATTACACGCGGCGACGTTTTGGTGGACGGCATCCATTATGAGGAACAGGAGTTACGTCTCTGATAGCTGTAACTTCAAGTCCGGCAGCTTGTAAAGCACGGATTGCAGCTTCACGGCCAGAACCTGGTCCTTTAACAGTTACTTCAAGAGTTTTAAGTCCGTGTTCGATTGAACCTTTAGCAGCTGTTTCAGCAGCCATTTGCGCAGCAAAAGGAGTAGATTTACGAGAACCTCTGAATCCTAGAGCTCCGGCACTTGACCAAGAAAGAGCATTACCATGAGTATCAGTGATCGTAACGATCGTGTTGTTGAAAGTTGAACGAATATGAGCGATTCCTGACTCAATATTCTTTTTCACGCGACGTTTACGCGTGTTTTGTTTACGAGCAGCAGCCATTGTTTAGGTACCTCCCTTACTTATTTTTTCTTGTTAGCTACAGTACGACGCGGACCTTTACGAGTACGCGCATTGTTTTTAGAGTTTTGTCCGCGAACAGGCAAACCTCTGCGATGGCGGATTCCGCGGTAGCTTCCGATTTCGATCAGACGCTTGATGTTAAGAGAAACTTCACGGCGAAGGTCACCTTCTACTTTCAGTTTGTCAATAACATCACGGATTTTACCAAGTTCTTCTTCAGTAAGATCACGCACACGAGTATCTTCAGAAACACCAGCCTCTTTCAAGACTTGCTGAGCCGTTGTGCGGCCAATTCCGAAGACATATGTTAAAGAAATAACAACACGTTTGTCACGTGGGATATCTACACCAGCAATACGAGCCATTCTCTGGGCACCTCCTTATTAATTATCCTTGTTTTTGTTTATGCTTTGGATTTTCACAGATCACCATTACTTTTCCTTTTCTGCGAATAACTTTACATTTCTCGCAGATTGGTTTAACTGATGGTCTCACTTTCATGTGTTTCCAACCTCCTTCAGTTTCCGGAGTGCTTTATTTGTAACGGTACGTAATCCTGCCACGAGTTAAGTCATATGGAGATAATTCTACCGTAACTTTGTCTCCAGGTAAAATGCGAATGAAGTGCATGCGGATTTTACCAGATACGTGAGCCAAAACCGTATGGCCATTTTCGAGTTCAACTTTGAACATCGCGTTTGGCAGTGTTTCGACAATCGTACCTTCCACTTCAATTACATCGTCTTTCGCCATTCAAGTGTTCTCCCTTCTTCAAATCAGTAACTTGCTCTCTGACAAATTTCAAAAGAGAAAATCTCAGTTATCCGTTTGTCACACGCCCTGTTTCGTTTATACTGTTCTGAACTTCCGGAGATACGCAATCATAAAGGGTGAATGATTGATATTCTTTTTCTAAGGAGAATGAAATGTACGCTTTTCTCCGTCTGCTTTAGTACACGATGATGAATCTTCATTCCGATGACAGCAGCTAGCCGGTTTTTCTTCCGACCAATTGTAAACCTACAATCTGCCCAGGTGCGGAATGAAAAACATATGTCATGGAATTCATTTCATCATCTAGACTTTTGTCAGTATATCAAAACCCGTTTCCGTAATCGCAATCGTATGTTCAAAATGAGCACACTTTTTCCCATCTACCGTTACAACCGTCCAGTTATCAGCCAATGTTTTCACATATCGGCTGCCAGCGTTAACCATCGGTTCTATAGCGAGAACCATACCAGGCTTCAGCCTAGGTCCTTTGTTTGGCGGACCGTAATGAGGAATTTGCGGATCCTCATGCAAGTCTTGACCAACACCATGTCCGACATACTCCCTAACAACTGAAAACTGCTCATTTTCGACATACGTTTGTATTGCGTGGGAAATATTCGACAAACGTTCACCTGGTTTTGCTTCCTTCAAGCCTTTATATAAAGACTCCTCTGTTACTTCCAGCAGTCGTTTATCATCATCACTGATGTTTCCTACCGGATATGTCCAAGCAGAGTCACCATGATAACCATTTAATTTAGCACCGATATCAATGCTGATAATGTCACCGTCACGCAAAACCCTTTTACCGGGAATTCCGTGAACGAGTTCTTCATTAACTGATACACAGATGCTCCCGCGAAACCCATTATACCCCTTAAAAGATGGGATTGCACCCTGCTTCTCAATAAAACGTTCGGCAATTTGATCCAATTCTTTTGTCGAGATTCCTGGTTTAATGTGCTTTTTCATCTCTTCATGAGTCAAAGCCACGATTCGCCCTGCTTCCCGCATGATGCCAAGCTCACGAGGGGTCTTACAGATAATCATTTGCTCAATCCTCCAAGAAGCTCTTTCACATCTTTGTACACGTCGTTAATGTCCTGCTGGCCATTGACGTTGACAAGATACCCTTTCTCAGAATAAAAATCGAGTAAAGGCTGAGTCTGCTTCATGTTGACCTCAAGCCGTTTTGAGACGGTTTCCTCATTATCATCTGCCCGTTGATAAAGGTCTCCTCCGTCTTTATCACAAACACCCGGCGTTTTCGGCGGATTGAAAACCAAATGATAGGTTGTGCCGCAAACACTGCAAATTCTGCGTCCAGTCAAACGTTCCATTAAAGAGTCTTTGTCTACTTTAATGTTAATGACATAATCAATCGGCTTGCCGTATTCCTCAAGAATGTTTTCAAGAGCTTCAGCCTGAGCGACTGTTCGCGGAAATCCGTCCAGAAGAAAACCTCTTTCACAATCATCTTTGCCGAGTCTTTCTTTGACAATGCCGATTGTGACTTCGTCCGGTACGAGCTCGCCTTTATCAATATAAGACTTTGCTTCGAGTCCGAGTGGTGTTTCTTCTTTCATAGCAGCACGGAACATATCTCCCGTTGAGATATGAGGTATCCCATAATCCTCAACAATTCGTTCTCCCTGTGTGCCTTTACCGGCTCCAGGAAGTCCCATTAAGACTAAGTTCATTCGGATTTCCCCCGTCCTCTCTTATTTAGAGGAATGGTTAAAACCAGTCCTCTAATTTTTCATAAATCCTCGGTAATTACGTTTCACTAACTGGCTCTCCAGCTGCTTCATTGTCTCCAAGGCTACCCCGACGACAATTAACAATGATGTTCCGCCAATCTGTGCACTTTGAGGCAATCCAGCGAATTGAATGAAAAAGATAGGAAGAATGGAAATCACGGCTAAGAATATAGAACCCACAAACGTAAGTCGATACAAAATGCTCGTAATTCTATCTTGAGTCATTTTCCCTGGACGAACCCCCGGGATATAGCCACCCTGTTTTTTTAGGTTATCAGCCATTTGTTCAGGGTTTACCTGCACAAAAGCATAGAAGTACGTAAAGGCGATAATTAATGCGACATAAACCGCCATGCCCACCGGATGTGTATTGTCAAAGTTGGCTTGAATCCACTTTGTCACATTGTTTTCTCCGAAAAATGACGCGATAGTACGCGGCGTAATAAGAAACGCAACCGCAAAGATTACCGGAATAACCCCTGCAGGATTCACTTTAAGCGGAAGGTGAGTTGACTGGCCTCCGCCAACAGGTGAACGACCTTGCCCTTTTGCATATTGAATCGCGATTTTGCGTACGGCCTGCTGAATGAAAATAACACCAACAATAACGGCCAAAATCGCAATCACCAGTAAAGCGATTTTTACAATATGAATAAACAGCTGATCGCTGCTGCCGACAAATTGAGTCTCATAAATCTGCCCAACAGTTTTCGGAATACTAGCCACAATCCCCGCGAAGATGATGATCGAAATTCCGTTACCTACTCCATTGGAAGTAATTTGTTCTCCCAGCCACATTAAAAAAGCAGTTCCTCCAGTGAGTACTAAAGCAATAATCAGATATGTCGATATGCCGGATTTTTCAATCAGCATACCGTTTGCCAGGTTGTTAAACCCGTAAGACATACCTAATGCCTGGATAAAACCAAGCACAATCGTAAAATATCTCGTGAACTGAGCTAATTTACGGCGGCCGACTTCACCTTGTTTAGACCACTCGGTAAACTTCGGCACAACATCCATCTGAAGCAGCTGAATGATGATTGAAGCAGTGATGTAAGGCGTAATTCCCATCGCAAAAATGGAGAACTGATAAAGCGCACCGCCGCCAAATGTATTAAGGAGATCAAAAACCCCCATCGAACTTTGTGTCTGCAACGCCTGAGCATTTACATATGGCACAGGGATAAACGCACCTATGCGAAAGACGATAAGCATGAGTAATGTAAAAATGATTTTATTCCGAATATCACTCACACGCATAAAGTTGGAGATTGTCTTAAACAAGTTAGATCACCTCAGCTGTACCGCCAGCAGCTTCAACAGCTTCTTTCGCAGAAGCAGAGAATTTATTGGCTTTTACAGTTAATTTTTTCTCTAATTTACCGTTGCCAAGAATCTTTACTCCTGCATTAAGTTTGCTAATAACACCAGTCTCAAGAAGAAGTTCAGGAGTGACTTCCGTTCCTTCCGCAAAACCGTTCAATTTGTCTACGTTCACAATAGCGTATTCCTTACGGTTGATGTTTGTAAAACCGCGTTTAGGAAGACGTTGGAATAAAGGCATTTGTCCCCCCTCGAATCCAGGGCGTACACCGCCGCCAGAACGAGCGTTTTGACCTTTGTGACCTTTACCAGCTGTTTTACCGTTACCAGAACCAATACCACGACCTACGCGATTGCGTACTTTACGTGAACCTTCTGAAGGCTTTAATTCATGAAGTTTCATTAGGACACCTCCTTAGCCTATAATTTATTTTTATTGTTCTTTAACAGAAACTAGATGAGATACTTTATTAATCATACCGCGGATCGCAGCGTTATCTTCATGAACGACAGTTTGGTTTGTTTTCTTTAAACCAAGTGTTCTTACAGTAACGCGCTGATCTTCCGGGCGACCGATTACACTGCGTTTGAGGGTAATTTCTAATTTAGCCATTAATGTTCCCTCCTTATCCTAACAGTTCTTCTACAGATTTTCCACGAAGCTTCGCAACCTCTTCGGCACGTTTAAGCTCACTTAAACCTTGAAGTGTTGCACGGATCATGTTGATCGGTGTGTTAGAACCTAGAGACTTAGAAAGGATATCAGCAACGCCAGCAAGCTCAAGTACCGCACGTACAGGGCCTCCAGCGATAACTCCAGTACCTTCAGAAGCAGGTTTCAACAAGATATTGCCTGCACCGAAACGTCCGATGATTTCGTGTGGAATCGTAGTTCCAACCATTGGTACTTCAATCAAATTCTTTTTCGCATCTTCAACAGCTTTGCGGATTGCTTCAGGTACTTCTTGTGCTTTACCAGTACCGAAACCTACGTGACCGTTTTTGTCACCGACAACGACTAGAGCTGCGAAACGGAAACGACGACCACCTTTAACAACTTTCGCTACGCGGTTAACCGTAACTAAGCGTTCTTCTAACTCTAATTTGCTTGGGTCAATACGACGCATAATCATGTGTCCCTCCTTTTTTTATTAAAATTTCAGTCCGGCTTCACGAGCTGCATCGGCCAGAGCTTTTACACGTCCATGGTATAAGTATCCGCCGCGGTCAAATACTACGTCAGAAACACCTTTCTCAGAAGCGCGTTTCGCAACGAGTTCACCGACTTTAGCAGCAGCAGCGCTGTCACCAGTGCTTTCCACGTTCAAATCTTTATCGAGTGTAGAGGCACTAGCAAGTGTAACGCCATTTACATCATCGATGATTTGAGCATAAATGTGTTTGTTTGAACGGAACACATTCAGACGAGGTCTTTCAGCTGTGCCTGAAAGTTTAGCACGAACACGGGCATGTCTTTTTTGACGAGCAGCATTTTTGCTAGTTTTCGTAATCATCCTTAGGTCACTCCTTTCTTCACTTTAAGCGGTCTTACTTAGCAGATTTACCTTCTTTACGGCGAACAACTTCACCTTCGTAGCGGATTCCTTTACCTTTGTAAGGCTCTGGAGAACGTACAGCGCGGATGTTAGCAGCGATAGCTCCTACACGCTCTTTGTCTGTACCTTTTACAACTACTTTAGTTTGAGAAGGAACTTCGATTTCGATGCCCTCTTCAGGAACGATCTCAACAGGGTGAGAGTATCCAACGTTTAAAACAAGTTTGTTTCCGGATTTAGCCGCACGATAACCGACACCGACTAATTCCAAACCTCTTTCAAATCCTTTAGATACGCCTTCAACCATGTTTCCAAGCAGACTGCGAGTCGTACCATGCAGCGCACGGTGCTCTTTGTGATCAGAAGGACGAGTAACTGTAAGCACGTTGTCCTCAATTTTGATTTCCATATCAGGATGGAAAGTACGAGTTAATTCTCCTTTTGGTCCTTTTACAGCTACAGTGTTGCCTTCGTTCAGCGTTACTGTAACTCCAGAAGGGATCTCAAGCAGTTTTTTTCCTACACGAGACATACTAAAACACCTCCATTCTTGTTAAACTTCTTACCAAACGTATGCTAGAACTTCTCCACCAGCTTGTTTTGCACGGGCTTCTTTGTCCGTTAAAACACCTTGTGATGTAGAAATAATCGCGATTCCAAGACCGTTAAGTACGCGAGGTACTTCATTTGATTTAGCGTATACACGCAAACCTGGTTTGCTGATTCTTTTAAGACCAGTGATAACGCGCTCGTTGTTTTGTCCGTATTTCAAGAAAACGCGGATGATACCTTGTTTGCTGTCTTCTACGAACTCAACGTCACGAATGAAACCTTCACGCTTTAAAATGTCAGCAATTTCTCTTTTCAATTTAGAAGCAGGAATTTCAAGCTTCTCATGACGTACCATGTTTGCATTGCGAATACGAGTCAGCATATCTGCAATTGGATCTGTCATAACCATTATATAATTACCTCCTTCCCATTCTTGGGGATTACCAGCTGGCTTTTTTCACGCCAGGAATTTGTCCTTTATATGCAAGCTCACGGAAACAAATACGGCAAAGTTTAAATTTACGAATGACTGAGTGCGGACGTCCGCAGCGTTCACAGCGAGTGTACTCTTGCACTTTAAACTTTGGTGTACGTTGTTGTTTCGCAATCATTGACTTTTTAGCCACGATTTCGCCTCCCTTTCATTGATTATTTCTGGAACGGCATACCTACTTGAGTTAATAGCTCACGAGCCTCTTCGTCAGAGTTAGCAGTCGTTACGATAACGATGTCCATTCCGCGAACCTTTGTTACTTTATCGTAGTCAATTTCAGGGAAGATTAACTGTTCTTTGATACCAAGAGTGTAGTTTCCGCGACCGTCGAAAGATTTCTTAGAAATCCCGCGGAAGTCACGCACACGCGGTAAAGATACAGAAATAAGTTTATCAAGGAAATCATACATGCGCTCTCCGCGAAGAGTTACTTTCGCACCGATAGGCATTCCCTCACGAAGACGGAATCCAGCAATTGATTTCTTCGCACGAGTAACGACAGGTTTTTGACCTGCGATAAACGTTAATTCTTCAACAGCACTGTCGATTGCTTTCGCGTTTTGAACAGCATCACCAACACCCATGTTGATTACGATTTTTTCGATTTTTGGCACCTGCATAACAGAGTCGTAGTTGAACTTCGTCATTAAAGCAGGTGAAATTTCTTTATTGTACTTTTCTTTAAGGCGGTTCATGAGATAGACCTCCCTTCCTTTAAATACTATTTATCTAAGACTTGCCCAGATTTTTTTGCAACACGAACTTTTTTGCCATCTTCCACTTTGTATCCTACGCGAGTCACTTCACCTGTTTTAGGATCGAGCGGCATAACGTTTGATACATGAATTGGCGCCTCTTGATTAGAAATACCGCCTTGAGGGTTTGCTTGAGTTGGTTTAGAGTGCTTCTTCACCATGTTTACGCCCTCAACTAGAACGCGGTCCTTTTTAGGGAAAGCAGCAAGGATCGTACCTTGTTTGCCTTTATCTTTACCAGAGATAACCATTACTTTATCGCCTTTTTTCACATGCATCCTGATCGCACCTCCTTGAGTAAGGCATTTATTTCATTAGATAACTTCTGGAGCCAGAGAAACAATTTTCATGAAGTTGTTTTCACGTAATTCACGGGCAACCGGTCCGAAGATACGAGTTCCACGCGGGCTCTTGTCGTCACGGATGATAACACATGCATTCTCATCGAAGCTGATGTATGATCCGTCAGTTCTGCGTGCTCCGCTTTTTGTGCGAACGATAACAGCTCTTACGACTTCACCTTTTTTGACAACGCCTCCTGGTGTTGCTTGTTTAACCGTGCAAACAATTACATCACCAATGTTAGCCGTTTTACGTCCAGAACCGCCAAGAACTTTAATAGTAAGTACCTCACGCGCACCGGAGTTGTCAGCAACTTTTAAACGAGTCTCTTGTTGAATCATTATTTGTTACCTCCCTTCGGAAAAAGAATTCCGAACTTTATTAGATAATAACAGCTTCTTCGACAACTTCTACTAGACGAAAACGCTTAGTTGCAGATAATGGACGAGTTTCCATGATCTTTACGATGTCTCCGATTTTAGCTTGGTTATTTTCATCATGTGCTTTGAATTTCTTCGAGTATTTTACGCGTTTACCGTAAATAGGATCCTTTTTGTATGTTTCAACAACAACAGTGATGGTTTTATCCATTTTGTCAGAAACAACACGGCCTTGGTAAACTTTGCGTTGGTTACGTTCGCTCATGCTCACGACCTCCCCTCAGTGATTATTTGTTGGCAGCAATTTCTCTTTCACGAATCACAGTTTTCATGCGCGCGATAGCTTTGCGCACTTCACGAATGCGAGCAGTATTTTCAAGTTGTCCTGTCGCTAATTGAAAGCGAAGATTGAAAAGTTCTTCTTTAAGAGACTTTACTTTTTGTTCAATTTCAGCAGTGGTAAGGTCACGAATTTCATTAGCTTTCATTTGATTCACCACCAATTTCTTCACGTTTTACGAACTTCGTTTTAATTGGCAATTTGTGAGATGCAAGACGAAGAGCTTCACGAGCTACCTCTTCAGACACACCAGAAATTTCAAATAAAACTTTGCCCGGTTTTACAACAGCTACCCAGCCTTCAGGAGCCCCTTTACCGGAACCCATCCGTACCTCAAGCGGTTTAGCAGTGTAAGGTTTTGAAGGGAAAATTTTAATCCAAACTTTACCGCCACGTTTCATGTAACGAGTCATCGCAATACGTGCAGCTTCGATTTGGCGGTTCGTGATCCAAGAAGCTTCAAGAGCCTGGATACCGTACTCACCAAAATGTACTTCAGTACCGCCTTTAGCGCGACCGCGCATTTTTCCGCGATGCTCTCTGCGATATTTAACGCGTTTTGGTAATAACATATTATTTTCCTCCTTCCTCAGTTTTCTTCTTAGTAGGAAGAACCTCTCCACGATAGATCCAGACTTTTACACCAAGCTTACCGTAAGTTGTGTCAGCTTCAGATGTTGCATAGTCGATGTCAGCACGTAAAGTGTGCAATGGAACAGTTCCTTCACTGTAGTATTCAGAACGAGCAATGTCAGCTCCGCCAAGACGGCCGGAAACCATTGTTTTCACACCTTGTGCTCCAGCACGCATAGTGCGTTGGATTTGTTGTTTCTGCGCACGGCGGAAAGAAATACGGTTTTCTAGTTGACGAGCGATGTTGTCAGCTACAAGCTGTGCATCAAGATCTGCTCTTTTGATTTCAAGAATGTTAATGTGTACACGCTTGCCAGTAAGGCTGTTAAGGGCTTTACGAAGTGCTTCAACTTCAGATCCGCCTTTACCGATTACCATACCAGGCTTAGCAGTGTGGATCGTAATGTTAACGCGGTTTGCTGCGCGCTCGATTTCTACTTTAGAAACAGAAGCGTCAGAAAGGCGTTTGCTAATGAATTCACGAATTTTTAAATCTTCGTGCAGGAAGTCAGCGTAATCTTTACCAGCGTACCACTTAGATTCCCAATCACGAATGACTCCGATACGAAGACCGACTGGATTTACCTTTTGACCCACTACTTATCCCTCCTTCTTTTCTGATACAACGATTGTAATGTGGCTCGTACGTTTGTTGATTTGGCTCGCACGTCCCATAGCACGCGGGCGGAATCTTTTTAACGTTGGGCCTTCGTCAACAAATGCCTGAGAAATAACCAGATTGTTAGCGTCCATCTCGTAGTTGTGCTCAGCATTTGCGATAGCAGATTTTAAAACTTTTTCGATGATCGGAGAAGCAGCTCTCGGAGTTAAGTTAAGGATAGATACTGCTTCGCCTACTTGCTTACCTCGAATCAGGTCCATTACTAGACGTGCTTTACGAGGAGCAATACGGACTGTTCTTGCAACAGCTTTAGCTTGCATTTAAAAGCCTCCTCTCTTAGCGTCTTGTTTTTTTATCGTCACTGGCGTGGCCTTTGTAAGTACGAGTCGGTGCGAATTCGCCCAACTTGTGGCCTACCATGTCTTCAGAAATGAATACAGGCACGTGTTTACGTCCGTCATATACTGCGATAGTGTGACCGATAAATTGTGGGAAAATAGTTGAACGGCGAGACCAAGTTTTTACAACTTGTTTCTTGTCCGTTTCATTTAATTTCTCGATTTTTGTCATCAAGTGTCCATCGACAAATGGTCCTTTTTTCAAGCTGCGAGCCATTTTGGAACCTCCCTTCGTGATTGCACTACGGTCCGAAATGAACCGTAGACAACCCCGTTATTTATTTTTACGACGACGTACGATAAATTTATCAGATTTGTTCTTTTTCTTACGTGTCTTGAATCCAAGAGTCGGTTTGCCCCAAGGAGACATTGGTGATTTACGTCCGATTGGCGCGCGACCTTCACCACCACCGTGCGGGTGATCGTTAGGGTTCATTACAGAACCGCGGACTGTAGGGCGGATGCCTTTCCAGCGAGAGCGTCCTGCTTTACCAACGTTGATAAGTTCGTGCTGCTCGTTACCTACTTGACCGATAGAAGCGCGGCAAGCAGAAAGGATCATGCGAACTTCACCAGAGTTAAGACGTACAAGAACGTATTTGCCTTCTTTACCAAGAACCTGAGCAGATGTACCAGCTGAACGTACAAGCTGTCCGCCTTTACCAGGTTTTAATTCAATGTTATGCACAACTGTACCAACAGGGATGTTGATAAGCGGAAGTGCGTTACCTACTTTGATGTCAGCTTCAGGGCCGGACATGATTTCAGTACCTACTTGAATTCCTTTTGGTGCAAGAATGTAACGTTTTTCTCCGTCTACATAGTTGATTAGTGCAATGTTAGCTGAACGGTTTGGATCGTACTCAACTGTAGCAACGCGTCCAGGTATACCATCTTTATCGCGTTTGAAGTCGATAACACGGTATTGGCGTTTGTGTCCGCCACCTTGGTGACGTACAGTCAATTTACCTTGGTTGTTACGTCCGCCTTTTTTGTGAAGGGGCGCAAGCAAGGATTTTTCCGGCTGGTCAGTCGTGATTTCAGCAAAATCTGAAGTTGTCATGCCACGACGTCCGTTAGAGGTCGGTTTATACTTTTTAATCGCCATTTTGAATTTCCCTCCTTCTTTTTACAGATAATTAAGCTTCAAAAATTTCGATTTCTTTGCTGTCTGCAGTAAGTTTTACGATCGCTTTTCTGCGACGGCTAGTCATACCAGTGTAGCGGCCGACACGTTTTGATTTCCCTTTGTAGTTCATGATGTTGACTTTGTCAACTTTCACTCCAAAGATACTTTCAACTGCATCTTTCACTTCTGTTTTGTTAGCTCTTACATCAACTTCAAAAGTATATTTTTTTTCAGTCATTAAATCAGCAGAACGTTCAGTAATGACGGGGCGCTTAAGAACATCACGAGGATCTTTCATTATGCAAGCACCTCCTCTACTTTTTCAACCGCAGCTTTTGTAATCAGAAGCTTCTCGTGGTTGACAACGTCTAACACGTTGATTCCGTTAGCTTGAACAACTGTAACTCCAGGGATGTTGCGTGCAGAAAGAGATACTGCTTCGTTTGCATCCGCAGTTACGATTAAAGCTTTTTTCTCAACAGATAATCCTTTAAGGATAGCTGCCATTTCTTTTGTTTTAACCGTATCAAGAGTAAGATCTTCAAGAACAATAATGTTGTTGTCGTTCACTTTAGAAGACAATACTGATTTGATTGCCAAGCGGCGAACTTTTTTAGGTAATTTGTAAGAATAGCTGCGTGGTGTTGGGCCGAATACGACACCACCTCCGCGCCATTGCGGTGAACGGATTGAACCTTGACGGGCACGACCTGTACCTTTTTGACGCCATGGTTTGCGACCTCCGCCGCGTACTTCAGAACGATTTTTTACTTTGTGAGATCCTTGACGTAAGGAAGCTCTTTGCATAAGAATAGCGTCGAATACTACGCTCTCATTTGGCTCAATTCCAAATACAGACGCGTTTAATTCGATATCACCAGCAGTAGAACCGTTTTGGTTGTATAATGCTACTTTTGGCATGATCAATTTCCTCCTTTCCTAAGAGACTTATTTAGATTTAACAGCACTTTTAACAGTGATTAAAGTTTTTCTCGCACCAGGTACGTTACCTTTAATCAAAAGAAGATTGCGCTCAGCATCTACTTTTACGATTTCAAGGTTTTGGACAGTGATTTGATCTCCGCCCATGCGTCCAGGTAATAGTTTACCTTTGAATACACGGTTAGGATCTACAGGTCCCATTGAACCAGGACGACGGTGGTAGCGTGACCCGTGAGACATAGGTCCGCGAGATTGTCCGTGACGCTTGATTGCACCTTGGAAACCTTTACCTTTAGATACTCCTGTTACATCTACGATTTCTCCTGCAGAGAAAATTTCAACCTTGACTTCCTGACCAATTTCATACGCATCCATATCCACGCCGCGTAATTCTTTAACGAAGCGCTTAGGAGCAGTTTCCGCTTTTGCAACGTGTCCTTTTTCCGGTTTGTTTGAAAGCTTTTCACGCTTATCGTCAAAACCAAGCTGGATCGCTTCATAGCCATCGTTTTCAGCTGTTTTCTTTTGAAGAACAACGTTTGGAGCTGCTTCAATAACAGTTACCGGGATAAGATCACCGTTCTCTGCGAATACTTGCGTCATACCAATTTTTCTTCCTAAGATTCCTTTGGTCATTCGTCACACCTCCTATTAAGATCATTCTATATTTTAGAATTAAAGTTTGATTTCGATATCGACACCAGATGGTAAGTCTAATCGCATGAGAGCATCAACAGTTTGTGGTGTTGGGTTCACAATGTCGATTAAACGTTTATGTGTACGCATTTCAAATTGCTCACGAGAATCTTTGTATTTGTGCACCGCACGAAGGATTGTGTAAACTGATTTTTCAGTTGGCAACGGAATCGGACCAGATACGCTGGCACCAGAACGTTTTGCCGTTTCAACAATCTTCTCTGCAGATTGATCAAGGATTCTATGATCATATGCTTTTAAACGAATACGAATTTTTTGTTTTGCCATTATTTTCCCTCCTTTTCGCCTACATCACGTTAGACAGTTCTCCGTGAGAAAAACCTGATCACCTTGCCATGGCAAAGCGGCCGGGTGTGTCAGCAACCTCTCACTTCATCGCAGTCAAAGACCAACATACACTATTATACAGAAAATAGACGCATGTTGCAAGGTTTATTTAAAGAACCTTGTGGTTTTCACACTTTGATTATTATACAGGTGATACCATGATTAATCAAGGATATGCCTGTTTTCTTTCAGAGATGGAACGATGCGAACCGGCTGACAACTTCGGCAAAGCGATCCGGCTCTTCCAAGTGAGGCGAATGGGCTGAGTTCTCAAACCAATGCCATTCTTTATACGGCGCATCAACCTTCTGATAATATTCATAAGACGTCGTCCCCGGGACCGTCAAATCGTATCTCCCTGACATAAAACAGCACGGTATTATAATAGAAGAAACTGATTCCCCGGCATCAAAGAAAATGAGATCCTCCCACAGGTGTTTCAGGCTGAACATTTGTCCCCGCGCGGCTAAGAAGCTCCCTCTCACACCGTACGGTTCACCAAACAGCATTCGCCCCCCTGCTTTAAGAGCACCGATCGGATGATGGGTAAAGCCCCCTCCCCTCATCTCGATACAAAGCAGAAATAACGATCGCTGCAACTGTTTCTCCCATGGAGGCGCTCCGATAAAGCGCAGCGTCTTTTCCAGCAGGAAATGTTTGCGTTGCCTGCTCCATTCCATCATCAGCCGGTAAGCTTCCATTTCTTCCTTTTGAATATTAACCACCTGACTGATACCGATATACGCATAATACAAATCAGGTCTCTCTTGAAGAACATCAAGCGCCAGAACTGACCCCCACGAATAGCCGGCGATATATATTTTTTGCCTGCTGAATTGCTTGCATAAGCGTTCGGTCAAATGAATGGTATCGGCTGTCAGCTGATCCAAAGTCATAGATGAACCCGGAATTTCCTTTGAATAAGAGAGACCCGCCCCTCTCTGATCCCAGTTCACAACGGTGAAATGCTTTTCCAGCTTATTCTGGTATTTTCTCGCATAGCCGATTTGAGGCGTGCCGGGACCGCCGTGCAAAAACAAAAGCAGCGGATTACTCCTGTCATCACCATTAATCATAACGGTTTGTTCACTGCCATTAATCAGCAATTGCTGAAGCATTGAAATACGATTGGTTTTCTTGAAGTTATCGTCCATCGGTCTGCTCCTAAAATTTGTATACGTTCTATTATACATGGAATCAGCGGGGAAACAAAAAAACGAGGCCCCATAAGGGACCCCGCATTAATGAACGAGTCGATTACTCAGTGATTGTAGAAACAACGCCTGAACCAACTGTACGTCCGCCTTCACGAATAGAGAAACGAGTTCCTTCTTCGATAGCGATTGTAGAGATAAGTTCAACGATCATTTCAGTGTTATCTCCAGGCATAACCATTTCTACGCCTTCTGGAAGATTGATGATACCAGTTACGTCAGTTGTACGGAAGTAGAACTGAGGACGGTAGTTAGAGAAGAATGGAGTATGACGTCCACCCTCTTCTTTAGAAAGAACGTAAACTTCAGCTTTGAATTTGCTGTGTGGAGTGATTGTACCTGGTTTAGCAAGTACTTGTCCACGTTGGATATCTTCACGAGCTACACCGCGAAGAAGTGCACCGATGTTGTCTCCAGCTTCAGCGTAGTCAAGAAGCTTACGGAACATTTCAACACCTGTAACAGTTGTTTTGCTGTTTTCTTCTTGAAGACCGATGATTTCAACTTCGTCACCGACTTTAACTTGTCCGCGTTCTACACGGCCAGTAGCAACTGTACCACGACCAGTGATTGAGAATACGTCCTCAACTGGCATCATGAATGGTTTGTCAGTGTCGCGTTCTGGAGTTGGGATGTACTCATCAACTGCAGCCATAAGTTCAAGAATTTTTTCTTCGTACTCAGCGTCACCTTCAAGAGCTTTAAGAGCAGAACCTTTAACAACTGGTACATCATCACCAGGGAAGTCGTATTCGCTAAGAAGATCGCGAACTTCCATTTCAACAAGCTCAAGAAGCTCTTCGTCGTCTACCATGTCGCATTTGTTAAGGAATACTACGATGTATGGTACACCAACGTTTTTAGAAAGAAGGATGTGCTCACGAGTTTGTGGCATTGGGCCATCAGCAGCAGATACTACAAGGATAGCTCCGTCCATTTGCGCAGCACCAGTGATCATGTTTTTAACATAGTCAGCGTGTCCTGGGCAGTCAACGTGTGCATAGTGACGAGTGTCAGTTTCGTACTCAACGTGTGCAGTAGAGATTGTGATACCGCGCTCACGTTCTTCTGGAGCACCATCAATTTGATCGTACGCCATAGCTGTACCTTTACCAGATTTCTTATGAAGTACTGTTGAGATAGCAGCAGTTAATGTTGTTTTACCATGGTCAACGTGTCCAATTGTACCGATATTGGCATGTGATTTGGAACGGTCGAATTTTTCTTTAGCCATTCTAAAATCCTCCTTAAGAGCTTTTAATTAGTAATGTATAGAGTGATAGAAAGTGAAAGCAAGCTCTCACTTCCTCATCTTACAATAGTAGTTATACTTGAGTTAAGTGGCAAAATCAATTATTCGCCTTTATTTTTTTTGATAATTTCTTCAGCGATGCTCTTCGGCACTTCTTCGTAGTGATCCATGAACATTGTGAACGTACCGCGTCCTTGCGTGTTAGAACGAAGGGCAGTAGCGTAACCGAACATTTCAGCAAGAGGTACCATCGCACGCACAACTTGAGCGTTACCGCGAGCTTCCATACCTTCTACGCGTCCGCGACGAGAAGTAACATCACCCATGATGTCTCCCATGTATTCTTCAGGAATAACAACTTCAACTTTCATGATTGGTTCAAGAAGAACTGGGTTACATTTGCTGACTGCATTTTTCAATGCCATAGAAGCAGCGACTTTAAACGCCATTTCGTTTGAGTCAACATCATGGTAAGATCCATCAAAAAGTTTCGCCTTGATGTCGATTAGCGGGAATCCGGCTAGGACACCATTTTCAAGAGAGTCTTCAAGACCTGCTTGTACGGCTGGGATGTATTCACGAGGAACAACACCACCGACGATTGCGTTTTCGAATTCAAAGCCAGCGCCTTCTTCGTTCGGTTCAAATTCGATCCAAACGTGACCGAACTGACCGCGTCCGCCTGATTGACGTACGAATTTACCTTCAACTTTTGCACCGGTACGGAATGTCTCACGGTACGCAACTTGAGGAGCACCAACGTTAGCTTCAACTTTGAACTCACGCTTCATACGATCAACAATGATATCAAGGTGAAGCTCACCCATACCAGAGATGATTGTTTGACCCGTTTCAGGGTTTGTTTGTGTACGGAATGTAGGATCTTCTTCAGCAAGTTTCGCTAAAGCGATACCCATTTTATCTTGGTCAGCTTTTGATTTAGGCTCAATCGCTACGTCGATAACAGGCTCTGGGAATTCCATTGATTCAAGGATTACAAGATCCTTCTCATCACATAGAGTATCTCCAGTAGAAGTATCTTTTAGACCTACAGCAGCTGCGATGTCTCCAGCGTAAACAGTAGAGATCTCTTCACGGCTGTTAGCGTGCATTTGAAGGATACGTCCTACGCGCTCACGCTTGCCTTTTGTAGAGTTCTTTACATATGAACCGGAATCAAGTGTACCGGAATATACGCGGAAGAATGTCAGCTTACCGACATAAGGGTCAGTCATAACTTTAAATGCAAGTGCAGAGAATGGCTCTTCATCAGAAGAATGACGAACGATCTCTTCATCTGTATCAGGACGTACACCTTTGATTGCAGCAACATCAGTTGGCGCAGGAAGGTAGTCAAGAACAGCATCAAGTACAAGCTGAACACCTTTGTTTTTGAAAGCAGAACCAACAAGTACAGGGTAGAATTCAACATTCAGTGTACCTTTACGGATAGCAGCTTTCAGTTCAGGGATAGTGATTTCTTCACCTTCAAGGTACTTTTCCATAAGCTCTTCATCAAGCTCAGCTACAGCTTCAATCAGGCTGCTGCGAAGCTCTTCAGCTTGTTCTTTGTACTCTTCAGGGATTTCTTTCGCATCTGAACGAGTTCCAAGGTCATCTTCGTAGAAATACGCAACGTTTTCTACTAAGTCGATGATACCTTCGAAGTTGTCTTCAGCGCCGATCGGCAATTGAATTGCGTGAGCGTTAGCTTGAAGACGGTCTCTTAAAGTGCCTACAGAGTAAAGGAAGTCTGCGCCGATTTTGTCCATTTTGTTGACAAATACAACACGCGGTACTCCGTAAGTTGTTGCTTGGCGCCATACTGTTTCTGTCTGAGGCTCAACACCTGATTGAGCATCAAGTACGGCAACCGCACCATCAAGTACACGGAGTGAACGTTCAACTTCAACTGTGAAGTCTACGTGTCCCGGTGTATCGATGATGTTTACACGGTAACCTTTCCACTGTGCAGTCGTTGCTGCAGAAGTGATTGTGATACCGCGTTCTTGTTCCTGCTCCATCCAGTCCATTTGCGAAGCACCTTCGTGAGTTTCGCCAATTTTGTGGATACGGCCTGTGTAGAACAAGATCCGTTCTGTAGTAGTCGTTTTACCGGCATCGATGTGAGCCATGATCCCGATATTACGAGTTTTTTCTAAGGAGAACTCTCTTGCCATTGGGTAATTTCTCCTTCCTTATTAGGGAATTATTATTTTGATTATATGAATCCTACCAGCGGTAGTGTGCAAATGCTTTGTTCGCTTCTGCCATCTTGTGAGTGTCTTCACGTTTCTTAACGGCAGCACCAGTGTTGTTAGCTGCATCAAGAATTTCGTTAGCCAGGCGCTCTTCCATTGTTTTTTCTCCGCGAAGACGCGCATAGTTAACCAACCAGCGAAGACCAAGAGTTGTACGGCGTTCAGGACGAACTTCTACAGGCACTTGGTAGTTAGCTCCACCTACACGGCGTGCTTTTACTTCAAGTACAGGCATGATGTTTTTCAATGCTTGTTCGAAAACCTCCATTGCATCATTGCCAGTGCGTTCTTTAATGATATCGAATGACTTGTATAGGATTGTTTGAGATTTACCTTTTTTACCGTCGATCATCATTTTGTTGATCAGGCGGGATACCAGCTTAGAGTTGTAAAGCGGATCAGGTAAAACATCTCTTTTTGCTACAGGACCTTTACGTGGCATCTGAATATCCTCCCTTCATAGTTTTAATGATTTATTTGATTACTTTGCTTTAGGACGTTTCGTACCGTATTTAGAACGGCCTTGCGCACGGTTTTCAACTCCGGCAGTATCAAGCGCGCCACGAACGATGTGGTAGCGTACCCCCGGTAAGTCTTTTACACGTCCGCCGCGGATCAGTACAACGCTGTGCTCTTGCAGGTTGTGACCGATACCAGGAATGTAGGCAGTAACCTCGATTCCGTTAGTCAAACGAACACGAGCATATTTACGAAGTGCTGAGTTCGGTTTTTTCGGTGTCATTGTACCCACACGAGTACATACCCCGCGTTTTTGTGGAGAAGATACGTTAGTGTGCTCTTTTTTAAAGCTGTTGTATCCTTTGTTTAGTGCAGGTGACTTAGAGTTTTCAACTTTACTCACGCGTCCCTTGCGAATTAGCTGATTAATTGTAGGCATGTTGTGTTCCTCCCTTCATTACGTTTTATAACCCACATACCCAGGTGGTTCATCATTAGGCAAAAAACAATGTCTTTACACAAGAATGATATCTTATATAAAAACAAAAAGTACGCTATAACATAATGGCAACAGCTGCTGCTCCCACTTCAATTCCGCAGGCTTTGCCGAGCTTTTTCATGGAATCCACCATACAGACAGCGGTATTTTGGTTCTTTGCAAGCTGGATAACGCCAGCCGTAAGAACTGAATCCGCGTCTTTTGCCACGACGACTTCCTTCACTGAACCTCGTTTTAGAGCTTTCACTGTTTGCTTCGTACCAATAATAATTGATTTGGCCTGTGATACTTTATCATAAGACATAAACATATCCTCCAAAGTAACAGGTTTTATTTCGAGCACCTTGGTTATATTATCACTCTGCGGGACGGATGTCAACAACGTATGACATTTTTTAGTGCAGTCCCCCGCCAGAATAATTGTAATACTGAGGAAAAGCTGTCGAAACAGCCTTTCCTGCAGCAGTTTCTATTATTCAGCCGGAACCATATCTTCCGAAGGCTGAACGTTTGAAACAGGTTTTACTTTTCTGTAATTCATCATACCGGTACCGGCCGGAACCAGTTTACCGATGATAACATTCTCTTTCAAGCCGAGAAGTTCATCGCGCTTGCCTTTAATCGCAGCATCTGTAAGAACACGTGTTGTTTCTTGGAATGATGCGGCAGACAAGAATGAATCCGTCTCGAGTGAAGCTTTTGTGATACCGAGAAGGACAGGGCGGCCTGTAGCAGGTCGATTGCCTTCAAGCAGCACTTTTTTGTTCGCTTCTGTGAATTGGTGAATATCAAGCAATGTGCCAGGGAGAACATCAGTATCTCCGGCATCGATCACACGGACTTTGCGAAGCATCTGGCGAACCATTACTTCTACGTGTTTATCGCCGATTTCAACCCCCTGCATACGGTAAACCTTCTGAACCTCATGCAGAAGATATTCCTGAACCGTTGTCAGGTCAGTGACTTTAAGAAGTTCTTTCGGATCGATAGAACCTTCTGTCAGCACTTGACCGCGGGTAATCTGATCACCCTCAGCCACTTTCAGGCGTGAGTTGTAAGGTGCCGTGTATGAACGTGTCTCAACAGCGCCCTGAACAACAATCTCCTGCTGTTTGTCGCGGACTTCATTGATTTCGGCAATTGTACCGTCAATCTCAGAAATCGTCGCTTGGCCTTTCGGATTACGCGCTTCGAAAAGCTCTTGGATACGCGGAAGACCTTGTGTGATATCGTCTCCGGCAACCCCGCCTGTGTGGAACGTACGCATTGTTAACTGTGTTCCAGGCTCACCGATAGATTGAGCGGCGATAATACCTACTGCTTCGCCGACTTCAACATCAGTTCCGGTTGCAAGGTTACGTCCGTAGCATCGTTTACATACACCATGAGGAGTGTTACATGTGAACGCGGAACGGATCCACACTTCTTCGATTCCGGCTTCAACGATTTCCAGCGCTTTATCTTCATCGATCAATTCATTTTCGTTAATGAGCACAGCACCCGTTTCAGGATGTTTGATCTGTTTTCTGGCGAAACGTCCGATCAGACGCTCTTCCAGACGCTCGATGATTTCCGTGCCTTCTTTGAGCGGTTTTGCAAGAATACCGCGGTCTGTTCCGCAATCTGTTTCACGAATGATAACATCCTGCGCAACATCAACAAGACGGCGTGTAAGGTAACCTGAGTCAGCTGTTTTCAGGGCGGTATCGGCAAGACCTTTACGCGCACCGTGAGTGGAGATAAAGTACTCCAATACTGTCAGACCTTCACGGAAACTTGATTTAATCGGCAATTCAATGATTCGTCCAGCCGGGTTGGCCATCAGACCGCGCATACCCGCAAGCTGTGTAAAGTTAGATGCGTTACCACGGGCTCCTGAGTCACTCATCATGTAGATCGGGTTGACTTCGTCTAATGATTTCATCAGTTTGCCTTGGATAACATCTTTCGCTGAACTCCAAATTGAAATGACTCTTTCATAACGTTCTTCTTCGGTGATTAAACCGCGTCTGAACTGTTTCAGGACATTATCAACTTTGCTTTGTGCTTCTTCAAGGATTTCCTGTTTATCATCGAGAACGACGATATCAGATACCCCTACTGTGATGCCGGCTTTCGTTGAATATCTGAAACCGAGGTTTTTCATGCGGTCAAGCATTTTAGACGTTTCCGTGATATGGAATCGTTTAAAGATTTCCGCGATGATTTTACCGAGAATGCCTTTTTTAAACGGTGCGTTGATCGGCTGCTCAGCAATCACAGCTTTTACGTCAGCACCTTTATCTAAGAAGAAACGGTCAGGTGTCTTCTCTTCAATGTTGCTCTTCGTTGGTTCATTCATGTAAGGGAATGATTCCGGAAGAATTTCATTGAAGACGAGCTTACCGACAGTTGTAATTAACAATTTTGAACGCTGTTCTTCAGTAAATGTCACATTCTTAAGGGAGTTCGCTGCAACAGCTACTCTCGTATGAAGGTGAACATAACCGTTTTGATAAGCAAGAAGCGCTTCGTCCGTATTTTTGAAAACCATACCCTCGCCGACTGCTCCTGCGCGCTCAAGCGTCAGGTAGTAGTTTCCTAATACCATATCCTGAGACGGCGTAACAACCGGTTTACCATCTTTAGGGTTCAAGATGTTTTGGGCCGCAAGCATCAGAATGCGCGCCTCAGCTTGAGCCTCAGCTGATAAAGGTACGTGAACCGCCATTTGGTCACCGTCAAAGTCAGCGTTATAAGCTGTACATACTAACGGGTGAAGACGGATGGCGCGTCCTTCAACAAGCGTCGGTTCGAAAGCCTGGATACCTAATCTGTGAAGAGTAGGGGCACGGTTCAGTAAGACCGGATGCTCCTTAATGACAGATTCAAGTACATCCCATACTTCAGGCTGCACGCGTTCGATTTTGCGTTTTGCGCTCTTGATATTGTGAGCAAGGCCTTTTTCAACAAGCTCTTTCATGACGAAAGGCTTGAAGAGCTCAAGCGCCATTTCCTTCGGCAAACCGCACTGATACATTTTCAGATGCGGACCTACGACGATAACGGAACGTCCTGAGTAGTCTACACGTTTACCGAGAAGGTTCTGACGGAAACGCCCTTGTTTCCCTTTCAGCATGTGAGAAAGAGATTTAAGCGGACGGTTACCCGGTCCGGTAACCGGACGGCCGCGGCGTCCGTTGTCAATCAGAGCATCGACTGCTTCCTGAAGCATACGTTTTTCGTTCTGAACGATGATGCTTGGCGCGCCGAGGTCTAACAGACGTTTTAAACGGTTATTACGGTTGATGACACGACGGTAAAGGTCGTTCAGGTCAGACGTTGCGAAACGTCCGCCGTCAAGCTGAACCATCGGTCTTAATTCAGGCGGAATAACCGGAAGCACGTCGAGGATCATCCAAGACGGCTTGTTTCCTGAATTACGGAAGGCTTCAAGCACTTCAAGGCGTTTGATCGCACGTGTACGGCGCTGTCCCTGAGAAGTCTTCAGCTCTTCTTTTAACATATCAACTTCTTTGACAAGGTCGATGTCCTGCAGAAGTTTATTAATGGCTTCCGCACCCATAGAGGCTTGGAATTTGTTTCCGTACTTATCCAGATACGCACGGTATTCCTTTTCAGATAAAAGCTGTTTCTTTTCGAGCGGTGTATTGGCCGGGTCAGTTACGACGTAAGAAGCAAAGTAAATAACTTCTTCCAGCGCACGCGGTGACATATCCAATACAAGACCCATACGGCTCGGAATACCTTTGAAATACCAAATGTGAGAAACCGGGGCAGCCAGTTCAATATGCCCCATTCTCTCACGACGGACTTTAGCCCGCGTTACTTCAACTCCGCAACGGTCACAAACTACGCCTTTATAACGAACCCGCTTGTACTTGCCGCAATGACATTCCCAGTCCTTAGTCGGTCCGAAAATGCGTTCGCAGAACAGGCCGTCCTTTTCAGGTTTCAATGTACGATAGTTTATCGTTTCAGGCTTTTTCACTTCACCAAAAGACCATGAACGGATTTTATCCGGTGAAGCAAGACCGATGTTCATATACTCAAAATTGTTCACATCTAGCAAGGGGCCTACCTCCCTTTTTATCTTCGGATTAACCGATGTCACTTGCCTTTATCAATCAGAGACTATTCTTTCGTTACTGCGTCACGTTCAACGTCTGGAGATGCTGTTTCTTCCGGCGCTTCATCACCTGATAATGCAAGGCCGTCAGCTTGTTTCGCATCTTCCTCGTCTTCTAGATCTCTCATTTCTATTTCTTCTTCATCGCCTGAAAGGATTTTCACGTCCATACCTAAGCTTTGAAGCTCTTTGATCAATACTTTGAATGATTCCGGAACACCAGGCTCTGGAACATTGTCGCCTTTGACGATGGCTTCATATGTTTTCACACGTCCGACCACGTCATCGGACTTCACAGTCAGGATTTCTTGAAGCGTGTAAGCTGCGCCGTAAGCTTCAAGCGCCCAAACCTCCATCTCACCGAAACGCTGTCCGCCGAATTGGGCTTTACCGCCGAGAGGCTGCTGCGTAACAAGTGAGTAAGGACCTGTAGAACGGGCATGAAGTTTATCATCAACCATGTGCGCCAGTTTGATCATGTACATGATTCCGACAGATACACGGTTGTCAAACGGTTCTCCCGTACGGCCGTCATAAAGAACTGTTTTAGCGTCTCTTGACATGCCTGCTTCTTCAAGTGTTTCCCACACATCTTCTTCACGCGCGCCGTCAAATACAGGTGACGCGATGTGAATGCCGAGATAGCGGGCAGCCATACCCATGTGAAGTTCTAATACCTGACCGATATTCATACGTGATGGTACACCCAGCGGGTTAAGCATGATATCGATCGGCGTGCCGTCAGGAAGGTAAGGCATATCTTCTTCAGGAAGAATCTTCGAGATAACCCCTTTGTTTCCGTGACGTCCGGCCATTTTATCACCTTCAGAAATCTTACGTTTCTGAACGATATATACGCGTACAAGCTGGTTCACTCCCGGAGGAAGTTCGTCGCCGTCTTCACGGTTGAAGACTTTTACGTCGTGGATAATTCCGCCGCCGCCGTGAGGCACACGGAGAGAAGTATCACGGACTTCACGCGCTTTTTCTCCAAAGATCGCATGCAGAAGGCGTTCTTCAGCCGTAAGCTCAGTTACACCTTTAGGCGTTACTTTACCTACGAGAAGGTCTCCGTCGTTGACTTCCGCACCGATACGGATAATTCCACGGTCATCAAGATTGCGAAGCGCGTCTTCCCCTACGTTTGGAATATCGCGGGTGATCTCTTCAGGCCCAAGCTTTGTATCACGTGCTTCTGATTCATATTCTTCAATGTGAATAGATGTGTATACATCATCTTTCACAAGGCGTTCACTCATGATGATGGCATCCTCATAGTTGTAACCATCCCATGTCATGAAGCCGACCATTACGTTGCGGCCGAGAGCAAGTTCACCAAGCTCCATTGAAGGTCCGTCAGCAAGGATTTCTCCTTTGACTACTTCATCGCCGACACTGACGATCGGACGCTGGTTGTAGCACGTACCTTGGTTGGAGCGGACAAATTTCAGCAAGCTGTACTTATCCAGGTTGCCTTTTACTTTTTGGCCGTCAATTTCTTCATAGCGGCGCACCCATACGTTTTTCGCTTCCACCCGTTCAACGATACCAGGGTGTTTACAAATAACGGCTGCACCGGAGTCTTTACCGGATACGTATTCCATACCCGTTCCGACGATCGGAGCTTCCGGCTGCATCAAAGGCACAGCCTGACGCTGCATGTTCGCTCCCATGAGGGCGCGGTTCGAGTCATCGTTTTCCAAGAACGGAATACATGCTGTCGCAGCAGATACAACCTGTTTAGGAGATACGTCCATGTAATCCACGCGGTTGCGGGCTACAACGGTGTTTTCCCCTCTGAAACGCGCTACGATGCTGTCATCCAAGAAAGAACCGTCATCGCTCAGCTTGGCATTCGCTTGGGCTACGACATAGTTATCTTCTTCATCAGCAGTCAGGTAGTCGATTCTAGGCGTTACTTTTCCTGTTTCAGGATCAACGCGGCGGTATGGCGTCTCAATGAAACCAAAGCGGTTTACTTTCGCAAATGATGACAATGAGTTGATCAAACCAATGTTCGGGCCCTCAGGCGTTTCAATCGGACACATACGGCCATAGTGAGAGTAGTGAACGTCACGTACTTCCATACCTGCGCGCTCACGTGTCAAACCGCCCGGTCCGAGAGCTGACAGACGGCGTTTGTGCGTCAATTCAGCAAGCGGGTTCGTCTGATCCATGAATTGAGAAAGCTGTGAGCTTCCGAAGAACTCTTTAATAGACGCAATAACAGGTCTGATGTTAATCAGTTGCTGCGGCGTAATTGTATTCGTGTCTTGAATAGACATTCTTTCACGTACGACACGTTCCATCCGGCTTAAACCGATACGGAATTGGTTTTGCAGGAGCTCACCTACAGAACGCAGACGGCGGTTTCCGAGATGGTCGATATCATCAGTGTCGCCCACTCCGTGCAGGAGGTTGAAGAAGTAGCTGATAGAAGAAATAATATCAGCAGGCGTAATGTTTTTAATCGCTTCTTCGATGTAAGCATTGCCGATCACATTGATCGTCTGCTCTCCTTCTGCATCGGTAGGAGCATAGATTTTAATGGATTGAAGCATCACTTCATCCTCGACAACGCCGCCATTAGGATAAAGTTTTCTGAAGCCGATTCCATTTTCTAAGTATGGCAGTACTTTATCAAGTGTTCTTCTGTCAAGAATCTGCCCTTTTTCAGCGAGAATTTCACCGGTTTCCGGATCCACCAGTGTTTCTGCAAGGCGCTGGTTAAACAGGCGGTTCTTGATATGAAGCTTTTTATTAATTTTATAGCGTCCTACATTCGCAAGGTCGTATCGCTTCGGATCGAAGAAACGGGAATCCAGCAAGCTTTTTGCGTTTTCTACTGTAGGCGGCTCTCCGGGACGAAGGCGCTCATAGATTTCAAGAAGCGCTTTGTCACTGTTTTCAGTGTTGTCCTTATCCAGTGTATTGCGGAGATATTCGTTCTCACCAATGAGATCGAGAATCTCTTGGTCGGAACCGAAGCCGAGAGCACGCAAAAGAACCGTAACCGGCAACTTACGTGTGCGATCAATGCGGACATACACAACATCTTTCGCATCAGTTTCGTATTCTAACCATGCGCCACGGTTTGGAATGACAGTCGCGGTAAAACCTTTTTTACCGTTTTTGTCTACTTTACCACTGAAATATACACTTGGAGACCGAACAAGCTGAGATACGATAACACGTTCTGCACCGTTGATGATAAAAGTACCGGTATCTGTCATAATAGGGAAATCACCCATGAAGACATCCTGGTCTTTTACCTCTCCAGTTTCTTTGTTAATTAAACGAACCTTCACTCTCAGCGGAGCTGAGTAAGTCACATCACGTTCTTTTGACTCTTCAACGGGATACTTAGGATCTCCTAAACTGTAGTCAATGAACTCTAGAGAGAGGTTACCAGTGAAATCCTCAATTGGTGATATGTCTTGAAACATCTCTCTAAGACCCTCATCAAGAAACCACTGATAAGAAGAGGTTTGAATTTCAATGAGATTTGGTAATTCTAACACTTCGCTAATGCGAGCATAGCTTCTGCGCTGGCGGTGTCGTCCATACTGAACTAGTTGACCTGTCAACTGATTCACCCCTCAAATCATGCGTATTATATGTGTAATAAGCATCTCTTACGATAAAGAAATACTTTTACAAGACAAAAGAAAAAAGGGTTTCTAATTAAGAAAACCACATCCAAAAACAAATACCGATTTTATTAGCATTTCCATGTTTGTATAATTTATACATGCACTATGATTATTTCAGCATATCATGCAAAATATATACATTGGCATTTTACAATATTAACATAGCTGAAAATTCAAGTCAAACTTTTTTTGCTTTTATGATATAATAGCCTTTCTTTTTTTGAACCACAGAAACTTCGTCAAAAAGCTCCTTCAGTTTTTCAATGGCAGAAGGCCCGCCCTGTTTTTTCTGTATAACGATCCACAATTCACCTGAAGCCCTTAAATGCTCAGCGCTTTTTTCAAAAATGGCATGGACAACTTTTTTTCCGGCGCGGATTGGGGGGTTTGTAAAAATAGAAGCAAATGTTTGAGCAGAATCAATATTTGAAAATAAATCACTCTGATAAATCCGAACGTTTTTTATTCCGTTTTTTTCTGCATTTTCATTTGACAGCTCTACGGCTCTTTCATTCACGTCAATCATGTGCACGGTCCGGTCTGTAAATGCACCGGCGAGCGACAGACCGATCGGGCCGTAACCGCAGCCTGCATCCAGGAAGTCACCGTCGATCTCCGGCTCTTCAAACGCTTCAATTAAGACACGCGAACCGAAATCAACTTCCTTTTTCGAGAAAACGCCGCTGTCACTTGTGAATGTATAAGATCTGTTCCGCAGTGTAAATGACCATGTCTGTTTATCGCTTTTAACTGAAGGTTTTTCTGAATAATAGTGTTCACTCATTATTAGAACCTCCTTTTTTAATGGCACTTAAAGAAAAGCAAAGAAAAAGCCCGCCTCATAAAAGCGAGCTTCCCCTACAGGCAAGTGAAGATTACTTAACTTCTACAGAAGCGCCAACTTCTTCAAGTTTAGCTTTAAGCTCTTCAGCTTCTTCTTTCGCAATACCTTCTTTAAGTGGTTTTGGAGTGTTGTCAACAAGTTCTTTAGCTTCTTTCAAGCCAAGACCAGTGATTTCACGAACAACTTTGATAACTTTGATTTTCTGAGAACCTGCACCAGCAAGGATAAGGTCGAATTCGCTTTGCTCTTCAGCAGCGCCGCCAGCAGCAGCTCCGCCAGCTACAGCTACAGGAGCAGCAGCAGTTACGCCAAATTCTTCTTCGATTGCTTTTACTAGGTCGTTCAATTCAAGTACAGTTGCTTCTTTAACGGAAGCAATGATTTCTTCGATATTTAAAGCCATTTGAAATTCCTCCATTTGTTTTATTTTAGGGTAAAATCAGATTAAGCGCCTTGTTCTTCCTTTTGGTCTGCAACTGCTTTAGCTGCAAGTGCAAGGTTGCGAACTGGAGCTTGAAGTACGCTAAGCAACATAGAAAGTAAGCCATCGCGTGAAGGAAGTTCAGCAAGAGCTTTCACTTCTTCAACAGAAGATACTTTTCCTTCGATAACGCCCGCTTTGATTTCCAGAGCTTCGTGATTTTTCGCGAACTCGTTAAGAACTTTTGCCGGAGCGATAACATCTTCAGTACTGAATGCGATCGCATTCGGTCCAGTTAAGACATCATTCAAACCATCAAGTTCAGCTTGTTCAACCGCACGGCGAGTCATTGTGTTTTTGTACACTTTGAACTCTACGTTAGCTTCGCGAAGCTGTTTACGGAGTTCAGTTACTTCAGAAACGTTAAGTCCGCGGTAGTCAACGATGATCGTTGATTTGCTTTCTTTCAGTTTAGAAGCAATCTCTTCAACAACAACTTTTTTTGTATCAATTGCGCTGCTCATGGTTACACCTCCTGTAGATTTTGTGTAACACTTATACCGCTAGGTGATCACGACTGTGACGACGATTTCATATAAAAAGCCTCCATGTGGACATGGAGGCTGTATATACAAGCATACGTAACGTAATAGCTGTGATATATATACACCTCGGCAGGATATTAAGCCTTAACGGCCCCTGCTGTCTACGGTATAAATGACATATTATATTTTACAACATTTTGAATCATATCAGAATGCTGATCTAAAGTCAAATATTATTTTACGTTGAAAGTAGAAGCGTCTACTTTGACACCAGGGCCCATAGTAGAAGTAACGGCAACGTTTTTCACGTAAACACCTTTAGCCGCAGCCGGTTTTGCTTTCAGGATTGTATCATACATTGTTGTGAAGTTCTCAACAAGTTTTTCATCCTCGAAAGAAACTTTTCCGATCGGAACATGGATGTTACCAGCTTTGTCAACGCGGTATTCTACTTTACCAGCTTTGATTTCGCCGATTGCTTTTTCTACTTCGAATGTAACAGTTCCTGTTTTAGGGTTTGGCATAAGACCTTTTGGTCCAAGCACACGGCCGATTTTACCGACTTCACCCATCATGTCAGGAGTCGCAACGATTACATCGAATTCGAACCAGCCTTGCTGGATTTTCGCGATGTAATCAGAATCGCCGACGTAGTCTGCACCGGCAGCTTCAGCTTCTTTTGCTTTTTCGCCCTTAGCGAATACAAGCACGCGCTGAGTTTTACCAGTTCCGTTAGGAAGTACAACTGCACCGCGGATTTGCTGATCGTTTTTACGAGGGTCAACCCCTAAACGAAAAGCAACTTCAACTGTAGCGTCGAATTTAGCTGTGTTTGTTTTTTTAGTAAGCGCCACTGCTTCAGCGACGTCGTAAGCTTTCGCACGGTCTACAAGCTTCGCAGCTTCAACGTACTTTTTACCTTTTTTAGCCATTTTAAAATTTCCTCCTTATGTGGTTATAGCGGAATAACCTCCCACGAATAAGGGTTGCGAACTTGTGAAAACTCGCAACCCGACAAGAAACAAATTAATCCTCGATAACGATACCCATACTGCGGGCAGTACCTTCAACCATGCGCATTGCCGCTTCAACGTCTGCTGCGTTTAAGTCAGGCATTTTCGTTTCAGCGATTTCGCGAACCTTATCGCGCTTAACGGTTGCCACTTTATTACGGTTTGGTTCACCAGAACCAGACTCAATTCCAGCTGCTTTTTTAAGCAATACTGCAGCAGGCGGAGTTTTTGTAATAAATGTAAATGAACGGTCTTCGTAAACCGAAATTTCAACAGGAATGATTAAACCAGCTTGGTCAGCTGTACGAGCGTTAAACTCCTTACAGAATCCCATGATATTTACACCGGCTTGACCTAGTGCAGGTCCAACTGGCGGCGCTGGGTTAGCTTTTCCAGCAGGAATTTGCAATTTTACAACTTTTACTACTTTTTTAGCCACGAGACACACCTCCTTAAGTCCGTGATGTGGTAATAGGGTAAACCCTCCCACTCAAGGTTTCATTCTTTATATGAATGACGAAATATCAAGCTAGCTGCCTTGGATTAGTCCAAGACGTACCTTTGCTATATTATCATTAATATATAGCAATTTCAAGTTTTTTCACATTACAATTTGTCGATCTGGGTAAATTCCAGTTCAACCGGCGTTTCACGGCCGAACATGTTAACGAATACTTTCACTTTGCTCTTATCATAATCAATCTCTTCAATTGATCCTGTAAAGTTGGCGAAAGGTCCGTCTATGACTTTGACTGTCTCATTCAATTCAAAATCAATGTCGGTTTTCCGCTCATCCATGCCCATGCGTTTTAAGATGGTTTCCGCTTCGCCAGGAAGAAGCGGAGTCGGCTTTGAGCCTGAACCGGCTGATCCGACGAATCCGGTAACGCCCGGCGTGTTGCGGACCACATACCAGGAATCATCAGTCATGACGATTTCAACAAGCACATAACCCGGGAACACTTTCTTTTTGACTACTTTTTTCTTGCCGTTCTTAATATCAGTCTCTTCTTCTTCAGGGACGACAACGCGGAAAATTTTATCCTGCATTCCCATTGATTCCACACGTTTTTCAAGGTTTGCTTTTACTTTGTTTTCATAACCGGAATACGTATGAACAACATACCAATTCTTTTCCATTCTATCAGGACTCTGCAGTCCTTCCCTCCCCGCATTTAAAAATGAAGTGTAAAACAAAAAATAGGCTCAGGGCCTATGAATCCTTTTTCAACAACACAATAAAAAACCCGCTGAACGGGTTTTGGCAAACGATATTATGATCTATTATAGCACGTATTGCTGATCATTATTCAACTATTAAACGAATTAATTGAGAAATTCCTGTATCAAGGAGGGCAAAAAAGATAACAAAAAAGATAACCGTTGAAATCACCGTGATCGTATAGCGCGTTAACTCTTTGCCTTTAGGCCAGCTAACCTTTTTCATTTCTTTCCCAACATCTTTAAAGAAACTCATCATGCGCATGTAAAAGACCTCCACAATTTAAAAAGCGAACACTATTTTGTTTCTAAATGAGCTGTATGTGAATTGCAAGTGCTGCAGTACTTCTTAACTTCTAACCGCTCAGCCGCTGATGCAGAGCTTTTCATTGTCGTATAATTACGATTTCCGCATGTTTTGCATGCCAGCGTAATCTTTTTTCTCATGTCGTTACACCTTTTCCTAAACATTCATTTATCTTAATAAAATAGCACAGTCAGAAAAATTCTGTCAATATGACACAGAAACCTGCTACAGGCTGATCTCTCTTATTTCTAAATACTTTTCAAGCTTGCGCTTCACGCGCTGCAGGGCATTATCGATTGATTTTACGTGTCGGTTTAAGTCATCTGAAATCTCTTGGTAACTTCTTCCGTCCAAGTACAAAACAAGCACCTTTCTCTCCAGATCGCTCAGCAGTTCTCCCATTTTCATTTCGATATCATCAAATTCTTCCTGATTAATAATCATCTCTTCAGGATTTAACGTTTTAGCGCCTGAAATGACATCAAGCAGTGTTCTGTCAGATTCTTCATCAAAAATAGGTTTGTCTAAAGAAACATAGGAATTTAAAGGAATGTGTTTCTGACGGGTAGCTGTCTTTATTGCGGTAATAATCTGGCGGGTAATGCATAATTCTGCAAAAGCTTTAAATGAAGTAAGCTTGTCCTCTCTAAAGTCTCGGATAGACTTATATAAGCCTATCATCCCTTCCTGTACAATATCTTCTCTGTCGGCCCCTATTAAAAAATAAGACCTTGCTTTCGCCCGTACAAAATTACGGTACTTCGTAATCAAGTAATCTAACGCATCACTATCCCCAACATGAACCTTTTCAATGACCTGCTCGTCCTCCAACTGGCAAAATTGCACTTTGTTGAACTTTCCCTTGCTGTTCTGTAGATTCACTGCGATCCCCCCGGCGCACGTAGATAGAAATATTATACATTAATGGGCGAAAAAGCGTCAACCTAATCCAGACCGCCTCGGCGCCACTTTTCAAACGTTTTCAAAACCTCTTCGGACAGCTCGATTTTACCCGGTGGTTTTTCAGAAGTGATCTTTGAAACCCGCCTTTGAATCCGGCGCTCTATCGTATCCACTTCCCTCAGCAGCTCCCGGGCGGATTTACGGAGAGCCCCTTGTCCGAAAATCGCCCACTGCTCCGTATAGTCGGAGGTTGCGACATGAATCTGTGTCGCAATATTATTCAGCGCCTGGGCAAGCTTCTCGATCCGCTCATCCGCCGTCTCATTCTCCCGTGTGAAAATCACTTCGACTCTGTGATTCGTTTGTTTTTTCTCTATGCCTTTTACCAGGTGTGCGTCAAACACCACAATGACTCTGATTCCCGTGTAGGACTGATATTCCGCCATCTTCTGGATCAGTACATCTCTCGCTTCTTCAAAACTGTTCGCTTTTAAATCCTTTAGCTGCGGCCAAGCTCCAATCATGTTGTATCCGTCTACTAACAGGATGTCCATCTGTCTTCATTCCCCTAAAGGATTGCGCTTCCGGTAGACTTCATACATGAGAAGGCCGGCCGCTACCGACGCATTCAAAGACGTGACTTTTCCGGCCATCGGAAGCTTAATGAGAAAATCACATTTCTCTTTCACAAGCCGGCCCATTCCTCTGCCTTCGCTTCCGATAACGAGCGCCAAAGGCATCTTGCCGTCCATAGAGCGGTAGTCTTCCCGGGCGGATGCATCCGTTCCGACGACCCAAATCCCCCGCTCCTTCATTTCATCAAGTGTCCGGGCAAGGTTGGTCACCTTCACGACGGGAATGTGTTCAATCGCACCGGTCGAAGCTTTTGCGACTGTCGAAGTCAGTCCGACCGCTCTGCGTTTCGGAATCACGATGCCGTGTGCACCGACAGCGTCAGCCGTTCTCATGATGGAACCGAGATTATGAGGGTCTTCCAGCTCGTCCAGTATGAGAAAGAAAGGCTGTTCGTTTCTCTCTTCCGCTCTTTTATATAATTCGTCTAATTGTGCATATTCATATGCCGCCACCTGGGCGACAACACCCTGATGCTGCCCCTCCACCATCTGATCGAGTTTTTTCCTCGGTACAAATTGAATGGTGACGCCGCGCTTTTTAGCAAGCTCCATAACTTGCTGCGCCTGTCCTTTTACTGTGTTTTCCGCCATCCATAACTTATACAGCTTGCGATCTGACTTTAACGTCTCAATCACCGCGTTTTTTCCTATGACGTAATCATGTTGCTGACTCATTTGTTTTCCTCCCTGACGTCCCGACTTGTATAGCCTCAGCAATCAGCTGATTCAGTCTTTCTTCTCTTTTCTCAAGAAAAAGGTATCCGAGTAAAGCCTCAAAAGCTGTACTATGGCGGTACGTCTGTACATCTGTGTTTTTAGGCGTCGTCCCTGATTTCGCGTTTCTGCCTCTTCTCAGCACGGCTTCCTCTTCCTCCGTGAAAAAGGATTCGTCCTGAAGGCGGAACAATATGTCTGCCTGTGATTTTGCCGATACAATCCGGCTCGCCTTCTTATGAAGGTCATTCGGTTTCGTAAAGCCCTGCTTAAGCAGGTGATGCCGGACGTATATTTCAAAAATGGCATCACCCATATAAGCAAGCGCAAGACCGTTTAACTGCTTTGAATCTTTGATTTGTTCAAATTGAAGCATCCGCTTACTCTCCCCGCTTCCAGCGAGTTCCCTGGGCCGTATCTTCAAGAATGATATTCATGCTTTTCAGCTGATCGCGAATCTGGTCTGACAAAGCAAAATCGCGATTGCGGCGGGCTTCATTTCTCTTCTCAATCAACTCTTCAATCTCTTCGTCGACAAGCTCTTCTTCGCCGAGCGTAAGTCCGAGAACAGACCCGATTCTGTCAAACATGCTGATAAAGGCTTTAATGACGTGATCCGCCGTATTGTCTTCCTGCATGTAGTAATTAGCGAGCTTCGCCAGATCAAACCAAACGGAAATCGCATTCGCCGTATTAAAATCATCATCCATTGCTTCTTCAAACGCAGTGCGGTGCTCTTCGATTTTAGCAAGCCATTCCTCATCATTGTCAGTCAGATTCGTGCTGCTAATCAAACGATGGTTTAAATTACTGTAGGCCGTCTTCAGGCGGTTAAACGCGTTTTTTGTTTTCTCAAGAAGCTCTTCCGAATAGTTGATCGGGTGGCGGTAATGAACGGACAGCATGAAAAATCTCAAAAGCTGCGGGTCATATTGCTTAATGATATCGTGCACCAAAACAAAGTTGCCGAGCGATTTTGACATTTTCTCATTATCGATATTGATATATCCGTTGTGAAGCCAGTATTTTGCGAATGTCTTGCCTGTTAATGCTTCAGATTGGGCGATTTCGTTTTCATGGTGCGGGAATGTCAGGTCCTGACCGCCGGCATGAATATCGATTTCGTCACCCAAATACTTTTTCACCATTGCGGAGCATTCAATATGCCAGCCCGGGCGGCCTTTTCCCCAAGGGCTATCCCATGAAATTTCTCCGTACTTAGCAGCTTTCCAAAGAGCAAAGTCCAGCGCATCCTCTTTCTTCTCGCCGACACGGATACGCGCGCCTGATCTGAGTTCATCAATTGATTGCTGAGATAGCTTGCCGTACCCTTCGAAGGCCCTTGTTTTGAAATAGACGTCGCCTTCTGATTCATAAGCGTAGCCTTTTTTAATCAGTTCGCTGACAAATTCAATAATGGCACCCATGTTTTCCATGACCCGGGGGTGAAGATCCGCTTTCCGGCATCCGAGGGCGCCCACATCTTCAAAATACGCTTTAATGAACCGTTCAGAAACGGTCGGGACGTCCTCACCGAGCTCGTTGGCCGCCTTAATCAGTTTGTCGTCAACATCGGTGAAATTCGATACGTATTGAACATCGTATCCTTTATACTCTAAATAGTTGCGTACTGTATCATACACAATCGCCGGACGGGCGTTGCCGATATGAATATAGTTGTATACAGTCGGTCCGCACACGTACATTTTTACTTTGCCTTCCTCAAGAGGAACGAATGTTTCTTTTTTCCGTGTCAATGTATTATAAAGTGTAATGGTCATTTTTGGTTGATCCTTTCTTTTTTATCTTCCAGTTCAGCCTGCAGTTCAAAAATCTGCTGCTCCAATGCTCTTAACCTGTCAGCAACCGGATCGGGCAAGTCTTGGTGATTGAGATCGCGTTTGATTTTTCTTCCGTTCTGAATGACGACTTTCCCCGGTATGCCGACAACGGTTGAAAAGTCGGGAACATCACGAAGCACAACGGAGCCGGCCCCTACTTTAGAACCCTGCCCGACCGTAATAGAGCCGAGCACCTTCGCTCCGGTTGCAATTAAAGCATCATCTTTTATGGTCGGATGCCGCTTCCCCTTTTCTTTTCCCGTTCCCCCGAGAGTGACACCTTGGAATACCGTCACGTTATTGCCGATTTCACATGTTTCCCCTATGACGACCCCCATACCGTGGTCAATGAAAAACCTTCTCCCGATGGTCGCGCCGGGATGGATTTCAATTCCGGTAAAGAAACGGGCAATCTGTGATATCAGGCGCGCCAGGAAGAAAAATCTCCGTTTATATAAAGCATGTGCAATCCGATGCGCCCATATAGCATGTAAACCAGAATAAGTTAAAACAACTTCGAAATAGCTTCTTGCTGCCGGATCTTGATCGAACACTGTATCTATGTCTTCTTTTAGCATTTTAAAAAACACATGCTTCCCCCCATTCTCTCCCCGCTCCAGTCTGTTTTTCCGCCTATAAAAAAAGCGTCTCTGCATGTAAACATGACAGAGACGCTTTTACCGCGCGGTTCCACTCTGTTTGAAAAACAAGTCACTGTTTTCCCAACTTAAAAGCCGGTAACGGCGGCGGCCGCCTTTAAATACTGATTTCCGCAGAAATGTTCTTCAAAGGTCTTAAGGGCGCACTTCTAAAACATGACGCATGAATCTCTCTCAGCCGATGAAGATTCTTTCTGTAATGGTCATTGTTTTATACTCTTCCCTGTCAACAATCGTATATTTAAATGCTTTTCAGGCGTCTGACGGCTGTTTCTCTGCCGATCAGCTCAATGGCCTGCGGAAGCTCAGGACCGTGTGTCTGACCGGTAACCGCTACGCGAATCGGCATGAACAGCTTTTTGCCTTTATGACCTGTTTCTTTCTGAACAGCTTTGATTGAGGCTTTGATCAGCTCAGGCGTAAATTCTTCAAGCTTTTCAAGCTTCGCAGCAAATACGCTGAGCACTTCAGGCACCTGTTCCTCTTCCAGAACGGCTTTTGCCTCTTGATTATACTCGATCTCATCTTTAAAGAACAAATCAGTCAGCTCGACAATTTCAGCGCCGTAGCTCAATTGCTCATGGTAAAGAGAAATTAATTTACGAACCCATTCCTGCTCCTCGGCAGAAAGCTCAGTGCCGACTTTTCCTGCTTTTTGCAGGTGCGGCAGGGTCAGCTCAACCACTTGATCAAGATCCAGCGCTTTGACGTATTGGTTGTTGACCCATTTCAGTTTATGCATATCAAACAGAGCCGGTGACTTAGACAAACGATTTACATCAAAAATTTCAATGAATTGTTCTCTTGTGAAAAGCTCTTCTTCACCGACGGGAGACCAGCCGAGAAGTCCGATAAAGTTAAACAGCGCTTCAGGCAGGTAACCCAGCTCATCATACTGCTCAATAAACTGGATAATTGATTCATCACGTTTACTTAATTTTTTGCGGCTTTCGTTTACGATAAGCGTCATATGTCCGAAGACAGGAACATCCCAGCCGAATGCCTGGAAAATCATGATCTGTTTCGGTGTATTTGAAATGTGATCCTCACCGCGGAGCACGTGCGTCATTTTCATTAAGTAATCGTCAATCGCGACGGCAAAGTTATACGTCGGTGTTCCGTCTTTTTTGACGATGACAAAGTCGCCGATGCCGTCTGATTCAAAAGAAATCTCGCCTTTTACGATATCGTTAAATGCGATGATTTTCCCTTCCGGCACGCGGAAACGGATGCTCGGCTGTCTGCCTTCGGCTAAAAACTGCTCCTGCTCTTCCTGAGTCAGGTTTCTGTGTTTGCCGGAATAGCGCGGCATTTCACCGCGGGCGATTTGCTCTTCACGTTCTTTCTCAAGTTCTTCTTCCGTACAGAAACATTTATAAGCAAGCCCTTTTTCAAGAAGCTCTTCATAGTACTTTTTGTAAATGTCGTTACGCTCAGACTGGCGGTACGGGCCATATTCTCCGCCGATATCCACACTTTCATCCCAGTCCATGCCGAGCCATTTCAAATAGTTGAGCTGGCTTTGCTCTCCGCCTTCAATATTTCGCTTTTTGTCCGTATCCTCAATCCGGATAATAAACTTTCCGCCTTGGCTGCGGGCAAATAAATAGTTAAAAAGCGCCGTTCTGGCGTTACCGATATGCAAATGTCCGGTCGGACTCGGTGCATAACGAACGCGTACTTCATTTCCCATGTTCAAATACTTCCTTTCATCTCGTCTGTAGCCTCTAGCCGAATATATGTATCTATTCTACCACCAAATAGACCGGGCATCAAAACAATGATCAGGCTTTTTGGATCAGAACGGTCGCCTGAGCGGCAATTCCTTCGGCTCTTCCGGTAAACCCGAGCTTTTCTGTCGTCGTCGCTTTTACGTTTACTTGAGAGACGTCCGCCTCAAGGCCTTCCGCTATCCGTTTTCTCATAGCATCAATATGCGGCGCCATTTTCGGCTTTTGCGCAATAATCGTGCAGTCTATATTTCCGAGTACGTACCCTTTTTCTTTTACAATGTTCCAGACATGCTGAAGCAGCTTAAAAGAGTCCGCATCCTTGAATTCCGGATCAGTATCCGGGAAATGCTTGCCGATATCTCCTTCACCTGCCGCTCCGAGACACGCGTCTGCGACTGTATGCAGCAATACATCAGCATCTGAATGTCCGAGCAGCCCCTTTTCATAAGGAATTTCAATTCCGCCGATGATGAGAGGACGGCCTTCCGTTAATTGATGCACATCAAATCCTTGTCCGATTCTAAACATTATGATTCCCACTTTCCGCTTTCATGATTGCTTCCGCAAATATCAGGTCATCCGGCGTTGTCAGCTTAATATTGGTATAGCTGCCTTCAACGATACTCACCTGATATCCATCAAGACGCTCGACGAGGCTGGCGTCATCCGTCCCTAAGAAGCCTTTGTTTTCCGCTTCCATATGCGCCGTCTTCAATAAAGAAAGACGAAAAGCCTGCGGCGTTTGAACGGCCCACAAGCTTGAACGATCAAAGGTCTCCGCAACCCGGGAGCCTTCCGCCCGTTTTATCGTGTCTTTCACAGAAACAGCCAGGACAGCCGCTCCCGCCTCCTCTGCTGTTTCAACGAGCTTATCGATATGCTGATGTGTGACAAACGGGCGCGCTCCGTCATGAACAAGGACGACCGATTCCTTATCAATCATTTTCAGTCCTTCGTATACACTGTGCTGACGCTCCGCACCTCCGGTAACAAGCTCAATTTCCGTCTGAATCGGAAATTGGGCCAGCAGCTGGCGAAAATCTTCCCGTTCACTCTCGTTTATCACCAAGATTATTTTCTGACAGGGTGCGTGGCTTTCAAAAACCCGCAGTGTGTGTATAATAACAGGCGCACCTTTTAAGCTGATGAACAGCTTATTTTTCCCGGCCTTCATCCGTTTTCCTTGTCCGGCAGCCGGAATAACGACAACATACTCCATATGAACTCCCTCTTAAAGAGCTTTCTCAAGCAGCTTGGGCTTGGCAAAAATCATTCGTCCCGCCGCTGTCTGCAGTACGCTGGTTACGAGCACATCAATATGTTTCCCTATATAATTGCGGCCTTCTTCCACAACAATCATCGTCCCGTCATCCAAGTAAGCCACACCTTGATTATGCTCTTTCCCGTCCTTAATCACCTGCACATTCATCTCTTCGCCCGGAAGCACAACCGGCTTCACCGCGTTTGCAAGGTCATTAATATTCAGTACCGCAACCTTCTGAAGCTCACATACTTTATTTAAATTAAAATCATTCGTCACAACGACGCCGGATGTCAGCTTCGCAAGTTTGACAAGCTTGCTGTCAACCTCCTGAATGTCTTCGAAGTCGCCTTCATAAATTTCAACCGTAATATCCAGTTCCTTTTGAATGCGATTCAAGATATCCAGTCCGCGGCGTCCTCTGTTACGTTTTAAAACATCTGAAGAATCAGCGATATGCTGTAATTCCTCCAGCACAAATTGAGGAATGACAATGACGCCTTCTAAAAAGCCCGTCTGACAAATATCTGCAATTCTCCCATCAATAATAACACTTGTATCCAAGATTTTCAGCCTTTTATCCTGTTCCTCCTGCTCCTCATCAGCACTTCCCTTTTTCTTCTGCATTCTTGCAGAAATGGAGAAAAGACTGATCAGTTCATCCTTTTTCTTAAATCCGACTTGGAAGCCCAGGTAACCGAGAAAGAAAGCCAGAAAGACCGGAATGATCGTGCTGAATATACGGTACGGAATATTGTCCAGCGGAATCACGTTTACAATGAGATATGCGATGATAAGTCCAAAAACCAATCCGAGACTCCCGAATAACAGATCCGGCACCGGAGCTCTCAGCAAAGAATCTTCAATCCATTTTACCCAATTAATCACATATTCTGTCGTCCATATACTGATGAGAAAAAAGATAATAGCACCAATTGCAGCAGACGTATATGCGTTTGTTATTAAAGGTATGTCCTGTATATTTGACAGTACAAACAATTCAGGTATTAAAAAGATACCGACAACGCCGCCCACAATAATGAAGAACGCCTGAACTATTCGTTTTAACATACCTCCACCTCCTTTTAAGTAGCATTTTTTCAGCAGACTGGGTCAGAGCCTACAAATTCAGAATAAACAAAAACTAACAATAATATACCCGGATTCCGACAGGTTTAAGCGATTCTTAAAGCTGTCTATCTATATAGTGTTTTTCCTGAAGGCGTTTTAAGCCTTTTTTGATTTTTTTGGCGCGCACTTCGCCGATACCCTCAACATCATCAAGCTCTTCTACAGTGGCTTCCGTTATGCTTGGCAAAAATCCGAACGCCTCAACCACATTTTCAACAATCGGCATCGGCAGACGCGGAATTTTGTTCAGCAGCCTGTATCCTCTCGGGAGCACATAATCATCAATATTGGTAGAAGCCGGATATCCAAGCAGCTTAAACAGAATGGAATCATCAAGCAGGTCATAGCTGGACATATCCTGAAGCTCTTTTAACAGCACGAACGGATCTTTGATTTTTTCTTTGACATAGTCTTTAATGAAAAGTGCCGCCTCTTCTTCCATGTCCGTAATCAGTTCAATCACCTGCAGACGGATTAAGTGGCCTTCCGTTCCGAGTTCTTTAATATACATATTGATTTCATTTTTTATTCGGAGCACCATTTCATATCGATGCATGACGGACAGCACGTCACTGAATGTCACAAGCTCCTCAAACTCTAATGCGTTTAAAGCCGTAATCGTTTTGTCTAAGATGGTTTTATACTTCTCGAGCGTTTGAATGGCCTGATTTGCCTTTGTTAAAATAAAACCTATGTCCTTTAGTGTGTACTTCATGCTGTCCTGATATAACGTAATGACATTTCTGCGCTCTGAAATGGCGATGACGAGACAGCCGGTCTGCTTCGCCACCCGTTCCGCCGTACGGTGCCTCATTCCCGTTTCTGAAGAAGAAATGGTCGCTTCCGGCATAAGCTGCGTATTCGCATAAAGAATTTTCTGGCCGGAATCACTTAAAATAATGGCACCGTCCATTTTGGCCAGCTCGTATAAGTGAGCGGGCGCAAATGATGTATTAATATGAAAACCGCCATCCACGACTTGCTTTACCTTATCATTGTATCCGACAACAATCAGGCCGCCTGTATTTGCCCGAAGTACATTCTCTATCCCGGCTCTGAGCGGGGTGCCCGGTGCAACGAACTGCAGAATTGCAGACAGGTCAAGCTCTTGTTTCGCCCCTTTTTTCTCTTTTTCCATCTATTATGATCCTCCTAATGAAGTACGAAGCGCTTCTGCAACATTTGCTACTCCGACAACCTCAATCCCTTTTGGTATTGTCCACCCGTCTGCATTCGCCTCAGGTATGATCATGCGCTTGAAGCCGAGTTTTGCCGCTTCCTTTACGCGCTGTTCGATTCTTGACACCCTGCGGACTTCTCCTGTCAGACCCACTTCACCGATAAAGCAATCTGCGGGATTCGGCGGTGTATCTCTGAAGCTTGAGGCAATGCTGACGGCTACTGCCAAATCAATCGCCGGTTCATCCAGTTTGACCCCGCCGGCGACCTTTAAATAGGCATCTTGATTTTGAAGCAAAAGACCCACCCGCTTCTCAAGCACAGCCATAATTAACGACACCCTGTTGTGGTCAATGCCTGTAGCCATGCGGCGCGGGTTTCCAAAACTGGTCGGTGATATGAGCGCCTGGATTTCAACCAGGATCGGTCTCGTTCCTTCCATTGACGCAACGATACTCGAACCCGATGCCCCGGCAGAACGTTCTTCCAAGAATATTTCAGAAGGGTTCAGCACTTCCGTAAGCCCCTCTTCCCGCATTTCAAAGATGCCCATTTCATTTGTGGAGCCGAAACGGTTTTTTACGGCCCGCAAAATACGGAATGTATGGTGCCGCTCTCCTTCAAAGTATAGAACGGTATCGACCATGTGCTCAAGCAATCTCGGCCCTGCGATCGATCCTTCTTTTGTGACGTGCCCGACGATAAAAATAGGTATGCCGTTTGTTTTCGCGATTTTCATCAATTCGGCCGTACACTCTCTTACTTGTGATACACTGCCGGGAGCTGAGGTGATATCACTTTGGTACACGGTCTGAATGGAGTCTACGACAACAAATGCGGGTTTCATCTCTTGTATAGCAGACGAAATATACTCCATATCGGTTTCAGATAAAACATGTAACATTTGGCTGTTGATTCCAAGTCTGTCGGCACGCAGCTTCGTTTGCTTCACGGATTCTTCCCCTGAAATGTAAAGCACGCTGCCGGCCGTATCTGCTAATTGTGCGGATACTTGGAGAAGGAGCGTTGATTTTCCGATGCCGGGATCGCCGCCGATCAATACTAACGAGCCTTTCACAACGCCGCCGCCAAGCACTCTGTTGAATTCTTCAAGCTTTGTGTGAACGCGGGGTTCTTCCGATGTTTCAATTGATGTAATGGGTGATGGTTTCTGGACGGTTTGAACGGAGTGGGAGAAAGCCGCCCGCCGATTCGCCGGTGCTTTTTTTATGGTTTCTTCCACCATTGTATTCCAAGCCCCGCAGCCCGGGCACTTTCCCATCCACTTAGCGGATTCATAACCGCATGAGTGGCAGATGAATTTTGTTTTTGATTTAGCCATATATGTTGTAAGACCTCTTCCTTATCGAATATTTCTCTATATAACAAAGTGAGGCATACACTCGCTTACGTATGCCTCATGTTTGTCACTATATTAGTTCGTTTTAGCAGTTGTTTTTACGACAAATTCGCCGTCCTCAACATCAAGAACAATGTGCTGGCCCTTATCAATATTGCCTCTGAGGAGTTCTTCTGACAACCGGTCCTCCACATGCTTTTGAATCGCTCTTCTTAACGGACGTGCGCCGTATTCCAAATCGACGCCCTCTTCTGCTACTTTTGCTTTTGCAGCATCCGTCAGCTCGATAGAGAGATCTTGTTCTTTCAGACGTTTTGTTAACTGATCAGACATAAGCGACACGATGTCTGTAAGATGTTTTTTCTCAAGGGAGTGGAAGACGATAATTTCGTCAATCCGGTTGATAAACTCAGGTCTGAAGGCACGCTTCAGCTCTCCCATGACTTTGTCTTTCATGTCTTTATGGTTTTGTGATTCATCCTGCACATTGAAGCCCACATATTTGTTGCGTTTCAGCTCGCTCGCTCCGACGTTTGACGTCATAATCAGGATCGTGTTGCGGAAATCCACAGTGCGTCCTTTTGAATCAGTCAAGCGTCCGTCTTCAAGCACTTGCAGGAGTATGTTAAACACATCAGGATGCGCTTTTTCAATTTCATCAAGCAGTACGACAGAGTAAGGTTTTCTTCTCACTTTTTCTGTCAGCTGGCCGCCTTCATCATAGCCGACATATCCCGGAGGAGAACCGACAAGACGTGAAGTCGAGTGTTTCTCCATGTATTCGGACATATCCACTCTGATCATCGCTTCCTCATCACCGAAAATGGATTCCGCCAGCGCTCGTGCCAGCTCTGTCTTCCCAACGCCTGTAGGGCCTAAGAAGATGAATGAACCAATCGGGCGTTTCGGGTCCTTCAGACCGGCTCTTGCACGTCTGACAGCCTTTGCAACGGCTACAACAGCTTCATCCTGGCCGATGACGCGGGAGTGCAGAATGTTTTCCATATTGAGAAGCTTATCTGTTTCCGTTTGGGCAATTTTAGATACAGGCACCCCGGTCCAGCTGGATACAACCATCGCAATATCCTCTACAGAAACTTCGGAGTTCTCCTGGCCTTGTTTTTCTTTCCACGTTTTTTTCGTGTCTTCCACCTGTTCTCTCAGGCGCTGCTCCGTATCACGAAGGGAAGCCGCTTTTTCAAACTCCTGGCTCTGAACGGCAGCGTCTTTTTCCTTGCGAACTTCATCGAGTTTCTGCTCAAGCTCTTTTAAGTTCGGAGGTGTTGTGAAAGAACGGAGACGCACTTTTGAACCGGCTTCATCAATTAAATCGATCGCTTTATCCGGAAGGAAGCGGTCAGAAATATAACGGTCGGACAATTTGACCGCCGCTTCAATCGCTTCATCGGTAATGGATACGCGGTGATGCGCTTCATAGCGGTCACGGAGCCCTTTTAAAATTTGAATGCTTTCATCGGCTGACGGCTGATCCACCTGAATCGGCTGGAAACGGCGCTCCAGAGCAGCGTCTTTTTCGATATATTTACGGTATTCATCAAGCGTTGTCGCACCGATGCATTGAAGCTCTCCGCGGGCCAGTGAAGGTTTTAAGATATTCGATGCGTCAATCGCACCTTCTGCTCCCCCCGCTCCGATCAGTGTATGCAGTTCGTCAATGAATAAAATAATATTGCCGGCCTGACGTATTTCATCCATTACTTTTTTCAAGCGGTCTTCAAATTCTCCGCGGTATTTCGTACCGGCTACAACCGTACCCATGTCTAATGTCATTACGCGTTTATCACGTAAAATTTCCGGCACTTCATTATTGATGATCTGCTGTGCGAGGCCTTCAGCAATCGCAGTTTTACCTACACCCGGTTCTCCGATAAGAACGGGGTTATTCTTCGTTCTGCGGCTTAATACCTCAATAACACGCTGAATTTCTTTGCTTCGGCCGATAACCGGATCAAGACTGTCTTCCTTCGCAATCGCAGTTAAATCACGAGCCAAGCTGTCAAGCGTCGGCGTGTTTGCATTGCTGTTCGTACCGGATGCAGAAGATCCCGTCTCATTGCTTCCCAGAAGCTGCAGCACTTGCTGTCTCGCCTTATTCAAGCTGACACCGAGATTATTCAGAACTCTCGCGGCCACGCCTTCTCCTTCACGAATCAGTCCGAGAAGTATGTGTTCTGTTCCCACATAAGAATGTCCTAGCTTTCTGGCTTCATCCATGCTGAGCTCAATGACTTTTTTTGCTCTTGGCGTATAATGAATCGTTTGAGACATTTCCTGTCCCCGTCCGATTAAGCTCTCCACTTCTTTCTGAATTTTATCCGAACCGAGTCCGAGTGCTTGGAGTGCTTTAGCTGCAATCCCTTCTCCTTCACGAACCAGACCTAATAAGATATGTTCAGTTCCAATATTGTTATGGCCTAAGCGCAGTGCTTCTTCCTGTGCCAGTGCCAATACCTTTTGAGCTCGCTCTGTAAACCTTCCAAACATCATATCGAATCATCCTCCTGTCTATTTGCACTCATTTCTAAATGCAGCCTTTCCCTGATAAGAGCCGCTCTTCTCGCGTCTCTTTCGTTCGGCCGTAATGCACCGCCCGAATATTGCTGGAGAAAACCCGGCTGTGTCAAAATCATCAGTTCATTAAGTATATTGCTTGATAGCCCTTTGATGATTCCAAGGTCTATCCCCAGCCGAACGTCAGAAAGGCATTTCGCCGTTTCCTTTGATTCAATCATACGGCAGTTGGATAAAACACCGTAAGATCTGAATACCCGGTCCTCCAATTCAATTTTCGAGGTTTGGTAAAGCGCTTCTCGGGCTGAACGTTCCTGCTCAATCAGCTGGGCAGCCACACTGTTTAAATCATCTACAATGTCCTGTTCTGATTTTCCGAGTGTGATTTGATTTGAAATTTGAAAGATATTTCCTAATGCTTCGCTGCCTTCACCGTAAATTCCTCTAACAACTAAGCCTAATTGGTTAATTGCCGGTATAATTCGATTCATTTGCCTAGTTAATACAAGGCCCGGCAAATGCATCATGACTGAAGCCCTTAGTCCCGTCCCTACATTTGTAGGACAGCTTGTTAAGTATCCTCTCTTCTCTCCAAAGGCGTAATCCACTTTCTCCTCAATCCAGTCATCAACCTGGTTTGCCGCTTTTATGGCGTTGAGAAGCTGGAAGCCGGGGAAGAGGCATTGAATTCTGATATGATCTTCTTCATTTAACATAATGCTGACTTCTTCATTTTCAGAAAGCAAACAGCCGCCAAAAGGGGATTCTGTTAAATTCGGGCTGATCAGATGTTTCTCCATCAGCACCCGTTTTTCCAAAGGCTGAGCTTCACTCATTCTGATTAAATGAAATTGACCGATATCAGGAAGTTCTTTTCCTGAAAAATGATCTTCGAATTGCTGAATGATGGATGAGGCTTCTTCATTCGTATACCTGGCAGGAAACTTTATATTTTCAAAGTTACGGGCCAACCGTATACGGCTGCTGAGTACAATGTCACTTTCAGGTCCCTTTTGCTTCATCCAATTGCTTAGTGCGTCCTGAATAAAATGCTTGAGCGACATTACCCTTGTTCCCCCTCACTGTCTTTACTTTTTAATTTCTGCTCTAACGATCGGATCTGATCCCTGACCTCCGCTGCTCTTTCAAACTCTTCGTGGTGTATTAAAGATTCAAGTTCTTTTTTTAACATTTCCATTTGCCGTCTTACATGCAGGTTTCCGCCTATTCGTTTTGGAATTTTTCCGGCATGCACCGTATTCCCGCTGTGAACTTTTCGCAAGATCGGCGTAATTTGGCTGTAGAACGTATCGTAACATTCCGCACAGCCGAAACGCCCTGTTTTTCTCAGCTGCTGAAACGTCATACCGCATTTCTTACAAGCTGTGCCTTGCTCTGAGTAGCCGAACATTTGAGAACCGGTGTTTTGAAATGAAGACTCCATATTCAGCAACCCTGATAATAAATTATGGATCGAGAACCCTTGGTTTCCACTTATACTGTATGAATCGCTATTTTCTTTTGCACATTGTTCACAAATATGAACTTCTTGTTTTTCTCCATTAACAACTTTCGTAAAGTGAAAAGTGGCCGGTCTCTCATTGCATTCTTGACAAATCAATCTTTTCACCCGCTTACTTTAGTTTTAAAGATGTGAGCATTGCTTTCATCATTCTGGCTCTTAGTTCATCCCGTTCGGGCAAATCAATATATAGAACTGAACGATCCATTACACTCACCATCATTTTAGCTTCTCTTTCCGAAATAACTCCGTCCTCTAACAGTCTGAGAATAATGTCATCAGAGGCTGCCTGGGACAAGTGGGTATGAATCTGCGAAATAATATTATTGATGAGGACGACTTCGTTATTCATTTTAATTTTGATAATACGAATATAACCGCCGCCTCCCCGTTTACTTTCAACAATATATCCTCTTTCACTTGTAAATCTGGTGTTGATGACATAATTTATTTGGGAAGGAACACATTGAAATTTATCAGCGATTTCACTGCGTTTGATCTCTAAAATTTCTTTGCCATTTTGATCTAATACTTGTTTCAAGTACTGTTCAATGATGTCAGAAATATTATGTCCCACTCAACCCCCTCCTTTATTGACTTTGACTATATTTGACTTTAACCTTACTATAAGGTGTTTCGCAAAATTTTTCAACTGTATCGCTCTATCTCTATTATTTCCACTTTGCACAAGCATAAAACCTGCTTTTACAAAAAGGCATATCGTTACGTTTCTCATATTATATAACGTATGCAAAAAAACACAAAAAAGGCAGCTCATAATGAGCTGCCTTTACCATAATATAGCTTGGCGGCGTCCTACTCTCACAGGGGGAAACCCCCGACTACCATCGGCGCTGAAGAGCTTAACTTCCGTGTTCGGCATGGGAACGGGTGTGACCTCTTCGCTATCGCCACCAAACCATTGAGAGTGTTCTCTCAAAACTAGATAACAGTAAGCATACATTCAAATTGGTTAAGTCCTCGATCGATTAGTATCTGTCAGCTCCATGTGTCGCCACACTTCCACCTCAGACCTATCAACCTGATCATCTTTCAGGGATCTTACTTCCTTGCGGAATGGGAAATCTCATCTTGAGGGGGGCTTCATGCTTAGATGCTTTCAGCACTTATCCCGTCCGCACATAGCTACCCAGCGATGCCCTTGGCAGAACAACTGGTACACCAGCGGTGCGTCCATCCCGGTCCTCTCGTACTAAGGACAGCTCCTCTCAAATTTCCTGCGCCCGCGACGGATAGGGACCGAACTGTCTCACGACGTTCTGAACCCAGCTCGCGTACCGCTTTAATGGGCGAACAGCCCAACCCTTGGGACCGACTACAGCCCCAGGATGCGATGAGCCGACATCGAGGTGCCAAACCTCCCCGTCGATGTGGACTCTTGGGGGAGATAAGCCTGTTATCCCCGGGGTAGCTTTTATCCGTTGAGCGATGGCCCTTCCATGCGGAACCACCGGATCACTAAGCCCGACTTTCGTCCCTGCTCGACTTGTAGGTCTCGCAGTCAAGCTCCCTTGTGCCTTTACACTCTGCGAATGATTTCCAACCATTCTGAGGGAACCTTTGGGCGCCTCCGTTACCTTTTAGGAGGCGACCGCCCCAGTCAAACTGCCCACCTGACACTGTCTCCCCGCCCGATAAGGGCGGCGGGTTAGAAGGTCAATACAGCCAGGGTAGTATCCCACCGATGCCTCCACCGAAGCTGGCGCTCCGGTTTCCAAGGCTCCTACCTATCCTGTACAAGCTGTACCAACATTCAATATCAGGCTGCAGTAAAGCTCCACGGGGTCTTTCCGTCCTGTCGCGGGTAACCTGCATCTTCACAGGTACTATAATTTCACCGAGTCTCTCGTTGAGACAGTGCCCAGATCGTTGCGCCTTTCGTGCGGGTCGGAACTTACCCGACAAGGAATTTCGCTACCTTAGGACCGTTATAGTTACGGCCGCCGTTTACTGGGGCTTCAATTCGCACCTTCGCTTACGCTAAGCGCTCCTCTTAACCTTCCAGCACCGGGCAGGCGTCAGCCCCTATACTTCGCCTTACGGCTTCGCAGAGACCTGTGTTTTTGCTAAACAGTCGCCTGGGCCTATTCACTGCGGCTCTCTCGGGCTTGCACCCTAACAGAGCACCCCTTCTCCCGAAGTTACGGGGTCATTTTGCCGAGTTCCTTAACGAGAGTTCTCTCGATCACCTTAGGATTCTCTCCTCGCCTACCTGTGTCGGTTTGCGGTACGGGCACCTCTCACCTCGCTAGAGGCTTTTCTTGGCAGTGTGGAATCAGGAACTTCGCTACTATAATTCGCTCGCCATCACAGCTCAGCCTTCACGGGAAACGGATTTGCCTATTTCCCAGCCTAACTGCTTGGACGCGGATATCCAATACCGCGCTTACCCTATCCTCCTGCGTCCCCCCATTGCTCAAATGGTGAGGAGGTGGTACAGGAATATCAACCTGTTATCCATCGCCTACGCCTTTCGGCCTCGGCTTAGGTCCCGACTAACCCTGAGCGGACGAGCCTTCCTCAGGAAACCTTAGGCATTCGGTGGAGGGGATTCTCACCCCTCTTTCGCTACTCATACCGGCATTCTCACTTCTAAGCGCTCCACAAGTCCTTCCGGTCTTGCTTCACAGCCCTTAGAACGCTCTCCTACCACTGTTCGAAGAACAGTCCGCAGCTTCGGTGATACGTTTAGCCCCGGTACATTTTCGGCGCAGAGTCACTCGACCAGTGAGCTATTACGCACTCTTTAAATGGTGGCTGCTTCTAAGCCAACATCCTGGTTGTCTAAGCAACTCCACATCCTTTTCCACTTAACGTATACTTTGGGACCTTAGCTGGCGGTCTGGGCTGTTTCCCTTTCGACTACGGATCTTATCACTCGCAGTCTGACTCCCAAGGATAAGTCATCGGCATTCGGAGTTTGACTGAATTCGGTAACCCGGTAGGGGCCCCTAGTCCAATCAGTGCTCTACCTCCGAGACTCTTACCTTGAGGCTAGCCCTAAAGCTATTTCGGAGAGAACCAGCTATCTCCAGGTTCGATTGGCATTTCACCCCTACCCACACCTCATCCCCGCACTTTTCAACGTGCGTGGGTTCGGGCCTCCATTCAGTGTTACCTGAACTTCACCCTGGACATGGGTAGATCACCTGGTTTCGGGTCTACGACCACGTACTCAATTCGCCCTATTCAGACTCGCTTTCGCTGCGGCTCCGCATCTTCTGCTTAACCTTGCACGGGATCGTAACTCGCCGGTTCATTCTACAAAAGGCACGCCATCACCCGTTAACGGGCTCTGACTACTTGTAGGCACACGGTTTCAGGATCTCTTTCACTCCCCTTCCGGGGTGCTTTTCACCTTTCCCTCACGGTACTGGTTCACTATCGGTCACTAGGGAGTATTTAGCCTTGGGAGATGGTCCTCCCGGATTCCGACGGAATTTCACGTGTTCCGCCGTACTCAGGATCCACTCAGGAGAGAACGAAGTTTTGACTACAGGGCTGTTACCTTCTATGGCGGGCCTTTCCAGACCTCTTCATCTACCTCGTTCCTTTGTAACTCCGTACAGAGTGTCCTACAACCCCAAGAGGCAAGCCTCTTGGTTTGGGCTGGTCCCGTTTCGCTCGCCGCTACTCAGGGAATCGCATTTGCTTTCTCTTCCTCCGGGTACTTAGATGTTTCAGTTCCCCGGGTCTGCCTTCTCATATCCTATGTATTCAGATATGGATACCACTCCATTACGAGTGGTGGGTTTCCCCATTCGGAAATCTCCGGATCAAAGCTTGCTTACAGCTCCCCGAAGCATATCGGTGTTCGTCCCGTCCTTCATCGGCTCCTAGTGCCAAGGCATCCACCGTGCGCCCTTTCTAACTTAACCGTTAAAAAGAATCACTACGTGATATCTTGCATTACTAATTGAATGTGAATTACTTCTGTTATCTAGTTTTCAAAGAACAACATCTCGAAGAATCGAATGATCCTTCAAAACTAAACAAGACAGGGAACGTTCTGTTTATAAGACCCGAGGTCTTATATTCCGTTAAAATCCTTAGAAAGGAGGTGATCCAGCCGCACCTTCCGATACGGCTACCTTGTTACGACTTCACCCCAATCATCTGTCCCACCTTCGGCGGCTGGCTCCTAAAAGGTTACCTCACCGACTTCGGGTGTTACAAACTCTCGTGGTGTGACGGGCGGTGTGTACAAGGCCCGGGAACGTATTCACCGCGGCATGCTGATCCGCGATTACTAGCGATTCCAGCTTCACGCAGTCGAGTTGCAGACTGCGATCCGAACTGAGAACAGATTTGTGGGATTGGCTTAACCTCGCGGTTTCGCTGCCCTTTGTTCTGTCCATTGTAGCACGTGTGTAGCCCAGGTCATAAGGGGCATGATGATTTGACGTCATCCCCACCTTCCTCCGGTTTGTCACCGGCAGTCACCTTAGAGTGCCCAACTGAATGCTGGCAACTAAGATCAAGGGTTGCGCTCGTTGCGGGACTTAACCCAACATCTCACGACACGAGCTGACGACAACCATGCACCACCTGTCACTCTGCCCCCGAAGGGGACGTCCTATCTCTAGGATTGTCAGAGGATGTCAAGACCTGGTAAGGTTCTTCGCGTTGCTTCGAATTAAACCACATGCTCCACCGCTTGTGCGGGCCCCCGTCAATTCCTTTGAGTTTCAGTCTTGCGACCGTACTCCCCAGGCGGAGTGCTTAATGCGTTAGCTGCAGCACTAAGGGGCGGAAACCCCCTAACACTTAGCACTCATCGTTTACGGCGTGGACTACCAGGGTATCTAATCCTGTTCGCTCCCCACGCTTTCGCTCCTCAGCGTCAGTTACAGACCAGAGAGTCGCCTTCGCCACTGGTGTTCCTCCACATCTCTACGCATTTCACCGCTACACGTGGAATTCCACTCTCCTCTTCTGCACTCAAGTTCCCCAGTTTCCAATGACCCTCCCCGGTTGAGCCGGGGGCTTTCACATCAGACTTAAGAAACCGCCTGCGAGCCCTTTACGCCCAATAATTCCGGACAACGCTTGCCACCTACGTATTACCGCGGCTGCTGGCACGTAGTTAGCCGTGGCTTTCTGGTTAGGTACCGTCAAGGTGCCGCCCTATTTGAACGGCACTTGTTCTTCCCTAACAACAGAGCTTTACGATCCGAAAACCTTCATCACTCACGCGGCGTTGCTCCGTCAGACTTTCGTCCATTGCGGAAGATTCCCTACTGCTGCCTCCCGTAGGAGTCTGGGCCGTGTCTCAGTCCCAGTGTGGCCGATCACCCTCTCAGGTCGGCTACGCATCGTCGCCTTGGTGAGCCATTACCTCACCAACTAGCTAATGCGCCGCGGGTCCATCTGTAAGTGGTAGCCGAAGCCACCTTTTATGTCTGAACCATGCGGTTCAAACAACCATCCGGTATTAGCCCCGGTTTCCCGGAGTTATCCCAGTCTTACAGGCAGGTTACCCACGTGTTACTCACCCGTCCGCCGCTAACATCAGGGAGCAAGCTCCCATCTGTCCGCTCGACTTGCATGTATTAGGCACGCCGCCAGCGTTCGTCCTGAGCCAGGATCAAACTCTCCGATAAAGTAGTTTGACTGACTACGCACATCGCTGTGCGATTTATTTAAAACTTTGAATTAACAGGTACGTTTTGTCTTGTTTAGTTTTCAAAGATCATTTTGTTCACTTTCTCAAGCAACTTTTTAAGTGTATAATAAGTTTCTTTTAAAGTCAACATATTTTTTATAAATGGTGGAGCCTAGCGGGATCGAACCGCTGACCTCCTGCGTGCAAAGCAGGCGCTCTCCCAGCTGAGCTAAGGCCCCGAAGTGGTCGGGAAGACAGGATTCGAACCTGCGACCCCATGGTCCCAAACCATGTGCTCTACCAAGCTGAGCTACTTCCCGATTTTTAAAAATATTATGGCGCGCCCGAGAGGAGTCGAACCCCTAACCTTTTGATCCGTAGTCAAACGCTCTATCCAATTGAGCTACGGGCGCATAACAATAATGCCGAGGGCCGGACTTGAACCGGCACGGTAGTCACCTACCGCAGGATTTTAAGTCCTGTGTGTCTGCCAATTCCACCACCCCGGCGTGGATGGTATAGTTGGAGCGGAAGACGGGATTCGAACCCGCGACCCCCACCTTGGCAAGGTGGTGTTCTACCACTGAACTACTTCCGCATACAGGATAACTATCCTGTATAATGCGGGTGAAGGGACTTGAACCCCCACGTCATAAGACACTAGATCCTAAGTCTAGCGCGTCTGCCAATTCCGCCACACCCGCGTAACATGGTGAGCCATGAAGGACTCGAACCTTCGACCCTCTGATTAAAAGTCAGATGCTCTACCAACTGAGCTAATGGCTCTTTTTAAAAGACTTATGTTATTATCTTGTCCAAAAATGGTGCCGGCCAGAGGACTTGAACCCCCAACCTACTGATTACAAGTCAGTTGCTCTACCAATTGAGCTAGGCCGGCAAATATGGTGGAGGATGACGGGCTCGAACCGCCGACCCTCTGCTTGTAAGGCAGATGCTCTCCCAGCTGAGCTAATCCTCCATATATTACACTTACGTGTAATAGCTTGGCGGCGTCCTACTCTCACAGGGGGAAACCCCCGACTACCATCGGCGCTGAAGAGCTTAACTTCCGTGTTCGGCATGGGAACGGGTGTGACCTCTTCGCTATCGCCACCAAACCATTGAGAGTGTTCTCTCAAAACTAGATAACAGTAAGCATACATTCAAATTGGTTAAGTCCTCGATCGATTAGTATCTGTCAGCTCCATGTGTCGCCACACTTCCACCTCAGACCTATCAACCTGATCATCTTTCAGGGATCTTACTTCCTTGCGGAATGGGAAATCTCATCTTGAGGGGGGCTTCATGCTTAGATGCTTTCAGCACTTATCCCGTCCGCACATAGCTACCCAGCGATGCCCTTGGCAGAACAACTGGTACACCAGCGGTGCGTCCATCCCGGTCCTCTCGTACTAAGGACAGCTCCTCTCAAATTTCCTGCGCCCGCGACGGATAGGGACCGAACTGTCTCACGACGTTCTGAACCCAGCTCGCGTACCGCTTTAATGGGCGAACAGCCCAACCCTTGGGACCGACTACAGCCCCAGGATGCGATGAGCCGACATCGAGGTGCCAAACCTCCCCGTCGATGTGGACTCTTGGGGGAGATAAGCCTGTTATCCCCGGGGTAGCTTTTATCCGTTGAGCGATGGCCCTTCCATGCGGAACCACCGGATCACTAAGCCCGACTTTCGTCCCTGCTCGACTTGTAGGTCTCGCAGTCAAGCTCCCTTGTGCCTTTACACTCTGCGAATGATTTCCAACCATTCTGAGGGAACCTTTGGGCGCCTCCGTTACCTTTTAGGAGGCGACCGCCCCAGTCAAACTGCCCACCTGACACTGTCTCCCCGCCCGATAAGGGCGGCGGGTTAGAAGGTCAATACAGCCAGGGTAGTATCCCACCGATGCCTCCACCGAAGCTGGCGCTCCGGTTTCCAAGGCTCCTACCTATCCTGTACAAGCTGTACCAACATTCAATATCAGGCTGCAGTAAAGCTCCACGGGGTCTTTCCGTCCTGTCGCGGGTAACCTGCATCTTCACAGGTACTATAATTTCACCGAGTCTCTCGTTGAGACAGTGCCCAGATCGTTGCGCCTTTCGTGCGGGTCGGAACTTACCCGACAAGGAATTTCGCTACCTTAGGACCGTTATAGTTACGGCCGCCGTTTACTGGGGCTTCAATTCGCACCTTCGCTTACGCTAAGCGCTCCTCTTAACCTTCCAGCACCGGGCAGGCGTCAGCCCCTATACTTCGCCTTACGGCTTCGCAGAGACCTGTGTTTTTGCTAAACAGTCGCCTGGGCCTATTCACTGCGGCTCTCTCGGGCTTGCACCCTAACAGAGCACCCCTTCTCCCGAAGTTACGGGGTCATTTTGCCGAGTTCCTTAACGAGAGTTCTCTCGATCACCTTAGGATTCTCTCCTCGCCTACCTGTGTCGGTTTGCGGTACGGGCACCTCTCACCTCGCTAGAGGCTTTTCTTGGCAGTGTGGAATCAGGAACTTCGCTACTATAATTCGCTCGCCATCACAGCTCAGCCTTCACGGGAAACGGATTTGCCTATTTCCCAGCCTAACTGCTTGGACGCGGATATCCAATACCGCGCTTACCCTATCCTCCTGCGTCCCCCCATTGCTCAAATGGTGAGGAGGTGGTACAGGAATATCAACCTGTTATCCATCGCCTACGCCTTTCGGCCTCGGCTTAGGTCCCGACTAACCCTGAGCGGACGAGCCTTCCTCAGGAAACCTTAGGCATTCGGTGGAGGGGATTCTCACCCCTCTTTCGCTACTCATACCGGCATTCTCACTTCTAAGCGCTCCACAAGTCCTTCCGGTCTTGCTTCACAGCCCTTAGAACGCTCTCCTACCACTGTTCGAAGAACAGTCCGCAGCTTCGGTGATACGTTTAGCCCCGGTACATTTTCGGCGCAGAGTCACTCGACCAGTGAGCTATTACGCACTCTTTAAATGGTGGCTGCTTCTAAGCCAACATCCTGGTTGTCTAAGCAACTCCACATCCTTTTCCACTTAACGTATACTTTGGGACCTTAGCTGGCGGTCTGGGCTGTTTCCCTTTCGACTACGGATCTTATCACTCGCAGTCTGACTCCCAAGGATAAGTCATCGGCATTCGGAGTTTGACTGAATTCGGTAACCCGGTAGGGGCCCCTAGTCCAATCAGTGCTCTACCTCCGAGACTCTTACCTTGAGGCTAGCCCTAAAGCTATTTCGGAGAGAACCAGCTATCTCCAGGTTCGATTGGCATTTCACCCCTACCCACACCTCATCCCCGCACTTTTCAACGTGCGTGGGTTCGGGCCTCCATTCAGTGTTACCTGAACTTCACCCTGGACATGGGTAGATCACCTGGTTTCGGGTCTACGACCACGTACTCAATTCGCCCTATTCAGACTCGCTTTCGCTGCGGCTCCGCATCTTCTGCTTAACCTTGCACGGGATCGTAACTCGCCGGTTCATTCTACAAAAGGCACGCCATCACCCGTTAACGGGCTCTGACTACTTGTAGGCACACGGTTTCAGGATCTCTTTCACTCCCCTTCCGGGGTGCTTTTCACCTTTCCCTCACGGTACTGGTTCACTATCGGTCACTAGGGAGTATTTAGCCTTGGGAGATGGTCCTCCCGGATTCCGACGGAATTTCACGTGTTCCGCCGTACTCAGGATCCACTCAGGAGAGAACGAAGTTTTGACTACAGGGCTGTTACCTTCTATGGCGGGCCTTTCCAGACCTCTTCATCTACCTCGTTCCTTTGTAACTCCGTACAGAGTGTCCTACAACCCCAAGAGGCAAGCCTCTTGGTTTGGGCTGGTCCCGTTTCGCTCGCCGCTACTCAGGGAATCGCATTTGCTTTCTCTTCCTCCGGGTACTTAGATGTTTCAGTTCCCCGGGTCTGCCTTCTCATATCCTATGTATTCAGATATGGATACCACTCCATTACGAGTGGTGGGTTTCCCCATTCGGAAATCTCCGGATCAAAGCTTGCTTACAGCTCCCCGAAGCATATCGGTGTTCGTCCCGTCCTTCATCGGCTCCTAGTGCCAAGGCATCCACCGTGCGCCCTTTCTAACTTAACCGTTAAAAAGAATCACTACGTGATATCTTGCATTACTAATTGAATGTGAATTACTTCTGTTATCTAGTTTTCAAAGAACAACATCTCGAAGAATCGAATGATCCTTCAAAACTAAACAAGACAGGGAACGTTCTGTTTATAAGACCCGAGGTCTTATATTCCGTTAAAATCCTTAGAAAGGAGGTGATCCAGCCGCACCTTCCGATACGGCTACCTTGTTACGACTTCACCCCAATCATCTGTCCCACCTTCGGCGGCTGGCTCCTAAAAGGTTACCTCACCGACTTCGGGTGTTACAAACTCTCGTGGTGTGACGGGCGGTGTGTACAAGGCCCGGGAACGTATTCACCGCGGCATGCTGATCCGCGATTACTAGCGATTCCAGCTTCACGCAGTCGAGTTGCAGACTGCGATCCGAACTGAGAACAGATTTGTGGGATTGGCTTAACCTCGCGGTTTCGCTGCCCTTTGTTCTGTCCATTGTAGCACGTGTGTAGCCCAGGTCATAAGGGGCATGATGATTTGACGTCATCCCCACCTTCCTCCGGTTTGTCACCGGCAGTCACCTTAGAGTGCCCAACTGAATGCTGGCAACTAAGATCAAGGGTTGCGCTCGTTGCGGGACTTAACCCAACATCTCACGACACGAGCTGACGACAACCATGCACCACCTGTCACTCTGCCCCCGAAGGGGACGTCCTATCTCTAGGATTGTCAGAGGATGTCAAGACCTGGTAAGGTTCTTCGCGTTGCTTCGAATTAAACCACATGCTCCACCGCTTGTGCGGGCCCCCGTCAATTCCTTTGAGTTTCAGTCTTGCGACCGTACTCCCCAGGCGGAGTGCTTAATGCGTTAGCTGCAGCACTAAGGGGCGGAAACCCCCTAACACTTAGCACTCATCGTTTACGGCGTGGACTACCAGGGTATCTAATCCTGTTCGCTCCCCACGCTTTCGCTCCTCAGCGTCAGTTACAGACCAGAGAGTCGCCTTCGCCACTGGTGTTCCTCCACATCTCTACGCATTTCACCGCTACACGTGGAATTCCACTCTCCTCTTCTGCACTCAAGTTCCCCAGTTTCCAATGACCCTCCCCGGTTGAGCCGGGGGCTTTCACATCAGACTTAAGAAACCGCCTGCGAGCCCTTTACGCCCAATAATTCCGGACAACGCTTGCCACCTACGTATTACCGCGGCTGCTGGCACGTAGTTAGCCGTGGCTTTCTGGTTAGGTACCGTCAAGGTGCCGCCCTATTTGAACGGCACTTGTTCTTCCCTAACAACAGAGCTTTACGATCCGAAAACCTTCATCACTCACGCGGCGTTGCTCCGTCAGACTTTCGTCCATTGCGGAAGATTCCCTACTGCTGCCTCCCGTAGGAGTCTGGGCCGTGTCTCAGTCCCAGTGTGGCCGATCACCCTCTCAGGTCGGCTACGCATCGTCGCCTTGGTGAGCCGTTACCTCACCAACTAGCTAATGCGCCGCGGGTCCATCTGTAAGTGGTAGCCGAAGCCACCTTTTATGTCTGAACCATGCGGTTCAAACAACCATCCGGTATTAGCCCCGGTTTCCCGGAGTTATCCCAGTCTTACAGGCAGGTTACCCACGTGTTACTCACCCGTCCGCCGCTAACATCGGGGAGCAAGCTCCCGTCTGTCCGCTCGACTTGCATGTATTAGGCACGCCGCCAGCGTTCGTCCTGAGCCAGGATCAAACTCTCCGATAAAGTAGTTTGACTGACTACGCACATCGCTGTGCGATTTATTTAAAACTTTGAATTAACAGGTGCGTTTTGTCTTGTTTAGTTTTCAAAGATCATTTTGTCTTTCGTTCAAGCGACTTTATTATTATATCTTATCAATCTCTTGAAGTCAACAACTTTTTAAATTTCTTTTTTTTCGTCAGCGCCTTGTTTAGCGGCAACGAATAATAATATACCACCTCACAAATAATAGTGCAATAGTTTTTTAAAAGAAAATCAAAAAAGTTTCACGAGCGGCTTGTTTCTAAAAAAGCGCCGTACTGCGATAAGCAGAAACGGCGCCTTCCCTTTTATTAGCGTTGTCTCATTTGAGGGAATAATAAAACGTCTCTGATAGACGGAGCATTTGTTAACAGCATGACAAGGCGGTCGATACCGATACCCAATCCCCCGGTCGGCGGCATGCCGTATTCAAGAGCTTCAACGAAGTCTTCATCCATCATATGCGCTTCATCGTTTCCTTCTTCTCTTTCTTTTAACTGCGCTTCAAAGCGTTCCCTCTGGTCGATAGGGTCATTCAGCTCCGTAAACGCATTAGCGTGCTCACGGCCGACGATAAACAGCTCAAAACGGTCTGTAAAGCGAGGGTCCTCCGGATTTTTCTTAGCAAGAGGAGAAATCTCTACAGGGTGGCCGTAAATAAATGTAGGCTGAATGAGTGTTTCTTCAATTTTTTGTTCGAAGAATTCATTGATGATATGACCCACCGTCATTGAGTTTGTGATCTCGATACCATGCTCTTTTGCATGACCGCGCGCTTCTTCAACAGTCATCTCATTCCAGAAATCTACACCTGTCGCTTCTTTGACCGCATCTACCATGTGGAGTCGTTTCCATTCAGGTTTCAGATCAATCTGCTCTTCGCCGTACTGGATTGTGGTGCTTCCAAGCACTTCCTGCGCAATATGTGCTACGAGGTTTTCCGTAAGACTCATAATATCTTTATAATCGGCGTACGCTTCATACAGCTCGATCATCGTGAATTCAGGGTTATGGCGTGTAGAAACACCTTCGTTACGGAACACGCGGCCGATTTCGTAGACTTTTTCCAATCCGCCGACAATCAGGCGTTTCAGGTGCAGTTCAATCGCAATACGCATATAAAGAGGCATGTCGAGCGCGTTATGGTGCGTGATGAACGGGCGTGCAGACGCTCCTCCCGGTATGCTGTGCATCGTAGGTGTTTCAACTTCTAAGTATCCATGGTCATCTAAGTATCTTCTCATCGCTTGGATGATTTTGCTGCGTGTGATAAACGTTTGTTTGCTGTCAGGGTTTACGATGAGATCGAGATAGCGCTGGCGGTAACGCTGTTCAACGTCTTTTAACCCATGATATTTATCAGGAAGAGGACGCAGTGCTTTTGTCAGCAGTTCAAAAGATGTCGCTTTGACAGAAAGCTCGCCTACGTTTGTTTTGAAAACTTTCCCCGTGATGCCGATAACGTCTCCAAGGTCTGAAGATTTAAAGATTTCATATTGTTCTTCGCCGACACTGTCTTTTCTTACGTAAATTTGAATTTGACCTTCTAAGTCCTGCAGATGCGCAAAGCCGGCTTTCCCTTTTCCGCGCTTTGTCATCATACGGCCTGCAATGGTCACTTCGACCGCTTTTTCTTCCAGTTCTTCTTTAGAAAGCTCCTGGTAGGCGTCAATGATCTGTTGAGATTGATGCGTTCTCTCGAAACGTTCGCCGAAAGGGTCAATGCCGTTTTCTCTCAGCTGGTTCATTTTATCTCGTCTGACTTGCAGCTGGTCGTTCAATTCCTCATGATTTTGCTCTTCTTGACTCATTGGTATCACTCCGTTACATTTTGATTTCACGAAAAAGCAGAAAAACTGCCAGCGGTAAGCTGGCAGTGAGCAGCAATAGAGGGTGTATATTAACCTACTTTTGCATCTTGAAGCTCTTTTGCCTCTGCTTCGGCGGTAAATGCATCTAAAAGCTGCACAACTTCTTCACGCGTCTCACATTGGTTAATTTCGTTGCGTACATTCGCATTGCCTCTGACACCTTTCAGGTACCAGGCAGCGTGTTTTCTCATTTCTCTGACTGCCACATTTTCGCCTTTTAACTTAATCAGGCGGTCTAAGTGCAGTTTGCATACCGACATTTTTTCACGGACTTTCGGTTCGTCTTTTAACTCGCCGGTTTCAAGGTAGTGCACCGTACGGTAAATCATCCACGGGTTGCCGAGTGCGGCCCGGCCGATCATGACGCCGTCAACTCCTGTTTCCTCAAGCATGCGTTTCGCGTCCTGAGGCGTTTTGACATCACCGTTTCCGATGACGGGAATGGAGACGGATTGCTTCACTTCTTTAATGATATCCCAGTTCGCAGTGCCTTCATACATTTGCACTCTTGTGCGGCCGTGCAGGGCAACGGCTTTTCCGCCGGCACGTTCAACAGCTTGGGCATTTTTCACCGCATAAATGTGCTCTTCATCCCAGCCCATTCTCATCTTCACTGTAACCGGCTTATCAACAGCATCTACTACTGCGGATACCATTTCATAAATCTTATCGGGATCGAGAAGCCATTTGGCGCCCGCATCACATTTTGTAATCTTGGGTACGGGACATCCCATGTTAATATCAATAATATCAGCAGTCGTGTTTTGATCTACAAACTTCGCCGCTTCCACAAGGGTTTCCTTTTTTCCTCCAAAAATCTGAAGGCTGAGCGGTTTTTCACGTTCATCAATGTAAAGCATCCCCATTGTTCTGGCGTTATTGTAAAGAATCGCTTTGTCACTGACCATTTCAGCGCATACCAATCCGGCTCCGAATTCCTTTACAGTCAATCTGAACGCTGAGTTGCAGACACCGGCCATAGGCGCAAGCACAACCCGGTTTTTCAATTGAATATCACCGATTTTAAACATTTTTCCCCTCCTTTCATTTGTCTATTTTTCAGGCGGGGCCAATTCGTCCGCACTTATATTTAAAACATCTGCCGCATCTTGAATGATGGCATCTGATGGCAATCGGTTTCCGCGTTCAATTTCACCGACAATAGAAACTGATATACCTAATGCTTTTGCAAATCCTTCTTGAGTATAACCTTTCAGCTTTCTGAATGCACGAATTCGCCTACCCCAGATTTCTGCTTCCATACTCTTACACCTTCTTGGTTTGTTTCAGCGCTTATCGTGATATGATCCGCCTGCGGGCATATTTCTTTTAACGGCGCAAGGACAAATAAGCGCTCATACATTCTCGGATGCGGAACAATCAGCCGCTCTGTTTCAATATTTTCACGATTATACAGCAAAATGTCAAGGTCTGCCGTCCGCGGTCCCCAGCGAATCTCTCTCGTTCTGCCTAATTCAGCTTCAATGCTCTGCGTTACATCAAGAAGTTCAAAAGGAGATAACGACGTTTTCACTTCAACCGCCATATTGAGAAACTGATCTTGATCCTCATAGCCGACGGGATCTGTTTCATATATGGAGGACACCTTTGACACCGTCACGCCATGATGCCGGCTGAGCATGGCCACTGCCTGACGCAAATAATGTTCACGGTCGCCCATATTGGAGCCGAGGCCGATATATGCCGTATTGTTCATGATTTCTTTCTCGTCATTTCTATGGCTACTGATTTATAATGGCCGGGAATCGGCGGGTCAGGCTTAACAACCTTTACCGTACATTGCTGCACCGGCTCAAATTTCTCAAGGACGGTGTCTGCGATCCGTTCCGCAAGGGTCTCGACCAAATTAACGGGCTCGCCCTCAACGATGCCGCGGCAGACACTGTACAATTCCGCATAGTTAATGGTATAAGAAAGGTCATCCGTTTTTCCCGCTTTGCTCAAATCCAGTTCGGCAGTCAGGTCTACTTTGAAGCGCTGGCCGAGTTTGTTTTCTTCTTCGAACACGCCGTGATATCCGTAAAACTCCATACCTTCCACATATACTTTATCCATAATGTACGCCTCCTTTGTTCAACATAGCATCCATCATCTTCGTCATTCTTGCGATCTCTTTGACATCGTGCACCCTCACAATGTCGCAGCCTTTTTGGACGCCAAGGCATACTGTCGCTCCCGTTCCCTCGGCACGTTCTTCAGGGGGAAGGTCAAGCACACGGCCGATGAACCTTTTTCTCGATGTCGCCAGAAGCAGCGGATAACCTAACCCGCTGAACACCTCCAGCTTGTTCATGACAGCCAGATTGTCCTCATAGTTTTTCGCAAAGCCGATCCCCGGATCCAGAATCATGTTTTCATCTGTGACGCCGGCTTCTGCGGCAATTTTTACGCTTTCCATCAAGTCTGCAAGCATATCAGGAATAAGATCGTTGTAGTTTCTTTCCATGCGGTTATGCATTAAGATAATCGGAACCCCGTGTGCGGCGGCTACTGACGCCATGTCAGGATCACCTTTCGCCCCCCAGATGTCATTAAGGATAGAGGCTCCCGCTTTGACTGCTTCGTCTGCCACGGACGCTTTGTACGTATCGATTGAAAGCGGAATGTCCAGCTCGCTTGTGATCCGCTCTATGACGGGGATGACTCGTGACATTTCCTCATCAGCCGACACGAGTGATGCGCCGGGTCTTGTCGATTCGCCGCCGATATCTATGATATGCGCCCCTTCTTCAGCCATCTTCGCCGCATGCAGAAGCGCCCTTTCCGTACTGTCGTATTTGCCGCCGTCAGAGAAGGAGTCTGGCGTTACATTTAATATCCCCATAACGAGCGTCTTCTCTTTATAGGAAAGAGCGCCTTTTTTTGTATGAATCAGTTTAGGCTGTTCAATTGTTTGCTGCGCCATTTTGTTCCTCCTCCTGTACATTCATTTTGTTTATTTCCTGCTGATACTGATTACGGAGCAATTGCACCGTTTTTCCGCTCACTCCGGGCAGCGGCACTTCCTCTATTTTAGAAAACGGGATGATTTCAAGCACGGAGTTTGTCAACCATGCTTCATCCGCTTCAAGCATTGATTGAAAACGGAATCGGCCTTCGGTGACTTCTGTCCCCTGCCGTTTCAATTCATCAATGACAAACTGTCTCGTTACACCATCGAGAATTCCCGTATCCAAGGATGGCGTAAAGACCTTGTCTCCTTTTCGCCAAAACACGTTGGAGACAATGCCTTCCGCGACATCTCCTTCTCCGGTCAGGAAAATGCCTTCAAGATTGGGATCATTCCCGATCTCCCGTTTAGCATACATGTTGTTTAAATAGTGATGGGATTTTAACCGGAAATATCCTTCAGGCGTATTTCTCCTGATAGAGAGAAGCTTGCCTTCTTTTTGAACAGGCAGAGTTTCCGGATTGAGCCGGTTGACGAAACAAAGGACGGTCGGCTTTTCATAAGTCTGCGCGGCAAACCCTTTATCGCTGACGCCTGCCGAGATGTTAAGCCGGACACGCGCGCTGCCGTCCTTGATGTCATTGAGGAGCAACAGTCTCCGAAGCATATCAAGCAGCTCCTGTTTGTTCACCTCATATGCAATCTGCAGATCCCGAAGCGCCCTGTTGAGCCTGGCGACATGCGCATCCGGCAGAAACGGCCGGCCGCTGTAAAGCCTGAACGTCTCGAACGCGCCGATCCCGTACAAATAACCATGGTCAAAAGGAGAAAGCGCCGCTTCTTTCTCCTCTATATATTGACCATTCAAATATATAATCACACCGTCACTTCCTTTTTGCGGTGTGTCTCTATAAAGTTTCTGAGCATCTCTTTGCCGAAGGAGGTCATGATGGATTCCGGATGGAACTGAACACCTTCAACAGGCAGCTCATTATGGCGGATTGCCATAATTTCTCCTTCTTTGGTTTGAGCGGATACCGTAAAACAATCCGGCAGCGTGTCCGCTTTGACAATAAGTGAATGGTACCGGGTGGCGACAAGCGGATTTTGCAGCCCTTTAAAAATCGTCTGTCCGTCATGCATAACTTCTGACGTTTTGCCGTGCATGAGCCGCTCCGCTCTGACGACATCGCCACCGAATACTTGCGCAATCGACTGATGCCCGAGACATACGCCGAAAATAGGAATACTGCCGGCAAAATGTTTGATCGCTTCGAGGCTGATCCCCGCTTCATCAGGACTGCACGGCCCGGGTGAAATCATTAAGAAGTCCGGACCCAGCTCTTCAATCTGCTCAATCGTAATCTCGTCATTTCGTCTGACGATCAGTTCCTCCCCAAGCTCACCCAAATATTGAACCAAGTTGTACGTAAATGAATCATAATTGTCAATCATTAAAATCATCTCTGCTCACCTCGTCTGATTTTTTGTCTCTTCTTCGCTCAGCTCTAACGCCTTTTTCATTGCAAAAGCTTTTTTGAACGATTCCTTGTATTCATGCTTCGGAACCGAATCAATGACTACTCCTGCTCCGGACTGCATGAAAGCATGTCCGCCGGCTGCATAGATCGTCCGGATCACAATGTTAAACTGCAAATCTCCGTTGAATCCGAACCAGCCTATAGATCCAGTATAAAGCCCCCGTCTTGTCGGCTCAAGCTCTTCTATAATTTCCATCGTTCTCACTTTGGGCGCTCCCGTGATGGTGCCCCCCGGGAAAACCGCATGAATAATGTCTGTCGCGTCATATCCGTCCTGCAGTTCCCCCTGTACGTTAGACACGATATGCATGACGTGGGAATACTTTTCGATCGCCATAAATTCGTTAACCCGCACGGAGCCGTAGCGCGATACGCGCCCGAGATCATTGCGCTCAAGATCAACAAGCATGACGTGTTCCGCACGTTCTTTTTCGTTGTGAATTAATTCATCAGCCAAAGCCTTGTCTTCAGCATCGTCTTTTCCTCTTGAACGCGTACCCGCGATCGGTCTCGTTTCAAGCTTCTTCCCCTTCTTTGTCACCAATAGCTCCGGCGACCCGCATATCACTTGAAACCCCGGTGTCTCGAGATAGGCCATGTAAGGAGACGGATTGACGTTTCTCAAGTGTTTATACACCTCATACGGATGAACGGATAAGGACTGAGACTGCCTGATGGACAAATTAACCTGGAACACATCGCCGCTCGCGATATATTGTTTAATTTGTTCTACAGCCTGCGAAAATCCTTCCTCAGTGAACGGAGCGGCGTACGATCCGTCCCCATTCCGATTCAGCGGTGAAAAAGGCTCGTCCGCCGTTTGAAGGGAACACCACATGTCCTCTAAGCCGGACAGCTTTTCTTCCGCAAGATCCGCTTCTTCCGCTTCAGTATGGGTAATGAGCCATAACGCCTCTTCCTCATGGTCATAAACGGCCACATCATCAAAAACAAGAAAGTAAATATCAGGTGTTTCCAGATCATCTAACGACAGCATCTTAAAATTCTCAATATATCGGGCGTAGTCGTAACTGATAAAACCAATCGCACCGCCTTGAAAGTCCGGAAACTCAACGTTTGTTTCCGTTCCGAGCGTTCCAAACCATTCATGAAAGGCCCGCAGCGGGTCACCTTCTTTAAACAGTGTTTCCCCCTCATGCTTGATCGTTGTAATTCCGTCTTTTCCTCTGACGGACGCAATCGGATCTAGACCGGCTATACTGAATCTTCCCCCTCTCGCGCTTTCGAGCAGAACATGCCGTTTTCTCGATTTCGAAAGGTTTTCATATCGCTGTAAAAATGCTTGTTTCGTAAAAGGTATTTTTCTTCCTGCCGGTCTGCGTTGTGCCATCATATCAATCCTCTGCTTCGTTTTACTGTAGTTTTATTTTAAAGCAATCACACTGGTGAAAAAAGTGAATTTCACTTCCAACCATAAAATTCGAAACGTTTTTTGGATTTCCGATGCTTCAGGCACAAAAAAACTCCCGGATACAGCCGGGAGCCGTGTGTATGTCTCTATTCAAACTGATAAAGCGGTGTGCTTAAGTAACGTTCTCCGTTACTAGGGATGATCGCAAGCACTTTCTTGCCTTTCCCCAGTTTTTTCGCGATTTCCAGTGCCGCGTAAATGGCCGCTCCGGAAGAAATGCCGCCGAGAATCCCTTCTTCTTTTGCCGTTTTACGGGCATATTCAAATGCATCCTCGTTTTTGACGGGAATGATCTGATCATAGATGTCCGTATTCAATGTTTCAGGGACAAATCCCGCTCCGATACCCTGAATTTTATGCGGGCCCGGTTTTCCGCCGGAAAGAACTGGAGAATCCGCCGGCTCTACCGCATAGATTTTGATGGATGGATATGCTTCTTTCAGTACTTCGCCCGCTCCCGTGATGGTTCCGCCGGTACCGATTCCGGCCACGAACGCATCAAGCTGGTCGTCACCAAACTGTTCTACGATTTCTTTCCCCGTCGTTTGGCGGTGAATTTCCGGGTTTGCCGCATTGTTGAATTGCTGAGGCACAAAGTATCCGTGTTCCTCCGCAAGTTCTTCCGCCTTTTTAATGGCGCCCTTCATTCCTTCTGCGCCGGGAGTCAGCACAAGCTCCGCTCCGTATGCGCGCAGCAGATTGCGTCGCTCCATACTCATTGTATCAGGCATAACGAGAATGGCTCTGAGACCTTTAGCCGCTGCCACCATCGCAAGACCGATTCCTGTATTTCCGCTTGTCGGTTCAATGATTGTGTCGCCGGCTTTTAATTTTCCTTCTTTTTCAGCCGCTTCAATCATCGCCGCTCCGATCCGATCTTTTACGCTGCTGCCCGGATTCATGTATTCAAGCTTCAGATATACATCTGCACTGTTTTCATCCGTCAGGCGATTCAATTTCACAATAGGAGTATTTCCGATTAGTTCAGTAATAGAATTTGCAATACGCACCATGTTGGACACCTCAATTTCCGACTAAATTTATTGGTATTATAAATATAAGTTATCAATTTCAAAATTTTTTGTCAATCATTTAGTTCTTTTTTCCCCGTAGAACCAAGAGACCCCCGCCTCTTTCCACAGCGTTTTGACTGTCGCCTTGTCACCTAATTGATCCATCGCGATCTGGCGTCTGATTTGGCTCTTCACTTCATTGTATGAGAAAGTTCTCGCTTTAAGCTTTTCTTTCAGCTGAATGACGGCGTATCCTGAAGAAACTTTAATCGGTTCAGCGGACCATTCATCTTCTTTAAGATTTTTAGCTTCTGTGATATATGCCTGCGGGATATTTTCCTGGTTTTCTGTCACAAAGCCGAGGTCTCCGCCATACTGAGACGTGTATCTGTCCGTGGAACGCTCAGCGGCGACGGCTTCAAAGCTGGAACCGCCTTTCAAATCAGCAAGCACCCTGTCCGCCTCATCTTTGTTTTTGACGACAATGTGCCGGATTCTGTATGAATCATCGAAATGGTACAATTCTTTATTTTTATTATAAAATGATTGCATTTCCTTATCCGATATATCGATGTCCTTCGTCAGCAGTTCTTCAAGAAGAATGTTGTAGCGGATCTGGTCTCTCCATTCTTTTTCGGTAATATGGCTGTCTTCATAAAATGAATTATCTACCGCTTTGATTAAAAGAAACTCCCGCTCCAATTCGCTGTTTGAAACTGTGAGTTTATTCTTTTTCGCAAGCTCTTCCACTACTTGTGCATTAATCATGTCTTCCAGAGTTGATTTTCCGTACTGGTCTTCCATCTTTTTCATCCAGTCTTGCCGTGTGATATGTTTATCACCGATTGTCGCGATGGATTCTTCAGATGACCCCGCGGCTTGGGATTTTGTTAACTTATACGCCACTGTCACACTGCATACTAACAGCGCCGCTACAATAATCGTCAAAAGTGTTCTCGATTTCAAAATCTACCCCATCCCTTTTATAAAATAGAACAACCCGCTAAAGAGCTAGCGGGTTGTTTCGGCACGAAGCTCTTCCAGTTCTTCTTTTGTAAATAAATATTTCTCATTACAAAAATGGCAAACCGCTTCGGCTTTTCCGTCTTCTTCTATCATATCTTGTATTTCTTTTTTGCCTAGTCCTAAAATGGCCGTTTCGAATCGATCTTTTGAACAAGAACAGTGAAATTTGACCGGCATTGTTTCGAGAAAGTCCGGTTTTTGACCTAGAACTTCTTCTAAGATTTCTTCCGGTGTCAGGCCTTTTTGAATCAATTTTGAAATCGGTTCGATTTGAGATAATTGCTTTTCAATTGTTGAAATGGTTTCTTCATCAGTCCCCGGAAGAAGCTGAATGATGAACCCGCCCGCAGCGAGAATGGTGTTATCAGGATTTACTAGAACACCTACGCCGACAGATGAAGGGACTTGTTCAGAAGAAACAAGATAATATGTGAAGTCGTCACCGAGTTCACCCGAGACAATCTCTACTTGTCCCGTAAAATAATCACGTAAGCCCAAATCTTTTACGACACTGAGTGTTCCGTCAGTTCCGACCGCCCGTCTGACATCCAGTTTCCCTTGTTCATTGAGATCAAAATGAACGTGCGGGTTTGATACGTATGCTCTTACCTCACCCTTTGCGTTCGCATCTGCGACAATGGCTCCGATCGGGCCGCCGCCTTCTATTTTGACTGTCAGCTTATCTTCACCCTTAAGCATCGCTCCTAGCATCAGAGAAGCTGTCATCGTCCGGCCGATTGCGGCTGATGCCGTCGGCCACGTGTCATGCCTTCTTTGCGCTTCATTAACCATATCTGTCGTTCTGGCTGCATAAGCCCGCACTTTACCGTCATATGCAATTGCTTTAATTAAATAATCCATCGTTTACCTCCTATACGTGACCCACGCGATTTCGCTCATAAATGATTTCCAGCCCTTTCAGAGTGAGAAACGGGTCAACAATATCAATACAATCTGATTCGTTTGCGATTAATGACGCAAGCCCGCCTGTCGCAATGACTTTCGGTTCCTGTGTTGCCTGCCATTTCATCCGCTTTACAATGCCTTCAACTTGTCCGACATAGCCGAAAAGGATGCCGGACTGCATGGCGCTTACCGTGTTTTTGCCGATGATATTGTCCGGTCGGGCGATTTCAATTCTTGGAAGCTTCGCCGCACGTGAGTACAGCGCTTCCGTTGAAATTGTAATGCCGGGAGCAATCGCGCCGCCCATGTATTGTTTGTTTTCATCAATGTAGCAATACGTCGTCGCCGTTCCGAAATCAACAACAATTAAGGGGCCGCCATACTGCTGGATCGCCGCAACGGCATTGACGATCCTGTCAGCTCCCACTTCTTTCGGATTGTCATACTTTATATTTAAACCTGTTTTCATTCCCGGGCCGACAACTTGCGGCTCGATGTGAAAGTATTTTGTGCACATTCTTTCTAAAGAGAACATAATCGGCGGCACCACGGATGAGATGATAATCCCTTCAATCTGTTCAAACATGAGTCCGGAATGTTCAAATAAGGAGCGGAGCAGCATGCCGAATTCGTCTTCTGTTTTGTGCCTGCTCGTTTCTATGCGCCAATGATATTCTAATTCCCCATCATGATATACACCAATCACGGTGTTGGTGTTCCCCACATCTATAACCAGTAACAACCTCTATCACCACTTTTGAATAGTTTCTAATCATAACATTTTCAACATTCTACAATACCATACACGATCTGCGGCTCTTTTGTAAACAAAACGGAACCAGTAAAAAAACCGCCGGTATACGCCGGCGGTTTTCATATCAGAAAGCGAACTATTCTTTCGGCTCGTCTTTCTTTTCGTCTTCTGTTTTAGACAGGATGTTTACTTTCACATCGTCTTTTGGAAGATGGTCATCTGAGAAATTGCGCTCAGGGAGTTTTCCGTGATCCACGAGATGCTTGATTTGTTCCGCATCTAATGTTTCCACATCAAGCAATGTCTGAGCAATCAATTCAAGCTTATCGCGATTTTCAGTCAGGATGGTTTTCGCACGCTCATAACATTCTTTAATGATGCGCTGAATTTCCTGATCGATTTCGTAAGCGATCTGATCACTGTAGTTTTGCTCGTTGTTGAAATCCCGGCCCAGGAATACTTGACCGCCTTGAGATTGACCGAACTGAAGCGGTCCGAGTTTTTCTGACATACCAAACTCTGTCACCATTCTTCTGGCAATGCTCGTTGCCCGCTGGAAGTCATTGTGAGCCCCCGTGCTGACTTCGCCGAAGATAATTTCCTCGGCAACCCGTCCGCCCAGAAGACCGACAATTTTATCGAGAAGTTCAGGTTTTGTCTGGAAGTAACGGTCTTCTCTCGGAAGCATGACCGCGTATCCGCCCGCCTGCCCCCTCGGAACGATCGTTACTTTATGAACCATATCGGCTTCATCCAGCACAAGTCCGATAACGGTGTGACCGCCCTCGTGGTACGCCACGATATTGCGTTCTTTTTTCGATATGACGCGGCTCTTCTTCGCAGGACCCGCAATCACACGGTCCGTCGCTTCATCAATGTCGCGCATATCAATTTTCTTCTTGTTTTGACGGGCAGCAACGAGTGCCGCTTCGTTAAGAAGGTTTTCTAAATCGGCGCCTGAGAAACCGGGTGTTCTTGAAGCGATTGCTTTTAAGTTCACCGTTTCATCAAGCGGTTTGTTTCTCGCATGCACCTGTAATACGGCTTCACGGCCGATGACATCCGGACGGTCTACCGTAATCTGACGGTCAAAACGTCCCGGACGAAGCAATGCAGGGTCGAGAATGTCCGCACGGTTTGTCGCAGCGATAATAATGATTCCTTCATTCGCACTGAAACCGTCCATCTCAACAAGCAGCTGGTTCAGCGTCTGTTCGCGTTCATCATGCCCGCCGCCAAGACCTGCGCCGCGCTGACGTCCTACCGCGTCGATCTCATCAATGAAGATCAGACAAGGCGCATTCTTTTTCGCATTTTCGAATAAATCACGCACACGGGAAGCACCGACACCGACAAACATTTCAACGAAGTCAGATCCGCTGATGCTGAAGAAAGGAACGCCCGCTTCACCGGCTGAGGCTCTCGCAAGCAATGTCTTACCGGTTCCCGGAGGTCCGACCAGCAGCACGCCTTTAGGAATTCTGGCGCCAAGCTCGGCGAATTTGCGAGGATCTTTCAGAAACTCAACAACCTCAACAAGCTCCTGCTTCTCCTCATCCGCGCCGGCTACATCTTTAAACTTCACGCGTTTCTTTTCTTCCGTATACAGCTTCGCTTTGCTCTTTCCGAAGTTCATGACACGGCTGCCGCCGCCCTGAGCCTGATTGAGCAGGAAGAAAAACAGAATAAAGATGATGACAAACGGAATGATCGTCGTTAAGAACGTCACCCACCCGCTTGTTTCCTGTGCGGGATCAACTTTTACGTCCGTCTTTTTAATTGCATCAAATATCTGGTCTGCTCCCTTTCCTTCAGGAACATGTGTTAAAAAGTACTGGTCTTTGTCGTATTTTTTCAGCTGTCCTTTTACCTCATAAACACCTCTGACAGGCTGAACCGATACGCTATCAACTTTCCCCTCATCGAGGTTCTTGATAAACGTACTGTACGACATATTTTCTGTCTTCGGGTTTGAAGTCTGGAAGTAACTCACAACCCCGATTACTACTAATAAAATAAGTAAATAAAAAATGGTATTACGGAAGACCCGATTCATTCCTTACCTCCTCCCACAGTAAGCACAACTATGTTCAATAGTACCATAGAAAATCATTCCAATACAACCGATAACCATCTCGGAAGCAGGCAGCCGATCAGCTTTCATAAATCGCCGGTTTTAATACTCCGATGTAAGGCAGATTGCGATAGCGTTCGGCATAATCAAGTCCGTAACCCACAACAAACGCGTCAGGAACTTCAAAGCCTACGAAGTCTGCTTTAATGTCCGCTTTTCTTCCGCTTGGTTTATCCAACAGGGTAACAATCTTAATTGATTTCGCTTTACGATATCGGAAGAGTTCTACGAGATAGCTCAAGGTTAACCCACTGTCGATAATATCTTCAATGATTAAGATGTCCCGGCCTTCTACAGATGTATCCAAATCTTTGATGATTTTGACTTCTCCGGAAGAAACCGTGGAATTTCCGTAGCTTGATACATCCATGAAGTCCATTTCCAAATATGTATCAATATGCTTTATAAGATCAGCCATAAAAGGAAGCGCTCCCTTTAACACACCGATTGCCAACGGAAACGTGTCGCTGTACTCGCTTGTTAATTGTTCTCCAAGCTGTTTTACTTTCTGCTGGATCTCATCTTCTGAGATCAGCACTTTTTCGATATCCTGTTTCATGTTAATGCTTGCCCCCTACACTTTTCATGCTGTCTATATTGTAATACAATGCGGTCACTGTTTGAAATCACAAGATCGTCAAAGATGGATTTTTTCAAGCCAGGCAGCCAGATAATTTCACCGCTCGCATCCGTTACAATCGGCCATTCGTCCCGATCCCGCAGAGGCAGTTTATGATCAATAAATATATCTTTCACCTTTTTCGAGCCATTCATCCCTTTAAGTTTGATCCGGTCGCCGATTTTTCTCGTCCGGATTGTTAAAGGAAATTGCACCTTGTTTCTGCTTGTCATAAAAACAGCATTCCCATTTTTGATATGAGGGTCAGCCTGATCGGCCACCTCTATCATAAAGCCGTTGGGGAGAACAGCAGTCTCGCCTTTCGCTCCTTGCAGCTGCAGCTCAAAGGGAACTTTTTCACATTGCCATTGTTCAAATGTAAACAAACATGTCTGATATGATTTGACCACCTTCAGCCCTTTCGGAAAATCAAGCACTCCCGAGGCGCTTCCATTTTCCGCCCATTCGAGAAACTGCTGTATGTGGCGGGCGGAAAACGACGATGGAACGTTTTCATAAAGATAGTTTAATATTAGTTGAACTCCTCTTCTTTGTAAAGGTATCGGAAGGGCAAGCAATTGAGAGGAATTGACTTCAACCGATGTGTCTGACTTGCTTGTAATAACCTTATTCATTCGTTCTTTCGTTAATGACTGCAGGTATTGTTCGTCTTCTGTCAGTGCTTCACTCACCTTTTGAAACATTTTATGAACGTCAGGTGATTCATGTTTTAAAAAAGGAAGCACGGTCTTTCTGAATCTGTTTCTTGCATAATCGTCTTTTGCATTGCTCTCATCCGTTCTGTAGCTGAGCCCTTCTTGACGGCAGTATTCAAGGATTTCATCCTTTGCCGCATAGAGGAAAGGCCTGATCAGCCAGCCGGATGCAAATTCGCGGACGGGCTGCATTCCCGCAAGCCCTGCCCCGAGCGTACCTTTCGCAAGCCTCATGAGCATTGTTTCAACCTGGTCATCGCCATGATGAGCCAGTGCCAAAAACTTCGCTTGGTGTTTTGCCATCAGATCTTCGAAAAACTGATATCTGCAATCACGCGCGGCAGCCTGCTTGTTCAGCTTATTCTTCTTTGCGTATGCAGAAACATCAATCTGTACCGTTTCGCAGAGGATGTGTTCCGCTTCGCAATATGACTGCACAAACTTCATATCTTCTTCAGATTCAGGACCCCTGAACTGATGGTCGACATGCGCCGCTATGATAACGGAGGAATGCCCGAAGTGCTTATTCAGCATACTGAGAAGCGCCATTGAATCAGGGCCTCCGGAGACCCCGGCAATAATCGTTTCTCCCTCCGCCTGAAGATGATATGTTTTGAAAAAATCTTCCACGCTTTTCACAATGTCCCCCTCACAATGAGCAGGTTTTTTAAAGATATACATATCCTATCACTTTCATTCCCTCCAAGCAAAGAAGAAGCATAAGCGCAGGCGTCCGGCCGGCACTAGATGAGAAAAAAGACGATGTAAGCGAAATAAAGGGCGAGAACGCTGATTAAAATAAGTGTTGTTTCAAACAAACCATTGTGCTTTGCGGGTTTTTGTTTAGGTTTATACCGCGTTTGAGATACAGTGCCCTGCCGCGGTTTTGATTGCGGGGGCTTAGGCTTGGCGGCGGCTTTCCTTTTGCTCCCGGCACTCTGCCCCGCCGTCAGGATGTCATGCTTCATGGCTTCCGCAGACAGATATTGGCCGTTTAAAGCAGAAAACAGAACCTTCTTATACTTATTCAGAAACGGGTGGCCTTCAATGATAGAACGAAGCTGTTCTTTCGGCTGTCCTGACTTTTTGCACTCTTTCTTCTGGACACAGTGGATCATGATCATTGCGACAGCAAACAGGTCATAGGATGGTTCTGCTTTTCTTGTTCCATACCCCCAATAGCCCCTGTCGTAAAACTCCGTATACTCTTTAATCGCGCGGCCCTGTTTTGTCGTTCCCCCTACATCAATGCAGCGAATGGCAGCCGGTGGTCCGGTTACAATGAGATTGTCCGGTTTGAGGTCGCCAAAAACCCACCCTTGCTGATGAAGGACTGACAGGCTGGAAAGAAGCTGCACCATCAGCACCGGAATCCACTCCGCTCCCTTACTGCTGATATATTGCGGAAGAAGCGGCCCTTCTATGTACTCCATCACGTAAAAAGAGACATTTTTATTCAGCTGCGGAATAAACGCGTCGTCCGCATCAAAAAAAGAAGGCCCCATCGTTTGCGACCGGGCCTTTGAAAAGGATTTTAAGACATTCACTTCAGAGGTAACAGACATGCTGTCGCTGCTTATTTTCAAAGCGACCTGTCCGCCTGATGCTTCTGCCAGATATACAATACCGTTAGCCCCTTTTCCAAGCTGTTTGAGCAATCTGTAGGATTTGCCGTTCCATTTGCCCTGAATTGCCGTCCCCGGTGCCAGACTACATGCCAAACTCGTTAAAGCGTCGTTCATCATCTGCCAACATGCTCCTTCTTGAGCGGATTCTCTCAAACTGCTGCGTCGCTTCCCGGATAGCGGGGCCCGTAGGGGTGATACCGCCGGTCGACAGCTTCGCAAAAAGTGCAGAAAGGGATTCAAGCTTCGGCGTCCAATTCAGCACAAGCTCAACTTCCTGGCTTTTCCCGGGAAATATACACATTGCAAATTCATTTTGTCCGGCCCGGGAATTTAAACTGATGGAAAGATCGATCAGCGCTTCTTTCACCGTCGGCAGTTTCGGCGCCATACTCGCACTCGTATCAACCAGCACAAGCACTTGCAGATGAACCGTTTCGCCGAGTTCATCAACCACTTCCATCACTTCGCCGCGTTTTTCAGGAGAAAGCTCTTCCATTTCAACGTTTTTCCCTAAGATTTGTTTAAGCTCTTGATTGACGACACCTTGCAGCGTCTGGGTCATTGCTTTTTTCGTCACCATTTGAACCGTCTGAGACAATTGTGACGCATACACAACTTGATGGACGCCGCCTCCGGCCATGGCGATGCCTTCAACTTCCTTCATTGCTTCTTGGTCAATCGCGTTTTCTTCCATAATTCCTATAACATTCACCGTAATCCCCTGCTCCTTGGCGAAAGCCGCCATTGCGATCGGGTCTTCACCATGATTGGAGCAGCCATCTGTAATCAGCAGAACTTGATTTAAATGTCCCTTATTCACATACATTCCTCCCGGTGATACGATTAGTCCCATCTTCGCCAGAAGGAAAGTGATTTATACGAATGGATTAAGAAATCTCCTTTTTATTTTGGAAAACCGCCGGCACCGGTATGGAAGCCCATTTCGGCGTGTTGTGGTCAATCCGGACAACAACCACTGTCATATCGTCTTCGATTTGGCCGGAACGCGTTCTGATGACCTCTTCCATTAATATATCAGCGATTTCTTGCGGGTCTTCGGTTTTCAGCCCTTTCATTTTCCGTTTCATCCACAGGTCGTGGTTTTCAACGTGCTTCGGCCCTTCAAAAATACCGTCACTCATCATGACGAGCAGATCTCCCGCTTTTAACTGTTCACTTACAACCTCCACATCAAATTCATTGATGATGCCGATCGGCAGATTGCTGGCCTGAACTTTCATGACTTGATCTCCCCGCTTGATAAAACTCGGCGTTGAACCGACCTTCAAGAATTTGCAGCTTGCATCCTGAAGATCAATGATAGAAAGATCGAGAGTTGAGTAGATTTCGTCTGTCGTCCGTAAAGACAGAATACTGTTGATCGTTTTTATCGCTATTTTTTCATCAATACCTGATTCGAGAATTTTTTCGAGGAGCTTAATCGTTTCATTGCTCTCATAATGGGCCCTCGCCCCATTGCCCATGCCGTCACTGATCGCGGCCGCATATTTTCTCGCCCCCAGTTCCATCATGCTGTAGCTGTCGCCGGAGACAAGGCCGCCGCCTTTTGCCGCATGAGCCGCGCCTGTCGATACCCGGTACGACTTGGTCGAACCGAACGCAACATGGCTGTAGCCATTCGGATGAGTCGAGTGCTGTTCGCTTTTGACAAGTATCTGCTCCTCAAGAATGTCAGACAGCATCGGGGCGATAATTTTCTCACTCTCGCCGTGTCCTCCGCTGAACGGGATTGTCATTTCGATATCAATATTGCCCTGCTCCAAGCTGTATATCTCGACATGCTGAATCTCGATTCCGAAATGCTGCAGCGCCTCTATCATTTGTTCTTCCTGAATAAAATGCTGCTCCCTCTCCCGTTTTATTTCCCGAGAAAAGTCCGCCATGACCTCAGAAACCCCCAACAGCTGCTCGGCAACAAGCCTTCTGCTGTCCTGAACTTTTCTCTTCAGTGTCAGATGGGCGTGATGGTGGGCAAGTTCGTCCTCAATCAGCTCTTCCACCTGTCTGGATTTGGAACAGTGCTGTTGAAACTCCTTTTTTAATCTGCGGTTTGAGGCATACTGTTTTTCTTCTGTTTCATGCATAACTTGTTTCATTAAGTCATATGTTTTATCAAAGTTTTGAACCCAGCATTTGCTTTTCTTATAGCAGGATTGGCACGAATGCTCCGTGATTTTGCTTAAAAAGAGATCCACTTCCCCTTCTTCCGCCTGCTCATCGGAAGACGTCTGATGAAAGGTGGCGAAGCTCTCCGACAAGGCATGAAACACATTGGAGAACTGGTCTACTTTCTGGGCGGTGACATCTCTGATTTTCCTCGCGTACTGCTGCTGTTCCTGACTGTGCTCAGCAGTGCCCGGTATGTATCGCGCCACCTTTTTCGTAATCGATTGAGGCGTAATCAAAAACAAAACAACGGCAATCAAAGATTCATAAAGAGTGGTCATTAATCCGGCAGACCCTTCTCCATATAATGAAATCAGCAGTGAGCCGATCACTAATCCGACTGCGGCTCCGGCTTTCTTTCCTTCTTTCAGCAGCCCGCCAAGAAGCCCGGAAAACGCAAGCAGACTCATTTGATAGAGATTCCCGATATTCGCAAGCCCGAGGATCAGTCCGGTCACAACACCGACCGTACAGCCGATGCTTGCCCCGCCGACAAAGGAAAAACTCAGCACGACATAGCGGGCCAGGATATGTTCAGCCTGCATTCCCTGAAATGAAACACCGGCAAGCCCGGTTAAAACGGATGCGATCAAGATCATAAAACAGATGATTTCTTCTATTTTTAACGATTGCTTCACTTTTTTGATCGTGAAGATCGGCAGGCTTTGCAAAAAGATCAGCGTCAAAATAAAGGCCAGGCCCGCCTCGACAACAGCCATCACATAATCATAGGTGGTAAAAGCGCCGCTCTCAAAATAAACAAATCCGATTCTCGCGGCAGCCATAGAGAAAAACACCACGATCGGCAGCATCTTCACCCGGTCCTGCACGATATATGTACCGATTTTTGAAAATAGAGTGAAGACGGCCAAAGCTGTGAGAATCAATAAAGAGTGTTTCGGCGAAATGGTTAAAGCGCCCGCAAGTAAAGACAGACAAGCATAGAAGGCTTTATCTCTTCTGATCAAAAGCATCGCTCCGAAAAACGGCAGCGCAAACGGAAGAACCTCAGATAATATGAAAGCCCGTCCAAGTAAAAAACCGATCACGACATAAATGAAACCCTTATAGAAAAAAAGTGAATGCGCTTGATGGACTGTAAGCTTTGCCGCCTTTTCAAAAAACGATTGCAGTTTTTCCAGAGCTTGTCCCGCCATCGGCCCGTTCACTCTTCTTTCCGCTTTTTCCATTGCTCTCATCCCCCACCTGTTTTATTCGTTGCTTGTCATTATAAATGAAAGCCCAGATAGGATTTTGTCAAAAGAAGGTAACAATTCCAAAGAACTCTTCGACGCTTTCTCCCTTGTTCCCCTTTCCTTTCGTATTTCCTCCGACATTTCTCAAAAAGTTGTCTAAATATGAAAAAATCGGCTTCTGCAACAGAAGCCGATTCGCTTGATGACCCGTACGGGATTCGAACCCGTGTTACCGCCGTGAAAGGGCGGTGTCTTAACCGCTTGACCAACGGGCCATATATATGGTAGCGGCGGAGGGGATCGAACCCCCGACCTCACGGGTATGAACCGTACGCTCTAGCCAGCTGAGCTACACCGCCATATAGGTGCTTATAAGCACAAGTTATATAATACAAAGGTTTCTTCATTCCGTCAACAGAAACTTTAAAGTTTTAATTTTCTGACTATATGGGTGAATACAAAAAAAGCACCCGCTGGGATAGACGGATGCTCCATGTATTTATAGAAAGCAGCAAGTTATCCTCTTCTTGCTCCGCGCCCTCCACGTTTTGATTCCGTGTTTCGTTTTAAAGATGATAAGCGGTCTTCGCTATCTTTAAGAAACTTGTTCATTTTCTGTTCAAAAGATTCTTTCGGACGGAAATCATTTCTAGGTCTGGCTTGCGGACGGTCTTTAGCTTTTTTAATTGATAAACCAATTTTCCCGTCTTTTTCAACGTTGATGACTTTCACTTCAACTTGATCGCCGACTTTTAAATGCTCGTTAATGTCTTTAACATAATTATCGGCTACCTCACTGATATGAACGAGACCGGTTGAGCCTCCAGGCAATTCAACAAATGCTCCGAAATTTGTAATACCTGTTATTTTCCCTTGCAACTTGCTGCCAACTTCAATCGACATAAAAAAAGTGCTCCTCCTTAGGCTTATAAAAAGATCGTTTGTTTAATTATACCTAAATAAAAATTTAAGTGTCAACAAGGCTACTTGCTCTTCTTTTCTACATTGAAGAGAATCTCACCATTTCCTGACATAAACAAGTCTCTTCTGGCAAGCTCTGTGACGTAATCCTCATCCTTTAATTTGGAAATTTCATCTTTTAAATCAGCCTGTTTCGCGTTCAATTCTTTCACTTGTTTTTCCAGCTGAGCTTTCTTTTCTTCGTTTGCGCTAAGGGAAGAGGTCTGTGACCACAGAGAACCCGCTAAGACAATAGCCGTCAACAACACAAGGGCGCCGAATACGATCAACCGTCTGAAAAGCCCTTTCCGCCTTCTTTTCATAAGCTGGGATTGCCGTTCAACCTGCTCTTTATAGTCGTTTTGGATTTCAGTTATTGTACGTTCTCTAGATAGATTCAAACCAGACGGTCCTCCTTTCACCTTTTCAAAATACGTATCATGGTCGATCTGATTGTTATGATTAGTTTCTTGCTCTTTTGTAAAAATCCTGCACTTTTTTGAAAATATCGTTTGAAAGTAAGACGCCACTTTTCAGGAAGAAGTTTCAATAATTGTTTCAACAGGAAAAACAGCGGATACAGCAAAAACGTTACGATCTTAAAAAGACACTTCGCAAAAAAGGCACTCACCCGATAGGAGTATAAAGAAATAACCGTGATCAGCCCGATGAGCAGCTTAAAGAGCAGAAGCACCGGACGGAACAGCACGTGCTGAATGAGCTTTTTTGCGAATTGGTAAAGAGACACCGCAAGATGAATGGCAAATTTCAGTATTTTTATATACATTCGTTTAAACAGGCTTTGGTACGTCGCAATCCCCAGTAAGACAGCCAAGAAAATGTATACCCTGAGTTCCCCTTCATTCACGTTGAGCAGCACATAGAAAAACAGCAGACCTTGTACAATCCAAAAGAGAATGTCATGAATGAATAACAGCCATCTGGCCGTTTTGGCGCGGCTGACAAACAGCCTGTATGTATCAAGCGACGCTCCGAGCCAGGCGCCCATACCGGTCATTGCCAGCATCGTATAAAATTGGGTGGTCAGCGTCATTTAAACAACTTGCTAAAAAACCCTTTAGCTTTATCCCCTTGCTGCTCGTCTAAATATACAAGGTCAAACACCCTGCCTTTTATAGATACAATCCCTTTTTCCACATCAAGATTTTTCATCTGCAGGTTCTCGCCTCTGACGGAAAGCATTCCCATAACCGTTTCCAGCAAAAACTCTTCGTTGTCAAAACTTTCTACATGCTTGACGCCCGAAATGTCTAAATGCTTTCTCCCTTTCATCGTTACATCATGCTGTTCCGGAACAGAAGAAGAACCTTTTTGCTCATAATATGAATTCATCTATTCAGCCCCCATATCCTCGATACTTTTAGCATTATTACTGCATTGTATGAGACGGGAGCCTTGTTTAGAACAAGCCTATTCGCCGAGTTTTTCTTCCTTGACGATTGTATACATGCCCGCGGCTTCTTCTTTTTTCGTTGTTTCTTTCAATTCGTTTACCTTCACGGTGACAAGCTTCTGGCCGAAGCGGACCGTCAGTTCATCACCGGCTTTTACGTCTGAGCTGGCTTTCGCCTGATTCCCGTTAACTGTGATTCTCCCTTGATCGGCGACCTCTTTCGCCAATGTGCGGCGTTTAATTAATCTGGATACTTTTAAAAACTTATCAAGTCTCATATCAGAATCTCCTCTCCATTTCTTTTGCTTCATCCCACAATTTGTCCATTTCCTCAAGTGACATTGCGGTCAATTCAAGTCCCTTTGCTGCCGCTTCTTTCTCAATATAAGCAAAGCGTCTGCGGAATTTGTCATTTGTCATGGCGAGCGCTTCCTCAGGCTCAATTTTATAGTATCGGCCGATATTGACCAATGCAAATAAAACATCGCCGAATTCAGCTTTTAAGCTGATTTCATCTGCTGATTCGGCGGAAGCCTCTGCAGAAAATTCCTTCAGCTCTTCATTTACTTTATCCCATATATCCTGAACGTCATCCCAGTCAAAGCCGGTTTTTGCGGCTTTTTTCTGAAGCTTGGCCGCTTTTGCAAGAGAAGGCAGTGTTTTCGGCACGGCATCCAGCAATGAAGTGGATGTTGTTTGCTTTTCCGCCTTTTTGATTTCTTCCCAGTTGGCGACGACATCATGTTCATCCTGAACCTTAACATCCTTAAACACATGCGGGTGCCGTCTGACCATCTTCGCACTGATGTCTCTGATGACATCATCAATTGAGAAATACCCCTCGTCTTCTCCGATCTGGGCGTGCAGCATAACCTGAAGCATGACGTCCCCGAGTTCTTCTATCATGTGATCCGTGTCCTCTTCGTCAATGGCCTCAAGCAGTTCGTAGCATTCCTCAATCATATATTTCTTTAATGACTGGTGTGTCTGCTTTTGATCCCACGGACAGCCGTTCGGCCCGCGAAGCTCGCGAATAATACTTCGGAATGCAGAAAATTCCTGGTAAAGGAGTTCTTCTTTTTTAATCGGCGGAACATACACGCTTGTTAAGTTATTTATTTCTACATTGCGGTCAAGCTCAAACAAAGGCACCTTGGTCATCTTTTCTCCCTTGCTTCCGGCTGCCGTGACGATGACCACTTCATAGTCGTCAGGCAATTTCTCCATAAGCGTCAGCTTCACCTCAGAGGCCGTCATTTGGTCATAAACCTGGCAAATGATCAGGTGATGGCGGAGTTCGAGCTCATCCGGCGTCATTGTTTGCGCATCCGTAAATTGAAACCCTTCAATCGGATCAATTCGCAATGCATTAAAAGTGGCATCCAAAAAGCTTTGCCCTCCGGCAGTATGAACAGCTACCTGTTGTTCTTCCCGGCGTTCAAATAACAGCTGAACGGTTTTCTCAGCGACAAACGGATGTCCGGGAACAGCGTAGACGACATCCTCTTGCTTCGCTTTTTCAAACAGAATGTCCGCGATCTCTTCATAGACCGCTTCAAACTGATCATGTTTTTCATAAATATCATCAAAATACCGGATGTCCGCTTCCGTCTCTTGCTCTAATTCCGGAATCAAAGGGTGGTCTTTCGTTCTTATATATAAATGCTTCGCCTGAGTCAGCAGCTTATGTATGCCCACTGTCAACTGATCCATGTCTCCGGCGCCGAGGCCGACGACCGTAATGTTACCTGCCATGTTTTTCTCTCCTCTTTTTCAATTTGCTTAAAGCACTGCCGAAAGGAAGGCCGCTCAGCTCTTCGTCCGTGAAAATCTTCATTCTTATCATACAATAAATAAACAATAGCCCTCCGATGACTGACGCAGACAGACTCTCACATACAGCTCCGGCCCTGCTGACGGGAACAAATAACTGCCATAGCTTCATATATACGAGCAGAAAGAAGACCATCAGCAGACTGCACCAGCACAGACGGGCAATCACGCCGCCGATATTCGTCAGCCAGCCCTTCGACCAAATTCTCCGGAGATTCAGGCACGCAACTGCGGCAAATGCCAAGACGGTCGCCAGTGCCGCTCCTGTAATACCCCAGCCGGGGACCAGCCAAACATTCAGCACCCATTTCAGCGCCCCTCCCGCCAAAACGGATACGGCGGGGAAAACGGTATGTCCCGCTCCTTGCAGAATCGCGGCTGCTGTAAGCGCAATCGAGGCAAAAAAGATAGATAAGCTGAATATTTGTAAGGTCTGCGTCCCCTCACTGTTTTGGAAAAGCATGATATTCACCGGCTCTAAAATGCAAAAAAGCCCGGCTGATGCACCGATCCCTACCGCAAGGCAGAGCTTGACGGCTGATGTCGCTTTCTCTTTTATGATAAACGGCTTATTCTCATGCACCGCTTTTGAAATTGAAGGAACCAATGACGCGGCGATACTGACGGCAAACACGGTTCCCAGCTGAAGGAGCGGCTGTCCGCGGTCATATATGCCTTTCAGCTGTTTCGCGGCATGGCTCTCCGTCCCGTCTGAAAGCAGTGAATATAAGTTTAAGGCGTCTACAAGCTGAATCAAAAGCATGAGTACACTGCTGATACAGATGGTGACTGAATAAAGCAGCAGCTTTTTTACAATGACGGCCGTTGCGATATGTCCGCCGTCTTTCTTGGTTTCTTCCCGCTTATACCAGAAAACAGCCAATACACAAAGGGCTGCCAAGCTTCCGGCAATTGATCCCGAGGCCGCCCCCGCACCAGCGGCGTATAATGAACGGCCGCTTTTCAAAAGCCAGAAGGATAAACCGAGAAGCACCGCCACGCGAAGAAGCTGTTCCGTAATCTGGGATAAGGCTGACGGCATCATATCATGCACGCCTTGGAAATACCCCCGGAAAACCGCCGTAAACGGAAACAGTATGAAAGCGAACGCCGCGACCCTTATCAGCATCACAAGGCGGGCGTCACCCATAAAACCGGCCAACGGCGCCGCACCGGCATACATGAGCGCAAACAGAACAAGTCCGGCCGCCGTGACATAAAGGGCGGAAATTTTCATTATTTTTTGTTTATGATCGCTATAATCGTTCATTAATTTTGAGATGATAACCGGAAAACCGGATGTTGACAGCATGACCGCGATCCCTAAAAACGGATACACCTGCTGATAAATGTAAAATCCGACGTCACCGACAATATTCTGAAAAGGAACCCTGTACACGGCGCTTAATATCTTCGTCACGATACCCGCAACGACGAGCACAAAAGCACCTTTCCATGCCGATTGCCGCTTGGCGCCAACTGAATCGTTCATCCAAAAGCTCCTTCCAGCCGCTAGAAAATTACGTCTATAAAACGAGCTTATTATATCACAATCCTAACGGCCGAACCGATAGAGAGCACATATGAATATGAAAAAGAACAGCACTTGTATAAGGGCTGCTCTTTCTCCGTTTTCTTATTTCAATAATGGTAATAAGACCTACTGCTCCATTTGTCTCGCCAAAAAACTGGCTGCCGTTTCTACCGCTTTATGTTCTACTTCTCCAAGTGCCTGTTCCTTGGAAAAGATGACCACGGCACCGATAGGATCGCCATTTGCCACGATCGGAGCTATTGTATAGGAGCTCATATCTTCATCAATGTCATTAACAAGCTGCGCGGACTTCACGTCGTTTTCTACCACTGAGCTGCGCTGATCCATCGTTTTTTCGAGCAAATCGCTGATGGCTTTGTTCAGAAATTCTTTTTTCGAACTGCCTGAAACGGCAATATACGCGTCACGGTCGCAAATCAAGACGGAATGGCCGAGACTGTCATACAAAGCATCTGCATATTCCTTCGCAAAATCGCCAAGCTCACTGATAGGAGAATACTTTTTCAATATAACTTCTCCGTCGCGGTCAACGAATATTTCAAGCGGGTCTCCTTCCCTGATTCGCAGAGTTCTCCGAATTTCTTTAGGAATGACGACCCGTCCTAGATCATCAATACGACGTACGATACCTGTAGCTTTCATCTCTCTGGTGCCTCTCTTTCATGTGATGATATTTAAGGGAAAGTACTAAAGCTCTTTACTTTATGTAGCTTCCGCCACTCGCTTGAAATTAGTATCCGTCACATCAAATGTAATATACACCAGAGAGTAACAATTTTTATGAAGACGCGATTGTTTCTTTCTTCACATCCTGAAGGCCTTTCAGCATGCCGAGCACGGTCTCCAGCCACTCTTCCGTTTTGCGGCCTTTCGTCTGTACTGAGATTTTCAGCTTTTTCCCTTCCATTCCCAGTCCGATCTGCCGGCCGTATTTATTGCCGAGTTCGAACAATTTCTGACCGTCAATCTGTGCGCTGGCCTCTTCAGAAATGGTAAATCTGATCGCGTCTTTATCCTGCTTGATGAGTTCGACGCGTTCATATTTTCCGTATACCTTCATCTCAGCAACCGTAAACAGCCATTCAACCTCTTTAGGATAGCTGCCGAACCTGTCGATGATTTCATCTTGAAGCTCATTTTTCTCCTCAATTGTGGCGATTGACCTGAAGCGTTTGTACATGTCGATTTTTTGCTTGCCGTCTTGTATATAGTTTTCAGGAATATACGCGTCAAGCTCGATATCAATTTCTGTCTCAAACTGTTCGCTTTTCGGAATATCGCCTTTCCGCTCTTCAATCGCTTCCTTGAGCATTTGCGAGTACAGGTCAAAACCGACTGAGTCGATAAAGCCGTGCTGCTGGGCGCCGAGAAGGTTCCCCGCTCCCCTGATCGTCAAGTCACGCATGGCGATTTTAAAGCCTGATCCCAGCTCGGTAAATTCTTTAATCGCCTGCAGCCGTTTTTCCGCCACCTCAGTGAGCACTTTGTCTCTGCGGTACGTAAAATACGCGTAAGCGACGCGGTTGGAACGGCCGACCCGTCCTCTCAGCTGATACAGCTGAGACAGCCCCATTTTGTCTCCGTCGAACACAATCAAGGTATTGACATTTGGTATATCTACGCCTGTCTCAATAATAGTCGTGCTGACAAGGACGTCTGATTCCCCTTCCAGAAAATTGAGCATGACGCTTTCCAATTCATTTTCGGTCATTTTTCCGTGGGCATATGCCACTTTCGCATCGGGAACAAGCATGGAAATTTCATCAGCCTTCCGCTCGATGTCATCCACGCGGTTGTACAAGAAATATACCTGTCCTCCGCGCGCCAGTTCTCTTTCGATGGCTTCCCGCACAAGCGCGCCGTTGTATTCCACGACATATGTCTGAACAGGGAAACGGTTTTCCGGCGGCGTTTCAATAACAGATAAGTCCCGCACACCGAGCATGGACATATGAAGCGTGCGCGGTATCGGCGTCGCTGTAAGAGTCAGCACATCGACATTGGCTTTGATCTGTTTGATTTTTTCCTTATGCGTTACGCCGAAGCGCTGCTCTTCATCAATGATGAGCAAGCCGAGATCTTTATAGACGACGTCTTTAGATAAGAGCCTGTGGGTTCCGATTACGATGTCTACCGTTCCGTTTTTCAGGCCTTTAATCGTTTCATTGGATTCTTTTCTCGTTCTGAATCGGCTGAGAAGACCGATGTTAATCGGATAGTCCTGGAAACGCTCCATAATGGTTTCATAATGCTGCTGCGCGAGTATTGTCGTCGGCACAAGAAGCGCGACCTGCTTTCCGTCGGCGATCGCTTTAAAGGCCGCTCGGATGGCTACCTCCGTCTTCCCGTAACCCACATCACCGCAAAGCAAACGGTCCATCGGGCGCTCTCTTTCCATATCCTTTTTAATCTCCTGAATGGAACGGAGCTGGTCCTCTGTTTCCTGATAAGGGAAAGCAGATTCGAACTGCCGCTGCATTTCATGATCCGGCGAGAACGCATAGCCCTTGCTTGCTTCCCGTTCCGCATAAAGCTTAATCAGATCATCGGCAATATCCTGAACGGAGTTTTCAACTTTTTTCTTCACCCGTTTCCATTCACTGCCGCCCAGTTTATAAAGCTTCGGTTCTTTTCCTTCAGAGCCGACGTACTTCTGCACCTGGTCGATTTGTTCTACAGGGACGTACAGCTTATCGCTGCCCTGATAATGAATGTTGAGGTAATCTTTATGAATGCCTTTGATTTCTAGTGTTTCGATCCCCAAATACTTACCGATCCCGTGGTTGACGTGGACGACATAGTCACCGACCTGAAGCTCGGAATAGCTTTTGATCCGTTCGGCATTTGTCAGCTTCTGCTTTCTCGGCTTTTTCTTGATTCGGTTTTTGAACAGCTCTTCCTCCGTAATGACGGCCAGCTTCATCAGCGGCAGTTCAAAACCGGATTGCAGCTCGCCTTCCATGACATAGACCTGTCCTTGCACAAACGCTTTGGAGCTGTCCGTTTTTGCGGCTTCAATTTCGTAATCAGCCAGCACGGATGCCAATCTGTCGGTTCTGTCCTTATTTGCGCCTAAAAAGACGACGGTGAAGTTTGATTTCTTAAAGCGCTCCATTTCACCTGCGAGCACATTCATCTGCCCGTGAAAACTCTGCATCTGCCGGCTTGTCACATTCACGATATTCTGAGGGCTTGTATGCTGGACATGACGCAAAAATAATGAATAATAAATAGCCGGGCGCCGCTTTTCGCTCATAAGCTCCTGAAAGCTGAAGGATAAATGAATGTCATGCAGAATTTTCCCTTCCTCGAGCAGACTTGTCATAAATTCGGCCTCTTCTTTTTGCAGCTGATCCTCCATTTCATGAATGCGGCTGACCTCGTCTAACAGTAACAACGTGTCTGCCGGTGTATAATCTAGCAAACTAGCAGGTTTTTCGTAAAAGTACGAGAGATACTTCACAAGTTCCTGATCAGTCTGTCCCGTTGATAACCGTTCTTTATCATGTGAGATATTGATATGAAGCATTTCCTTTTGTTTGTCCTGCTTCAGCTTTTTCAGACTGTCGGCAAGCCCTTTATCGAGCCTTTCCATCGCCCGGGCTTTTTCTTCCGCCCTGATGATCAATTCCTTCGCCGGTCCGATCGCCACATGTTTGAGCGTCTCAATTGATCTCTGGTCATCAGAATTGAAGCTTCTGATGGAATCGACCTCCGTATCAAACAGTTCAATTCGCACCGGATGCTCCGACGTCAGCGGATAAATGTCGATAATTCCGCCGCGAATACTGAATTCACCGGGTGCAGAAACCATATCGGAACGCTCATACCCCACCTCTACAAGGCGCGCGGACAGCTGATCCGGTTCTATTTCGTCTCCGAGTGAAATGACGAGCTGGCTGCTTTTCCACAGCTCCTTCGGCGGAAGCATTCTTCTCACTGCCGCAACGGGCGCCACAACGACCGGCGCTTCTCCGTTTGTTAATCTATTAATGACATCAAGCCGCTGAGCACGCAGTTCAGGGCTCGCTACCGCAATTTCTGAAGAAATCAATTCATTCACGGGGTATAAAAAAACAGATTGATCCCCGAGAAGCGCCGTCAGATCTTCCGTCACTTTTTGGGCCTGATATAAATTATGGGTGATAAAGAAAATCGGCCTTTTCGTTTCCTGTGCAAGGGCAGAGGTAAAAACAGAACGCGCGGAACCTGACAGACCCGCAAGCAGCTGTTCCTTCAGCCCCTCATGTAAACCGTTGACAATGGATTTAAAATCATCGCTTTCTTTAATAAAGGTTTGAATGTTGTCCATATGGGCCCTCCTCTCTATTTTCTGCAAGAACAGAAAAACGCTTTGGTCTAGAATCTACACCAAAGCTTCTTATTGAATAAATGTGTTGTGTTCATGGTAGTGCGGATTGCGCTCCAGCGCCTCTTGGCAGTCTTCACAAATTGTAAGAACATGGACATCTCCATTGTCTTTATATGAAATCATATCGTTTCTTTCCTCATTTGTTAAGTGCTGAAATCCAAGTGACTGTGTCGGCACCGTCGAATATTCCAGGCTCCCTACCTTAAAGCCGCAGTGGCGGCAGAAATAATGCAAAGCCATACGTTGGACCTCCTGATGTGAAAAAATCATTTTTCCCTAGTATGGTCTCCCATTATTTATCTTATACATTTGCATTAAATTCGTTCATGACTTCTAAAAATGGTTTCGTTAAGGAAGCTTCGCAGGCTTTTACGGTTTTTGTGACGGCATCATTGATATGCGGCGCTTCTTCCTTCGTAAAAGCTCCCAGTACATAGTCAACGACTTTCATTCCGTTGACGGGGCGGCCGATTCCGATTCTGACCCGGTCAAATTCAGGGGTTCCGAGGTGCTGTATAAGCGATTTAATTCCGTTATGTCCGCCTGCGCTCCCCTTCGTCCGGAGCCTGATTTTTCCCGTCGGAAGATCAAGGTCATCGTATATGACTTTCAGATCTTCATGATCGGCATCATAATAATCCAGTAGCGGCCGCAAACATTCCCCTGATAAATTCATATATGTAAGCGGTTTAACAAGTAGAACTTTTTTTCCGGAAACAAACCCCATTCCGTAAAGTCCGTTGAATTTCGTTTTATTCAATTCAATATTCCATTCTTTAGAAAGCTCGTCAATGGCCATAAAGCCGACATTATGTCTCGTGTTCTCATAGGTTTTCCCGGGGTTACCGAGACCGGCAATCACAAGCATCGTAAATCCTCCCTCAACATCGCTGTAATTCTTCTCATTCTAGCACAAAAGACGTAACCTCGGGCGGGTTACGTCTTAAAGCGCTTATTGATTTTCTCCTTCGGGCTCTTCCCCAGGAGACGGTTCTGCATCTTCTTCGAATGCTTCCTGCTTAGGAGGAAGGATGGAAGCCACGACTTCTTCCGGATCGTTTGTAAATGTATAATTGCCGTCAGCAGTCAGATTTGCGATGGTCAGCACATCATTCATTTCAAGCCCGGAAATATCAACATTGATTGTCTGAGGGATGTCCTTCGGCTTAGCCTTAATCGAAAGCTCATGCAGCGGCTGCTGGATGACGCCTCCGTCTTTGACTCCCTTCGCCTCTCCCGTCAGCTGAATCGGCACCTCGGCCTCCAGCTCCTCACTCATATTCACGACTTGAAAATCGGCGTGCGTCAATTCGTTTTTGAGCGGGTCTGTCTGAAGATCAGTCACCATAACCGATTGCTGATTTCCGTTGACATCAATTGTGATAATCGTGTTTTTTCCTTCGTCCCGCAATGTTTTAAGCAATTCAACACTGTCTAAAGAGACAGGCGTGTTCGTTATTTCTTTACCGTATATAATCCCTGGAACATGTCCTGAATGACGGATTTTCCGAAGCGTCGAACGTTTAAAATCTGTTCTTTCATTTGCTTTTAAAGTTGCCATATTCAGCACCATCCTAATTATCGTTTTATCGTCCTATTAGAACAATACCCACAATAACTGGGATTTAAACCTTAAAGTTTCGGTTTAGCTGAATAAATAGCTGACAGATTGTTTCTCGTGAACGCGGATAATCGCTTCAGCCAGAAGCGGTCCGACAGAAAGCTGCTTAAAGCGTTCGATTTTTTTCTCATCAGGAAGCTTAATGCTGTTCGTTACGACAAGCTCCTTGATTTTAGAGTTATTGATCCGCTCAACGGCAGGACCTGACAGTACAGGGTGCGTACAGCATGCATACACTTCTGCAGCTCCGTTTTCAACCAGCGCGTTAGCGGCAAGTGTGATTGTGCCGGCCGTATCAATAATATCATCGATCAGAATCGCTGTTTTACCTTCCACGTTACCGACGATGTTCATCACTTCTACCTCATTCGGTCTAGGACGGCGTTTGTCGATAATCGCGATCGGCGCTTTCAGACGGTCCGCAAGTTTGCGGGCGCGCGTCACACCGCCGTGGTCAGGAGAAACAATGACGATATCTTTCAAGTCTTTACCTTCAAAGTAATGGCCTAAAATCGGAACACCCATTAAGTGGTCAATCGGAATATCAAAGAAACCTTGAATTTGCGGCGCGTGTAAATCAAGCGCGATCACGCGTGTCGCACCCGCTGTTTCAAGCAGGTTTGCAAAAAGTTTTGCCGTAATCGGTTCACGTGATCTTGCTTTTCTGTCCTGGCGCGCATAACCGTAGTACGGAATGACAATGTTGATTGTTTTCGCGGAAGCGCGCTTTAAAGCGTCAACCATAATCAGCAATTCCATGATGTGCTCGTTGACCGGCGCACTTGTAGACTGAATGATATAGCAATCACAGCCGCGAATACTTTCTTCTATGTTGATCTGGACCTCTCCGTCACTGAATCTTGTAACAGAGCACTTTCCTAATTGAACCCCTACATTATCCGCGATTTCTTTTGCAAGTTCTGGATTTGAATTCAAAGAAAAAATCTTTAAATTCTTATCTCCGTATTCGTTAGACATGGTAAACCTCCGATTTTAGGATTATTTTTTATGAATGTTTTTCACATAATCTTCTTTATTTACTTGTCTTGCTCTGGCAATGGCAAGCGCTTCGCCCGGCACATCTTCAGTTACGGTTGAACCCGCAGCGACGTACGCGCCTTCTCCCACTGTAACAGGAGCGACCAGATTGGAGTTGCAGCCAATAAAGGCGCCGTCTTCAATTTTGGTTAAATACTTTTTCTTCCCATCATAATTGACCGTGATGGAGCCGCAGCCCAGATTCACATCCGTGCCCACTTCGGCATCACCGATATAGCTTAAATGAGATGCTTTGCTTCGGTCGCCGAATTGTGTTTTCTTGATTTCAACAAAGTTTCCGATCTTCACTTCATTGCCGATTGCGGAATCGGGTCTGATGTGAGCAAAAGGACCGATATTTACATCATTCCCAACTTTGCTGCGATTGACAACGGATTGTTTAATCACAGTGCGGCTGCCGATTGAGCTGTCCTCTATCTCAGTGTGGGGGCCGATGACACATTCATCGCCAATTTCAGCTTGTCCCTTTAACACAGTTCCGGGATAAATAACTGTATCTTGTCCGATACGTGCGTCAGGTGAGATGTACGTATTCATCGGATCGATTAAAGTGACTCCGTTCTGCATATGCCGTTTGTTAATACGCTCTTTCATATACATTTCAGCCTGAGAAAGAGCGACTCTATCATTCACTCCGAGCGTCTCTTGGAAGTTACCAGTCTGGTAAGCGGCAACAGTTTCGCCTTCGTCTTTGAGGATTTCGATCACATCCGGCAGATAATACTCGCCTTGGGCATTTTCATTCGAAACCTGTTCGATGACACGAAAAAGAGCCTCGTTATCAAAACAGTACGTTCCCGTGTTAATTTCTTTCACAAGACGTTCTTGCTCCGAAGCATCCTTGTGCTCCACGATTTTTTGAACGGCGCCGTCTTCACTGCGGATGATTCTTCCGTATCCGGCGGGATCGTCGGCAACGGCCGTTAACACCGTGGCTTTTGCACCTTTGTCTGTATGTTCATTCAGCATGGCTTCCATCGTCTCCGCCGTCAGAAGCGGTGTATCGCCGCAAATAACGATCGTGACACCCTTTTCTCCGTGAAGAAATGGTTTTGCCTGTTTGACCGCATGAGCCGTACCGAGCTGTTCTGCTTGGAGAGCGTAATCGCTTTTCTGTCCGAGCTGCTTCTTCACATCTTCGGCGCCGTGTCCTACGATGGTGACAAGCTTCGCTAAAGATAATTTCAGAGCTTCGTCTGCGACGTGCTCTACCATAGGCTTTCCGCATACCGGATGAAGGACCTTGTAAAGCTTCGATTTCATTCTCGTTCCTTTTCCGGCAGCTAAAATCACTGCAAACCGCTTATCCATTTAATGGCCTCCAATATCCCTTTTATCCATAGAAAAATATATCCTAAATAGCTGTTGATTTCAAGAAGACATCAAAAAGTGCAAGAATTTTCTATGTAATCGCTTTATTACTGAAAAATCAGATTTAAAAAAGGACTGCCGGAAAAGGCCTTGTGTCAGCCTTTATCAGCAGTCCTTACATTTTGTTATGTTTAAGAAGCCCCGGCTTCTTCATATTCTAATGCTTCAGAATCACCCAAACGATGATACTCATTTAAAACAGCATCCTGGATCTTGCCCCGCGTGCTGGAATTAATAGGATGAGCAATATCGCGGAATTCTCCATCAGGGGTGCGTTTACTCGGCATCGCAACGAAAAGACCATTGTTTCCATCAATCACACGAATATCATGTACGACAAATTCGTGATCCAGCGTGATGGATGCAATCGCTCTCATGCGACCATCGGTATTCACGCGGCGTAATCTTACGTCAGTAACTTCCACAGTAGTTCACCACCTTTTCCCTATATAAAAGCATTAGTCTAACAATTCCACGATTCTTTTTAAATTCCTGCACGTTTCAAAAAGTTTTTTTGAAAATATAGGATATACATACACAATTAGGTGATAAACCATATTTGGGGATCATATACTGCATAAAAAAAGTGATCCCGGATACCGGAACCACTTTTCTGAGATTTAAGATTTCACCAGCGCAATGACTTCAATTTCCACGAGAGCGTCTTTCGGCAGTCTCGCCACTTCCACACAAGACCTTGCCGGCTTATGTACATCAAAGTATTGTCCGTACACTTCATTCACTTCCGCAAACTGCTCCATATCAGCAATAAACACCGTTGCTTTGACAACCGTCTCGAGAGAAGCGCCCGCTTCTTTCAGCACAGCTTTTAAATTGCTGAACACCTGATGCGTTTGCTCTGTGATATCACCGTTTACCATTTCTCCTTCAGCAGTAAGAGGAATCTGGCCTGAGCTGTAAAACATGTTGTTTACGATGATTCCCTGTGAATATGGCCCGATCGCTGCCGGCGCGTGTTTTGTATGGATTGCTTTTGTCATTTTTCTGTCTCCCCATTCTTTAAATGCTGTTCTTTAAAAAATCGCAGAAAATTGCCGTTTTGAATCTCAATCGTTTTGTCTTTCATATTGATGGTTGAAAGCGTGAGCAGTGACATGTATTCATCGACAAGCCGTTCATTCACTCCCTCGGCTTCAACCAAGACGCCTATTCCCGCAACGTTTGCATTAAACTCATCAAGCAGGCTGATCATGCCGTTAATGGTGCCGCCGGCTTTCATAAAATCGTCAATAATTAAAACGTTCGAACCCGTAGCCAAACTTCTTTTCGCAAGCGACATCGTTTGAATGCGGTTAGACGACCCTGATACATAATTGATGCTCACCGTGGAGCCTTCCGTCACCTTATTGTCTTTTCGCACGATGACAACCGGAACGTTCAGATAACTGGCCGCTGCGTAAGCAAGAGGGATTCCTTTTGTCGCAACGGTCATCACCACATCAATCTCCCGCTCCGCAAAAACGGAAGCAAAAAGCCTGCCTACATGAGAGAGGACAGATGGTTTTCCTAAGATATCCGTTAAATATACATAACCGCCCGGAAGGATACGCTCAGGATTTACTAAAGACTGTCCCAGCTCCTGTATAAACGCTTCTGCTTCAGCCTGTTTCACTTTCGGAATGTATTTGACGCCTCCGGCAGCTCCCGGCACTGTAAGCAGCGTCCCAATGCCTTGCTGTTCAAAGGTCTGTTTAATAATCGTTAAATCTTCACTGATTGATGACTTTGCTGATTGATACCGTTCTGAGAAAAACGTTAACGGTATTAATTCATGCGGATGGGTTAACAAATAATTTGTTAAGTCCACCAATCTGCCGCTGCGACGAAACTTCATGAACTTACCCCCAAAATCCGAATAATTTAAAAATAATATAACTTAACATACGGATTTAATCAAGAGCATTCTGTTCGCCGATCATCCGCACCGCGTACACTTGATCACAGAAACCTCTTAACCCGTTATAAATCCGCTGCACCTTCGATTCGTATTGAACCAAACCGAATACAGTCGGTCCGCTTCCGCTCATTAACACCGCATCAGCGCCGAAGCGTTTCATTTGATTTTTAATCATCGCCACCTCGGGATGGAGGCTGAGCGTAACCGACTCCAATACGTTTCCTAATTGTCCGCATACCTTTTGGAAGCTTTTTTCTTCAATCGCGTCAATCATCGCCTGCACATCGGGATGCCGAACCTGCTGTAAGTTCAGCCGGCGGTACACTTCGGCAGTCGATACCCCGATCGTCGGTTTGGCGAGCACGACCCAGCAATGAGGCGGAGCACTGATGTGCCTGATCTTCTCACCGCGTCCGGTTGCCAGAGCAGTGCCCCCGTATACACAGAAGGACACGTCTGAACCGATTTCAGCTCCAAGCTCCGCGAGCTCTTCGACAGAAAGCTTTAAATCCCAAAGCCTGTTCAGCCCTCTGAGCGTGGCTGCCGCATCGCTGCTTCCGCCGGCAAGCCCTGCCGCTACAGGGATCACTTTTGTAATCATAATGGAAACGCCTTTTTTGACTTGAAATCGTTCTTTAAGCAGTTTGGCTGCCTGATAAGCCAGATTCCTTTGATCATCCGGAACAAAGCGATTATGCGACGCCACTCTGATAACGTTTTCGGGCAGTTCTGTCAGTTCAATCCGATCTGCCAAATCAATTGTCGTCATGATCATCTCCACTTCGTGATAACCATCCGGGCGTTTACTCGTCACATCGAGGGACAGATTGATTTTGGCCGGCGCTTTTTCTAAAATACGCATAGCTTTCACCTACTTCTCCATCTAAACATAAGTATGAACATTGTATCACATTTGGAGACCCGGAGGTACTTATCCGAAATTGAAGCCGGTTTTGACAGCCGATAGAAAAAACCGGGGAACGGATTGTCCCCCGGGCCACTGCATTATCGGTTATTTTGGTTCTGAGCCGCCATCTGCTGTTCGGCAATCTCAATCGCGCGCTTTACCATATTCCCGGCGTCACGCGCCCGAATGCCTCCCCAGCCCTCGTTTTTCACCGTATCGTAAAAACCAAGGTCCTTCGCCAGCTCATATTTGAACTCATCTGACATAACTCCACGACGTCTGCCCAAACGAAACAACCCCTTTTATAGAATTGATCACCATTCGTGCACGCCACGATAAAACATGTGACACTTATAGCTTCCGTTTAATCGGCTGAAACTTTCGAGGGAATAATTAGAAGAGCTTTAGAAGGCAAAACAAAAAGCAGTAAACAAAAGGTTCACTGCCCATTAAAATGCTACTGAGCTTGCCGCATCGTCATTGAATGTCAATTCAACAGTCTCAGTCAGAATATCAGCATAACTGTATGAAACTCTTTCAAACGAATTCTCGTCTTGATCTAGTTGTATCACAAAAACAGAAGGGTACGTCTCAGCTAAAATGCCCGAACGCTCAATCGTTTTTCGGCGGCCGCCGTTTGCTTTTAACGTAAGCCGTTTACCTAAATTCCCATCAAGCGATCTTTTTATATCGGACAACGTCTTCGCCATTGCATCCACCTCACTACATTTATTGTACAACAAGAGCCCAATTTTGTCAAATAAAATTTAAATTATATCAACGTTAATAAGTCATTGTCAACAAAATTATTTTGACAAAATTCTATTGATTTCTGCGTTATTTTTCACAAGTTCCGGAAATTTATGTATCAATTTGTAAAATAATTAACCCGCATAGCGAAATATATGCGGGTTTTATCACTCATCCATTTGATTTATACGGCATACCGACACGCAGCACACCCTTCGTTTCAATTCCTCCCAGCCCTTTCTCTCTCGTCAGCGTATTTCTCAGGACATCCCACACATTGATCCGCTCCATAAACGGAGTGAAGCTGATTTTCGCGACAATATATACCGGGTCAAGCGCATGAATATTGACGCGTGACGGCGAACTTGCGAAATTCGCGCCCGCTCTGATTAAAGACTCGAAATGAGATTGGCAGGCCCCCGCGAATATGACCAGCTGATCCAAATGAGGGACTTTACGCCTCGCTCTTTGAACGGTTTCGACAAAGTGTTTGGAATGCCTGTAGGCGCTTAAATCGTTCACGCCTCCCTTATGCTTGGAATATGCATCATGGCCGGTGATGACTAAAATATCCGGCCTGTATTTATCAAGCAGCTCGTCAATTGATGCCGGCATTTTTTTCTCATGGCAATGAATTCCGTATACCGGCACACCGATTTTTTCATAAAAGTTCAGGCACTTTTTCAAATAGGCCTCATCGCCGTCCAGATGCAATACCTTTCCGGGCATATGAAAGTAGTGCTCCTGATGCTGATATTGATTTGTCGCATAATATTCCTGTTTTTCCCGAAGCAGCTTATAATCCTGGCGGAGCAGCTCGAGAGATTCATTCATCCTGCTTTCATCTCTTTTCTTTCTCATGGCCTGTTCGTCTTTTCTGACAGGCTCCAAATCAGAAAAATCAGCATCCGCAATCAATCTGACTTCGTCACCATGCAGGATGGCAATTGAATTTCCGTTGCTTGTTTGCTCTATACCGATAATGCGAAATAAAACATCCATTTGATAGGATTTCCTGGCTACCATATCTCCTATTTGAAATTGCACGTTACCCACTCCACAAATAGACTAAGCCTCATCATGAAAGAAGTCTTGGCAAATACACCTCTTTCCGCTGCGGCGCTTGATGTTTCAAGCTTTTCTTGCAGTTGAATGAATAAGGTTCTCCTCTAGCCTATGTAGCGGCAGTCCAAGTGGTGACGCAAAACAAAAAGCCCTCTTAGAAAAGGGCTTTATGCAATCCGTTGGACAGGAGCGCGAATTCTTCTATGGACAGGGATTCACCGCGCCGCTTTCCGTCAATATTCGTTTCTTGAAGAACTTCTTCAATTTGAGCTTTTTTCTCTTTTCCGCCCGGAAGATTGTTCACAAGGTTGTTAAGCAAGGTTTTCCGGCGCTGTGCGAAGCTTGCTTTAATCAGCTGGAAGAAAAACGGTTCATTATCGACGTCAACCGCCGGGCCGTCACGAAGCAAGAGACGGATGACGGCAGAATCAACATTAGGCTGAGGCACAAACACCGTTTTCGGGACGGTCATGACGGTTTTGGCCTCCGTATAGAATTGAACCGCAATGGAAAGCGATCCGTACTCCTTAGAAGAAGGATCAGCGGCCATCCGCTCAGCGACCTCTTTTTGCAGCATCACGACAATCCCTTTTAACGGAAGATGTTCTTCCAAGAGCTTCATGATGATCGGCGTCGTCACATAATATGGGAGATTCGCCGTCACCATAATTTCATCACAATCCTGAAAATGCTCTTCAATGACGGATTTGACGTCTGCTTTCAGCACATCTTGATGAATGATCGTTACATTGTCATATGGAGACAGCGTATCATTGAGAATGGGCAGGAGGCGCTGATCAATTTCAAACGCGACGACCTTTTTCGCCCGTTTGGCAAGCTGCTCTGTCAGCGCGCCGATTCCGGGCCCGATTTCAATGACTCCGGTCCGATCCGTAATTTCCGCATGGTCCACAATTCTGTCCAATATATTTGTATCAATTAAGAAATTCTGTCCCAGACTCTTTTTAAAAGAGAAACCGTACTTTTTCAGAATTTCCTTCGTTCTGATAGGTGTCGCGATATCTTTATTGTTCATCCTGTTCCTCCTGCCTCATAGCATCGAGCGCATCAATAAAATCACTTCTTTTGATTTGAAACATTTGCAGCCGTTTTTGAAGCTGCTTGCCGTTTGTATAGCCGATCTTCAGCAGGTCGCCCAATCGTTCGCGGCGTCTTTTGGCAGCCGGTCCGCCGATCAGACCGGCCTGTATGACATCTTCAGCTGAAATCTCACTCGGCTTTGCCTCCATCTCTTCATGCACATTTTCCAGACATGCTCTGATGCTTTCAATGGATGCGTGCTCAACGCCAATGCCGCGCTTGTTTTTCGGTTTGGCAAGATGTTTGGGCAGAAATGCGTGTTTACAGCCGGGTACTGCTTCAGAAATGGTTTTCCGGATCTTTTCCCCCGGAAAATCCGGGTCCGTCAGCACGATGACCCCTCTCGTTTCCTGCGCCAGCCGAATCTGTCTGATGACTTCGTCTCCGATTGCGGAACCGTTTGTCTCGATCGTATCCGCATCAACGGCAAGTTTTATGCGCGCAGTGTCATCGCGTCCCTCGACTACAATAATTTCTTTAATTTTCATTACTTCCTCCAAAAAAACTTTTTATATCCAAAACGAAACCTTTGCTTACATGTCACGTCTAATATACTGAAAATACACTTTACCTATTATAACGAAAAAAACAGAGGGCGCAAAACCCTCTGAGTGAATCGGAATTAATTTAAGATTTTTATTTTGACCTGTTTCTTTCCCCAGCGGTAAGCCGAAGATTTTTCAGGGAAAAAGACATCAATCCGTCTTCCTTTAATGGCTGAGCCTGTATCAGCGGCCACGGCATCCCCGTATCCGTCTACGTGGACTCTTGTGCCGAGCGGAATGACGCTTGGGTCTACCGCAATGACTTTAGCATTCGGATTGCTTGTCAGGTTAACGCCTGTAGCCGTATGGCCGGAACAGCCGCTGCAGCTTGCGGTATAAGCCGTGGAAGACACGGTAATCACTTTACCGGAAGATCCGGTTTCGCCAGAAGATGCCTTCACAGGTGCACTGAGCTGCTCAATCTTGGGACTGTGCCGCTTTGTGCCGACCGCAATGATTTGATCTTTGCTTTTTTCAGATGTTTCTTCTTTAACAAGCTTTCTTGAAACTTCTTTTCCATTTTCTTTGACAACATGAAAATGCTTTTTAAGTTTGCCTTCTTTTCCTTTTTGAACGATCTTTTCTTTCCCGCTGTCGAGAGACGCATCTTCTTTTTCTTTCACTTGATACGCTATTTTTTCCTCAACTACATCGGTGACTTTTTCGATACGAGTGATTTGTATGCCGGCCTGATTTTTTGTGAGCTTTTCGTGTAATGCCGGTTTTACTTTATCTTCGTCTTTCATGTCCATCTTATGCTGCGTTAAAAAGTCAGCGACCGTAGTCGAAGTCGTCCATATTTTCTTTTTCTTTCCCGCATCATTTACAGTGACCTGAAAAGCCGGGTCGACCGTGACTTTCATGCCGTTTGTCACTTTCGTATCTGCTGCTGGATCTATTTTATCGTGCTGATTCACAGGTGTATGCTGTTCGTTCAGAAATGCGCCGACTGTTTTTGCCGTTGACCATAAAGTCTTTTCTTCTCCGCCTCTTGTCACACGGATCTGCTTTGCAGCTTCATACACGACATTCATGTTGTCTGCCAATGCTGTCTGCTTAGACGGGGTAATCCGGTCTTCATTTCTCGTCTCTATATGTAAATCTTCCAGAAGTTCCCCAACCGTTTTTGCATGAGTGCGTATTTGCTTTTTCTTGCCGTTGATAGAAACAGAAACTGATTGTTTTGAGAGCTCATGTGCCCCGTATGCAGTCCCGGTTCCGCCCAGCAGAATAATAGCTGCAATAAGAATAACCTTGCTTTTACCAAGCTTTACGGAAAACAGTTTTTTCATTTTTTGTGTGATGAAAAACGCCTCCTTCTCCTCGGAGAGATTATATAGAGTATCTAAAATGCTGTCAACCCTCCCATCTCGAAGATGAAAAACCTTCAGCGTATCCCTCATTATGCAAAAACAAAGCAAAAAAAGGAAGAGAGACATATCGACAACCTATCTTATGAGGAGAAGGAAGCTTGTAGAACCGTTTTACATATCCACTGAATCGGACAAGCCTTTACACGTTACGACAGCGCATTCTGTCAGTTCATGCGGAAAAGTCTTTTTGCGTTTTCGGTTGTAATTGAGGCAATTTCTTCATATGTCAGCCCTTTTAATTCAGCGAGCTGTTCAGCAACATATTTTACGTAGCTTGGCTCATTTCGTTTACCGCGGAAAGGATGCGGTGTCAGGAAAGGACAGTCCGTTTCAATCAGCAAACGGTCATTCGGAATTTCCTTTGCTACTTCTTTTGGTTTCTTCGCATTTTTGAAGGTAACCGGTCCGCCGAATGAAATATAAAAATTCATATCGATACACTGCCGCGCAACCTCCGCGCTCCCTGTAAAGCAGTGCATAATACCGCCGACTTCTTCCGCCCCCTCTTCTTTCAAAATCGTGACAACATCTTCCGTTGCATCACGATTATGAATGATAATTGGAAGGTTCACTTCTTTGGCGAGAGCGATTTGTTTCCGGAATACTTCTTTCTGAATGTCTTTTGGTGATTTATCCCAGTGGTAATCAAGGCCCATCTCTCCGATTGCCACAACTTTTTCGTGAGAGGACAGTTCCTTAATCCATGATAAATCTTCCTCTGTCATGTCAATTGCGTCTACCGGATGCCAGCCGATCGCAGCGTATATAAAGTCATATTCCTCAATCAGCTCCATCGCACGCGTGATAGTGGGTTTGTCGAATCCGACAACGACGATCCGTTCAACTTTTTCAGCCTTTGCACGCGCAATGACTTCCTCTAAGTCTGTGTCAAATTGCTCGGCATTTAAGTGCGCATGTGTATCAAAAAGCATCATAAAAACTCCTTTCTTGTTGAAAAACAAAAGGTGTTCGACGGAATGTTACACGTGAAACACCTTTTGCATCTATTTATTTAATTCGAGTGCCTTTCGGTAATGACTGGTCGACAGCTACAACTTTGAGAACGCCGTCTGATTCTCCCGCCAGTATCATTCCTTGAGAAAGCTCGCCTCTCAGTTTTACCGGTTTTAGATTCGTTACACAAATGATCTTCATTCCCACAAGCTGATCCGGTGTGTAATGCTTCGCGATACCTGATACAACTTGGCGCTGTTCAAAGCCCAGATCAATTTGCAATTTCAGCAGCCGATCTGCTTTTTTCACCGGCTCTGCGGACAAGACTTCTGCGACGCGAAGTTCTGTATCCATAAATTGATCAAACGTAATTTCAGGAAGACGTTCTGCTTCTTGCGGCTCTTGCGCCTTTTCTTCTTTAGCAGGAGCAGTTCCTTGCATTTTTTGCTTGATGTAAGCTACTTCTTCTTCAGCTTCAAGACGAGGGAAAAGCGGTTCCCCTTTTTTCACTTTCGCGTTCTTCAATTGGCCGAATGTCTGAATGCTGTCCCATGCTTTAAGAGACTGATCCTCAACTCCGAGCTGGGCAAACATTTTTTCAGGCGTTTGTGTCAAGAAAGGCTGGAGCAATACGGCTGAGATACGTAAAGATTCAGCTAAATGATACATGACGGAACATAATTCTTTTTCTTTTTCCTGGTCTTTAGCAAGCACCCACGGAGCAGTTTCATCAATATATTTGTTCGTACGGCTGATTAATTGCCATAGCGTTGATAAAGCGACTGAAAACTCCATGTTTTCCATTGCCTTTTCATAAGCTTTAACCGTTTCACCGGCTACAGAAGAAAGCTCTGAATCAAAATCGGTCACATTTCCTTCATATGAACCAATCTCACCGTCAAAATATTTTTGGATCATCGCGACTGTACGATTCAGAAGGTTTCCTAAGTCGTTCGCCAAGTCATAATTAATCCGTTCTACGAAACCTTCCGGCGTAAAGACACCGTCTGAACCGAACGGTACTTCGCGAAGCAGGTAATAGCGAAGCTCATCCAAGCCGTAGCGTTCAATTAACGTTACCGGATCAACGACATTTCCTTTTGATTTCGACATTTTTCCGTCTTTCATCAATAACCAGCCATGCGCGAATACTTGCTTAGGCAGCGGGAGATCAAGCGCCATCAGCATAATCGGCCAGTAAATGGTATGAAAACGGACAATTTCTTTACCGACAAGGTGGACGTCAGCCGGCCAGTACTTTTTGTAAAGCTCATCATTTTCCGTATCGTAACCGAGCGCTGTAATATAGTTGAACAGTGCGTCAATCCATACATACACGACATGCTTCGGATTTCCCGGCACTTTTACGCCCCAGTCGAACGTCGTTCTGGAAACGGCCAAGTCTTCAAGCCCCGGTTTAATGAAGTTGTTAATCATTTCATTTTTGCGTGATTCAGGCTGGATGAAAGAAGGATTTTCCTCATAAAACTTCAGCAGGCGGTCTGCGTATTTGCTCATGCGGAAGAAGTATGACTCCTCTTTGATTAATTCGACCGGATGGCCGCTGTCCGGGCTTTTTCCGCCGACAACCTCACCCTTCTCATTTCTTTCTACATCCACCAGCTGTGTTTCCGTATAGAATGTTTCATCAGGTATGCTGTACCAGCCCTCATACTCATCCAGGTAAATGTCACCATTATCAAGAAGTTTTTGAAACACTTTCTCGATAATTTCTTTGTGCCGGCTTTCCGTCGTCCGGATGAAATCATCGTGAGAAATGTCGAGCTGCTTCCATAGTTTTTGGATTTCAGCAACTGCACGATCCACATAAGCTTGAGGCGTGATATTCTCTTCCTCCGCTTTCTGCTGGATTTTCTGTCCGTGCTCATCCGTTCCGGTTAAGTAGCGTACGTCAAATCCTTTTAATCTTTTGTAACGCGCCATCGCATCGCCGGCCACGGTAGTATAAGCATGGCCGATATGTAATTTTCCGCTCGGATAATATATCGGGGTTGTAATATAAAAAGTATTATTGTCTTGCGGCATGTTGCAACCTCCCATTCAGAATGTCGAAAAGCTCACGCCCAAAGGACGAGAGCGGTTTTATTTGATATACAATATTGATATTTGTCCTCTATCTATGATACCATCTTAGCCTTTAAGATCAAGGATATATACGTACTGCGCGTAAAAGAGTAAATAAAATTAAAAATTTTTATTGAAATTAAAAAAAGTCTTAACATGTCGAAATTTGTCGTATATAATCTACTAATATAAAACTTCTTGGTTCGAAAGTCTTGATTTAAAAGGATTTTCAGTAGGATAATAGGTTCGAAAAAGCAGTCAAAAAGCCTGTTATTTCAGGATTTCCAAGGCTTTACTTACTATAAGAACTAATTCTTACAATCAATAGTAAACAAAAAGATTGACGATTATTGGAAACCTTGTTATGCTAGGAATGTAAGGAATTTTGTCGAATAATGACGAAGAAAAATATAAACTACAAAATAATTATCTCTCGGGAGGAGACTGTTAATGAAATCTACTGGTATCGTACGTAAAGTTGATGAACTTGGACGCGTCGTTATCCCTATCGAACTTCGCCGTACACTGGGCATCGCAGAAAAAGACGCTCTTGAAATTTATGTTGATGATGAAAAAATCATCCTTAAAAAATATAAACCAAACATGACTTGCCAAGTAACTGGTGAAGTTTCTGATGATAACCTTAAACTTGCCGGCGGCAAATTGGTACTCAGCAAAGAAGGCGCTGAGCAAATCATCTCTGAAATTCAAAACCAGCTTCAAAACCAAAAATAAGCTATTTCATACAAAAACCGTTCTTGTTACGATACAAGAACGGTTTTTTTTATGATTGAATGTGATAAGCGTCATAAATCTCGCGTTTCGGAACGCCCCGATCTACCGCTGTTTGTTTTATGGCCTGTTTGGAAGATGCTCCTTCGTTTATGTAATGCTCCACATGCTCTTTCTCAGAAAGCTCCGTCCACCAAGGCTTTTCCTCTTCATCTGGTTCAGCGGTTTGATTTCCTTCGACAACGAGACAGAACTCACCGCGGATTTGATCTTCATTTGCCCATTCCATCACCTCGGCGATGGTTCCTCTGATGAATTCCTCGTACTTTTTCGTTAATTCTCTCGTGACGGCGATGGTTCGATTACCCAAAACGTCATGCATTGCTATTAATGTTTCTTTTAATCTGTGCGGCGCTTCGTAAAATATCATCGTTTCCTGCCGTTTTTTCAGGATTTCGAGTTCTTTCTTCTTTTCTTTTTTCTGTCTGTTTAAAAATCCGTAGAAGAAAAACGGCTGCGGGGTGATGCCTGATGCGGTCAGCGCGGTTAATGCCGCATTAGCACCCGGGAGCGGAACGACATATCCGCCGATTTGGGTGAAATCTCTCACAATCTCAGCCCCCGGGTCGGAAATTGTCGGCATGCCGGCATCACTGACCAATGCCACATTCTTTCCGCTTTTCAGCCATTCAATGATTTTATGGCCGCTGCTTTCTTTATTATGTTCATGATAGCTGATGAGAGATGTTTCTATGTCATAAACATGGCACAGCTTTTTCGTCTGTCTCGTATCTTCGGCAGCTATGACATCGGCCGATTTCAGCGTCTCTACTGCACGAAAGGTCATGTCCTCCAAATTGCCGATCGGTGTAGGAACAAGGTACAGAGTTCCCATTTCAGATTTTCCGTTAAAACTCATCTGGCGTCTTAACATATACAGCCTCCTTGCTGCGTCGTTTTTCTTCTATATATTGCTCTTTTTTCTTTCGGGTCAGCTGCTTAAAACGGTATTCCGCCTGCATCGCTTCCCGTTTTGTTTCAAATGATTCCGCATGGCATAACGAAACCGGCCTACGCGCCCTTGTGTACTTCGCGCCCTTTCCCTCATTGTGAGTTTTCAGCCGTTTTTGCAGATCATTTGTATAACCGGCATACAGACTGTTGTCATTGCACAGCAGCACATAAAAGAAATGACTATTTGTCTCCATATAAAATCGTGCGGATCTCTTTCGTATATTCATTTTGTTCATTGTATACGAACAGCGGGGGAAGAATTTTGAGATCAGGGCGGCCGCCTTTAATTCCTTCAACCAAAATGGTATTCGCTTCTTTACCTTGTTTCGGATAAATAAACTGAACCCGTTTCGGTTCTATTCGGTACGCTTTCATTAATTCAAAGATTTCCAAAAGCCTCCCCGGCCGATGAACGAGAGCCGCTTTTCCGCCTTGCTTCAGCAGTTTGCTGCTGACGGAAATCACATCTTCAAGCGTGCAAAGAATTTCGTGCCTTGCGATTCTGAGATGCTCGTTCAGGTTCTGCTCCGCCTCTTTCGGTGTTTTAAAATAAGGCGGATTGCAGGTGACAATATCATATTTATTATGTCCGAGTCTTTCCGGCATATTTTTCAGATCATCATGAATGAGACTGATCTGACCGCCCAGCCCGTTGTATTCCACGCTTCGGAGCGCCATATCATACAAGCGTTCCTGAATTTCAACCCCGGTGATATCAGCTTTTGACCTTGTGCTGAGCAAAAGCGGCACAATGCCGTTCCCCGTGCATAAATCAACGATGTTCCCCTTTTGAATCGGAACGTATGCAAACTTAGACAGCAGCACGGCATCTAATGAAAAAGCGAAAACCGTCGGACTCTGTACTATTTTCATATCCTCTGCTAATAAGTAATCCAATCTTTCATCATCACGTAATGAAACCATAATCTTATTCCTTTCGGCACTCTTTGAAAAAGGCTTCCGACATCAGCGGAAGCCTTTTCCTTATTTTTTATTTAAGAAGGACAGACAAAAAAGGCAATCTCCCTTGCGGACGCTCCCATAATGGACGTTGCAAATATGAAAGCCTTCTTGATACAGCCGGGCCAGATTGTCGTACCCTTCTCCTATATCACTCTGCTCTGCCTTCTGTGTTTTTGTTTCTTTCTGATCGGCTTTGAATTTCTCAATTTGCTCTGTCGTATCATCAAGCCGCTTACGCAAATGCTTATTTTCAAGCTGAAGATGGTGATTCTCTTCAATCATTTCGCCGATATGCTGCTTTAAGTCACCCAGCTGACGGTACAGCGAACCGATTTGTTCCTCCAGGTTTATGACAGTATCAAATAACTCTTTTTTATCCAAGGTTCCACACCTCGTTAATCTGTGGTTTGTGCGGATACGACGCCCTCTTCCAAGAGCTCTTCCCAAGTATATTCTATCACTTTTTCACGATTCTTCAGTTCCACCTGAAGCACCCGTTCCAGAATATTAAGACCGACAACCTTTGCGGGGCCGTTTGCCGTCGTAATCATTTCGCCTAAATCCGGCAGCTGTTCTTTTGCCGTCTCATACTCATCATTTTCGTACTTCAAACAGCACATCAAACGGCCGCACAGACCGGAAATCTTCGTTGGGTTCAACGATAAATTTTGATCCTTCGCCATTTTGATGGACACCGGTTCAAAATCACCGAGGAACGTGGAGCAGCAAAGCATTCTCCCGCATGGTCCGATACCGCCGAGCATTTTCGCCTCGTCCCTCACCCCGATTTGGCGCAATTCGATTCTCGTTTTAAAGATAGAAGCCAAGTCTTTGACCAATTCCCTGAAATCAACCCGTCCGTCTGCTGTAAAGTAAAAAATGACTTTATTGCGGTCAAATGTAAACTCAACATCAACCAGCTTCATATCTAAGCCGTGGTCAGCCACTTTTTTCTGACAGACTTCAAAAGCGGACAGGGCCTCTTGTTTGTTTTCTTCTACAATGAGAAGATCGCGTTCATCAGCAACGCGTATGACCTTTCGAAGCGGAAGCACAACATCATGCTCGTCCACTTGTTTATTTGCGATGACAACCTGCCCGTATTCGACACCTCTTACGGTTTCAACAATGACGCAGCTGTCTTGTTCTATATCAAATCCGTTCGGATCAAAATAATAAATTTTCCCCGCTTTTTTAAAGCGGACGCCTATTACGTTGTACAAGCTTATCCCTCCTGCAACGTTAACACCAAGTGCTCCATTAATCCCTGCACATTCACATTGGAATGAAGCCGTTTTTTTGCTTCTAAAACAGCGAGAATTTGGTTCGTAACGCTTTGTTGTGTAAATTGCAGCGCATGCTGTTTTATTGATTGGAATAAGTCTTGATAAATCAGTTTATCTTCATTTCCAATTTGGATGGATAATACATCACGGTATATCAATAAGAGCATATCAAGACCCATTTCTTGATGGGTTTTTTCTTTGAAAAAGGGCACCCACTGATCCTGAATGAAGAAAAAGGCATGTCCTTTCCGCTGATGTAAGACTTCATACAATTTTATCACTTTCGCTCTGGACTCTGCAAACTCATCATTTCGACTTAATTCGACTGCTTCCGCAATATTATTTGTCATATTTGCTAAGAGCCGGGCCATGTGAGGGCTCACTTCCTGTTCAATCAGTCTTTCTTCTATGGCTTTCGGTTGAAGCGGCTGGAACGGGAGAACCTGACATCTCGAAACGATGGTATCCAGTATTCGGTGGAGCTGCTCAGTAATAAGAATTGCGATGGTGTCTTGACTCGGCTCCTCTAAAAATTTCAGCAGACTGTTTGCTGCATTTGTCGTCATTTGATCCGCATGGGATATAATGTACAGCTTTTTATGCGATTCCAGTCCTGTTTTAGAAAACTCTTCCTGAAGCGATTGGATCTGAGCCTTTTTAATGGATAATCCGTCGGGCTGAACCACATGGAGGTCGGGATGGTTTCCGGATTCAATACGCTTACAGTTCCGGCACTCCCCGCAAGGCTCAGTCCCGTCTTCAAGGCAAAAAAAGCTTTTTGCGAGAAGCAGTGCGGCATCCAATTTGCCCGTTCCTTTTTTGCCTTCAAACAGATATGCGTGAGAAAGCCTTTTCTTTTCAATGCTGTTATGCAAAAGCCGCATCACTCTGGGCTGCTGCCCGGTCATTTCCTTCCATGATATTGCCATTGTATCACTCTCTATGTGTAAAGGTTAATCAATAAACCTTTTATTTCTCCGATTCGATCCAGCAAATCAATTGCCGGTTTTTCCTGATCTAACATTTCTTCCGTCAGCTGAAGCAGTTTTTCATCTATTTCTTTCACAAGCCCCAGAGTCCGGCTGCTGCCGTACAGGTCAAAGCTTTTCTCCGTCTCATGCGATAATCCGCTGTCTACGGCCTCTTTTACAAAACGTTTTACCAATCCTTTGAATTTCGCTAAGTCTTTGAAGTTTCTCGACTTCGTCAGCCTTTTCCCGAACGTTTCTATATCCGTTAAGAACCTGCTCAGCTGATCAAATTTCAGCTTGCTGCTTTGGCTGTCCATTGAACTTTTAAACGTTCCGGAAAGCTCTGCCGCTTTATAAGCAGGCTGCTGCTTTTTCTCAATAAATGTACGTAAGTCAGAATTTATTTTCACGTCGTCAAATCCTTAAAATTGATGAAATTCATCGACCGGGAGAACAAAGACCGTCGCTCCGCCGACTTCCACTTCGACGGGATATGGAACGTAGGAATCCGCATTCCCGCCCATCGGGGATACCGGGGCAATCATCTGATCACGTTTACAGCCATTCTCTTTAATAAGGCTGAGCGCCTTATCGACACGGATATCTTCCACCCCGATCATAAACGTCGTATTGCCTGATTTAAGGAATCCGCCTGTTGTCGCAAGCTTCGTCACCCGGAAGTTGTGGTCGGTTAATACTTTCAAAAGCCTGTTGCTGTCCTGATCCTGCACCACTGCCACTATTAGTTTCATTCTCTAGGCCCCCTTTAGGTTGGAAAGAACATTGTCGTTACATTCATTATAGCAACTTATGAGAAACAGGTCACAACTGAATTTTTTTCAATGCTTCATTTATCACTTGAAGTGCGTCCTGAATGACGAGTTCCTTCTTTTTCGAAGCGTCGATTGTATGAAATCTTTCCGGAAAACGCTGCATGACCTTTTGGTATCCTTCCCGTACTTTTGTGTGAAAGTGCAGGGCCTCAAGATCGAGACGATTCTTCTCTCTTGAATCATTCGACGTAATCCGTTTCAACCCTTCTTCCGGCTCAATAGAAAAATAGATGGTGACATCAGGCATCGTATCGCCGATTGCAAACTGGTTGATAGAAAGGACTTCATCAATGCCGAGCCCTCTCGCATAGCCTTGATAAGCCAGCGAACTGTCGATGAAACGATCGCACAGCACAATGCGGCCTTCTTTCAATGCAGGCTGCACCTTTTCGGCTAAATGCTGTCTTCTCGCCGCGGCGTAAAGCAGCGCCTCCGTTTTTGCATCCATCAGTGTATTGTTTTTATTTAAGATCACTTCTCTGATCTGTTCCGCAATGTCGATGCCGCCCGGTTCTCTTGTCGCTGTCACCGGGAGCCCCTCTGCCGACAGAATCTCTTTCATTTCCTGAAGCACAGTCGTTTTCCCTGCACCTTCAGGACCTTCAAATGTTATAAATAAACCGCTCATGATTTCTCCTCTTCTATATAGACAAGTAATTGTTCCCCGTTTAACAAGCCTTGAATATGCGCGTCCATGCCGATTAAACGGGAAAGCTTTTGTACGATCTCTTCTGTTATCCGTTCTCCGTCCATGATCAGCGGAATTCCCGGCGGATAAGGAATAATGTTGCCCGCATGCAAGCGCCCGGCCGCCTTATTTATATCTGTAAGCTCTTTTTTAAACTTCCGCATCTCATTTTGCGGGTATTCAAGTGTCGATATGGACGGAAATGTCCATCTCACGGCATCCGGCAATTTATCGGGCGGTGTATTCTCCAGTTTCTGCTGTATGTTTCTTACGGCTGCCTGTTCTATCATCCGCCGGCCGCCTATCGGCAGCACGAGCAATACTTGGTACTCGTCAGCCAGCTCGGCAACAATGCCTTCACTCTCCAAAATGCGTTGTAATGAATAGCCGGAATGTCCGAGCTTTGACCGAAGAATTAATTTTAACGGGTCCGCCCGCAGTCCATATCCGGAAGGCTCGATTATTTCAATAGAAGAAATTGATGCGAATCTTCGTTTGATTTTCTCAATGTGCTCCATATGAACGGGAAGTGTCCCTTTTTCAGCAATATCCTGCACATAAGCGCGCGCCGTATCTAAAGATGCCATAATCGGGTATGACGGGCTGCTGCTTTGCAAACTGCTTATATAATAAGTTAATCGATCTCTGTCAATTCTGGTGCTGTTCAAATGAAAGTAAGACCCCATTGTCATAGCCGGAAGCGTTTTATGAGCCGATTGAACAACGGCGTCCGCCCCCATAGCCAATGATGAAGGCGGGAAAGGCTGGCCTAACACAAAGTGAGCCCCATGAGCCTCATCCACCAGTACAGGAACGCCGTATGAATGGGCTTTGTTAACTGCCGCAGTCAAATCGGCGGCGTGTCCGTAGTAAGTCGGATTGGTCAGAACAAGTCCTTTCGCGTTCGGATATGACGCCAGCGCTTTTTCGATGACTGAAAGGGATACATGTGCCGGTACATGCATGTTTTCATCGATTTCCGGTGCCAAATAAACCGGCTTGGCTCCGGCCAATGCCGCCGCATGAAAAACAGACTTGTGACAATTACGCTGGATCAGAATCGGTTCACCCGGTTCACAAACAGCTAAAATCATCGCCAGATTGCCGGCGGTCGTTCCATTGACGAGAAAGAAACTTTCCTGAGAGCCGTAAAATCTGCTCACCAATTCCTGCGCTTCCTTAATGACCCCCGTCGGGTGATGCAAGTCATCAAGACCCGTGATCTCAGTCATATCAATAGATAAAAGAGATTGATATACAGATTTGGCTTCATCAAAAAAGACATCTCCATTGTGATGTCCCGGAACATGAAAAGAATACGTATTTCGGTGCGCATGCTTCATCAGCGCTGTATATAAAGGTGTGTCCATTTTTAAACAAATCCTTTGCCTGTCTTTCTTATTATATCGTGACTGCGAGCCAACTTAAAGCTAAGACTTTTGCCATCTAGCCGTTATCCCGGCCGGACCTCATATCAAGCAGCTTCTTTTTTAAATCGCCTTCCATGATAACAAGCTCCTCCTCGGCACGCCTGCGTTTCATCCTGCCTTCTTCTTGAATAGACATGATTTCTTCAAGTGTGCTGACTAAGCTTTCCTGCACTTTTTTGAGGGTTTCTGCCTCAACAAGTCCGCGCTCATTGGCTTTGGCGGTCTCGACTGTACTTGTTTTCAGAAGTTCGGCGTTTTTCAGCAGCAATTGATTTGTCGTATCCGCCGCCTTCTGCTGCACATCTGCCGCACTCCGCTGCCTCATAAGCGTCAGCGCGATGGCGACTTGATTCTTCCATAAAGGAATAGCTGTAACAATGGAGGACTGAATTTTCTCTGCCAGTGCCTGATTCGTGTTTTGAATCAGGCGGATTTGCGGCGCACTCTGAAGCGTAATCTGCCTGCTCAGCAGCAGATCATGCACCCTCTTATCCAGACGGTCAGCAAACTGGCGAAGATCATTCACTTCCTGCGCGGCCATTTGATTGTGTTCTTGTAATTCGGCTTTTCTTGCCGCTTCGGGTATCAGCTTTGTTTTCAGCTCATCTATTTTTAATTCCCCCGCTGCTATATACATAGTTAAATCAGAAAAGTATTGTTTATTTTGGGCGTACAGCTGATCTAACAATTTATTGTCACTCAACAGCACATTTTTAGAATGTTCCAGCCTTCTGCTGATACGGTCAATCTGCACACTTGTCTTTTGATATTTCGAAAGCACTTCCTGTACAGAACCGGACATCCTTTTAAACAGCCGGGCGATAAACCCTTTGTTCTTCATCTGCAGATCATCAGGGTTGACCT
>NZ_CP076408.1:12500-32500 GCF_018861275.1 Bacillus sp. JNUCC-22 | reverse complement strand
ACGGGCGGTGTGTACAAGGCCCGGGAACGTATTCACCGCGGCATGCTGATCCGCGATTACTAGCGATTCCAGCTTCACGCAGTCGAGTTGCAGACTGCGATCCGAACTGAGAACAGATTTGTGGGATTGGCTTAACCTCGCGGTTTCGCTGCCCTTTGTTCTGTCCATTGTAGCACGTGTGTAGCCCAGGTCATAAGGGGCATGATGATTTGACGTCATCCCCACCTTCCTCCGGTTTGTCACCGGCAGTCACCTTAGAGTGCCCAACTGAATGCTGGCAACTAAGATCAAGGGTTGCGCTCGTTGCGGGACTTAACCCAACATCTCACGACACGAGCTGACGACAACCATGCACCACCTGTCACTCTGCCCCCGAAGGGGACGTCCTATCTCTAGGATTGTCAGAGGATGTCAAGACCTGGTAAGGTTCTTCGCGTTGCTTCGAATTAAACCACATGCTCCACCGCTTGTGCGGGCCCCCGTCAATTCCTTTGAGTTTCAGTCTTGCGACCGTACTCCCCAGGCGGAGTGCTTAATGCGTTAGCTGCAGCACTAAGGGGCGGAAACCCCCTAACACTTAGCACTCAACGTTTACGGCGTGGACTACCAGGGTATCTAATCCTGTTCGCTCCCCACGCTTTCGCTCCTCAGCGTCAGTTACAGACCAGAGAGTCGCCTTCGCCACTGGTGTTCCTCCACATCTCTACGCATTTCACCGCTACACGTGGAATTCCACTCTCCTCTTCTGCACTCAAGTTCCCCAGTTTCCAATGACCCTCCCCGGTTGAGCCGGGGGCTTTCACATCAGACTTAAGAAACCGCCTGCGAGCCCTTTACGCCCAATAATTCCGGACAACGCTTGCCACCTACGTATTACCGCGGCTGCTGGCACGTAGTTAGCCGTGGCTTTCTGGTTAGGTACCGTCAAGGTACCGCCCTATTTGAACGGCACTTGTTCTTCCCTAACAACAGAGCTTTACGATCCGAAAACCTTCATCACTCACGCGGCGTTGCTCCGTCAGACTTTCGTCCATTGCGGAAGATTCCCTACTGCTGCCTCCCGTAGGAGTCTGGGCCGTGTCTCAGTCCCAGTGTGGCCGATCACCCTCTCAGGTCGGCTACGCATCGTTGCCTTGGTGAGCCGTTACCTCACCAACTAGCTAATGCGCCGCGGGTCCATCTGTAAGTGGTAGCCAAAGCCACCTTTTATGTCTGAACCATGCGGTTCAAACAACCATCCGGTATTAGCCCCGGTTTCCCGGAGTTATCCCAGTCTTACAGGCAGGTTACCCACGTGTTACTCACCCGTCCGCCGCTAACATCAGGGAGCAAGCTCCCATCTGTCCGCTCGACTTGCATGTATTAGGCACGCCGCCAGCGTTCGTCCTGAGCCAGGATCAAACTCTCCGATAAAGTAGTTTGACTGACTACGCACATCGCTGTGCGATTTATTTAAAACTTTGAATTAACAGGTACGTTTTGTCTTGTTTAGTTTTCAAAGAACTTTGTCCGCCGCTCTTGAAGCGACTTAATTATCTTAACACATCAGTGTTAGTGCCGTCAACAACTTTTTAAAATTTCTTTTTCAAAAAATCGTTTCGTCATCAGCGACGTATATTAGAATACCACCCTTAATCCGACATGTCAACAATAATCGACAAATTAAATGATGAAGCGTTTAATGACTATCAAAGCAGCGATGCCGGGAATCCCCAGAATCCCGCTGATGCCCGTTGTAATCAGGTTAACAGGGATATGAATACCGAGACTGCCTCCGAACAAGTTCACACCCACCAGCAAAATCGCGCCGGCAATAAACTTAATCGCAGTCACACCAATCCATCTTAAAGGTTTTGAAGATACTCCCCATAAAAAAAGCAAAGCAACCAGACCGACAATCAAACCGATAATGAAAAAAGGCTCCATGAATCTTCCCCCTCGCTTGTTTAGTACAAGCTTATGAGAAGACCCCGGAGAATAGACCTTTTACTTCCATCTGCTCATTTTCAAATTCCGCTGCTTCGCTTCTTTTAAATAGAAAAAGTATTTAGATTCAGCGACTTTCAGCTCAAACAACACCTCAGCGGAGGGCTCGAGACTTTTCTCGACCAGACTCTTCTGCCTGTTCCATTCTTCTTTTTGTTTAAAGAGCTGTTCTATCAGCTTCTCGTCAAACTCTTTTCTTAATGTATTTCTGCGAAGAAAACCCATGCCTTGCCTTTTCCTCCCTTACAATTCACGTCTTCCTTCAAGAGCTTTTGAAAGAGTGACCTCATCAGCATATTCCAAATCACCGCCGACGGGCAGACCGTGGGCAATACGGGAGAGCTTGATGCCTGAGGGCTTTAACAGCCTTGATATATACATCGCTGTTGCTTCCCCTTCAATATTAGGGTTGGTTGCGAGAATGACTTCTGTCACTTGATCATCCTGAAGACGTTTCAGCAGCTCCGGAATCTTAATATCCTCCGGGCCGATGCCGTCCATTGGTGAAATCGCGCCGTGAAGAACATGATACTGGCCGTTATATTCCTTCATTTTCTCCATTGCGATAACATCCTTAGGGTCCTGCACGACACAAATAACAGACTTATCCCTTCTTGTGTCCTCACATATATAACAAGGGTCCTGATCTGTAATATGTCCGCAAATCGAACAATATGTCAGGTTGCGCTTCGCATTTACTAATGCTTTCGCGAAATCTAATACCACGTCTTCTTTCATACCTAGAACAAAAAAAGCCAGACGAACCGCTGTTTTCGGTCCGATCCCTGGCAATTTCATAAAGCTGTCAATCAGCTTTGATATTGGTTCAGGATACTGCATGTTTATTTATCCCCCTAGAATAAACCCGGTATGTTCATTCCTTTTGTAAATTGTCCCATTGTCTCATTCGTCATGTCATCCACTTTTTTGAGGGCGTCGTTTGTTGCGGCAAGAATCAGGTCCTGAAGCATTTCGATATCTTCCGGATCAACGACTTCTTCTTTAATGGCAACGTCTACAACTTCTTTTTGGCCGTTGACTTTTACAGTCACCATTCCGCCGCCCGCTGTGCCTTCAAGCACTTTTTCAGCAAGCTCCTCCTGAGCCTTCGCCATATCCTTTTGCATTTTTTGCATTTGTTTCATCATTTTTTGCATGTTTCCCATTCCGCCACGCATATTCAATCACTCTCTTTCATCTTATTAGTCTTTTATTTCGATTAAATCCGCTCCGACAAGTTTTTTCGCCTCTGCAATCAGCGGATCTTCTTCAGCCGGTTCGTTTGATCCTTCACTTTCCTGCTGGTGATCATTTAAAAATTCTTCTCTTATTTTACCCCATTGTGCTTCCGGAACGCCAATCAAATCCATTCTTTTCCCGAGCATTGATTCGAGAATCTGTTCAAGATTCGTACGGACTCCGTTATTGTCTTCTGCAACCATTTTACAATGGATTTCGTATTTAAATTTAAGCACAAATGCCTTTTGAGCAGCAGCCACCGGTTCACTGTCATTCAAAAGAGCCGCATGAGACACCTTATTCTGCTGTTTCAGGTGTGCCAGCAGCTTACCCCAGCTGCTTTTAAGCTGTTCAAGATCAGGTCTTGTGGCTTCCTTCAATATCTCATGAATTCTTCCGACTGGAGCTTTGTAATGGCTTTTTCCGCCTTTTTGAGGACGCGGAGCTTCTTTCGGAGCGCTTTCCATCTGAACCTTCACACCGGAGGTTTTCAGTCTTTCCACTTCCTGCTCAAGCTGCTGGATCTTATTCATCAGCATGCCGACCTCAGGGATATCTCCCGCGGATTGCTGTGCCGTCTGGCATATTTTCACGACAGCCACTTCAAAAAAGATTCTTGGGTGGTTCGTCCACTTCATTTCCTGATGGCTTTTATTCAGGATATCAATCATTTCATATAAAGCGGGGGCCGGTATATCACCGCTCAGATTCCGGAACGTTTCATCGACCTTCACCTTCTCCAGGACTCCTTCTAAACCGGGAGCGGCCTGGTACAAGAGCATATCCCTGAAATAGAAAATCATATCTTCAATCAGTTTGGCCGCATCTTTCCCCTGCTGGAGCAATTCATTCAGTGTTTCCAATGCCCCGGAAACCTGTTTGCTGTGAAGAGCAGATGCAAGTTTCCCAATATAGTGCTGAGAAACGGCTCCGGTAATGAGCAATGCGTCATCCACCGACAGCTCCTCACCGCTGAATGATACGGCTTGATCGAGCAGGCTCAGCGCGTCCCTCATTCCTCCGTCCGCAGCACTCGCTATGATATCAAGGGCTCCTTCTTCCACCTTCAGCTGCTCTGCATCGACGATTGTCTTCATTCGTCCGACAATTGCTTTGGATGTAATCCGTTTGAAGTCAAAACGCTGACATCTGGAGATAATGGTTAAAGGAATCTTATGAGGCTCAGTCGTAGCTAATATGAAAATGCAATGTGCCGGCGGTTCTTCCAGCGTTTTCAGAAGCGCATTGAATGCGCCGATAGAGAGCATATGCACCTCATCTATAATATATACTTTGTAGGTGACGGCCGACGGGGCGAATTTTACTTTGTCACGGATGTCGCGGATTTCGTCTACGCCGTTATTCGACGCCGCATCTATTTCAATCACATCTGATATAGAGCCGTTTGTGATCCCCTTGCACGCCGCACATTCATTGCACGGTTCTTCTACGGGGGCGTGCTCACAGTTGACTGCTTTCGCAAATATTTTAGCTGCACTGGTTTTTCCCGTTCCCCGCGGTCCAGAAAACAGATATGCATGAGAAAATTTCTTTTGCAAAAGGGCATTTTGCAGCGTTTTCGTAATGTGTTCCTGTCCGACCACATCTTCAAACTGCTGAGGCCTAAATACTCGATATAAAGCTTGGTAACCCACAGGATGCGCCCTCCTCTGTTATTCATCATGTTTATTATACATGAACGTGCTTTTAACGCCAAAACCCGTTTTTCATATACGAAAAAACTCACCTGCCATAAACAGGTGAGTCTGAAATTTGATGATTGATTTACCGTGCACCTTCTGTCGATTCGCTACCCTAAGCGTTACTTAAGCAGTTAGCTCAGCCCAGGCAACCCTGCGGCACATGAGAGGTTTCACTTAATGCTGCTTCCTTCCGGACCTGACATGGTTCATGAATTCCCATTGCGCAGGACCCAGACGTCAACGCCACTTACTTAAGGCAGACCTTACAGTAAACGAACCTCGAGAAGGGATTCGGCCCCGCTAGAGCGGATTGCGGGTACAGGGCACCGCTACCTCCCCGCTTAGCACGGCAAAATAAATATCAAATTTTTATATGAGCACCATTCATGATGCACACATAAGTATATCTGCTTCAGGCAGAAAATGCAACCGTACTACTCAGACAACTTTTTCCTCATGTCTTTCTTTTGCCGGCGCAGCTTTCTGAAAAAAGCGCTGAGCATTTCTCCGCACTCTTCTCCGAGCACGCCGCTCACCACTTCCGCTTGGTGGTTGAACCGCTCTTCCTGCAAGAGGTTCATCAGCGTTCCTGTACAGCCCCCCTTGGGATCAAATGCGCCGAATACGACCTTATCGACTCTCGAAAGCACGACGGCTCCCGCGCACATCGGACACGGCTCCAAAGTGACATAAAGAACGGCATCCTCAAGTCTCCATGTCCCCAGCTTACGGCACGCTTCGTCTATCGCCAGCATTTCGGCGTGGGCAAGCGACCTCTGTTCAGTCTCCCGCAGATTATGCGCCCGCGCCACGATCTCATCATGCAGAACAAGAACTGCTCCGATCGGCACTTCACCTTTCGCTTCGGCTTTCTTCGCTTCTTTTATGGCTTCTCTCATATAATATTCATCATTCATAGGTTCGAGCTCTCTTCTTAAGTTTTTTCATGTCTCATAAAGGTTAAAATAGGAATACCCCAGCAGAAAGGAGTTGCCGGTATTGTCTGAACCTAACAACACAGCCCTTCTGATTGTCGATATGATCAACAATTTTCAATTTGATATGGGCGAACGTCTTGCTGAAAAAACCAAACAAATTGTCCCCCGTATTTTATCATTAAAGAAGCATGCAAAACAAAGCAACTGGCCGATTATTTATATTAATGATCATTACGGGCTCTGGAAGGCTGATATTGATGCCATCAGGGAGGAATGCAGCAACGACAGAAGCGCCCCCATTATAAAAGAAATTTCGCCTCAGCCGGATGATTATTTTCTCATTAAACCGAAGCATTCCGCTTTTTACGAAACAGCGCTTCACACCCTTCTGACCGAATTACAAGTGAACCGATTAGTCATCACGGGGATTGCCGGGAACATTTGTGTGCTGTTCACGGCCAACGACGCCTATATGAGAGAATACAGCATTGCCATTCCGAAAGACTGCACCGCTTCCAATAACGACGAAGACAATGATTTCGCTTTGACCATGATGGAGAATGTTCTCTTCGCAGAAATAACCACGGAAAAACAAATTACCGCCGAAAAATAAACATGATCAGCCTCCTTTTTTCATATATTTGATAGCGGATATGAAAGGAGGCGTTTTTCATTCAGATCTATATAGTGAAACGGGGCGACACGCTTTCCGCTATTGCGGCGCGCTACCGGACTGCCGCAAATGTCATTGCGGAAGCAAATAAACTGCCTAATCCAAATACATTGGTTGTCGGACAAACCCTTGTCATCCCGATTGAGGGTCAATATTACGAAGTGAAACAAGGTGATACTCTCGCGGCAATCGCCGGCCGTTTTCATAAATCGGCCGCGGAGCTTGCGAGGGTTAACGGAATTCAGCCCGGCACCACATTGAGAGTCGGAACCAGCCTTTACATTCCGCAGCAGGCGAATAAGCCCGATATCGAATCAAACGCATATATAGAACCGCGGGGAACGAGCGTAAGCGCTAATCTGCAGCAGGCGGCAAGGGAGGCCTCTCCTTATTTAACATACCTTGGCGCATTCAGTTTTCAAGTGCAGCGGAACGGGACTTTAAAGGAACCGCCTCTGACCAATTTAAAAAGTATCAGTGACAGGCACAACACCACACTGATGATGATCATCACCAACCTTGAAAATGACGCATTCAGCGATGAACTCGGGCGGCTCATCTTGAATGACAATACAGTGAAAACAAAACTCTTTCAGGAAATCGTCTCCACGGCTAAAAAGTACGGCTTTCGCGATATTCACTTTGATTTCGAATATTTACGTCCACAGGACAGAGAAGCCTACAATCGTTTTTTACGTGAAGCGAGGACGATTTTTCATCGGGAAGGCTGGAAGATTTCAACGGCGCTTGCTCCGAAAACGAGCGCGACTCAGGCCGGCAAATGGTACGAAGCACATGACTATAGGGCACATGGAGAAATCGTCGATTTTGTCGTAATCATGACATATGAGTGGGGGTACAGCGGAGGCCCGGCTCAGGCCGTATCACCTATCGGCCCTGTAAGAAATGTCATTGAGTACGCGCTGACGGAAATGCCTTCTTCAAAAATCGTTATGGGCCAGAACATGTACGGCTACGATTGGACACTGCCTTTTAAACAGGGAACGACAGCCAAAGCCGTCAGTCCTCAGCAGGCAATCGCTCTGGCAGCACGCCATAAAGTCGACATTCAATATGACGAAACCGCCCAGGCTCCATTCTTCCGATACACGGATGAAAATCAGAGACGGCATGAAGTATGGTTTGAAGACGCACGATCCATTCAAGCGAAATTCAATTTAATTAAAGAACTTCATTTAAGAGGAATCAGCTATTGGAAACTCGGCCTTTCTTTCCCGCAAAACTGGCTTTTGCTCAACGATCAATTTCATATTGTAAAAGAGACGTTTCGTTAATTGGAAGCGTCTTTTTTCATGGGCTTTTCTGAGAGTGTGATACAATATAAAGGCCGGCAGCTGACGGATGTTTGCAGAATTAAGGAGGATTTTCAATGAACAGAGCCCCTTTTATCGCGGTAGAAGGTCCTATCGGGGCAGGAAAAACGACACTCGCTACGATGCTTTCTGAAGAGCTCGGTTTTCCTATGATTAATGAGATTGTGGAAGACAACCCTTATCTCGATAAGTTTTATGACAATATCGAGGAGTGGAGTTTCCAGCTTGAAATGTTTTTTCTATGTCACAGGTATAAACAGCTTGAAGACACCGATCGAGATTATTTAAAACAAGGACAGCCCGTTTTGTCCGATTATCATATTTATAAAAATGTTATTTTCGCAGAGCGTACATTGCACGGCCAAAAGCTTGAGAAATATAAGCAGATTTATCATCTGCTCACTCACGACCTGCCGAAACCGAACATCATTGTATACATAAAGGCAAGCCTGCCGACATTGCTTCAACGCATTGAAAAACGCGGGCGCCCGTTTGAGAAAAATATCGAGCATCAATATCTGGAACGTCTCATTGCAGATTACGACACAGCCATCAGACAGCTTCAGGAAGAAGATCCGGATATATCTGTACTGACCATTGACGGTGATACTGAAGACTTTGTTTTGAATAAGACAGACTATGAAAGAATTGCCCGTCAGGTAAAGGAGCTTATTAAATGAAAGACATTCATATTCCAAACAACGCCATTATCACAGTAGCGGGAACGGTAGGAGTCGGAAAATCGACTTTGACCAAAGCTTTAGCAAAACGGCTCGGGTTTCATACCTCACTTGAGGAAGTGGATGAAAACCCTTATTTAGAGAAGTTTTATCACGATTTTGAACGCTGGAGCTTCCATTTGCAAATTTATTTTCTGGCTGAGCGGTTCAAAGAGCAGAAAAACATGTTTGAATCAGGCGGCGGATTCGTGCAGGACCGTTCGATTTATGAAGATACAGGCATATTCGCAAAAATGCATGCCGATAAAGGAACCATGTCGCTGACAGATTACACAACATACACAAGTCTATTTGAGGCGATGGTCATGACGCCGTACTTCCCGCATCCTGATGTTTTGATCTATTTAGAAGGCGACCTTGAAAACATTATAAACCGGATTGAAAAGCGGGGCCGCGAGATGGAGCTGCAGACAAACCGCTCCTATTGGGAAGAGATGTATACACGGTACGAAGACTGGATCAGCGGTTTTAACGCCTGCCCTGTGCTGAAAGTACGCATTGAAGATTATGACCTTGAAGCTGATGAACAGTCACTGGAACCTTTGATCGAAAAAATCAGTCACGTGATCAACGAAAACAGAAATAAATAAAAATAACAAAGCGATTTTCCCCGAACAGAGAAAATCGCTTTTTTTGCATATAAAAAATCCGCTGCATCACATGCAGCGGACAAAACAATCTCCAATATATGCTCGAGTTTCATTAGGTTTAAAATCAATATGGCGGAGGAAGAGGGATTCGAACCCCCGCGGGCTTTGACACCCCTGTCGGTTTTCAAGACCGATCCCTTCAGCCAGACTTGGGTATTCCTCCGTATCGACATTTAATAATATACCACATGACCTAAATTTCAGTCAAGCGCTTTTTCATTTTTTTTATTTTATTTCTTAAACGGCTTGTCCGTCAGCTTTACTATCATACAAAAGTCTTGCGTCCAATTCAACCTCATTATGCCATACGGGCAGGAAAACACAGTAAAAATCAAGAATAGATTCAAACAGATACCTGCTCATAAAGGTGGAGAACATAATGAAAATCATCATTGCACCGGATTCTTTCAAAGAAAGCATGACATCAAAAGAAGCCGCTGACAGCATAGAAAAAGGATTCAAAGCGGTCTTCCCTGACGCGGAATATATCAAGATACCCGCGGCCGACGGCGGAGAAGGAACCGTTCAGGCTTTGACGGATGCCACTGGCGGAAGCATCATCCAAAAAACTGTGACCGGTCCGCTGGGAACGCCGGTAAACGCCGCATATGGACTTCTGGGAGACGGACGCACGGCAGTCATTGAAATGGCGGAAGCATCGGGACTCCATCTCGTTCCCCGCCATCTCAGAGATCCGTTGAACACAACGACAAGAGGAACTGGTGAACTGATAGCAGATGCAGCTTCCCGCGGGGCGGGTGAGATCATCATCGGGCTTGGCGGGAGCGCAACCAATGACGGCGGAACAGGAATGGCGAGCGCGCTCGGTGTGCGTTTCTTAAATAAGGAAGGTCTGGAGATACCTGACGGCGGAGGCGCTCTGCACACCCTAGCTTCTATTGATATAAACGGTCTCTCTCCTGATCTGAAACATATCCGTATCCGTGCCGCATGTGATGTCGAAAATCCTCTGACTGGTGAAAACGGCGCGTCATATGTCTTCGGCCCGCAAAAAGGGGCGTCCGAGAAGACTAAAGTTGTATTGGATCGCAACTTACGCCATTTCGCTGACATATTGAGACGTCAGCACGATATCGAAGCGGATACCGTAAAAGGCGCGGGCGCCGCGGGAGGTTTAGGCGCCGGACTGATCGCTTTCTTACAGGCAGAACTTCAAAGCGGGATTGACGTTGTATTAGATACACTGTCCTTCTCAGATCAGATAAGAGGCGCTGACCTTGTCATTACCGGAGAGGGGCAGATAGACGGACAAACGATATTCGGCAAAACCCCCGCCGGGATCGCCGAACGTGCTTCCGCTCAAGAAATTCCCGTTATCGCATTGGCGGGCTCCTTAGGCAAGAATTTCGAGCATGTTTACAGCGCAGGAATAACGGCTGTATTTTCTATCGTGTCCGGCGCTGTAAGTCTTGAAGACGCCATAGCATCCGGCCGTTTTAACCTTGAAAGCACAGCCCGGAATGCCGCCGCTCTATACCGGGCAGCAAAAAAGGCGCGCCTCTAGGGCGCACCTTTTACGGTTTGATGACTTCTTTATTTCCCATATAAGGACGAAGCACTTTCGGAATGATGACACTTCCGTCTTCCTGCTGATAGTTTTCTAAGATGGCAGCTACTGTTCTGCCGACTGCCAGACCTGAACCGTTTAATGTATGCACATGCTCCGGCTTGCCTTTCGCTTCGCGTCTGAATCGAATGTTTGCGCGTCTCGCCTGGAAGGCCTCAAAGTTACTGCAAGAAGAAATTTCACGGTATGTGTCTTGGCTTGGAATCCATACCTCAATATCGTACTTTTTCGCGGCTGTAAAGCCGAGATCACCGGTACACATGCTCATGACACGATACGGCAGTTCAAGCAGCTGAAGCACCCGCTCAGCTTGATTTGTCAGTTTTTCAAGCTCTTCATAAGAATCTTCCGGCTTCACGAATTTCACAAGCTCAACCTTGTTGAACTGATGCTGGCGGATCAAACCGCGTGTATCACGACCGGCAGATCCCGCTTCTGAACGGAAGCAAGCGCTGAATGCGGCATAATTGATCGGCAGGTTCTCACCGGATAAGATTTCATCGCGGTGCATATTTGTAATCGGCACTTCCGCCGTCGGAATTAAGAAATAATCCTCTTCTCTGATTTTAAAAGCATCCTCTTCAAATTTAGGAAGCTGTCCCGTACCTGTCATGCTCGTACGGTTTACCATATAAGGAGGAATGACTTCCGTGTAATCATATTCATCAACGTGAAGATCCAGCATAAAGTTGTAGAGCGCGCGTTCGAGGCGGGCGCCTAATCCTTTATAAAACACAAACCGGCTGCCTGTTACTTTTGAAGCGCGTTCGAAATCAAGAATGTTTAAATGGTCTGCGATATCCCAATGCGGTTTCGGCTCATATGAAAATGCCGGCGCCTCTCCCCACTTGCGAATTTCAATGTTATCATCTTCCGTTTCCCCGACGGGCACTGAATCGTGCGGGATGTTCGGAATAGACAGAAGGATGGTTTCGAGCGTCGTTTCGACAGTACGAAGCTCTTCATCAAGCTTCTTAATTTCTTCGCCCACTTCGCGCATCTCTTTAATAATATGATCAGCGTCTTTTTTCTCCCGTTTCAAAACGGCGACCTGCTGAGATACTTCATTGCGTTTTCCCTTCAGTTCTTCTACTTTACCGATAAGCTCTCTTCTCTTTTCGTCCAGCTCTTCAAACTTGTCAAAGTCAGATAAGTCTTCGCCTTTTGGAATGAGCTTCGCTTTTACCTCTTGAAAATTGGCTCTCAGCACCTTCGTATCAATCATGCCTAACAACTCCTATCTGTTTTTATCGAAAATAAAAAAGAGCCCTCATCCCCTAAAAGGGACGAGAGCTCTCGCGTTGCCACCCTGATTGAAAACAAGCTCACACTTGCTTCCCGCTTTAACACATAACGGTTTTCCCGTAAATGCCTACTAGTTTTCAGCATTTCGCTCAAGGACGGATTCGGACAGCATCTTTCACCGATTCGCACCACCCATCGGCTCTCTTTGAAAGAGAGGCTCCCTACTGCTTCCTGTCAACGCTTTTCGATCTTTATTTGTGTTTATAATGTACTATAAGTATCAGCGGTTTTCAACTGTTTTATACAGCTGTTTCCTGCTTATGCTTTTCCGCCATCTTCACAAACAGCTCTGTCACCCGGTGATCATCCGTCAGTTCAGGATGGAATGAGCAGCCGAGGAAATTCCCCTGCTTTGCAGCCACGATGCGTCCGTTATGCTCACAAAGCACTTCAACATCTTCTCCGGCTTCTAAAATATGCGGTGCGCGAATAAATACACCCGTAAACGGCTCATCAAGGCCTTTAATCGTCAGATCAGCTTCAAAGCTGTCAACCTGACGGCCAAAGGAATTACGCTCGACGACAACGTTCAACAGCCCTAGATGAGCGTTATCCGTTCCCGCTATCTCTTTGGCTAAAATAATCAGACCGGCGCATGTGCCGAACATCGGCTTGCCTTGGGCGGCAAACTCGCGAAGCGGCTCCATAAAATGATACGTATCCATTAAACGCCGCATCGTCGTGCTTTCCCCGCCCGGCAGGATTAAGCCGTCGATGTCATTCAGCTGTTCAGGACGCTTAATGACGACACCTTTTGAACCACATGCTTCAATTGAACGAATATGTTCTCTTACTGCTCCTTGAAGTCCAAGTACACCAATTGTTAACATGCTTCCAGCTCTCCTATGGTTTTACCAGCCGCGTTCTTGCATACGCTGTTCCGGCAATAGATTTGAGATTTCGATTCCTTTCATCGCTGTGCCTAATTCTTTAGAAAGCTCAGCGATCAGTTTGTAGTCTGTGTAATGAGTCGTTGCTTCAACAATTGCTTTGGCGAATTTAGCAGGGTTGTCTGATTTGAAAATACCTGAACCGACAAATACGCCGTCAGCGCCAAGCTGCATCATCAATGCCGCGTCAGCAGGCGTCGCTACTCCGCCGGCAGCAAAGTTCACTACAGGCAGTTTGCCGTCACGCTTGATTTGAAGAAGCAGTTCATAAGGAGCGCCGAGGTTTTTAGCTTCAGTCATCAGCTCATCATCGCTCATCGCAACAACTTTGCGCACTTGCGCGTTTACTTTTCTCATATGGCGGACAGCTTCCACAATGTTTCCTGTTCCCGGTTCGCCTTTTGTACGAAGCATGGAAGCTCCTTCGGCGATACGGCGCGTTGCTTCGCCGAGATCACGGCAGCCGCATACGAACGGGACTGTATATTCGTTTTTATTTAAATGAAATTCTTCGTCAGCCGGAGTCAGAACTTCACTTTCATCGATGTAATCTACTCCCATTGCTTCAAGGACACGCGCTTCAACGATATGTCCGATACGCGCTTTTGCCATTACGGGAATGGATACAGCATTCATTACTTCTTCAACGATTGTCGGATCAGCCATGCGGGCAACACCGCCGGCAGCGCGAATATCAGCCGGAACGCGTTCTAACGCCATTACGGCAACAGCTCCCGCCTCTTCCGCAATCTTCGCTTGTTCAGCATTTACAACGTCCATGATGACGCCGCCTTTTTGCATTTCCGCCATGCCGCGTTTTACACGATCAGTACCTGTTTGAGCCATTATTTGGTCCCCCTAGTCAATGTATAGTTAGATAATTTCTATCTCTTATTGTATCCCAGAAATACAATATTTCATATGGGTATTCTTATTTTACAGCGAGATGAATAAGATAGATATCATTTTTTTACTAATAATTTGGTTTTTTCAGTATATTAAGCAAAAGAGCCCTAACTTTCATCAGAGCTCTTTCTTATTTCTTAAAACCAGCCTGTTACCGTGTCAACGGCGCTGTTCCAGATACCGGAGAAGAATCCGCCGATGCCGCGCATCATCTGAACAAACCAGTTTGCTTTATCTACATCATTTTTCGTTACAAGATTCACGCTGAACTCTTTGGATTTGAGGAAGCCATAGTCTTTGTCACTGCCTTTGTATGTAACTGTCAGCGTTCCGACTTTCGTTCCCTTTTTCACAGGAGCCGTGATTTCTTTTTTATCTAAAGTCACTTCGGCTTTATAGTTCTTTTCATCCCCGCTTTTCACAGGAATAGAAAGCGCCTTGTCAGTAACAATATCGACTTGCTTGTCTTTCCCTTTTTCAACGTCAATCGTTTTGTGCCCTTTTACTTGAGAGCCTTCAGGGTAAAGATCTTTCATTGAGAAATTGCTGTTAAATGCGTAATCGAGCATTTTTTTCGTTTCATCAAAACGTCCGGTATGCAGGTTGCCTTTTGCGTTTAATACAACGGTGATGACCCGCATTCCGTTCCGCTGTGCTGTGCTTGTAAAACAAGATCCCGCAGAATCAGTAGAACCCGTTTTTAAGCCGTCAACGCCAGGGTATTCAGAAACAAGACCTTTTAACATGAAGTTCCAGTTCGGCATGTCCATTTCATCATCAGTGCCGGCTCTGAATTTCGTCTTAGCGATGCTTGTTGTTTTGAGAACTTCCGGATAATCAGTGATCAGGCGGTCTGCAAGAAGCGCCATGTCTTTAGCAGAAACTTCACTCTCTTCTTTAACGCCTTCTCCTTGCGGCTGCTTGCCGTGAAGGTCTTCATTCACAAGCCCTGTGGCATTTTTAAAATCATAGTTTGTCATGCCTAATTCTTTGGCTTTCGCATTCATTTCAGCGACAAATTTCGTTTCAGTTCCGGCAAGAATTTCGGCAACTGCAATCGCGGCTCCGTTGGCAGAGTAAATCGCCATAGCCTGATACAGTTCTTTAACCGTGTATTTGCCGTCTTTTCGAAGGGGGACGTTTGATAAACTGTTGTCTTGAGAAATTTCATAGACATAATCATCAGGAGTATACGTTTGATCCCATTTCACTTTTCCTTCTTTAATGGCTTCCAGAAGCAGATATTCAGTCATCATTTTTGTCATGCTGGCAATCGGCAGTCTTTTGTCTGCATTTTTACTGTATAAAATTTTTCCCGATGAAGCCTCAATCATTATCGCAGCTGATGCGTTGACATCAATCGGGTCATTGCCGGCTGCCTCCGCTTTAGACATTGGAACAAAGCAAGTTGCGGCCAGTGCCAGTACCACTAATGACACCAACAGCTGTTTCCATTTCGTGATGTTCAATCTTACGACCTCCGTCATTCATTTTAAATCTATAATTAAGCCGTTAAGGACATATTCAAATTCAAAACACAACAGTATAAATTTTATCACACTCGATATAAAAAAAATAGACAGAGTCAGCGACCCTGTCAAATGTTTTTTATTTGTAACAATTATGAGATTGTATAGTTTGGTGATTCTTTCGTAATTTGGACATCATGCGGATGACTTTCGCGAAGTCCGGCACCTGTCATACGGATGAATTGAGCCTCTTCTCTTAAAGCGCGCAAGTCTTTTGAACCGCAATATCCCATACCTGAACGAAGACCGCCGACAAGCTGATACACTGTTTCTTCTACAGGACCTTTGTACGGAGTCCGTCCTTCGATACCTTCAGGGACGAATTTCTTATTTTCTTCTTGGAAATATCGGTCTTTACTGCCTTTTTCCATGGCAGCGACAGAACCCATACCGCGATACACTTTAAATCTTCTGCCTTGATAGATTTCAGTCTCTCCCGGGCTTTCTGAAGTACCGGCAAGCAGGCTTCCGAGCATTACGGCATGTCCGCCTGAAGCCAACGCTTTCGTAATATCTCCGGAGAATTTAATACCGCCGTCTGCGATAATTGTCGCACCGTGTTTTCTCGCTTCAGTGGCACAATCATAAATGGCAGTGATCTGCGGTACGCCTACACCTGCAACGACGCGTGTCGTACAGATAGAACCAGGTCCGATTCCCACTTTGACAATATTTGCTCCGGCTTCAATCAGAGCTTTTGTCGCTTCAGCCGTTGCAACATTTCCTGCGATAATGTTCAGTTCAGGATATGTTTCACGGATTTTCGCAACTGTGTTCAGTACGCCTCTGGAATGTCCGTGAGCCGTATCAACCACGATAACGTCGACATTCGCTTCAACAAGCTTGCTGACGCGTGTCATTGTATCGCCTGTCACGCCTACCGCAGCGCCGACAATAAGGCGTCCGTGTTCATCTTTAGATGAATTCGGAAATTCGATAACCTTTTCAATATCTTTGATCGTGATAAGACCTTTTAATTTGTTTTGGTCATCCACTAACGGAAGTTTTTCAATTTTATGTTTCTGTAAGATTTTTTCTGCTTCGTCTAATGTGGTTCCCACAGAAGCCGTAACCAGCTCTTCTTTTGTCATGACATCACTGATTTTCATTGAATAATCAGAGATAAAGCGAAGATCACGGTTTGTAATGATACCGACAAGCTTTTGATCGTCTTTATTATCTACGATCGGAACACCGGAAATTCTGTATTTCCCCATCAAATGCTCCGCATCGAATACTTGATGATCAGGTGTTAAAAAGAAGGGATTTGTAATAACGCCCCGTTCAGAACGTTTGACTTTGTCAACATGTTCAGCCTGCTGTTCGATGGACATGTTTTTATGGATAATGCCCAAGCCGCCCTGTCTGGCCATCGCAATCGCCATAGCTGATTCTGTTACTGTATCCATTCCCGCACTGATGACAGGAATGTTAAGCTTTAACGTCTTTGTCAGTTCAACAGATAAATCCACATCACGCGGAAGTACGTCTGATTGAGCCGGTACGAGCAGTACATCATCGAACGTTAAGCCTTCTTTTGAAAATTTACTTTCCCACATTAGTAAATCCCCCTCTTTTCGGCAAAATATTATATGTAGATTATCAACTAGAAAACAGCATGTCAAGGAAGCGAAAAAGAGTTGAAATATTTAGATAAAGGAAAGGGTTTAAAAATACATATGAGAGATCATGAGTGGAAAGAGTTATCATTATTTTATTCCGTAGAATCTTCCCAGAAATTTCTAAATAAAATCTATACAGAAAGCGGTATGGAAGAACCAAAACGATATGCGTTTAAGAACAGTGAGCGCTTCATATTCTTTATCAAACACGCCGAGTCCTTTTATAAGCAGGCATCTCTTTCCCCTTTAGAAATTAAGCCTATTCTGTTGTTTTACGGGATGTCACAATTGCTGAAAGCCTGCCTTCTGACCACAGATCCAAGCTATCCAAGCCATGCCTCAGTACTCGCGCATGGCGTGACTGCCCGGAAACGCAAAAAGCAAAATTACTCCTTTAGGGATGATGAAGTGAAGGTGCAGCGCAATGGCTTATGTATTCATGTAATGAAGCACTTATTCGGGATAGCTGGTCTTGAGGAAGAACGGTACACAATGAAGAAATTGCTGACAGCCATACCTGAATTGCATACTGTCTTTTACTTCCAAGAGAAAAAGAATTGGCTGACCCGAGTAGAGCTCAAAGATGACCTTATTTCAGTGCCTGAGCATGCGGTAATTCATTACAATATGTCTGATTCCCGCTTTGCTGAATATATCAGCCATCATTTGAAGTGGTCTTTTCTGAGGAAAGACCATAACCACTTGGTTTTTGAGGCTGACCCGATAGACAGAGAACCTTGGTCTTCGCCAAATTTATTGTTTCACTTGGAGAAAAATCAATATTATATTCCCTCTCAGCGTGATCACTTCCTCCATCTTCCGGAAATGATTATTCATTATTTGGTCCTCTACAATATCGGGATGATTGCGAGATATGAAACGGAGTGGTGGTATGAACTGCTGACACAGCATGTCAGTGATGATTATGTGATGATCCGCCGGTTCTTAGAGGTCACGGAACGAAAATTTCCGTATTACGTTTCTAATTTTCTAAAGCAATACTTATAAACAAAAAAGGCAGCTCATGATGAGCTGCCTTTACCATAATATAGCTTGGCGGCGTCCTACTCTCACAGGGGGAAACCCCCGACTACCATCGGCGCTGAAGAGCTTAACTTCCGTGTTCGGCATGGGAACGGGTGTGACCTCTTCGCTATCGCCACCAAACCATTGAGAGTGTTCTCTCAAAACTAGATAACAGTAAGCATACATTCAAATTGGTTAAGTCCTCGATCGATTAGTATCTGTCAGCTCCATGTGTCGCCACACTTCCACCTCAGACCTATCAACCTGATCATCTTTCAGGGATCTTACTTCCTTGCGGAATGGGAAATCTCATCTTGAGGGGGGCTTCATGCTTAGATGCTTTCAGCACTTATCCCGTCCGCACATAGCTACCCAGCGATGCCCTTGGCAGAACAACTGGTACACCAGCGGTGCGTCCATCCCGGTCCTCTCGTACTAAGGACAGCTCCTCTCAAATTTCCTGCGCCCGCGACGGATAGGGACCGAACTGTCTCACGACGTTCTGAACCCAGCTCGCGTACCGCTTTAATGGGCGAACAGCCCAACCCTTGGGACCGACTACAGCCCCAGGATGCGATGAGCCGACATCGAGGTGCCAAACCTCCCCGTCGATGTGGACTCTTGGGGGAGATAAGCCTGTTATCCCCGGGGTAGCTTTTATCCGTTGAGCGATGGCCCTTCCATGCGGAACCACCGGATCACTAAGCCCGACTTTCGTCCCTGCTCGACTTGTAGGTCTCGCAGTCAAGCTCCCTTGTGCCTTTACACTCTGCGAATGATTTCCAACCATTCTGAGGGAACCTTTGGGCGCCTCCGTTACCTTTTAGGAGGCGACCGCCCCAGTCAAACTGCCCACCTGACACTGTCTCCCCGCCCGATAAGGGCGGCGGGTTAGAAGGTCAATACAGCCAGGGTAGTATCCCACCGATGCCTCCACCGAAGCTGGCGCTCCGGTTTCCAAGGCTCCTACCTATCCTGTACAAGCTGTACCAACATTCAATATCAGGCTGCAGTAAAGCTCCACGGGGTCTTTCCGTCCTGTCGCGGGTAACCTGCATCTTCACAGGTACTATAATTTCACCGAGTCTCTCGTTGAGACAGTGCCCAGATCGTTGCGCCTTTCGTGCGGGTCGGAACTTACCCGACAAGGAATTTCGCTACCTTAGGACCGTTATAGTTACGGCCGCCGTTTACTGGGGCTTCAATTCGCACCTTCGCTTACGCTAAGCGCTCCTCTTAACCTTCCAGCACCGGGCAGGCGTCAGCCCCTATACTTCGCCTTACGGCTTCGCAGAGACCTGTGTTTTTGCTAAACAGTCGCCTGGGCCTATTCACTGCGGCTCTCTCGGGCTTGCACCCTAACAGAGCACCCCTTCTCCCGAAGTTACGGGGTCATTTTGCCGAGTTCCTTAACGAGAGTTCTCTCGATCACCTTAGGATTCTCTCCTCGCCTACCTGTGTCGGTTTGCGGTACGGGCACCTCTCACCTCGCTAGAGGCTTTTCTTGGCAGTGTGGAATCAGGAACTTCGCTACTATAATTCGCTCGCCATCACAGCTCAGCCTTCACGGGAAACGGATTTGCCTATTTCCCAGCCTAACTGCTTGGACGCGGATATCCAATACCGCGCTTACCCTATCCTCCTGCGTCCCCCCATTGCTCAAATGGTGAGGAGGTGGTACAGGAATATCAACCTGTTATCCATCGCCTACGCCTTTCGGCCTCGGCTTAGGTCCCGACTAACCCTGAGCGGACGAGCCTTCCTCAGGAAACCTTAGGCATTCGGTGGAGGGGATTCTCACCCCTCTTTCGCTACTCATACCGGCATTCTCACTTCTAAGCGCTCCACAAGTCCTTCCGGTCTTGCTTCAC
>NZ_CP076408.1:0-10000 GCF_018861275.1 Bacillus sp. JNUCC-22 | reverse complement strand
TTTCCAATGACCCTCCCCGGTTGAGCCGGGGGCTTTCACATCAGACTTAAGAAACCGCCTGCGAGCCCTTTACGCCCAATAATTCCGGACAACGCTTGCCACCTACGTATTACCGCGGCTGCTGGCACGTAGTTAGCCGTGGCTTTCTGGTTAGGTACCGTCAAGGTGCCGCCCTATTTGAACGGCACTTGTTCTTCCCTAACAACAGAGCTTTACGATCCGAAAACCTTCATCACTCACGCGGCGTTGCTCCGTCAGACTTTCGTCCATTGCGGAAGATTCCCTACTGCTGCCTCCCGTAGGAGTCTGGGCCGTGTCTCAGTCCCAGTGTGGCCGATCACCCTCTCAGGTCGGCTACGCATCGTTGCCTTGGTGAGCCGTTACCTCACCAACTAGCTAATGCGCCGCGGGTCCATCTGTAAGTGGTAGCCGAAGCCACCTTTTATGTCTGAACCATGCGGTTCAAACAACCATCCGGTATTAGCCCCGGTTTCCCGGAGTTATCCCAGTCTTACAGGCAGGTTACCCACGTGTTACTCACCCGTCCGCCGCTAACATCAGGGAGCAAGCTCCCATCTGTCCGCTCGACTTGCATGTATTAGGCACGCCGCCAGCGTTCGTCCTGAGCCAGGATCAAACTCTCCGATAAAGTAGTTTGACTGACTACGCACATCGCTGTGCGATTTATTTAAAACTTTGAATTAACAGGTACGTTTTGTCTTGTTTAGTTTTCAAAGAACTTTTTTCACTTCTCTCGAAGCGACCTCTTAATCATAACATTTTCAGTTTGCTAGGTCAATACTTTTTTTGAAAAATATTTTCGCTAGGCTTGCCTTTCTATTAAAAAGACAACAAAAATTATTATATCAGCATCATCATTATGTGTCAAAGCTTTTTTTCATTTCTTTATATAGTAAAAGCGCAGCCTGTTACAGCTGCGCTTTTACGTTTATACTTCTTCCGTTTCTTCCGGCTCTTCTTCATTCTTTTCCACAAGCGCCACAGTGGCTACATGCTCGTGATCAGACATGCGAATCAGACGGACGCCTTGTGTTACGCGTCCCGTAGTGGAGATATCATTAATATCCATTCTGATTAACACGCCGCTTGCCGTAATAATCATTAAGTCCTCTTCGCCTTTTGTTGCTTTCACGGTTACTAACGGACCGTTGCTGTCAGTGATTTTACATGTTTTAAGGCCTTTTCCGCCCCGGCTTTGAACTCTGTATTCTGAAGCCGGTGTGCGTTTGCCGTAGCCGTTTTCTGTCACTATGAGGACGTGGGAGTCTTCTTCAAGAATCTCCATGCCTACAACGACATCATCGTCTGTCAGCGTGATGCCTTTAACACCCGCAGCTGTGCGTCCCATTTGTCTTACATCTTCTTCAGGGAAACGGATCAGCAAACCGTTCTTCGTTCCGATGATGATTTGTTTCTTGCCGTCAGTCAGGCGGACGGCCATCAGTTCATCGTCTTCCCGGAGACCTAGGGCGATCAGTCCGTTATTCCGTATATTCGCAAACTGGGACAGTGCCGTACGTTTCGACACCCCTTGTTTGGTCGTAAAGAAGAGGTATTGCTCCTCATCAAACGTGCTGACCGGAATAATGGCATTAATCCATTCGCCTTTTTCAACTTCCAGAAGGTTAATAATCGGAATGCCTTTTGCCGTACGGCCGTATTCAGGGATTTCATATCCTTTAGAACGGTATACCTTCCCTTTATTAGAGAAGAACAGGATCGTATCGTGCGTTGATGTGGAAATTAAGTGTTCCACAAAGTCATCTTCATTCGTTCCCATTCCCTGTACGCCTTTTCCGCCCCTTTTTTGGCTGCGGTATGTGGACGCCGGGAGACGTTTAACATAGCCGTTATGGGTCAGTGTGATGACGATGTTTTCTCTCTCGATAAGATCTTCATCTTCAATTGTTTCAAGACCGGACGTCACGATTTCAGTGCGTCTCTCATCATTGAAACGCTCTTTGATTTCATTAAGTTCTTCACGGATGATCTCAAGAACTCTTTCTTCATTGGCTAAAATATCTTTCAGCTCGGCGATAAGCGCAACAAGTGATTGATATTCCTCTTCAATCTTTTCGCGCTCCAGACCGGTTAATCGCTGAAGGCGCATATCCAGAATGGCTTGCGCTTGTTTTTCAGTCAGTGAGAATTGTTCGATCAAACCCGTTCTCGCAATTTCAGCCGTCTGGGAACTGCGGATAAGAGAAATAACAGCATCTAAATGATCGAGAGCGATTCTTAAACCTTCCAGAATGTGAGCTCTCGCTTCCGCTTTGCGAAGTTCGTAAGCCGTTCTGCGCCGGATCACAATCTTTTGGTGATCAAGATAATGCTCCAGACATTGTTTCAGGCTCAGTACCTTCGGCTGTCCGTCAACGAGCGCCAGCAGGTTGATTCCGAAAGACGTCTGCAGGGCTGTTTGTTTGTACAGGTTATTCAAAATGACGTGAGCATTGGCGTCACGGCGAATCTCAATGACGATTCTCATTCCGTTACGGTCGGATTCGTCACGCAGATCGGTAATTCCTTCGATTTTTTTGTCCCGGACAAGATCTGCGATTTTTTCAATTAATCTCGCTTTGTTCACCTGATAAGGAAGTTCTGTGACAATAATTCTTTCTTTTCCCGATGATGTCTCTTCGATTTCAGCCTTAGCCCGGATCGTAATGGATCCCCGTCCGGATTCATATGCCTTGCGGATGCCGCTCCGGCCCAAAATCTGACCTGCAGTCGGAAAATCCGGGCCCGGGATGTATTCCATCAGCTCCTGGTTTGTAATCTCAGGATTCTCGCTTACGGCAAGCACGCCTTCAATGACTTCCCCAAGCTGATGCGGAGGAATATTTGTCGCCATTCCGACCGCAATACCGGCAGCTCCGTTTACGAGCAGATTCGGAAATCTCGAAGGCATGACGACAGGTTCTCTTTCTGCGCCGTCATAGTTATCTTGATAATCAATCGTATCTTTCGTAATGTCCCGGAGGATTTCCATTGCAATTTTTGACATTCTCGCTTCTGTGTAACGCATCGCGGCCGCTGAGTCGCCGTCAACCGAACCGAAGTTGCCGTGTCCGTCAACAAGCATGTAGCGGTAGTTAAAATCCTGCGCCATTCTGACCATTGATTCGTAAACCGCTGAGTCACCGTGCGGGTGGTACTTACCGATAACTTCACCGACGATACGGGCAGATTTTTTATATGGTTTGTCACTGGTCATGCCTAAATCATTCATTGCGTACAAAATCCGCCTGTGAACCGGCTTCAGACCGTCACGCACATCCGGAAGCGCCCGGGATACGATAACGCTCATTGCATAGTCCAGGAAGGATGTCCGCATTTCCTGACTGATATTGACTTCACGTACTTGTGGTGTGTTTTGTTCACTCATTAAAAAAACCTCCCTGAAGTATCACATGAAATAATGTGGGAGTAGATTGTCCATTATGATCTTCAATACGATTTCACTATTCTCCATTATATCAATAAACTTGTGTTTATACACATTAATTTAGTAGAATATACGGGTTTTGCGGGTTTTCAGAGGCTTTAGAAGCCGCTTTGAGAAAAAAGCCTTATTTCTTAACGAAAATAAGGCTTTCTTGGTTAAATATCAAGATTTTTCACGTATCTGGCGTTTGCTTCTATGAAGTTTCTCCGTGGTTCTACTTTGTCACCCATCAGCATTTCAAAAGTCTCGTCAGCGTCCATTGCATCTTCAAGATTAACTTGCAGAAGCGTTCTGGTCGCAGGGTCCATTGTCGTTTCCCAAAGCTGAGTCGCGTTCATTTCTCCAAGACCTTTATAACGCTGGAGGCCGGGCTTAGGTGATTGCGGAAGTTCTTTTAACAGCTCATCAAGCTGCTTATCATTATAAGCGTATTCCACCCGTTTTCCCTGCTGCACTTTATAAAGCGGCGGCTGGGCAATGTAGACATAGCCGTTTTCGATGATTTCCCGCATGTATCTGTAGAAGAACGTTAATAAAAGCGTTCTGATGTGGGCGCCGTCAACATCGGCATCCGTCATGATGACCACTTTATGATAACGCGCTTTTTCAAGATTAAAATCTTCTCCGATTCCTGTTCCGAGGGCCGTTATCATTGATCTGACCTCATTGTTTGAGAGAATCTTATCAAGTCTGGCTTTCTCAACGTTCAGAATCTTACCGCGCAGCGGCAGAATGGCTTGGAAGTGACGGTCCCGTCCCTGTTTCGCTGATCCGCCCGCAGAGTCACCCTCTACGATATACAGCTCGGAAATGCTCGGATCTTTAGAAGAACAGTCCGCCAGTTTGCCCGGCAGATTGGAAATCTCAAGCGCACTTTTGCGGCGGGTCAATTCCCGCGCTTTTTTCGCTGCCATCCGCGCTCTTGCGGCCATTAAACCTTTTTCAACGATTTTGCGGGCTGAGTCCGGATTTTCAAGAAGGAATGTTTCCAGCGCAGAAGAAAACAGCGTGTCAGTGATCGTTCTCGCTTCGGAGTTGCCGAGCTTCGTTTTCGTCTGACCTTCGAATTGCGGATCAGGGTGCTTAATTGAAATAATGGCAGTCAGCCCTTCTCTCACATCATCCCCGCTTAAATTCGGGTCATTTTCTTTGAAAATCCCTTTTCTTCTTGCATAGTCGTTTATGACACGGGTCAGACCGGTTTTAAATCCGGCTTCATGCGTGCCGCCTTCGTATGTGTTGATATTATTTGTGAAAGAATAAATATTGCTTGTATAGCTGTCGTTGTATTGCAATGCAACTTCAACCGTTATGCCGTCTTTCTCGCCTTCGATATAAATCGGCTCTTCATGAACGACTTCTTTGGAACGGTTTAAGTACTCAACATAGCTTTTGATTCCGCCTTCGTAGTGGTACTCGTTTTTCCGTTCTTGTCCTTCACGTTTGTCTTCAATCGTGATGTTTACGCCTTTTGTCAGGAAGGCCAATTCCCGGACACGGTTTGAAAGCAGGTCATAGTCGTATTCGGTTGTTTCTTTGAAAATTTCCGGATCCGGAACGAAGTGCGTAATCGTTCCGGTCTTATCAGTATCACCGATCACTTCAAGATCGGCCACAGGTACACCGCGCTCGTACGCCTGATAGTGGATTTTTCCGTCACGATGAACCGTAACGTCAAGAGTGGTCGACAAGGCGTTTACGACAGACGCCCCTACACCGTGAAGACCGCCGGATACTTTATATCCGCTTCCGTCAAATTTACCGCCGGCGTGGAGAACGGTCATGATGACTTCAACCGCAGGGCGGCCCATCTTCTCCTGGATACCGACCGGAATCCCGCGCCCGTTGTCCTTAACGGTAATGCTGTTATCTTTTTCAATTTCGATGTTAATATCTGTACAATAACCGGCCAGGGCTTCGTCAATACTGTTGTCGACGATTTCCCACACCAAGTGGTGAAGGCCTTTGCTGTTAGTTGATCCGATGTACATCCCCGGTCTCTTTCGAACAGCTTCCAAACCTTCTAATACCTGTATCTGATTCTCATCATAACTATTTTGCTGCTGTTCCATAGCCATGCACATTCACCTACACTTTTCTTAAACGATATATTCATTGTAAAGATCCGCTAAGAATCTATTTCTAACATAAATTGCGCACGTTTCTTCAGTGTGCCGGAAGATAAGGGAGAGTAATATATATTCTCAGTCGTGACTACGATAGACTTTGGCGTGCCGTTTACGGACGGCACTACTTTTTCTTTCTGTCTGTCCAGAAATTCTTCAACGATCGGCGATACATTGACCTTGCAGTCAAAAATGCCGACGATATCGCGTGTTGAAACGACAAAGTCGTCACCTAAATGAATATACAATCGCTCACCTCATTTCTTCACTTCACTAACGTACCGTTTTCCACACGGAACATTCCTGCTTGATGTAAGGTATCGTGGTCAATGCCATCCACGCTTGTCGTGGTGACAAATGTCTGCACACGGCCTTGGATCGTATGAAGCAAATGGGACTGTCGGTAATCATCCAGCTCGCTTAGTACATCATCCAAAAGTAAAATGGGGTATTCTCCGATTTCTTCATGAATCAAATCTATTTCGGCCAGCTTCAAAGACAAAGCCGTCGTACGCTGCTGTCCCTGCGAACCGTACGTCTGCACATCGCGTCCGTTCACATAAAAAAGGACATCATCCCGATGCGGTCCGAATAATGTGACGCCTCGTTCTATTTCTTTTTCTTTTAATTTCGAAAAAGACTCCTGGTAGCTGTTACCTATTTTCGACAAATCTTTGGGATCTGATACATCAAGCGCCGTGTGGTACTTAAGCGTCAGTTCTTCAAGTCCCCGGGAAATGCCGGAATGGATCGGCTGCGCCCATTTTTCAAGCTGCGCCGTAAACTGCAGACGTTTGGCGACAACTTTTGCGGCTGCTTCAATCAGCTGATCAGTGAGAACGTCAAGCATGGTCCGGTCAGTCTGTTTCCGGCTTTGCAGCTGTTTCAGAAAATGATTCCGCTGTGAAAGGATTTTTTGATAAAGAGATAAATCATACAGATAAACGGCAGAAACCTGCCCGATCTCCATATCGAGAAATCTCCTCCTCACCTGGGGGCTTCCTTTGACGAGATTTAAATCCTCAGGGGCAAACATAATGGTGTTCAGCGCTCCGACATACTGACTGAGTTTTTGCTGCTCTATATGATTGACCTTGCCCTTTTTACCTTTTTTGGAGATGACAAGCTGCATCGGGATGTCCCCGTTTCGCTTCATCACTCTTCCTTCTATTTTAGCATAGTCTTCGTCCCACCGTATAAGTTCTTTGTCATTTGAGGTGCGGTGTGATTTTGCCATCGAAAGGACATAGATGGCTTCCATCAGATTGGTTTTGCCTTGGGCATTTTCCCCGATGATCACATTCACCTTGTTTTCGAATTGAAGCTCAGCGCGCTCATAATTACGGTAGGATGTTAATTCTAAATTTTGGATATACAACCGCTGTCACCCGCTTTAATTGACGACTTGAAATGAACCAAATCCTTCAATCGCGACCACGTCTCCAACGTAAAGCTTTCTGCCGCGGCGATTGTCAGGTTCATTGTTGACAGTCACCTCATGCTCGCTCAGAAACCACTTCGCCATGCCGCCGGACTGAATCACATCGGCTAATTTTAAAAACTGGCCAAGCGTAATCATTTCTGTATCAATCGAAATCGGATTTGCCATAATATCGACCTCTTTCAAATATCACTAATATCTAATTGTACTAAAAAATCCTGAAATAAGGAAAGGGAAAACTTGAGGGAGCGGCTGATGAATAGAAAAGCTGCCGAACTAAGCCGGCAGCACATTCTGTTTGATTAATACGTTCTGACCGGAAGGATGAGCTGAACGATGGTTTCATCATTCGGCGTACGGATAAGAAACGGTCTCATCGCTCCCGTAAAACTGATACGGATGTCCGCTCCTTCAAGTACTTTCAGTGCGTCCATCATATATTTTGGACTGAATGAAATATTTAATTCCTCGCCGTCAATCTGGTCAGCCAGCACAGCTTCGACCACTTTCCCGATTTCCGGAGAATTTGATGAAATCTCCAGCGAATCCGCCGGTTTGGCAGAAAGCTTTACAACGTTGTTGCGGCCTTCTCTCGCCAATAAAGAAGCACGGTCTATCGCCTGTAAAAATTCCTTCGTGTTCACGACGATTTCCGTTTTGCTTTCCTGCGGAATTAAGCTGGTCGTGTCCGGATAGTTTCCGTCAAGCAATCTTGAGAAGAACAATACGTTTTTCGCTTTGAACAGAACTTGGGTTTCTGTAATGACGATATCAACCAGTTCTTGGTTGTCATCAAGAATTTTGCTCAGCTCGGTTAAGCTTTTCCCAGGAATGACCACGTTATAAGAGCTGTCTTCCGGAATATCAAGCTTCGCCTTTCTTAAAGCGAGTCGGTGGCTATCCGTGGCAGTGCATAATAATTCACCGTTTTCGACTTTCCAGTTTACACCTGTCAAGATAGGGCGTGTTTCTGAGGCGGACACAGCGAACACCGTTTGGCGGATCAGGTTTTTCAAAAGATCCGTCGGAATCTGAATGGCGTGATGCTCTTCGATTTGCGGCAGATGCGGATATTCATCTGCATCAAGGCCGTTTAAATTAAATTCGGCTTTTCCGGAACGGATAATCGTTAAATATTGATTTTGAACTTCGATTTCAACAGTCGCCATTGGAAGTTTTTTAACGATTTCGCTGAAGAAACGCGCTTGCAGCACGATACTTCCCGGCTGATCGATCGTCACGATTTCTTTATCATCTTCTTCTTTCGGAATGAATGACTCGATTGAAATATCAGAGTCACTTCCTGTGAAAGATACTCCTTCATCTGAGGCGACGATCTTAATACCGGTGAGAATGGGAATTGTGGTTCTGGATGAAACGGCTTTTAGAACGTCTTGTACACTTTCGACTAAACGATCTTTTTGAATCGTAAATTTCATGTTTATCCTCCTAACGGATAATATAATTAATATATTTTAAAAATAGCAGTAGTAATAGTAGGGCCTGTGGATTTGTGGATAAGTTGTGAAAAAGACAGGAAACACAGCCTATCCACATGTGGACAGACTGTGTATGGCTATGAAAAAGTTATTCACACTTTCCCCGATTCATCCGAGGGCACTATTATTTAAGCAGTTCTTTTATTTCTTTCACCTGCTGCTGAAGCTGCTCGTCATCAATCAGCAGTTTTGAAATCTTTTCATGGGCGTGAATGACGGTTGTATGGTCTCTGCCGCCAAATTCTTCCCCGATTTTAGGCAAAGAAGAATCCGTCATTTCTCTTGAAAGATACATCGCAATTTGTCTTGGGAACGCCACGGATTTCGTGCGCTTTTTCGCTTTGAAATCTTCAAGCTTAATGTTGAACTGCTGTCCGACAATCCGCTGAATCTCTTTTATCGTAATGACCTTCGGCTTAGAAGACGGAATAATATCTTTCAATGCTTCTGCAGCCAGGTCTGCGTTAATGTCTTTATTGATTAAGGATGAATAGGCGACAACCCGGATTAATGCCCCTTCCAGTTCGCGGATGTTGCTGTCAATCTGATTCGCGATGTAAAGCATGACCTCGTTCGGAATATCAAGACCTTCCGCCTTCGCTTTTTTTCTCAGGATGGCAATCCGCGTTTCCAGATCCGGCGGTGTGATATCCGTAATCAATCCCCATTCGAACCGCGAACGCAGGCGGTCTTCAAGGGTCGGGATCTCTTTCGGCGGTCTGTCGCTGGAAATCACGATTTGTTTGCTTTCTTCATGAAGCGTGTTGAATGTATGGAAAAACTCTTCCTGTGTTTGTTCTTTTCCGGCTAAAAATTGAATATCATCTATCAAAAGTACATCAACGTTCCGGTAGCGGTTGCGGAAATCAACGGCTTTATTATCGCGGATTGAGTTGATGAATTCATTTGTGAATTTTTCAGAAGACAGGTACACCACTTTGGCTGAAGGATTATGATCAATGACATAATGGCCGATCGCGTGCATTAAGTGGGTTTTTCCTAAGCCGACTCCACCGTATATAAATAAAGGGTTGTACGCTTTAGCGGGTGCTTCCGCCACAGCCAGTGATGCTGCATGGGCGAATCGGTTTCCCGATCCGATGACGAATGTGTCGAATGTATATTTCGGGTTGAGCATGCTTTGGGGAAAATCAGACGGTTCCTCTTTTGCCGCTTTTTTCACTTGCGGTTTCGGTAAAAAGTTTTCTTCGTCCTGATTTTGAGGAATGACAAATTTGACGCTCAATTCTTCCCCGGTTAATTCGTATATGGTATCTGCAATGAGATGTAAGTACCTGGACTCCAGCCAGTCTCTGGCAAATTCATTGGGAGCGGTGATGGTTAAGGTATCCCCTTGCAGCGAATGGGCTTTCGTCGACTTCATCCAAGTTTCGAAACTCGGTTTGCTTAGCTTTTTCTCAATTTGAGCTAGAGCTTGATTCCAAAGATCCAATATATTCTCCAT